>UQTU01000013.1 GCA_900544135.1 uncultured Collinsella sp.
GGAGCAGGAGTCCCACGACATCGCGCTGGACAAGCTGAGCGTGAAGGAGTACGAGGACCCCTTCAAGAGGGGGTGATCCCGCCGGTTCGACCGGCGCGCCACGGGTCAAGATGCGCTAGGCCTGGACGAAGTCCGGGCCCGCGCCTTTAGACGCGAGCCCGGGGCCCGTGGGTTATACCCTAAGAGCAAACCACCCTTTTTAAGGGTGGTTCTGATTCACGTCACCTTGCTCGCTTAGGGGCGTTTTCGCTGTCCGTCCTCTACCTGCGGCGTTGCCATGGTGCGGCGCTTGGGGGACACTTCTTTGGTGCGGGGGCAGCTAAAAGAGCCCCGTCCCACATTAGCTGCCCGTGGGGGGATGTGCGGTTACTCGCCCAGTGCCAGCGCCGTGAGCTCTGCCTGGGTGTCCACCACGTAGTCGGCGCCGGCGGCTTCCAGCTCTGCGCGGCCGCGGAAGCCCCAGCTGACGCCCGCGCTCTTAAGGCCGGCGTTGTGACCGGTCAGGATATCGACATTGGAATCGCCCACATAGAGCGTGGTTGCCGGATTGGCGCCCAGCTCCTCCATCACATGCAGCGTGACGGGTGCTTCGGGCTTGGGCGGAAACGCATCAACACGGCCCTGTACCAGCGCAAAGCGCTCGGAACCAAAGTATTTTTCGATAAGCGGAGCCGCCGAGACGTGGTCCTTGTTAGTGAGCACGGCTAGCTGCACACCCGCGGCGCGCAGGCGGTCGAGCATCTCGATTGTGCCGGCATAGGGGGCGGTGTGGTCCTCCTTGTGCTCGCCGTAGTAAGCCCTAAACTCGGCAAGCGTCTGCTCAAACATACGGCTGTCGCCCGCATACTCGGCAGGCATAAAACGCTCAACCAGCTTGAGCATGCCGTTTCCCACCTTGTAGCGGTACTCGTCGACGGCAAACGTGGGCCAGCCGTGCGTCTCGCAGGTATGGTTGCCGGCGGCCGCCAGGTCCTCGAGCGTGTTGAGGATGGTGCCGTCCAGGTCAAAGATCACATGGGAAAAAGCTGCTGCCATGAAAGCTCCCGTCATTGGATTTAAAACGCACCTCATAATACTGGGCTTCCGCGTTGGGCGTGCTTGGAATCTGAACATCTCCAGGGATACCAAGCCGCATCGCGCCGACCGTGCGGTTCCGCCCTAGCAAATTCTCGGCAGCTGCTCTCCCACGAGCATGTCGAGGATACGGGTCGAGTCCCAGCCGGTGCGCACGCGCACAGCGGGACGGGCACCCTCGGCAAGCGGCAGCACGCGACCGATGATGGCGGCATTCTCGCCGTAGCGGGCGGCGCGCATGGCGCTCAGCGCGGCATCGGCTTGCTCGGCCGGCACCACGGCGACCATCTTGCCCTCGTTTGCCACCTGCAGCACATCGTAGCCGAGCATCTCGCAGGCGGCCTGCACGTCGGGGCGCACGGGCACAGCATCCTCGTCGATCTCCATGGCAACGCCGCTGGCCTGGGCAAACTCGTTGAGCGTGGATGCCAGGCCGCCGCGCGTGGGGTCGCGGAAGCAGCGGGTGTCGGGGGCGGCGGCGAGCACGTCGGCAATCAGATGATTGAGCGGTGCGGCGTCGCTTTCGATGTTGCTCGAAAACGCCAAGCCCTCGCGCTGGCTCATGATGGCGATGCCGTGGTCGCCTAGCGTACCCGATACCAGGATGGCGTCGCCGGGCCGGCAGTTGGCACCGCTGAGCGTCACGCCTGCGGGCACCTCGCCCACGCCGGCGGTATTGATGTAGACGCCGTCGGCACCTCCACGCTCGACCACCTTGGTGTCGCCGGTGATAATCTTCACGCCCGCCTCGCGCGCCGTTTCGGCCATGGTCTGCACAATCTGGCGCAGCTTGTCCATGGGATAGCCCTCTTCGAGGATAAAGCCGCATGAGAGGTAGCGCACGTTAGCGCCCGAGGTCGCGACGTCGTTGACGGTTCCACATACGGCGAGGCGGCCGATATTGCCGCCGGGGAAGAACTGCGGCGTTACCACAAAGCTGTCGGTCGACATGGCGATTCGCCCGCTTGCGGGCAGTGCGGCGACACCGGCATCGTTGCCTGCAAGCAGCTCGGGCGACCCAAAGGCATCCAGAAAGACCTCATCGATAATGCGCTTCATCATCTGGCCGCCGGAGCCGTGGCCCAGCAGGACAGTGCTATCGGTGGCATTACGGGACATATCGAAAACTCCAATCGTGGGTGGTGCCGGTACGCGGGAGCGTCCGGGCTAGTCGCGGTATCTAAAGTACGCCGCGCAGCTGCCTTCGGAGCTCACCATGCAGGGGCCGACGGGGTGTTCGGGCGTACATGCGTGGCCGAACAGCGGGCAGTCGCTCGGCGTGATGGCTCCGCGCAGCACGTCGCCGCAGCGGCACCCGCGTGGCTCGACCGTCGGTTCAATGGGCACGTCAAAGCGGGCGCCGGCATCAAAGCGCACGAATTCGGGTCGGATGGAAAGACCCGAAGCCGCAATCGGTCCCAGTCCGCGCCACGTGGTGTCGCACGGCTCAAACACCTGCTCGACCAGCTGGCGCGCCACGGGGTTGCCGTCTGCGTTGACGCCACGGCGGTAGGCGTTGTCGATTGCGGGCCTGTGCTCGACAACCATCTGGACCAGCATGCAGATGCCCTGCAAGATATCGACCGGCTCAAACCCGGTGACTACGCCGGGGGTCTCGAACTCATCGACCAAAAACCCAAAGGGTGCCAGGCCTGTGATGGTAGCGACGTGACCAGGCAGGATAAAGCCGTCGATGGCGGTCTCGGGGTCGTTGGAGATCGCACGCAGAGCCGGCGGCGTGGTCTTGTGAGCACAGTAGACCGAGAAGTTCTGGAGCCCGCGCGCGTCGGCCTCCAGGATAGCGGCGGCAATGGTGGGCGTTGTGGTCTCAAAGCCGACGCCCATAAAGATGACCGGGCGTTCGGGATTTTGCTCGGCAATGTCGAGTGCGTCGAGCGGAGAATAGACGATGCGGATGTCGCGCCCCGCCGCCTTTTGCGCGGCAAGCGAGGTGGACGATCCGGGCACGCGCATCATGTCGCCAAAGGTGGTGATGATGGCGCCGTCCATGTTGGAAAGCGCGATTGCGTGATCGATGTCGCGGTTGGCGGTGACGCAAACGGGGCACCCCGGGCCGCTTAGCAGTTTGAGCCCCGTCGGCATAATGGAGCGAAAGCCATAGCGGCCAATGCTCACGGTATGCGTACCGCAGACTTCCATAAGGTTGATGCGGCGCTTGCCGACAAGCTCATGAATACGATCGATGAGCTCGCGGGCCAGCTTGGGGTCGCGAAATGCCGAAAAGTCGATACCGGAGCGAACCGGCTGCGCCGCCGCCACTAGTATGCCTCGGCTGGGTTGGTGGCGAGTTGGTCCTCTTCGGCCAGCTCGGTCATGGTATTGACGAGCTCGAGTGTCTCTTGGGCTTCCTGCTCGTCGACAATCTGAATGCCAAAGCCGGCGTGCACGAGAATATAGTCGCCTACCTGTGCCGTCGGCACGAGGCGCAGCGAAATGGGGCGCTCGATGCCCATCATGTCGACGGTCGCCTTAAGGTCGTCGTCGCGTTTGACCACTTTACCGGGAACGGCAAGGCACATAATGTTCCCCTTTTATACGTTTTGCGCTGGATAGGCGCCTAATTACCCATCAGTTGATGGTAGCGCTCGCGGGAGTCACGAGCAAACGCGTTACACCTGTGAGACGGCGGCGCACAGGCTGGCAAAACAGCCTATCGCAACGCCGTCTGCGCGAGGCGAACGCGAGCGATGGCGGCCTGACCGTAGGCGATGCAGCCGTCGTTGGCGGGTACAGCGTGGGGGACCAAGACGGCAAGACCGGCGTCTTTGAGTTCGTGGGTAAGGAGCTGAAGCAAAAGCCGGTTCATGAACACACCGCCCGAGAGCGCGACGGTATCGATGCCTTCGCGCGCGCAGATTTCGCGTGCGATGTGGGTCGTAGCGTGCGTAATGGCGATGTGAAACCCGAGGGCGAGCCGGTCGGCCGGCGCGCCTGCCTCGATTCCATTCAGAAGAGCTTCGATGAGCGGTTGGGGGTCCAAGATGGGGGAGTCGTCGGCAGACGTGAATACGCCTGTGTGATTGTCGTCGAGAGAAACGGTCTTACCGCCGAGCGCGCGCCAGGCGGCGGCTTCGAGTTCTATGGCGGGTTCGCCCTCGTAGGTTGCCTTGCCGCAGATGCCCAGAATCGCTGCCGCGGCATCAAAGAGACGCCCCATGCTGCTGGTACGCGGGCTGTTGATGCCGCGCTCGATCATGGTGGCTGTCACGCTGCGTGTTTGCTCGTCGAGGGTGCCCAAAAGCCCCGCGGCACCCGGATGCTCGAGCAGGCCGAGCTCGCTCAGCAGGGCAAAGGCATTGCGCCGGGCATCGCGCACGGATGCGGCACCGCCTGGCAGCGCCCAGGTGCGCAGGTGCGCGGCGCGTTCAAAATCGGCAAGGCCGGCGATAAGAAACTCACCGCCCCATATGGTGCCGTCGGTGCCGGCACCCGTACCATCGAAGGCAATACCGAGGACGCGTGCATCAGGCGCAAGCCGGCCAGCGACAATCGCCTCTGCCATGACGCTCGCGATGTGCGCATGATGATGCTGGATTTCGATTAGCGGCAGACTGTGCTCCCGTGCCCGCTCACGCGCCCACTGGCTCGACAGATAGCTGGGGTGCATGTCGCATGCCAGGGCGGCAGGCGTCAGGTCAAAGAGGTTTTCTAGACGTGCGCGGGCGGCGCTCCAGGCATCGAAGGTCGCGCCGTTTTCGACATCGCCGATATGCTGCGACACAAAACAGGCCACATGGCCGTCGGCGTCCTCGCGCGTGAGCGCGATCGTGGCTTTTTGCTGCGGCCCGCAGGCGAGCACGCAGGGTGCAGTGCCGTCGAGCGCCGGCAGCGACAACGGTTGCGGCGCATATCCGCGTGCGCGACGCACAGGCATGACGGTGCCGTCGACCACACGTACCACGGAGTCGTCGTAGCGTGAGAGAATCGCACGGTCGTTGCCAAGTAGCGCGTCGGCGATGCCGGCGGCAACAAGATGTTCCCATGCAAGGGCATCGTCGGTCTCGATAGGTTCCTCGCTCAGGTTTCCGCTGGTCATGACCAGCGCGTGCATGCCATGCGACGAGGCAGCTGCAAGCAGCAGATGCTGAAGCGGTGTATAGGGGAGCATGACGCCGAGCTCGGGTAGATCGTGCGCGACGGATGGCGCGAGTGTAAGGCCGTCGGGGGAATCTCCCTCGCCAACAGCACGGCGGCGCAGCAGCACAATGGGGCGGATGCTGCCGGCCAGCAAGTCGCGCTCGGCATCATCGACATGGCACAGGCGTTCAGTATCGGCAAGGCTGCGCACCATAACGGCAAGCGGCTTGTTGCTGCGGCGCTTGCGACGGCGCAGCTCGACCACCGCCTGCTCATTGGCGGCGTTGCAGGCCAGATGGAATCCGCCCAGCCCCTTGATGGCGACAATACCGCCGCTGGCCAGCAGCTCGACACAGCGGTCAATAATGGCATCGCTGGTTTCGCGCGTGCTGCCGACGGCCGGCATCGCCCCCGAGCCTTCGAGCTCCATGTCGCCCGCCGCCTCGCGCCAGGTAATATGTGGCCCGCAGTCAAAGCAGGCATCGGGCTGCGCATGAAAGCGCCGGCCAAGCGGGTCGCCATACTCTGCGGCGCACTCGGGGCACATAGGAAAGCAATCCATCGACGTGGCCGCTCGGTCATAAGGCAGCGACCGGATGATGGTAAAGCGCGGCCCGCAGTTGGTGCAGTTGATAAAGGGGTAGTGATAGCGACGGTCGGCGGGGTCGAACAATTCGCGCAGGCAGTCGTCACAGGTGGCGATATCGGGGGAGATGAGCGTCGTGTGCACGGTCTGATCCTGCGACGCTACAATACGAAAGACCTGCTCATCGTCGGCATCCCAAGCGTCGGGCTCCAGGTCTGCAACAGCGACATGCTCAACGCGGGCTGCGGCCGGCGCGCGCTCCGACAGCGCGGTGACAAATTCGTCGAGCGCCTCGCTCAAAGCATGCGCCTCGATGTGTACGCCATCGCCCGCGTTGAGCACCCAGCCGCAGATGCCATGCGCCATAGCCTCGCGATACACAAATGGCCGCATGCCGACGCCCTGCACAATGCCCGTTACATGGATATGCACATGTCGCATGCGACCCTCCTTCGTTGAAACCTGTCCCTTTTTGGCAGGTGCGCTGCGGGAAATCCCGTTACAGCCCCAGGCTCTGCTTGGTTGCGGCGCAGGTGAGCTCGCCGTGCTTAACGCCGCGCAGCCCCAGCAACCGGTCCGCCAGCTCGTAGACACGCTCGCCGCGACCCTTGAGCGCCAGAATCTCCAGGCAGTTGTGGTGGTCCAGATGCACGTGCATGGTAGAGACGATCTCGTCGGTATAGTCGTGCTGCACCTCGTCCAGACGGCGCGTCAGATCGCCGGTATGGTGGTCATAGATCATGGTGAGCGAACCGATGACCTGCTCGTCGGGCGTGCGCATCTGCTCCTTGGCGATCGAGGCACGAATCAGATCGCGTACGGCCTCGGATCGGTTAGCCACATCACCGCGGCGCGCGATCTGCTCGTCAAAGCGGCGCAGCAGGTCGTCGGGCGCGGTGACCGAAAAGCGGACCAGCTCGGAGCTGGAGCCGCTGTAGCGGCAGCTCGCATCGTCGTCCGCACCGTGATCGTGCGCGTGCTCGTGCTCGGCCACGTTACACCAGTTTCACAGAGCCGACGGAGTTGTGATCTGCCTCGATGGCCTCCTCGTAGCCCTCGAGCGCATCGTGCGCCTCGTGCAGCGCAGACATGGCGGCCTCGAGCTTGGCGCCAATGCGCTCCATATCAAAGTTCTCGGTCGCATGCAGCAGCTGATGGCTCCACTCGTGAGCGAGCTCAATGGTGTCGTCGACCTGCTTGACGCTCATGGCAAGCTGGCTCATGTTCATTCCGACGTCATGCATAGGAATCTCCTTTTGTACGGGGCGATATGGTGGTTCAGATTCTACTACGCCCGCCTTGAGCGCCGCCGCATAAGAAAACGGGTGCGAGTCCGTCTGACCCGCACCCGTTCACTGGGGGCTGTTTGTATCTACCATACTATCCGTGGTCGCATACCTTGCGTTTGGCACTCCGGCGAGCGGTGCGAAACCGCTCATGGACGGCAGATGGGTAACAAGCGTATTACAGATGTTTCTCCAGCAGTGCCTGAAGTCTTGCCTTGGGTAGGGCGCCAACCGAGCGGTCGACCTCCTCGCCGTTCTTAAAGACGATCAGCGTGGGGATGCTCATGACGCCAAACTTCATGGCCAGGTCCTGGTTGTCGTCGACGTTGCACTTGGCCACAGCCAACTTGCCGGCCAGCTCGTCGGCAACCTCGTCTACGATGGGCGAGAGCGAGCGGCAGGGGCCGCACCACGGGGCCCAAAAATCAACCAGTACGGGCAGGCTATCGTTGACGACAGCGCCGAAGTTCTCGGGGGTAATCTGCTTAATGTCAGCCATGGTGACCTCCATAATACGACGCGGCTCGGCCGCGTAAAACTCAGTACGACCGTGCTTATACCCAGCGGCCCGCAAAGCAACCACTCGCGGGCGGCTCTTTTATATAATGGTGGGCACGCAAACGATTGGAGAGCGCATGCCCACGTCACAAAGCCAGAAAAAAGAAGCCATCGCTCAGGCGACCGAGCAGGAGCTCGCGTCGCTTGCAGATCGCGGTGTGCGTATCGCGGGCAACGCGTGCTCGCCGATCGTACTGGTCAAAGGTGATTTGGATGAGGCCGAGCGCTCGGGCGGCGAACTCGCCGCCGGCGCGGATGGTGCAGCGCTGCGTGCGGCGCTCGGGGCCATCGGCTACGCGCCCGAAGATTTTTGTGTGCTGGCGAGTGTTGCCGGCGCGGGCGACGGGGCGGTCGCGGTGGGTGAGGCCCTGCCGTGCGACCTGTTCCGCGAGGCGCTTGAGGCCTTGGACCCCGAGGCGGTGCTACTGCTCGACAACAGCGCGGCCGATGTCATGCGCGAAACCTACGCCGATATGCTCGTGGCGATTGATGACTTCGACACCGCCATGCTCAAGCCCGGTCTGATCGCCCATGTGCAGGGCCGCCGCGTGCTCGCGCTCGACGGTTTTGAGGCCGCGCTGACCGACAAGGCCGCCAAGCAGCGCATGTGGGCCTACATCAAGCAGCTGACCCCGGCGGCCGCTCCACTGTAGCGGATTGGTGCCGGCGAGCGATTACCTGGCGGGCATGTCGTCGACCATGCGTGGCGGCCGTCCAAAGATGCCTCCTGCGCTATCGAGAGCTCGACTATCCTTAACTTGTCAGTTCGAAAATGGGCCTGCCGCATGACCGAATCTTTATTGTAACTTTACACCTAGGTTTACAGCTGTCTTGTCAGCTGTAAACCTAGGTGTCATACTAAAGCCCCAAGATTCGCCAAAAGAGAGGGGCCTTGATGGCACAGAGCGCGAACATGGATGCGTCGGAGCTTGCACGCGATATCGCGGCTGGCCTAGCATCGGCAACGACGGCAACGGAGCGCGCGGCACTGGTGCCCGCAGAGCTTGTCGAGGCCATTCAGCAACTAAAAACCCAACGTGACGCGGTGATCCTGGCGCACTACTATGTGGCGCCCGAGGTCCAAGCCGTTGCCGATTACGTCGGCGACAGCTTCTACCTGGCAAAGCTCGCCAAGAGCCTGCCGCAGCAGACCATCGTGCTGTGCGGCGTGGAGTTTATGGGCGAGAGCGCCAAGCTGCTCAACCCCACCAAGACCGTGCTGCTGCCCGAGCCGGGCGCGGACTGCCCCATGGCTCACATGGTCAAGCGCGAGACGGTCGACGCGGCGCGCGCCGAGTACGGCGACGACCTTGCCGTGGTCTGCTACGTCAACTCGACGGTCGAGATCAAGAGCTGGAGCGACGTGTGCGTCACCAGCTCCAACGCCGTCAAAATCGTGTCCGAGCTACCGCAGCAACACGTCCTGTTCATCCCCGATCAAAACTTGGGCCGCTTCGTAGCCGAGCAGGTGCCCCAAAAGCACGTCATCCTCAACAAGGGCTACTGCCCGCGCCATCACATCATCACCGTCGAGCAGATCGTTGACGCGCAGGAAGCGCACCCCGACGCGCTCGTGCTGGCGCACCCCGAGTGCAAGGCCGACGTCCTGGCCGAGGCCGACTACATCGGCTCCACCGCCGGCATCATCAAGTATGCCGAGGAGTCGGACGCGAGTGAGTTCATCATCGTGACGGTTCGCGGTGTGCTCTACGAGCTCGAGCGCCGCTGCGAGGGCACCGGCAAAAAGTTCTATTTTCCCGCGGTGCAGCCCACCTGCGTCAACATGGATCTCATCACGCTCGAAAAGCTCGTGCGCTGCCTGGAGACGGGCGAGGGCGAGGTACAGATCGGCGTGTCGGACGAGGCTGCCGACCAAGCCAAACTCACGCTCGACCGCATGCTCGAGTACGCGGCGCGCTAGAACGATGTGACATGAGGGACAGTCCCTTATGCCACAGTACAAGGGAGAGGATTCCTGTGGAAACCAAACAATACCCCGATATGGAGTGCGACGTCGTCATTGCCGGCTGTGGCGTGGCGGGCCTGTACGCGGCTCTCAATCTGCCGATGAGCACGCGCGTGATCATGCTCTCCAAGGGCGCTGTCGACGAGTGCGATTCGATGCTCGCGCAGGGCGGCATCTGCGTGCTGCCCGAAGGCTCGGACTATGATGCCTTCTTTGAGGACACCATGCACGCCGGCCACTACGAGAACCGCCGCGAGAGCGTCGACATCATGATCCGCTCGAGCCGCTCGGTCATCAACGACTTGCTAGCGATGGGCGTGGACTTTGAGCGCAAGGCCGACGGCAGCCTCGACTTTACCCGCGAGGGCGCGCACAGCCGCCCGCGCATTGCCTTCCATGCCGATATTACGGGCAAGGAGATTACGACCAAGCTGCTCCAGGCCGTTCACAAGCTGGATAACGTGCAGATTTTGGAGCACGTGGCCATGACCGACATCTTGACGGGCGAGTGCGGCGGCGCCACGGTGTGCACCGGCGTCGTTGCCGTTACCGTGGACGAGGACAACTCGGTTCGTCCCGCCGACGAGCTGGCAAACGCCGCCGAGGGCGTGCATGCCGGCGAGCCGTTTAAGATTCATGCCCGCCACACGCTGTGGGCGACGGGCGGCATCGGCGGCGTATACGACCATTCGACCAACTACCCGCAGCTCACGGGCGATGCCTGCTACGTTGCTCAGGAGCATGGCATTAAAATGGAGCACCTGGACTACGTGCAGATTCACCCCACGGGGCTGTTCTCGCCGCAGCCGGGCCGCACCTTCCTGATCAGCGAGAGCTGCCGCGGCGAGGGCGCAATTTTGCTCAACGCCGCCGGCGAGCGCTTTACCGATGAGCTTCAGCCGCGCGATGTGGTCGCCGCCGCCATTCGCGAGCAGATGAAGCAGGACGGTACCGAGCACGAGTGGCTGAGCTTTGCCCCCGTCGAGCGCGACGTGGTGACCGGGCACTTCGCCAACATCCGCGCACGCTGCCTGGAGGACGGCCGCGACATCCTGGACGAGCCCATTCCCGTCACACCCACGCAGCATTACTTTATGGGCGGCGTGTGGGTCGACAAGGACGGCCGCACCTCGATGCCCGAGCTCTACGCCGCGGGCGAGACAGCCTGCAACGGCGTTCACGGCAAGAACCGCCTTGCATCAAACAGCCTGCTCGAAGCGCTGGTCTGGGGTCGTCGCGCCGCTTGGCGTATGCGCACCGGCGAGTCGCTTGCCGTGGAGCAGACGGGCGAGCCCGCGCTCGATGGCCGTCATCGCGCCCTGAGCGCCGATACCCTGGCAATCGATGATTTGGCCCGTGCCGCCGGCACGCAGGCCGTGGAGGAGTAGACCATGAATCCCATTACCATGAAGCTCGTCGTCGATGATTTGATTCTGCAGGCTCTGCGCGAGGACATTACCTTTGAGGACGTGAGCACGGCGAGCGTGTGCCCCACGGCGCGTCCCGCCACGGTGGAGCTTATCGCCAAGGCCGATGGCATTATCGCGGGCCTGGATGTGTTCGCTCGCACCTTTGAGCTGCTGGATCCGCAGAGCTCGGTGCTGTTTGATGTTGCCGATGGTGACGAGGTGCACGCCGGCGACCACGTGGGCCAGGTGCGCGGCGATGCGCGCGTACTGCTTTCGGGCGAGCGCGTGGCGCTCAACTACCTGCAGCGCATGAGCGGCATCGCTACTTACACGCATCGGATGGCAGCTGCGCTCGAGGGCACCAAGACCGTGCTCGTCGACACGCGCAAGACCACGCCGGGCATGCGTGTCTTCGAGAAGGCTGCAGTCGAGATCGGCGGTGGCAGCAACCACCGCTATAACCTGTCGACGGCTGTCATGCTCAAGGACAACCACATCGACGCCGCCGGTGGCGTGGCACGCGCGATTGAGATGGCGCGCGCCCATGCATCGTTTACCACGACGGTCGAGATCGAGTGCGAGAACCTGGACATGGTGCGTGAGGCCGTGGAGGCCGGCGCCGACATCATCATGTTCGACAACATGACCCACGACGACATGGCTGCCGCGATTGAGCTTATCGCCGGCCGCGCCAAGACCGAGTGCTCGGGCAACGTGGACGCCAGCAATATCCGCGCGCTCGCCGACCTGGGCGTTGACTTTATTAGCTCGGGGGCGCTGACGCACTCTGCGCCGATTCTCGACCTCTCGCTTAAGCACCTTCGTCTGCTGGACGGTAAATAATGGACGCCCGCGAGCGTCGCCGTGCCATCATGGGCGTGCTCGAGGGAGCCAAAGACCCTGTCTCGGGCAGTGCGCTTGCTCGTGAGGTGGGTGTGAGCCGCCAGATTGTCGTGCAAGACATCGCCCTGCTGCGCGCCGATGGGCACGATATCGTCGCCACCAATCGCGGCTACGTGCTGCAGGAGGCCCCCAGCAGCCCCGCCGTGCCCACGCGCCTGGTCAAGGTGCACCATAGCGTGGAGCAGGCAAGTGACGAGCTCACGAGCATCGTCGACGCGGGTGGTGCCGTGCTCAATGTAATCGTCAACCACCGCGTGTATGGCAAGATCACAGCCGATCTGGACATTCGCAATCGTCGCGATATCGAGCGCTATCTTGAGGGTATTGCCAGCGGCAAGAGCTTCCCGCTGCTGACGGTGACGAGTGGCTATCACTTCCATCGCATCGCAGCAGAAGACGAGCAGACCCTCGACGAGATCGAGACCATACTCAAGGAGAAAGGCTACCTAGCAGACCTGATGCCCTACGAAGACGATTTCTCTTAGCCGACGCTGCAAACGCCCCATTTGGACAATCTGGCCTTCAATCGTCGGTCGCGTACCAAAGTACGCTTCCCTCCTCTTTCAGGCCACCTTGCCTCAAATGGGGCGTTTTCGCTGGCGCGAGTTCAACCAATGGCGGTGCCAAATTAGCTGCCCACGAATGCAAAAAAAGGAGGCCTCCGCGGCGATGCGGAGGCCTCCTTTTTGTGCACGGTGTACTTTTGAGTGTGCAAGTGGGGAGTTGTTACTCCTCGACGATCTCGGTGATCGCGCCAGCGGGGCAAGCGTCCTGGCAAGCGCCACAGGCGACGCAGGAGTCCTCGTCAGCGACGGTGGCGACGTCCTGGAGCTCCAGAACGCCAGCGGGGCAGGTGTCGACGCAAACGCCACAAGCGATGCACTCGTCGGCATCAATTACGGGATGAGCCATGGTAGTTTCCTCTCTGTTGACCGACGCTACAGACGATGCGCGCCGGTTTGATTCGGGCAAAAACATACCACGGGAGCGACCGTTTGCAATACCCTCTGGCCGGCATCTTCATACCGTTCGCCGAGTATGCCAAGGTTTACTAAAAAACGCGCAGGTGGGGCCGGTGAGCTGCGTAAATGTTAGCTAAAGGTGACTCGTAATATAGGGCGATTGAGCGTGCTTGCGGAAACCGCATCCCGTAATCCACGTCCAAAACGGGACACAGTTTCAGGCTCACACCTCAGTCAACTCTACATAGATCTCGATAGATTTGCCGAGAACTCAATCAGCGCATCTACCTGCGCATTTAAGAACCTAAACTCTCAGAGATAAGAAATCTTATATGAATTGACTTAGATTTTGTATATTCCGGCCCATAAGGGGATACACTACATCCTGAAAGACAAGCCGAAGCGCCGCGCGACAGACCGTCGAGGCGGCGCGAACGCAAAAGAGAGAGGGAATTTCTAATGAGTAAGATTCTTGGTATCGACCTTGGTACTACTAACTCCGCTATGGCCGTTCTCGAGGGCGGTTCTCCGACCATTATCGTGAACGCCGAGGGCGACCGCACCACCCCGTCCGTTGTCGGCTTCCGTGCTGACGGCGACCGCGTCGTGGGTAAGGCCGCTAAGAACCAGGCTGTCACCAACCCCAAGAACACCGTGTTCTCCATCAAGCGCTTCATGGGCCGCAAGTACTCCGAGTGCGCCTCCGAGATCAAGACCGTGCCGTATGAGGTCAAGGAGGGCCAGGGTGGCCGCGCCGTCGTCGACATCGAGGGCAAGGATTACACCGCCGAGCAGGTGAGCGCCATGACGCTCGCAAAGATGAAGGCCGACGCCGAGAAGTATCTGGGCGAGACCGTCACCGACGCCGTCATCACCGTCCCGGCCTACTTCAACGACGCCCAGCGTCAGGCCACCAAGGACGCCGGTAAGATCGCCGGCCTCAACGTCAAGCGTATCGTCAACGAGCCGACCGCTGCTGCTTTGGCCTATGGCCTGGACAAGCAGGGCACCGACCAGCGCATCCTGGTCTTCGACCTGGGCGGCGGCACCTTCGATGTCTCCATCCTCGACCTCGCCGACGGCGTGTTTGAGGTTCTGTCCACCTCGGGCGACAACCACCTGGGCGGCGACGACTGGGATCAGCGCGTCATCGACTGGATGGCCGATAAGTTCCAGCAGGAGAACGGTGTCGACCTGCGCCAGGACCCCATGGCTCTGCAGCGTCTGAAGGAGGCCGCCGAGAACGCCAAGAAGGAGCTCTCCGCCGCCCAGCAGACCACCATCAACCTGCCGTTCATCACCATGAACCAGTCCGGTCCGCTGCACCTCAACTACACGCTGACCCGCGCCGAGTTCGAGAAGATCACCCGCGACCTGCTCGAGCGCTGCAAGCAGCCTGTCACCAACGCCCTGCGCGACGCCAAGCTCAAGCTCTCCGATCTGACCGAGGTCATCCTCGTCGGCGGCTCCACCCGTATGCCCGCTGTCCAGGAGCTCGTCAAGACCATGACCGGCAAGCAGCCCAACATGTCCGTGAACCCCGACGAGGTCGTTGCCGACGGCGCTGCCGTCCAGGGCGGCGTGCTCACCGGCGACGTCGAGGGCATCCTGCTGCTCGACGTTACCCCGCTGTCGCTGGGCGTCGAGACCATGGGCGGCATCATGACCAAGATGATCGACCGCAACACCACGATCCCGACCTCCAAGACCGAGGTTTACTCCACCGCTGCCGACAACCAGACCAGCGTCGAGATCAACGTGCTCCAGGGCGAGCGCGAGCTTGCCCGCGACAACAAGTCGCTCGGTAAGTTCCAGCTGACCGGTATCCCGGCTGCCCGCCGCGGCGTGCCGCAGATCGAGGTCACCTTCGACATCGACGCCAACGGCATCGTCAAGGTCTCCGCTAAGGACAAGGGCACCGGCAAGGAGCAGCAGATTACCATTTCCGGCTCCACCGCTCTGTCCGACGACGAAGTCGATCGTATGGTCAAGGACGCCGAGGCTCATGCCGAGGAGGACAAGAAGCAGAAGGAAGAGGTCGAGGTCCGCAACCAGACCGATAGCCTGTGCTACTCCACCGAGCAGACCCTCAACGAGCTGGGCGACAAGGTTTCCGCCGACGTGAAGTCCAAGGCCGAGGCCGCTATCGCCGACGCCAAGAAGGCGCTCGAGGGCTCTGACGTCGAGGCCATCAAGGCCGCCGGCGAGTCCCTGCAGTCCGTGGCCTACGAGCTGGCTCAGGTTGTCTACGCCGACGCTCAGCAGCAGACCGACGGTGCCGCTGGTGCCCAGCCTGCCGACGATGACGTAGTCGACGCCGACTACGAGGTTGTGGACGACGAGGACAAGTAATCATGTCCGCCCGTAAAGCTCGCACGGAGGCGGCTGCCGCCGGCGCCGCCCCCGTTGACTCTGAGGAGAAGGACGTGAAGATTCCCGTAGAGGCCGCAGACGATACCGAGGTCAATGAGGCCCCGGCCGCCGAGGCTGCCGAGAACCAGGTAGAGGATTCCAACAAGGAGGCGACGATGACCGAGGACGAGATGGTGGAAGCCGCTATCCGCGCCGGTGAGGAAGCCGCCGACAACGACTTTAAGCTCAAGTTCGAGCAGGCCCAAAAGGAGCTTGCCGACGTGCGCAATGAGCTCGATGCTGCGGCAGAGGCTCAGAAGGCCGCCGAGGACAAGGCGAAGGACGCTACCGAGCGCACCGCTCGTCTGCAGGCCGACTGGGAGAACTTCCGTCACCGCACCGCCAACGAGCGCATCGCCGAGCGCGAGCGCGCGACCGAGAAGCTTGTCACCGCGCTGTTGCCGGTGATCGACGATATCGAGCGCGCGATCGACCATGCCCGCAGCCAGGAGCTTTCCGACGACTTTAAGCAGTTCGTCGATGGCGTTGACGCGGTACATGCCAAGCTGCTCGACGTGTTTGCGCACGAGGGCGTTGAGCCCATCGACCCCAAGGGCGAGGCGTTCGATCCGCTCGAGCACCAGGCTGTGGGTCGCGTCGAGGACGCATCGCAGTATGACGAGACCGTCAACGATGTGTACCAGAAGGGCTACCGCATGGCGGATCGCATCCTGCGTTCCGCGATGGTGACGGTGACCTACGGTGGCGAGAAGCGCCCCGCACCGGAGCCCGAAGCGGCGCCCGAGGATGCTACGGCCGATACGGCCGAGAGCACCGAGGAGTAATTGAGAAGGGCCCCGGGGCAACACCCGGGGCCCTTTCTGGCCTAGTGCCATATGACAGTATGAGCCGCCGTCCGCAGGGGCGGCGGATATAACAGGAGAGGAGCTACGATGGCTGCAGGCAAAACCTTCTATGACATCCTGGGCGTATCCAAGAGCGCCTCCGACAAAGAGATCAAGAGCGCGTTTCGCAAGCTCGCGCAAAAATATCACCCCGATGCCGGCGGCGACGAGGCCAAGTTTAAGGAGATCAGCGAGGCCTACGAGACGCTTTCGGACGAGAAGAAGCGCAAAGAGTACGACCAGATGCTCATGTTTGGCGGCATGCCGGGCGCGGGCGGCGCGTATGGCGGCGGCTACGGTGCCGGTGCGGGCGCCAGCGGCTGGGGCGACATCTTCGACAGCATCTTTAGCGGCAACGGCGCCTGGGGCAGCGATTGGGGCTCGGGTTTCGCCGGGGCTGCGGGCGCTGCCGGTGCGGGTGCGGGTCGCAGCCGCGCTCGCAAGGGCGGCGACCTGTCGCTGACCGTCGATGTGACGGCCGAGGACGCGTTTCGCGGCGTGACGCACAAGGTCACCTACCGCATTCCCTCGACAGGCGAGCAACAGACCATTACGGTCTCGGTGCCCGCGGGTGCGGTCGACGGCGGCAAACTGCGCTACAAGCGTCGCGGCGAGTATGGAGTTGCCGGCGGCGAGCGCGGCGACCTGGTCGTGACCACGCACGTGGAGGAGCACCCGCTGTTTAAGCGTAAAGGTGCCGACGTGACCATGGAGGTACCGGTCTCGGTCTATGAGGCGGCGCTCGGCTGCACGGTGGACGTGCCGACGCCCGGCGGTGCGACGGTTCGTCTGAAGGTGCCCGCGGGTACCCAGACGGGCAAGAAGTTCCGCTTTAAGGAGATGGGCGCGCCCGACGTTAAGCACCGTGGCCGTACGGGCGCGCTGCTCGTCGAGATCAAGGTGCAGGTTCCCACGAACCTGTCTGATGACGAGCGCGATGCCATGACCAAGCTGCGCGAGGCCGACACGCGCGACTATCGCGAGAAGGTCAATCGTTACAAGGCGACGTACTAGGGCGGTCGCGGCGCACGACCACGCCCGCGGGCTTATGATGGACGATAACGAGACGGAAAGGGGTCAGGTAGCATGGCCGAGGACAATAGGAACAAACCGCTGTACATGATCAGCGTGGCGGCCGAGCTGACCGGCATGCATCCGCAGACTCTGCGCGTCTATGAGTCCAAGGGCCTGGTGAACCCCCAGCGCTCGGGCGGCAACACGCGTCTGTATTCGCGTGCCGATATCGAGCGCCTGGAGCTCATCAACCAGCTGACCGACGAGGGTATCAACCTTGCCGGCGTGGTGCGTATCCTCGATATGAAGGAGCGTGCCGAGGAGCGTGAGCGCGAAAACGAAAAGCTCCGTGCTCGCGTGCGCCAGCTCGAGGACGAGCTGCACGAGTACAAGATGCAGAAGAAGATCACCGCCCTGGCCCCGCGCGACGGCTCGGTTAACCCCGAACAGGTTATGCGCAAGCTGCTGGGCGCCGGCGGGGATCTGTAGGTTACGCCGTTCTGCCGAACGGCGTAACGGCTCGACGCTGCGCGCCGCCCAGAGCGACAATTTGTCATTCAAAAGGCAAGGCATGACCAGAAGGTCTATGCCTTGCCTTTTTCATGCCAACTTGTTCGCTCTGGACGTCGCTCGCTGTCCGTCCTCTACCTGCGGCGTTGCCTTGCTCGCTCTGGTAGTCATTGGGGACGTTCCTTTTGTGCCGGCACTTGGGGACACTCCTTGCGCCAAACCTGTCTTCCCGTCCCCGGCTCGTTCTATGCTTTACCGAGATAAAGTGAACGTGCAGATTCGCAACCCACTCGCAACCGTTCTATGGCACGATATTGAACGAATGTATGCTATGCGCCCAAATCTTTTGGGCAGAGTGGGAGACAGTATGGTAAAGCTGTACGAGGACGGCATCTACCTGCGCGGCGGCAGCGAGGTTGTGCCTGCGGCCGAGGCTGCCGAGCGCGGTATTACGCAGACGCCCGAGGATGCCAAGCGCGGCACCATCGCGTATTCGATCCTTCAGGCACACAATACATCCGGAGACCCCGAGGCGCTCAAGATTCGCTTCGATGCCATGGCGAGTCACGACATCACCTTTGTCGGCATCATCCAGACGGCGCGCGCCTCGGGCATGGAGCAGTTCCCGCTGCCTTACGTGCTCACCAACTGCCATAACTCGCTGTGCGCCGTGGGCGGCACCATCAACGAGGACGACCACGTCTTTGGCCTTTCCGCGGCCAAGAAGTACGGCGGCATTTTCGTCCCGCCGCACATCGCCGTCATCCACTCCTTTATGCGCGAGAACTTCGCCGGCTGCGGCAAGATGATCCTGGGTTCCGACTCGCACACCCGCTATGGCGCCCTGGGCACCATGGCTGTGGGCGAGGGCGGCGGCGAGCTGGCAAAGCAGCTGCTGCGCGACACCTACGACGTTGCCTATCCCGGCGTCGTCGCCATCTACCTCACGGGTGCCCCGCGCCCCGGCGTCGGCCCGCACGACGTGGCGCTCGCCATCATCCGAGCCGTCTTTGCCAAGGGCTATGTTAAGAACAAGGTCATGGAGTTTGTGGGCCCGGGCATCGCGAGCATGACGACCGATTACCGCAACGGCGTTGACGTCATGACCACCGAGACCACCTGCCTGTCGAGCATCTGGGCCACCGACGAGGACACGCACGCGTTTCTGACCATGCACGGCCGCGGCGACGACTACCGCGAGCTCAAGCCCGCCGATGTCGCCTACTACGACGGCTGCGTCGAGGTCGACCTGTCGAGCATCAAGCCCATGATCGCGCTGCCGTTCCATCCTTCCAACGGCTTTGAGATCGACGAGCTCAACGAGAGCCTCGAGGACATCCTGCATGAGGTGGAACTCGAGGCCGCCAAGATCGGCGAGGGCAAGACGCACTTTAGCCTGCTCGACAAGATCGTCGACGGTAAGCTGCACGTGCAGCAGGGCGTTATCGCCGGCTGCTCGGGCGGCAACTACGACTCCGTGGTCCAGGCTGCCCGCGTGCTCAAGGGCGCCAACACCGGCTGCGGCAAGTTCTCGCTGTCGGTCTATCCCACAAGCCAGCCCGTGGCGCTCGAACTTACGCGCCGTGGTTACATCTACGACCTTATGGAGGCCGGCGCGATCGTGCGCACGGCGTTCTGCGGCCCGTGCTTTGGCGCCGGCGACACGCCCGCCAACAACGGCCTGTCCATCCGCCACACCACGCGCAACTTCCCCAACCGCGAAGGCTCCAAGCCGGGCAATGGCCAGCTGAGCGCCGTGGCCCTGATGGACGCCCGCTCCATTGCGGCGACGGCGGCCAACGGCGGCGTTCTGACGCCGGCGACCGACCTGCCCGAGGAGACTTGGGACGAGGCCTGCGAGTACACCTTTGACGACGCGCCGTACAAAAAGCGCGTGTACTGGGGCTTTGGCAAGGCGGAGCCTGCCGACGAGCTGGTCGAAGGCCCCAACATCAAGCCGTGGCCCGCGATGGAGCCCCTCGGCGACGATATCCTGCTCAAGGTGTGCTCCAAGATCATGGACCCGGTCACCACGACCGACGAGCTCATTCCCTCGGGTGAGACGAGCTCCTTCCGCTCCAATCCGCTGGGCCTGGCCGAGTTTACGCTCAGCCGCCGCGATCCGGCCTACGTGGGTCGTTCCAAGGAAGTCGACGCCGTGGAGAAGCGCCGCGTGGCCGGCGAGTCCGCGGGTGACCTGGCGGCACTCGATGCCGAGCTTGCCGGCGTGTTTGAGGCGCTGGCTGGTGCGGGCGTCGCGGCAGATGCCAAGGCGACCGAGTACGGCTCCATGCTGTATGCCAAGAAGCCCGGTGACGGTTCTGCCCGCGAGCAGGCCGCGAGCTGCCAGCGCGTAATTGGCGGTCTGGCCAACATCGTCCACGAGTACGCCACCAAGCGTTATCGCTCCAACGTGATGAACTGGGGCATGGTGCCCTTCCAGATGGAGGCGGAGCCCAACTTTGAGGTGGGCGACTACGTCTTTGTGCCGGGTATCCGTGCCGCGCTCGATGGCGACCTGAAGGACATCGCCGCCTACGTGGTGCGCGCCGACGGTTCGGTTGAACAGATTGAGCTCTACATTGCCGATATGACGGCAGAGGAGCGTGCCATCGTCAAGGCCGGCTGCCTGATCAACTACAACAAGTTCAAGGCCTCTGCCGAGTAACTCTGCTGTACGCCCCGGACACACCTTTCCCTCGTGCTCACGCGCTTCGCGAGGGTCGCCCGAAGGAAAGGTGTGGCCGGGGCTACCGCGACGTTCTCGCTGGGTCTTGAGGGACGCTAATAAATAGACTTGCTTGATGCCGCCCCTGTTATCGGGGCGGTTCCTTTTTGTCGAAAACCGCCACAAAGGGGACAGGCACCTTTGTGGCGGTGGGGGTGAGCTCAATGTCGGTGTGCGCGTTGAGCGACATTCCAATGAGCGCCTCTACAGAATTTCATCCGGGTTGGCGGGTTTGGTTGTTTTGGGGATGCCGAGTTTGGATGATGCGAAATCGTCAACATTGTCCTTGATTCCGTCTCTGGTGTAGACGGTGACCATATAGGTGCTGTGCCCGAATTCACTCTTGTCGCGTATTGCCCAGGCCTGCCAGTAGGCAGCCATACTTCGCCCTTTGATTTTTCCGACACGGCGGAGTTCTGTTCGCTTTAATTTCTGGTCGCTATCGATGGTTCGACCGGCCTCGTCGGTGAGCCCGCATTGCCCAAGTAGCTTGTTGAGGACTTGGTTCATGTGGCGCTCGTCGGTGTTTGGAGCATAGTCGTAGGCGAGGGTGATGGAGTCGAGGGGCTGGTCGTCGATCAAATAATTCATCGTCTGAGGTTCAAGGCTGAAATGGGGGAAGCATCCATCAATCGTTCCGAGCAGCGGTAACTTTGACCGCCAAATTCCGGTGGGAATTCCATCTTCGTAGAACACGCCGCGACAGATAAAGGAGAGCGAGGTGGCACGCGAGCCGGCGTTGACCATTCCGCATAAATCGAAGGGCGAGGCGATACCAAGGGAAAAGGGCGTGGCGACGATAAGGAAGAGCATCACGATGGGTATGGCGAGAATGGCGATGACGTTGCGGCCGGTGGAATGAGGCGGCTTCATATGCGCTCCTCGAGAGAAAGAGCAGGCAAGCTCGATGACAAATGAATAATCTCAGCTAACGATTCAATTTTAATCTCATAACGTGTGACAGCTGGACGTCGAAACCGAGAACCACCACAAAGGTGCCTGTCCCCTTTGCGGTGGTTCTCGGTTTGTCTCGATCTGTAACAGTTAGACCCTAATTTGCCGAGTAGATGTTACAGATTGAGACAAACGGTTGCCGCTGGTCATTTTCTCTCGATCTGTAACATCTAGGATCAAAAATGGCTGCTAGATGTTACAGATCGAGACGGTAGTGCGCCTGGGCAGCGGCGGGCTGACATCTCAGTACCCTATCCCTCAATCACTCAGAAAATCTTATATATAGAGACTTAGATTTATGTATAAGATCGTACAAAGCTGGCAACAATACTTCTCGAACAACGTGAAGCCGCCCCGTAGGGCGGCCGCCCCAAGAGAGGTGATTCCATGAGAATCGATAAGCTAGCAATGACGTCGCGCGAGGCGTTGCAGACCGCCATGAGCACGGCTGCCGATGCGCAGGCCGGCGCGGTGGAGCCGATTCACCTGCTGTCTGCCCTGCTCGGTGCCGGCGAGCGCAATATCTCCGTGATCATCGAGCGCATCGGTGCCGACCCGGCCCAGCTTGCACGCTCCACGCAGGATGCCATCGACCATGCGCCTAAGGTTTCGGGCGAGGGCCAGCAGATGGGTCTTTCCAATGAGCTCGTCCGCGTCATCGAGAAGGCCGAGAAGAAGGCCACCAAGATGGGCGACAGCTTTGTGGTGACCGAGCATCTGCTGATGGCGCTTGCCGAGGACAAGGGTGAGGCCGGCCGCGTTCTGCGCGACGCCGGCGTGACCAAGGAGCGCATCGAGCAAGTCTACGAGGAGCTGCGTGGCGATGACCGCGTGACGTCTGCCGAGGACAAGACTCAGTTTGAGGCGCTGGAGCAGTACGGCCGCAATATCTGCGACCTTGCCCGTGCCGGCAAGCTCGACCCGGTCATCGGCCGTACCGACGAGATCCGTCGAACCATCCAGGTCCTGTCCCGTCGCACCAAGAACAACCCCGTGCTCATCGGCGAGCCGGGCGTCGGCAAGACGGCCATCGTCGAGGGTATCGCCCAGCGTATCGTGGCCGGCGACGTTCCGAGCACCCTGCGTGACCGCGACCTCATCGAGCTTGACATGAGCGCGCTGGTCGCCGGTGCCAAGTACCGCGGCGAGTTCGAGGATCGCTTGAAGGCCGTGCTCAAGGAGGTACAGAAGTCCGAGGGCAAGGTCATCCTGTTCATCGATGAGCTCCACACCATCGTGGGCGCGGGTGCCACTGAGGGCTCCATGGACGCCGGTAACATCCTCAAGCCGGCGCTCGCCCGTGGCGACCTGCATGCGATCGGCGCGACCACGCTCGACGAATACCGCAAGTACATCGAGAAGGACGCGGCGCTCGCGCGTCGTTTCCAGACCGTTATGGTCTCCGAGCCCACCGTCGAGGACACCATCTCGATCCTGCGTGGCCTCAAGGAGAAGTACGAGATCTTCCACGGCGTACACATCACCGATAGCGCGCTCGTGGCTGCCGCCGACCTTTCCGACCGCTACATCGCCGACCGTTTCCTGCCCGACAAGGCCATCGACCTGGTTGATGAGGCGGCAAGCCGCCTGCGCATGGAGCTCGACAGCATGCCGGTCGAGATCGACGCCACCACGCGTCAGCTCACCCAGCTGCAGATCGAGGAGCAGGCGCTCATGAAGGAGACCGACGACGCCTCCAAGGAGCGTCTGGAGGCCCTGCGCCAAGAGATCGCCGAGGTCCAGGAAAAACTCAACGTGCAAAAGGCCGGCTGGCTCAACCAGAAGAACGCCATCGACCACGTGCAGGAGCTTAAGGGCCAGCTCGACGAGGCCAGGAGCGAAGAGGAGCGCGCAACGCGCAATGGCGATCTGGGCCGTGCGTCCGAGCTGCGCTATTCCGTGATCCCGGGTCTGCAGCAGCAGATTCAGGATTCCGAGGCTGCACTCGAGGCGCAAAAGCAGCAGGACGGCGAGGGCCTCAACGAACAGGTGACCTCCGATGAGATCGCCGAGGTCGTGAGCGCCTGGACCGGTGTGCCCGTCTCCAAGATGATGCAGGGCGAGCTCGACAAGCTGAAGGGCCTGGAGGGCGAGCTGCATAAGCGCGTCATCGGCCAGGACGAGGCGGTCTCCGCCGTCGCCGCAGCTGTGCGCCGCAGCCGTGCGGGCCTCTCCGATCCAGACAAGCCCATCGGCAGCTTCTTCTTCCTGGGCCCCACCGGCGTGGGCAAGACCGAGCTCGCCAAGGCGCTTGCCGAGTGCCTGTTCGACGACGAGCGCGCGCTCGTGCGTATCGACATGTCCGAGTACATGGAGAAGTTCAGCGTCCAGCGTCTGATCGGTGCGCCCCCGGGATACGTGGGCTACGACGAGGGCGGCCAGCTTACCGAGGCCGTACGCCGTCGCCCCTACTCCGTGATCTTGCTCGACGAGATGGAGAAGGCCCATCCGGATGTCTTCAACGTGCTGCTGCAGGTGCTCGACGACGGCCGCCTGACCGACGGTCAGGGTCGCCAAGTGTCCTTCAAGAACACGATCATCATCATGACGTCTAACGTGGGCTCCAAGGCTATCGCCGAGCTTTCCGGCAAGGACGAGGAGGAGATGCGCCATCAGGTCAACGCGGCCATGGCTCAGACCTTCCGCCCCGAGTTCCTCAACCGTATCGACGATATCGTGGTGTTCCATCCGCTCGGCATGGCGCAGATTGAGAAGATTGTCGACATCCAGCTTGCCGACGTCCGCGCGCGTCTGGCCAAGGAGCGCATGACGCTTGCCATCACCCCGGCGGCCAAGCAGATGCTCGCCGTGGGCGGCCTGGACCCCGTGTTTGGCGCCCGTCCGCTCAAGCGTCTGGTTCAGCGCGAGGTCGTGGATGCCATCGCCGCCGCTATCATCGACGGCACGGTGCGCGAGGGCGATCAGGTGACGGTCGATGTCGACAAGGACGGCGGCTTTACCGTCGTGTGCGACAATACGCCGGCGGCCACCTACGAGGTCCCCGACGCCGAGTAGATTTTTGGGAGATGCCTTAAAACCTGCCAGTCGTCTCTAAACGCCAAGGGCGGCGGATCCAATTGGGTCCGCCACCCTTTTTCGTGCGACAATCGATAATGTTGAACACGATTGCATGGCAAGGAGATATGCAGATGATAGACAAGAACAAGACGAATGCGCCGGTCGCCAACGCCGCGCCGGCCGCACCCAAGCCTGCGCCTAAGCCGGCACCCAAGCCGCGCGACCCCTACATCCGTGCCGAGAACGAGGATGACGACGGCTACGATCCTTATAGCGATCGTCGCCCCGAGCGCGAGCCCCTCTTCGAAGCCGACCCCTGGCGTTAAGTAGCTCATTTGGGACGGGGTTTTTAGCTACTTTGTTTTCGGCTAGAGGCGTTCATGCCTGCCCCCTCGGCCGCTCGATATCCTCCGGGAGGGGCCACTAATAGAAAACTTGCTTAACCATTAATCAAGATACGCATAATCTTGCTCTCCTGCTAATCAAGAATTGTTATAATCTTGATTAACAGGAGAGCAAGATTGGAGAATTATGGCATTCAACGACTTGGTGGCTCAAAAAATAAAGGACTTTGAGCAACAGGGGATTCCGCAGGTCTTTGAGCGCGATCTTGATCTGGGCAACCCGCAGGAGCCAAAGCGCGACAACATCGTATATGTGATTGTGGGCGCCCGTCGTTGTGGAAAGACGTATCGCCTGTATCAGGAGATGCGGCGGCTTCAGGGCCAAGGCGTCGAGCTTGACCGGATGCTATATTTCAATTTTGAGGATGAGCGCTTGCGTCCGTATGAGCCATCGCTACTAGCGGACGTGCTCGATACATTCTATGCACTATATCCTGCTGCTCGAGACGAGGGCGCCTACCTTTTCTTTGACGAGATCCAGGAAATACCCGAATGGGGTGCGTTTCTGCGACGCGTGGTCGATACGGAGAAGGCGACCGTTTACGTGACGGGATCTTCTTCTAAGATGCTGTCCTCAGAACTTAAGAGCGAGTTCAGGGGCCGTTCTCTTGTGCGAGAGCTTTTTCCGTTGAGTTTTTCGGAATACGTCCGATATAAGACGGGGAGCGTTCCTGAGTCGAACGCGCCCTTCTCCTCGAGCGATGCAGCGTTGCTCCGACACCATCTGGTCGGATATCTCGAGCGAGGGGGATTCATCGCGGCACTTGAGCAGACGCCCGCAGACGCGATTCAGCTGCTACAGGAATATGCGTCGCGAACGGTCGCCATGGACGTCGTTGAACGTTACGACGTCAAGAACCCCCGTTTGGCCTCGCTGTTTCTGGCGCGGTGCATGGCATCTTCGGGACGAGAGCTGTCAGTGAACAAAGTGTACAACGAGTTCAAGAGCAGACAGATATCCGTCAGTCGAAATACGCTCAGCGACTTACTTGAGTATTACGAGGACGCCTACCTGCTGTTTTCGGTGCCGGAGTTCACGCGTTCGCTTGCAAATAATACGCGGTCTGCGTCTAAGGTCTACGCCGTCGATCCTGCGATGTTCGGAGCGTTCTCCCCCGCATCGGCATTGGATCAGGGTCAGAGGCTCGAGACCGCGGTGTTCAATGCGCTCAGAAGAAGGACCCCCGCCGCGCGGCCTGGTTCGGTTTGCCGCCTGCTGATTAAAGATAAGAATAAAAGCCATGAGGTGGACTTTGTGGCTGGGGATGCGCTCCTCATGCAGGCTTATAGCCTAATTCAGGTGAGTGTGGATATGGCAAGCGAGAAAACGCGTGAGCGTGAAACTGCCGCGCTCGATGCCGCGATGGCCCAGTTTGATCTTGGCGAGTCGGCAATCGTTACCATGGATGAGCAGGCCGATATTCCATGCAAACACGGCGTGGTACATGCTGTGCCCGCATGGAAGTGGCTCCTTTCCTAATCGTCTATGGATTTGCGAGGCCAGGACTCAGGTGTCATGGTCCGCTAGTCCTGGGCCTTGATGCTCGGCAGGAGAATCTGGGCGAGATAGTCGCTCTCGAGTTTGGTCGCGGCGTCGGCCTTGCCGTCTTTGCCGACCAGTACGTTCTTGATCTGGCTATAGGTGTAGCGGTTGCCGGTCGTGAGCTCGACAAGCTCAATGGCCGAGTCCATGGGGTAGGTCGACACGGGATTCTGCGTCCGTCCGTTGATGGTCTGGGGCACCACGTACGGATAGACGGGGCCGCTGGCGTAGACGGTATAACCGTTGCCTAGGTTGGCCGTACCCAAAACCGTATCGCCCTCATCGGGCGTAAAGCTCTCGCCCTCGCGTGTCGCGACGAGCGTCACAATCGGCGTATCGCTGTCGCCGGCAAGATAGATGCATAGCGTGCTGCCATTTTGCCAAGTCTCGACCTTGCCGTACCATTCGACGGGGATATCGAGCTGGTAGAGGTCGGTTGCCTTGTGACGGGCGTCGGCATCACGGGCTGCCTGTGCCTTTTGCGCGCTCACGGCATTGACGGCGGCATCGCGGCGCGTAATTGCCGCCTGCTGGAGTATCTTTGCCGCGGCGGCAGAGCTCGCGCCGCCTTCCTCGGCATACTTGGCGGCGGCATCGATTTGGTCGTCAGTCACCGTGTCGGCCGAAGGCACCTTAAGCTTAAAGGTGGCTTGAGCGCGCAGATCCTGCCCGTCATTCTTGACTGTAACCTGGGCCTTGGTGGTCGGGACGGTGTAGATGGTGCCGTCGGCCGCGATGGGGGAGGCGGCGATGGAGAACGTGTAATCGCCGGGCAGCAGCCTAATGCCGCGGCCATGCTCGTCAACATAGAGCGTTTCGCTCACGGAAGAACCGTCGGAATCCTGGCCGCTCACCTGCACGGGAATCTTGGAGCCGGTGGAGCAGTCGAGGCCCGCGGCATGTACGCCAATCTGCACCGACATCATCGTGTGGGCATTGGCGGCGGCGATGGCAGCCTGCTCTTGCCGGTATCCGTTCCAGGCTGCGTAGCCTGCGCCGCCGGCGACGAGCGCGACGGCCACAGCGCCGGCGACCATTAGATTGCGGCGCTTGGGCGACATCTTGCGATGGCGGACCTCGGCCTCATGTGCCGAAGGAACGGACGGCAGGGGAATATCTCCCATGGCGATGGTCTCGTCGACGACTGGCGCAGAGCCCAAGCCGGGGAGCTCGCGGGTGAGCGATTCGTCGACGGGCAAGTCGCCAAGCAGGGAGGTCTCATCTCCCGCGTTGGGTTCCGGTTGGCCATTGCCCTCGTCATCGCCTTTTTCGACATCGGCTTCATCGCGAGCATCCTCGACGTCGTCGCCCGTATCCGGTATGCCATCGCCCGCCGCGTCCTGCATGTCGACGATTGTCTCGTCAAACGCAACTTCGTCCAGCGAAAACCGGTCTAGGCTCTCCAAGGCCTCGGCGCACGCCGCTGCATCTTGGGCCGCGTCCTCTTGGCCCCTCGTCTCATTTTCCATATATCCCCCAAGCTCAATATCGGGACAACAATGTACCCAAAATTAAGGTCACATAGAGCTGGCGTGCAGTCGGAAATTCGATTTTATCTGCGCGATACATTGTGAATATGTGCATGAATGCACGCGCGACAGCAAAAAGCCCCCGGAAAGCAAACGAATTGCTTTCCGGGGGCTGCGCATAACGCGAGATTACGGAGCCAAAGAGACGCGCCTACATCCAAATGCGGACGGCAGCGAGCGCGTTACTCGGCGTGTGCGTAATCCACCTTGGCGCGGCGAGCGGTGGCCTTCTCCCAATCGCTGGTGCCCTCAAAGACATCCTGCTTGTAGGGATTGCGGCCGAGCTTCTTGGCGCGGTAGGCGATGTAGATGATCGCGGCGACGTTGGCGACCAGTGCGGCGATCGAGACCGCGGTAGCGGCGCCTGCGTCGAGCGTGGAGTGCGTCACAAAGATGGACTCCTCCTGGAAGTACGGGAACACCTGGGCAAACATGCACCAAATGGCCAGCGTAAAGGCACGGTTCTGGATCCAGCCGCCCTTGTTCCAGATAAAGGCGGCGACGGTGGGCGCCAGCAGCAGCGCAAAGCCGCAGAACCAGGAGTGGGTGGGCAGGCAGTTGTAGGTGTAGCAGAAGTTCCAGATGTCGTAGGCGATGATGTAGACCCAGGTCATGTCGGGCCACAGCATGTCGGTCTTGTCCTCGGAGGCGTAGACGCTCCACCAACCGGTCATGCAGAAGATGTTGATGATGCCCGCGATGCCGTTGAGCACGTTGTTCCAGCCGGCAAGCTGCGTGGCGCCCTCGGAGGTGACCCAAGTGGACTGGCCCAGGACAAAGAAGTGATAGGCGCTCTCAAAGTCGGACACGACGGCAATCATGATGTTGATGGCGACGATCACAAACGGCCACGCGCGGAACCAATGCGCCTTGCCGATCTTGCCCCACTGGTACTTAATGGCAATGAAGCCCCAGCAACCGGCCAGCGCCGCGTATACCTTGGCGTAGTGGAACCAGCTGTTCTGGTACACATGGGTGGGGTTGGTGAGCGCCCACTCGGCACCCTGCGAGACGCCGATGGCGATAGCGACGCAGTAGATGGTCATGGCCAGCGGAGCCACGCCAAAGATGATTGCCGCGCCCAGCTTGGTGCGGCGGCCGACCTCGTTGAGCACGATCAGGCCAATAAAGACCATGGCCCAGCCGGCCCAGTGGATAAGGGTATCGCTACCCCAAACATCGAACAGCATGCTGCTCTCCTTTCACACGCCCGCGGCCCCTCTTCCGATCGCGGGCAGTTTGGCCAAATGTCGTCAGTTCTGGGGCTTGCGCTCCGGATACTTGGCGGTGTAGCCCTCGATGTGGAGTGTCGAGGCGATGATTTCCTTGACCGTCTCGTCGGGCACATCGGGGTGCGTGCGGATATACATCAAAAGACCCATGATGAGGGTGTAGAACGTCTCGTAGACATGGTCGATGCGTAGCTCGTGATGGGCGACAAAATCCACCACGGTGGTGTCGCAGATATACTGCGCCACGCGCTGGACCACGTTGTGCAAAAAGCCGCCGTAGAGCGCGCCACTGCTCGAGGTGAGCGTACTCGGCAACTCGTGGCCGCTCACGACCAGGCGTTTAAAGAGCGGAGCGACGGTGTCGAGTGCGCCTTCGATGTCGCCAACCGTGCGGCTGGCGTTCCACTGCTCGAGCTCGGCGATAAAGCCGTCGATCGCCTCGTCCATAACGGCGGTGACGGCGGCGTCCATATCGGCAAAGTAGTGGTAGAACAGCGAGCGCGTGCAGCCGGCCCGCTTGGTCACAGCCGATACCGAAAGATGGGACACACCAAGCTCGGCGCTCACGGCGCGCACGGCAGCGAGAATCTCGCGTCGGCGCTCGTCACCCGTCAGGCGCTTTGCCGTGCTGTCAGGCGCGGGGACGGCGTCGACCACAGAGATGTTTGCTATGCCATCGCTCATGCGTTTGCCGCCTTTCGTCCGTTTGGGCCCGACCGTTCGCCTAACAGTCTTGATTATTGTTGACGGTTCGTCAATACTGTTTTTGACACAATGTCAACAATAGCGGGTGAACGGCATGGGGGCATGTCGAACCCGTACAAAGAGGGGTGCCGCGGTCTCGCCGGGCTGTGGCAAGAGAAGGGACAACCATGATTCTCAACGGACCGGGAATTAGCTACACCGAGCCCGATATCGGCGCGGAGTTCGTGCCGCCGCTGCCGGAGCATCCGCGCGAGGCTATTGTCAAGCTGTGCGAGCATTGCACCAACCGTCTGCTGCATCGCGACGAGCTGCTGGGCTACGAGTACTGGTCGTTTGCCGAGGCCGCAACCGACGAGCAGGCCGAGGTACTCTGCAAGATGAAGATGCGCCGTCCCTATACGCTGTCCGAGATGGTCAAGCTCACCGGCATGCCCGAGGCCGATATCGAGAAGATGCTCGACGATATGAGCTACACGGGTCTGCTCGAGTACAACTGGGAAAACCCCGAGCGCGCCAAGCAGTGGGTGCTGCCCATGCTGGTGCCGGGTTCCGCCGAGTTCCTCAACATGCGTGTGAGCCAGCTCGAGGAACACCCGATCTACGCCAAGTTCTTTGAACAGGCATCCAAAGGCCCGCTGTCCCGTGCTACGCCGATGGTGCCACCCGGAGGCGCCGGCATCGGCATGCACGTCATTCCGGTCGAGAAGGCCATTGACGCCGCGAGCACGTCGGTGCCGATCGAGCATATCGAGCATTGGCTCGACAAATACGATGGCAAGTATGCCGCTAGCACCTGCAGCTGCCGCGCGAGCCGTCGCGTGATGGGTGAGGGCTGCGCCGACGACCCGGCCGATTGGTGCATCGCCGTGGGCGATATGGCCGACTACGTGGTCGAGACCGACCGCGGCCACTATGTGACGCGCGAGGAAGTTTACGACATCCTGCGCCAGGCCGAGGACAACGGCTTTGTGCACCAGATCACCAACATTGACGGCGAGAACAAGATCTTCGCCATCTGCAACTGCAACGTCAACGTATGCTACGCCCTGCGCACCTCGCAGCTGTTCAACACGCCCAACCTGTCGCGCTCGGCCTATGTCGCCAAGGTCGAGAAGGACAAGTGCGTGGCCTGCGGTCGCTGCGTTGAGGTGTGCCCGGCCGGTGCCGCCAAGCTCGGCCAGAAGCTCTGCAGCAAAAAGGCCGGCGGACAGGTGCCCGAGTATCCGCGCCAGGAGCTGCCCGATGCCACCAAATGGGACCACACCAAGTGGTCGCCCAACTACCGCAACGACAACCGCATCGAGACGCATGAGTCCGGCACCGCCCCCTGCAAGACGGCCTGCCCCGCGCATGTTGCCGTTCAGGGCTACTTAAAGCTCGCGGCTCAGGGTCGCTATGACGAGGCCCTAGCACTCATTAAGCGCGAGAACCCGCTGCCCGCTATCTGCGGCCGTGTGTGCAACCGCCGCTGTGAGGATGCCTGCACCCGTGGTCGCGTGGACGAGGCCGTGGCCATCGACGAGGTCAAGAAGTTTATCGCCCAGCGCGATCTGGACGCCGCGACTCGCTATGTCCCGCCCGTGGTGACGCCGACGCGTGCCAGCGGCTTCGATCAGAAGATCGCCATCATCGGTGCCGGCCCGGCCGGTCTGTCCTGCGCTTTCTACCTGGCCGAGAAGGGCTACAAGCCCGTCGTGTTCGAGAAAAACGAGCGCCCGGGCGGCATGCTCACCTATGGCATTCCCAGCTTTAAGCTGCAGAAGGATGTTATCGAGGCCGAGGTCGAGGTTATTCGCCTGATGGGTGCCGAGTTCCGCTATGGCGTGGAAGTCGGTCGCGACGTGACGCTCGACGAGCTGCGCGCGCAGGGCTTTAAGGCCTTTTACGTGGCCATTGGCTGCCAGGGCGGCCGCCTTGCCGGTATTCCGGGCGAGGATGCCGAGGACGTGACCGTGGCCGTCGACTTCCTTCGTGAGGTCAACAGTGGCAAGATCGACGCGCTGCCCGGCCGCACCATTGTGGTGGGAGGCGGCAACGTGGCCATCGACGTTGCCCGCAACGCCTGCCGTCTGGGTTCCGAGCACGTTGAGATGTTCTGCCTGGAGAGCGAGGCCCAGATGCCCGCCAGCGAGGAGGAGCGTCGCGAGGCCGTTGAGGACGGCGCTCACATCAGCTGCGGCTGGGGCCCCAAGGAGATTCACCTGGACGATGCGGGTCGTGTGTGCGGCATCACCTTCAAGCGCTGCACGCGTGTCTTTGACGACGAGGGCCGTTTTGCGCCCGAGTACGACGAGAACGATCTGCGCCGTGTCGATGCCGACCGTGTCGTCATGTCGATCGGTCAGTCCATTGTGTGGGGCGATCTGCTGGCTGGCTCCAAGGTGGAGTTTGGCCGCGGCCAGGGTGCCCTTGCCGATCCCCAGACCTATCAGACCGCCGAGCCCGACATCTTTGTGGGCGGCGACGTCTACACTGGTCCGAGCTTTGCCATCGATGCCATCGCCGCCGGCCACGAGGCCGCCGTATCTATCCATCGCTTTGTACAGCCGGGATCCACGCTCACCATCGGCCGCAACCAGCGCCGCTACACCGCGCTCGACCGCGACGATGTCGTGGTCGAGGGCTATGACAACGCGAGCCGCGAGGTTGCCCGCGTGGACCGCGAGCGCGAGAAGGCCGCGCCGTTTAGCGAGTACGTCGAGACCTTTACCGAGGAGCAGGTACGCACCGAGACCGCCCGTTGCCTGGGTTGCGGTGCCTCGATCGTCGACCCCAACAAGTGCATCGGCTGCGGCCTGTGCACCACCAAGTGCGCGTTTGACGCCATCCATCTGGATCGCGACCGCCCCGAGTGCTCCACGATGGTCAAATACGAGCAAAAGCTCCCTAGCCTCGGCAAGTACGCTTTGAAGCGTGCGATCAAAATCAAATTTGGGAAGAAATAAAAAACGCAACAAACAAGAGAACGGCGCAGAGAACGGTTGGACAGCGAGCGAGTCCCAGGCGTGGCGAGGCGCCTTGAAAGAGGAGGGCATAGGGCTTTTGCCCATGCCCGACGATTGAAAGGCAGATCGTCCGTCTGGGGCTCGCGCAGCGTCAAGTCGACCGCCGTTCGTTAGAACGGCGGAACAAAAAGTGCATGAATTGGGAATCGTTTACCACATCATTCGCGATGTTGAGAATGTGGCGCGCGCCAATGGTGTGCGCCGCGTTTCGAGCGTCACGCTGCTGCTGGGCGAGGTCTCGGGCGTCGTTCCCGACCTGCTGCTCGATGCTTGGCGCTGGGCGGCGGATAAAAAGCCTATCACGCAGGGCGCGGAGCTTATCGTGGAGCCCGTCGAGGCCGTGACGCATTGCGAGGCGTGCGGCTGCGACTACGCGACGGTCGAGCACGGCAAGACCTGCCCCCATTGCGGTAGCGGCGAGACCTATCTGCTGCAGGGCCAGGAGGTCATGATCAAGCAGATCGAGACCCCCGACGAGGACCCGGCAGACGCTGCTCCTGGCGACCTCTCCGAAGCCCCCGATGCCGTCGACGCCGCCAACCCCCTCCATATCGCCTAACTTAGTCGTTGGGGACGTTCTTAAACGACTAGTCATTAAAGAACGTCCCTAACGACTACTTTGCTAGATCAGATTTCTTACCATTAGTCAAGCACCATCTGTTTAAACGAAATAGCCTCAACCCGAGCACATTTGTGTCTGTTTAAAACCGGCAATAATGAACAGCGTGCTCAATTCGGTCATGTAAATAGATCAGCTATCAATCCTCAGCAGCAAATCAGCCAAAATACTGGAATGTAATCAACTTGTAACAAAACAAGACGTTTAAACAAATAATGCTACCTTTTGCAGTTTTTCAAACAATTCTGCTGTATTTGCAGCTATACTCCATAACTGTCGTGTAGGAATTACGTAGACAAAAAGGAGGTTATGTGATGGTAAGTATTGTTCTTGCTAGCCATGGTGACTTGGCGGCTGGAATCAAGCAGACGGGCTCGATGGTCTTTGGCGATCAGCCGTCTGTAGCCGTGGTCTCGCTCGAGCCGAGCATGGGCCCCGACGACTTCCGAGCCAAGGTCGAGGAAGCAGTCGCTTCCTTCGAGGACCAGGAGCAGGTGCTCTTCCTCGTTGATCTGTGGGGCGGCACGCCCTTCAACCAGATCAGCGGTCTCATCGAGGGCCATGATTCCTGGGCTATCGTCACCGGTGTCAACCTGCCTATGCTCATCGAGGCATATTCGCAGCGCTTTGACGCAAAGAACACTGCACATGCGATCGCAAAACATCTCGTGACTGAGGCTAAGGCCGGCGTGCGCGTCAAGCCCGAGTCTCTGGAGCCCGAGGAGAAGAAGCCGGCTGCGGCCGCCGCTGCTCCTGCGGGTGCCATTCCTCCGGGAACGGTGATCGGCGACGGGCACATCAAGATCGCCCACGTCCGTATCGACACGCGTCTGCTGCATGGTCAGGTGGCCACCACGTGGACCAAGCAGATCAACCCCAACCGCATCATCGTGGTCTCCGACGGCGTTGCTCACGACGAGCTCCGCAAGACCATGATCGAGCAGGCTGCCCCTCCGGGAGTCCACGCCAACGTCGTGCCCATCAAGAAGATGGCCGAGGTCGTCAAGGACACGCGCTTTGGCGACACCAAGGCGATGCTGCTGTTCGAGAACCCGCAGGATCTGCTCAGGGCCATCGAGGCCGGCGTCGACATCAAGGAAGCCAACATCGGTTCCATGGCCCACTCCAAGGGCAAGGTCGTCGTCACTAACGCTGTCGCTATGGGCGATGACGACGTCAAGACCATCGAGGCTCTCAAGGCCAAGGGCGTCAAGTTCGAGGTCCGCAAGGTTCCTTCGGATTCCTCCGAGGATCTCGACGCCATGTTGAAGAAAGCTAAGGCCGAACTGGCCGCTCAAGCATAGTAAAGGAGGGTCCGATACATGTCTGCAATCACTATTCTGCTTGTTGCGATTGTCGCGTTGCTTGCCGGTATGGAAGGCATTCTGGATGAGTTCCAGTTCCATCAGCCGCTCGTGGCATGCACGCTTATCGGTCTCGTAACCGGTCACCTTCAGGAGGGCATCCTCCTGGGCGGTTCGCTCCAGATGATGGCCCTTGGCTGGGCTAACGTCGGCGCCGCCGTCGCGCCTGACGCCGCTCTGGCCTCGGTCGCTTCTTCGATCATCATGGTGCTCGCCCTCAACGGTGGCGCCACCGATTCGGCCAAGGCCGTTACCGCCGCTATCGCCGTCGCCGTCCCGCTGTCGGTCGCTGGTCTGTTCCTGACCATGATCTGCCGTACCCTGGCTACCGCTATGGTTCACGGCATGGACGCCTGCGCCGAGAAGGGCGACTTCGCTGGCATCGAGCGTTGGCAGTACGCCGGCATCCTCATGCAGGGTGTTCGTATCGCCATCCCGGCAGTACTTCTGTGCATCATCCCGGCCGAGGCCGTTACCAACGCGCTTAACGCTATGCCCGATTGGCTGTCTGGCGGCATGGCTGTCGGCGGCGGCATGGTCGCTTCCGTCGGTTACGCCATGGTCATCAACATGATGGCCACCAAGGAGACCTGGCCGTTCTTCATCCTCGGCTTTGTCCTTGCTGCCATCCCTCAGCTCACGCTGATCGCCCTTGGCCTCATCGGCATCTCCCTTGCCCTCATCTACCTTGGCCTTAAGGATCTGGCCAAGCAGGGTGGCGGCATGGGCGGTGGCTCCGGTGACCCGCTCGGCGACATTCTGAACGATTACGAGTAGGAGGGGAGTGATACATATGGCAGAGAACAAGATTCAGCTCACCAAGGCTGACCGTAAGAAGGTTTGCTTCCGTCATCAGTTCCTTCAGGGCTCGTGGAACTACGAGCGTATGCAGAACGGCGGCTGGTGCTTCGCAATGATCCCTGCGATCAAGAAGCTCTACACCAGCAAGGATGACCAGATTGCCGCTCTTAAGCGCCACCTGGAGTTCTATAACACCCACCCCTATGTTTCCGCCCCCGTCATTGGCGTTACCCTCGCCCTCGAGGAGGAGCGCGCCAACGGTGCTCCGATTGACGACGTCGCCATTCAGGGCGTCAAGGTCGGTATGATGGGCCCGCTCGCCGGCGTCGGCGACCCCGCCTTCTGGTTCACCCTTCGCCCGATTCTGGGCGCACTGGGCGCTTCCCTGGCCCTGTCCGGCAGCATCGCCGGTCCGCTGCTGTTCTTCTTCGCGTGGAACATCATCCGCTACGCCTTCCTGTGGTACACGCAGGAGTTTGGCTACAAGGTCGGCTCCTCCATCGCCAAGGACCTCTCCGGCGGTCTGATGGGCAAGGTCACCGAGGGTGCCTCCATCCTTGGTATGTTCATCATCGGCGCCCTTGTCGAGCGTTGGGTTTCCATCTCCTTTACCCCGATCGTCTCCAAGGTCACGCAGTCCGCTGGCGCCTATATCGACTGGGCTAATCTGCCCGCCGGCGCCGAGGGCGTCAAGCAGGCATTGACGATGTACAGCTCTGTCGGTGCCACCGCACTCGACCCGGTGAAGGTCACCACGCTTCAGGCCAACCTCGATCAGCTCATCCCCGGCCTTGCCGCCGTGTGCCTGACCCTTCTGGTCTGCAAGCTCCTCAAGAAGAAGGTCAGCCCGATCGTCATCATCCTGGCTCTCTTCGCCGTCGGCATCATCGGTCGCGTCTGCGGCTTCATGTAAGCACGCTTCGGCTTAAGACCGAGAGTTGCTAGGCAAGGGCTTTTGAGCCATTGAAACGGACCGCACCCGGTGGGTACACTGGATGCGGTCCGATTGTTTTTATTGGAGGGCGAGGCGCGTATGGCGCAATCTCAGAACAGCACGGTCGATCTGGCAACGCCGGCAACCTGCCTGATGGGGCTTACCAGCCACGGTAACGTCATGGTGGGCAATAAGGCGTTTGAGTACTATAACGAGCGCAATCCCGAGGATTATATTCAAATCCCGTGGGACGAGGTCGACTATATCGCCGCCGAGGTTTTGCGCGGCACCAAGAAGATCACGCGTTTTGCCATCTTCACCAAGGACAACGGCCACTTTACGTTTTCGACGCGCGATGACAAGGAAACGCTTCGCGCGGTGCGTAAGTATATTGACGAGGACAGGCTCGTGCGTTCGCCCGACTTTATCGATGTGACGGCCAAGGGTGCCAAGAGCATTCCCTCCGTTATCAAAAACCTTTTCCACAAAGGTAACTAGTCATTAAAGAGCGCCCCCCTAAAGTGGGACGCGGTTTCCCATGAGGCTCGATCGGGAAAGTGCATCCCGGTTCGAGTGCCGATTGCGGGATGAAGTTTCCGGAACGGGCCCGTTTGGGAAACCGTGTCCCGTTTCGAGCCGAAATTCTGGGACACAGTTTCCCGGCGAGGTCTCATGGGGAAAGTCTGACCCAGAATTTGCCTGGATAGTGGGGCGCACTTTCCGGAGGGCTGTTCCACCGCAACTTCGAAGAGTGGCTATACGTTGCATTACAGCGGCGTAAATCTGCTACACTAGTACAGCATGCCTCCGTAGCTCAGGGGATAGAGCACCGCTCTCCTAAAGCGGGTGTCGACGGTTCGAATCCGCCCGGGGGCACCAGAGGAATATCGAGCCCGGTACCGCTACGGTGCCGGGCTCTTCTGGTTCAATGCCATGTCAAAAATGAAGCGCCCGCTTGCTGGGGGAGCAAGCGGGCGCCTGTGAGCGAATATGTTTGCGGCGAGAGCCGTAATGAGCGGTTGGGTTGCGACTAGTTGGTCGTACCAGAATCGTCGCCCGTGCTCGTGCCTGAACCCGAACCCGAGCCAGAAAGTGCAACCGTCAGCGTAATCGTGCTGTCGGTGGACTGCTTGCCGGTGGGGGAGACGCCCGTAACGGTGGCATCCTCGTTGCCGCTCACGGGATTGCCGTTCTGGTCACAGAAGCCAATGTTATAGAAACCGGCGTTGTTGAGCGCGGTAACGGCGGCGGAAATGCTCTTGCCGTATAGGTTGCCCGGGACGGAGGCCTTGCCGGACTTCTTGGCAATGACGACGGTAATCGTGGCACCGGGCTTCTGCTTGCCGCTGGGGTTCCAGCTGATCACGGTGCCCTCGGTAACCGAGTCGTTCTCCTGGTAGCTCACGTCGACGCCAAAACCTGCCATATCGAGGGCGTTGCGCGCCTGGGCCTCGGTCATGTCGGTCAGGTCGGGGACGGACGTGGTATCCGGGCCGCTCGAGACCTTATACGAGATGGTCGTGCCCTTCTCGACTTCCTTACCGGCTTTGGTGCCCTGCTCAAAGACCTGGCCCTCATCGGCCTCGTTGGCCTCCTCGGAGGCGTTGCCCTTCAGGCCAACGCTTGCCAGCGCGGCTTCTGCCTGGTCCTTGGTCAGGCCGACAAGCTGGGGAACCTCAACCTTCTCGGAGGGCTTGGGGCCCTTGGAGATCACCAGGTTCACCTTGGTGCCCTTGGCCTTCTTGGTGTGGCCGTTGGGCGTTTGCTCGGCGACCTTGCCTTCGTCGACATCGTCGTTGTAGCTTTGGTCGATGGTGCCGACCTCGAGGCCGGCTTCCTTGATCTGCTCGACGGCAGTCTGCTGGTCCTTGCCCAGTACATCGGGAACGGTGACCTGCTCGCCGCCAAAGAGTCCTGTGGCAAAGGCCACCACGATGCCGATGACGGCAACGGCTGCCACCACGGCGGCGATGATCTTGTTCTTGTTGGATTTGGGCTTTTCGACCTCGTAGGAGCCGGTGGAACCCGAAACCGAGCTACGGGCGGTATTCTGGCCGCTCACGCCCGAGACGGGACGCACCATGGCGCGCGTCTGATCGGAAAGCTCGCGAGTCTTGGTGGCGCCCAGCTCGCCGGGGGCACCGATGATGCGCGTGGGCTCCGAGATGTTGACGGCACGGCCCGACAGGTAGCTGTTGAGCACCTGACGAAGCTCGTCGGCGGTCTGGAAGCGGTTTGCCGGGTCCTTCTCCATGCACTTGAGGATGATGCGCTCAAGGTCGGCGTCGACACCGGAGTTGATCTGGCTCGGTGGAATAGGCAGCTCGTTGACCTGCTTGAGTGCGACCGAGATAGCGTCGTCACCGTCAAAGGGAACGCGGCCGGTGGCGCACTCATACATCACGACGCCCAGCGAGTAGATATCCGAGGTGGGGCCGAGGTCCTGACCACGGGTCTGCTCGGGGCTGACGTAGTGGGCGGTTCCCAGCACGTTGTTGTCTTGCGTGAGGTGGCTGTTCTTGGCGCGCGCGATGCCAAAGTCCATCACCTTGATGTTGCCGTCGGGCAGCACCATGATGTTCTGCGGCTTAATGTCGCGGTGGATGATCTCATGCTTGTGAGCGACCGAAAGCGCGGAGCTGATCTGCGAGCCGATCTGGGCGACCTTCTTGGGGTCGAGGGCGCCGTGGCTCTTGATGCCGCTCTTAAGGTCGGTACCGCGCAGGTACTCCATGACGATGTAATAGGTGTCGCCGTCCTTGCCCCAATCGTAGACGCCCACGATATAGGGGGAGGAGAGACCGGCTGCTGCCTGGGCCTCCTGCTTAAAGCGTGCGGCGAAGGTTGCGTCGCCAGCATACTGCGGCAGCATGATCTTGACGGCAACCGTGCGGTCGAGGACCTGGTCCTGTGCACGGTAGACGGTCGCCATGCCGCCTGTCCCCACCTTATCCTTGAGGAGGTATCTTCCCCCGAGGACCCTCTGTTCCATTCCTGCTCCTAACATAACTATTCGCTCAACGATGTGTGTAGTACCTACGATGTGGCCGCTGGGGCCGTGTGGCGCGTTGCCGCTAACTCTTCGGTCGCGGCGCGCCTCGGGTGTCTGATTCGATCATGGGCATCACGCTCCCTGTGCGGCGAGCGCTGCGGTCAGGACGATGCCGGCAATCTTGGCCGCCTTGACGTCGTGTTTGTCGTAATCCTCCAAGGCCACCGAGATGGCGACCGTGGGTGAATCGTAAGGTGCAAAGCCAACGAACATCGAGTTGACGTTGGTGCCGCCGGTCTCGGCCGAGCCGGTCTTGCCGGCGACCTTGACGCCGGGGACCTGGGCATCGGTGCCGGTACCGGACTGGACGACGGCGAGCATGGCCTGCTTGACCTGGTCGGCCGTGGCGGAGCTGACGGCCTGACCCAGCGAGCGGGACTGCGTGGTCTTGACCACAGTTCCGTCCGGGGCGAGTACCTGGGCTACAAAGTACGGGTCCATGACCACGCCACTGTTAGCGATGGCGGCGGCAATCACGGCGTTTTGCATGACGGTGGTCTGCGGGCCGGGCGTGTGGTCCATGCCGACAGGCTGGCCGGCGCCGGCCCAAGCGGTCTCCCACTCGGTCATGAGCGACGGGTCTGCCATGATGGAGGCCGCGGAGGTCAGGTCCTGGCCGAGCTTTTGGCCGTAGCCAAAGGCGTTGGCAAACTGCACGAGCGTGTTTGCGCCAACTTCGTTTGCCACCTGGCCAAAGACGACGTTGGAGGACACGGCAAAGGCCTGCTGCAGGCTGATGGTGCCGTAGCTCTCGTTGGCATAGTTGGTGACCGGTGCGTTGCCGATGTCCATGGAGCCGGGCGCCTGGTAGGTGCTGGTAAGGCTGGCGGTACCGGTCTCGAGTGCCGCGGAAAGCGTAACGACCTTAAACGTTGAGCCCGGCGTGTACAGCGCGTCCATGGCGCGATTGTACATGGAGCCGTCCTCGCCGCCGCCCGTCTGCAGCAGGGCATCGATGTTGGTGTTGTCGTAGGTGGGCGAGCTGGCACATGCGAGCACCGCGCCGGTACGCGGGTCGATGACCACTACAGCGCCCTTAAAGCCCTTGAGTGCCTGCTCGGCCGCCGTCTGGATGCGCGAGTCGATGGTGAGCTTGGCGGTGTTGCCCGGCTGGGTCTGGCCCGCGAGCGACGCGATGGCGTTGTTCCAGCTGGAGTAGTCCTTAGAACCGGTGAGCGTGTCGTTCATGACGCTCTCGATGGCGGTGGTGCCATACTGCTGGCTCACGTAGCCAACCACGTGCGCTGCCAGGTTACCGTTGGGGTAGGAGCGTACGTAGGTGCCGTCCTCCTGCTGCAGCGACTCGGCCAGCGTCACGCCGTCGGACGTGATGATGGAGCCGCGCTGGATGTACTTGGAGCGGGCGATGGTGTGGTTGTTGGTCGGCATGTCCTGATAGTCCTTGGCCTTAATGACCTGGACATAGGTGAGGTTGCCGATAAGGATGGCGAACAGCGCCGTAAAGGCGAGCACCGCACGGGTTAGACGGTTGGCGAGCGCAACGCGGCCGAGCACACCGGATTCAGGCGTGTCGAGCAGGCGACGGCGCATGCGCAAGCCGACGGAATGGCTGCCGCTGCCGTAGGAAGACGAGGTGGCAAAGCGCGTGCCCGTCGGGGCGGCGGCGGATGCGACCTGATCATCGGTGATGGCGGTCATGGTGCCGGTGCCGGTAAGCTCGGCCTCGCGTCCGGTCGCTTCGTCACCGGCGCGCAGCAGGAGCGCGACGATGATAAAGCTTGCCAGCAGCGAGGAACCGCCCTGGCTCATAAAGGGCAGGGTGACGCCGGTCAGCGGGATCAGGCGGGTAACGCCGCCCACGATCAAGAAGGCCTGGAAGCTGATGGCGGCCGTAAGGCCCGTGGCGCTAAAGGCGGCGAGGTCGGATTTAGCGCGGGCAGCTGTGGTCAGGCCGCGAACGGCAAAGAGCATAAACAGGATGAGCACGGCGCCGCCGCCCAAGAGGCCCATCTCCTCGCCGATAGCCGAGAAGATAAAGTCGGACTCGACGACAGGGATGTTGTTGGCCATGCCGTTGCCGATGCCAACGCCGACCAGACCGCCATCGGCAAGCGAGAAGAGCGACTGGACGATCTGGTAGCCCTGGCCCTGGGCGTCCTTAAACGGATCGACCCAAACCTGGAAACGCACCTGAACGTGAGACAGGAACTTGTAGGCGCCCACAGCTCCAACGGCTAAGAGCGCAAGGCCGATAACGACATACGAAAAGCGCCCCGTGGCAACGTAGAGCATCAGCAAGAAGATGGTGTAGAACAGCACGGCCGAACCCAGGTCGCGTTCGAAGACGACGACGTGCAGGCACACACCCCACACGGCAAACAGCGGCAGCAGCAGTCGCAGGCGAGGGATCTTAAAGCCCAGGATCTTGCGGTTGGAGATGGAGAACAGCTCGCGGTTCTCGGCCAGGTACCCGGCCAGGAACAGCACGATAAAGACCTTGGCGAACTCGCCAGGCTGGATGGTAAAGCCCGCGATGCGAATCCACAGCTTGGAGCCCGAGATCGTGGTGCCGATAAAGATGGGCAGCATCAGCAGGATGATGCCGATGATGCCAAAGGTGTACTTGTAGCGCATGACCACGTCGAGGTTTTTGACCAGTGCGAGCGTTCCCACCATCAGGGCCACCGAGACAAACAGGATGATGAGCTGTGAGATGGCGAGAGCGGGGGCGAGGCGTGTCACGAACGTGATGCCGATGCCCGAAAGTATAAATACGATGGGTAGGATGGCGGGGTCGGCGCCGGGCGCCAAGATGCGCACGGCGATATGTGCCGCGGCGAAGGCGGCAAAGAGGCCGATCGGCACGGCGAGCGTCTCAAAGGAGATGGCGGCGCCCGCGGTGAGCACGTACATCGCATACAGCAGGATGACGGGGAACGCCGAGGCGATGAGCAAGAGCAGCTCGGTGTTGCGGCGACTCATAAGCGGCACTCCCTTTCTAATTCTTATCGGAGGCTTCGGCCTCGGCGGACTGTTCGGCGGTTTTCTCGGAATCTGATTCGGAGGTCGATCCCTGATTGGTGTTGTCGCGAATCGTCTGCGCGTCAATCACCTGGCGGGTCTGCTCCTCGTCGATCTGGTGGCGGTACTTGGATATCGTGTCCTGCGCATCGTCGACACTTGTTTGCGGAATGCCCGCCTTGAGGCGGTTTTGCGTGTCTTCGGGCAGGTCGGATAGCTTGATGCTGGTTTCGCTTTCGAGCCAGTGGAGCTTGAGTCCGAGCGGCTTGCCGGGCAGGCCGCGCCAGACGGCGACATTGCCCTGGTAGGTACCCAGGTAGTACGAGCCGGTGACACCCGTGTAGGCCCAGATGCCAGCTGCCAGCACAAAGACGAGGGCCAGAATGGCGGCGATAGTAATGTTGCGGCGACGCACGCGCTGCGCCTCGCGCATAACGCCATCGTCAACCAGGTCAACGACTACTACGGTCACGTTGTCGTGGCCGCCGGCGGCAAGCGCAGCGTCCACTAGGTTGTCGACGCAGATTTGCGCGGTTGAGGACTGCGTGGCGATGTTCTCGATATCGCTATCGGGAATCATGCTCGAAAGGCCGTCAGAGCACAGGATCAGGCGGTCGCCTTCCTCGATATGCAGAGTGAAGTGGTCGGCATACATGGCGGGGTCCGAGCCCAGCGCACGGGTGATGACCGAACGGTTGGGGTGGACGCGAGCCTCGTCTGCCGTAATCTCGCCGGCGTCCACGAGTTCTTCCACATAGGAGTGGTCGCGGGTCACGCGGATGAGCGTGCCCTCGTGGAGCAGGTAGGCGCGCGAGTCGCCCACGTGGGCGATGGCGAGCGTATCGTTTTCGATATAGGCGCAAGTGGCTGTGCAGCCCATGCCGGGCTTGCCCAGGCCATTCAAGGCGGCCTCGATTACGGCGGCGTTAGCGGCCTCGACGGCTGCCGCCAGGCGTGCGGCGTCGGCGGACTGCGGGGCCGTCTTGGCAATAGTCTCAACGGCGATGGAAGAGGCCACCTCGCCGGCAGCGTGACCACCCATGCCGTCGCATACGCAAAAGAGCGGCGACTGCACCAGGTAGGAATCCTCATTGTGCGGGCGCACGCAGCCAACGTCGGAGCGGGCGCCCCACATGAGTTGCGTGGTGGTGCCGGCATCATAGGTCGAGTCGGTCTCGATGCGCTCCTCGGTCAGGGGCTCAAAGCTCATGGTCGACCCGGGGTCTTTGAGCTTGGCCTCAACGGCGGCAACGTCGATTTCGGCTGTGTCACCGGGAGAGACGGTGTCGGTCTCGGCGTTTGATTCGGAATCGCCGGTGTCCGGGGAGTCGGGCTCCTCGGAAACGCGGGCGGTCGGCTCGTCATCTTGCGGGCTGACGTCTATAGGCTCGGGCGCCGGCGTAGACGCGGGCGCAACCTCGGATGCCGGGGCTATGGGAAACGCCGGCGCGGCGGGCTCGGGTGCCGCAAACACCGCAGCGCTCTCGTTGATTGCCGCGGCGACGGGCTCTGCAAAGTGAGCCGGCGCCGGGGTTGCTTCGGGCGCTGTGGGCTGTTCCGCAGCATGTGCGCCGATGGGCGCCGCTACGGCATCCTCTTCGTCCTCGTTATCGGCGAGATCCGAAATATCATGCGTTACTTGCGAAAGAGGCAGGGAGAACACGGTGTCCTCGGGCTCCACGGGTGCGGAGCCCGCCGGAGCGGCGTGGGCCGGCGCAGCTGTGGCGGCGGCCGGTGCCTCGGTCATAGTTGCGGACTTGTTCTCCTCGTCGATCATCGACGGTTCACCTTCATGACCACGTCGCCAATCTGGACTTCGTCGCCCTCACGCAGCGTCGCGGGCTCCACGAGCTGGCGGCCGTTGACGAGCGTGCCGTTAAGCGAGTTGAGGTCCTCGATGATGAGCGCCGGGCCCTGCAGCGAAAAGCGCGCATGCGAGGCCGAGACGAACGGTTCGTTGATGCAGATGTCCGAAGACGGAGAGCGACCGACGATGACGGGGCCGAGCATGTCTACGTGGATGCCGCGGATACCGCGCGGGCCCTTGTCCACATCGATCGTCCAGATAGCCGAGTCGCGGCGCTGCCCGCGCACGAGTCCCACGCCGGTCTTCATGACGGCGAACAGGAAGATATAGAGCAGGGCGACCAGGACGATGCGGCCTGCAAAAAGGACGATATCGATGTTCATAAGCGACTATCCCCTAAATTCAAAGGTACTCAGGCCAAACGTCAGCAGATCGCCGTTGCGCAGCGGGCAGCGCGTAATGCGGCGGTTGTTGACGAGCGTGCCGTTGGTGGAATTGAGGTCCTCGATCGACCAATCCGAGCCCGTAAAGGTGAGCTGGGCGTGGCGGCGCGACACGTTGGGGTCGCGCAGGGCAATGTCGGAAACTGAGCGCTCGCGACCGATGGTCACCTGTGCGGAGGTGATGCTATGGCTCTCGCCGCTCACGACGTCGACGAGCTGGGCGAGCGGGCGCTGCGGGGCGCGAGTGCTCGCCATGTTGGAGGCGATGCCGGCTGCGGCGCCTAGGCCCACGGCGGCGCCGGTCGCGGCGGCTCCGCCCATGCCGGCAAGCGCGTCGCGCGAGACGGTCTGCGGCACCGGGATGGGTGCGGCGGCGGGGTCGGGGACGCTGGGCGCGAAGGGGTCTGCCATGGCAAGCGGGTCGGGAGCGGCGGCGCGAGGCGTCGGCTGCTGCTGGGGCATGGCGGCGGGGCGCTGCTGCTGCGGGGCAGCAAACTGCTGCTGGCCGGCGCGCGGGGCGCTGGCGGCACGGCTTGCCGCGGAGTTGTTCTGGCCCAGGCCGTTTTGATAGGCGCGCTCTTCTTCGTACAGGCGGCCGAGCGTGGGGGCATCGACGTTCTCGGCAAAGACCGAGAACTTGCCGGCGCGCAGCTGCGGATCGATCATAAAGCGCACGAGGGGCTCGCCGACAAAGACATAGCGGCGCTTTTCGGCCTGCGCTTTCACAAACTCGCGGACCTCGCGCGAAAGCTCGGGGTAGAACGGGGCGAGCATGGGATCGTCGTCGGCGGCGATCAGGATGGTATAGAGTGCCGGCGCCGTGTTGACGCCATTGATCACCAGAGTCTGATCCTCCATGTCGCGAGCGGCCTGCTTGGCAAGCTTCTTAAAGGAGAACGGGGCACGGGTGGCACCGAAGATGCCGGCCACGTGGTCCTCGAAGATGTTCAGGAAGTTCACGAAAGATCACTCTCCGTATAGGTTCTTTGGTATCCGAGCAAATATAGGCATATCCCAACGATTATAGAGGATAGGGTTCCCGCAACCGCCGCCTTGGCGGCGACCGCGGCTGCAAGGCTGGCAATTTCCATATGGTGTGCAAGACAGGATGCCGCTGCGCAGCCGATGCCGGTGACGGCGATGGCGGCGATTGCGGCAAGGTTTGAGCCCTGGTCGGCACGCTTGGCATGGGCATTGAGCAGCGCAGATGACGCTGCGGCAGTTGTCGCTACCAGCACAAAGGCAGCCCAAAGGAGTGGGTCTCCCAGCGCTGCGGCAACGTTACCGAGCCCCAGCACGCCTCCGGCTGAAAGCGCGACCGCGGCCAGACGGGCAAAAAGTGCGCCCATGCCCGTTGCCGCGGCGGCGCTTGCTGGGCCGAGCCAAAATGACGCGACGCCGGCGGTGACCCCAGCTGCCAGGAAGGTATTGCCGGTCAGACAGCCAAGCGCGAGTGCACAGGTGAGTGCGGCGCTCGCGGCAGCCTCGGTGCGACCCCAGGCGATCCACCAACCGGACATGGCGGCGGCAAAGATCACCGCGACGGGCAACATCGACAGGATGCCCTGTGCCTGCATGGTGGCGTTGGCCATGAGCACCAAAAAGCCCACAGCCGAGATGGCCGAGCCAATCTGGGGGGCCAGGCCAGCTGCCGCTCCGATCGCGATAGCCGCAATGACCAGGCCGGGAAGCGCCGCGACGCCGGCCGTTTGCATCAGCAAAAAGCTAAAGGCGCCGCACGTTAGCGCCGAGATAGCGTGCATGGTGTAGTCGCGCGCATGGCTCCAGCGCGTGCCCGCCCAGCCGAGCGCGGGGTCGACCTCGATGGCGTCGTCCTCGTAGTACGACGGCTCGATATCGTCGAGCTCCTGCTCGTCATCCGAAAGCTCGCCAACCATTTGCTCCAGACTGCGACGGCCCTCGCGCACGCTGCCCAGACCGGCGAGGAGTTGGTCGCAAAATGCCTCGATGCTGTTGGGGCGGTCCTGCGGCATGGGGGAGAGCGCGCTCATGAGCGCGGCCTCGGCTCCCGGGGGAAAGTGTGGTATCAGCTCGCTGGGATAGGTGGCGCCGCCGATGATGCGGTCGAGCGAGTCGGCGGGCGTGGCCGCCATAAAGGGAGCGCTGCCGCACAAGCCCTCATAGATAACGCAGGCAAGGGCAAAGACATCGGCGCGTTCGTCGACCGTGCCGGTCTCGATATCGAGCTGCTCGGGCGGCATGTAGCCGATGGTGCCGCCGCGCGAGCCGCCAAAGCCACCGGCGGACGACAGTCGCGCCATGCCAAAGTCGGTGAGCTTTACATTGCCCGAGTGGTCGATGAGCACGTTGGCGGGCTTAATGTCCAGGTGGAGTACGCCATTGCTATGGGCGAAGGTGAGCGCCTGGCCCAGGGCATCGGCAATGGCCGCGGCCTCGTCAAAGGTAAGTGAGTGGCCGTCCACGCGATGCAAAAACTCGGCAAGTGACATGCCATCGACATACTCCATGACCAGGTAGGCATAGGCGGTGTCATGCGTAAAGTCGATGACCTGCACGATGTTGGGATGTTGAAGCATGGCGGCAGTGTGCGCCTCGCGCAGGACATCCATGATGTCGCTAGCGGGCATGCCGGCACCGTTGATAAGGGGGATGCGTTTAATGGCGACGCGGCGGCGCAGGTGCGTGTCGCGGCAGATCTCGATGGAGCCAAAACCGCCGGTCGCAAGTGTCTCGAGCGGCTGGTACCGCTTGAGCAGCTCGCGAGAGCTGGTGCCCTCCAAAGGAACGTCCGGCGAGAACCGGGCGGTATGTTGCGAGAAAAGCGGCATGGCCAACCCTCGTGCGTTTAAAGTTCGTTTGCGAGCGGCGGGCGCGGGGCCGAGCCGTTCGCGGTGGCATAGATGCTGCTAGTGTAGCACGCTCAGGAAGATGGCGAGGAAACGGGGACGAGGTGATCCGATCGATCCGACTCCGTTTCGACGCGTCCGGAAAGCGCATCCCAGTTTTCAGCCAAATAATGGGATGCGCTTTCCGATTGGGGTGGGCTGTGGAAACTGCATCCCAGAATATTGGCCTGGAACGGGACGGACTTTCCGAATCGGCGTCCAAAAGGAAACCGCATCCCGCTTTGATGTGGGGACTGCGAACAAAAGCCGGACCGTGATCTGGCGCGGATTGGAGTTCGCCTGAATCATTGATGCTGGCTGGTGTGAGAACAGAGATAAACGAGCGGCTCGAGCGATATAATGACACGCTATGGAGGCCGTATGCTCTTTTCCCGCCGTTCTGCTACATTTGCCTGCGCCATTGCGCTTGTCGTAATGGCGGTCACCCCTTATCACCGGTTTTCATCTTCAATCGGCCTAGCGTCAGGTGCAATGACCTGGCTCGTTATCCTGGGCGCATGCCTCGCGGCGTTTGTTCATGGTGCTGCGCTATGCAAGGGGGGAATGAGAAGGCCGAGGCATCTCGGTGCCATCGGTGTTTTCCTTGGTGTTATTGCAACGGTTCCCGAATGGGCCGACCTGGCTTTCTATGCTCGCGGAGACTCTATTCCAATCGTGTTTGCACCGATTTGGTTGTTACATGGCGTTTCGTGTGTCTCGTGCTTTGTTGGGTCGCTGCTTCTCTCATATGTTATTTGGGGCACGGCGGACTCTCCTTTGACGCAGAGGTCGACACGGACTGACGAAAGGGAAACTCGTCACCCGCAGGACGCGATTTTTACAGAAACAATAGCCGTCATGTCTTGCCTGCTGTTTTGCTGTCGAGTTTCATGGAGAGTCGTTCCCGAGCCATGGGGGATGCCCCCTGTAACGGCCGCGTCAATTGGCCTTGCGCTTTTAATTCCGTTGGTCTATCTCGCATTGACTGTGGCCCCGCCGTTTTGCCGCCCTCGTGCCTTTGGCCATGGGCGGCGCGACGTGTTTGCCTGTTCTGTGCTCGTAGCAGTTCCTATTGGTCTTATTCCGGCTGTTGAGGCGGCATACTTCGCAAGCGATGCCGTGGTCATTGCATTGCTGGCGATGGGGTCCGTTATCGCTGCTGCCTTCGTATGCATGTTGCTAAGGGGGAAACGGGACAACAATTCGGATATCGCCTGTGCGTCCGACACATTCGATGCGGGGGTGTTTTCCCCTGCCCTGTCGCCTAGAGAAGAGCAGTTTGTTCGACTGCTGCTCAAAGGGAAAACGCCGGCGGAAATTGCCAAGGAGACGGATACGAAGCCATCGACGGTGAGAACAACGCTTCACCGAGCATACGGGAAGGCGTCGGTTGCGGGCTCACGCGAGCTCGTGGCGCTGTTTGCGGGTGAGGGCGATACTGTAGGGCATGAGCTACCGCAGCGGCATGCTGACGATATAGTGGCATCAGCTCGAACGCGCCGGCTGTTTCGATACCTGCTCACATTATTCTTTATCCTCCTTGCGGCGGGGCCCTTGGTAATGGCGGATAGCGATTGGGGGTCCGGTGTTTCGCGGGCTGTCGCCTTTTCCCTCTTAAGCTACGCATTGGGTCTCGGACTGCTTCTGTCGCTACGCTACGCGGGTGGAAAAGCGAATCGTGGCGCTGCGCTGGATAGAGCGGGTGAAGCGATTTGGCTCGGAAGCCCGTACGTATGGGCGGTGCTATCTGCTGTGGAATGGTCTTTTATCTATATCGCGGCATTGATGTGCATACGCGTTCCGTTGATGGCTGTGCCGGTCCTGTTTTGCGGCGTGGCGTCTACGGCTTCGCTCGCTGTTGGGCTGCGTCCGTTTAAGGTGCATGCCCATGCTCGGGCTATCGTGCCGTTGGTGTCAATGGGCATGGTTGCCTTAATCTATGCGGTCGCTAGGGGGCGAATCCATGGACTTGCGGTGCTGACGGGGGTGCTGCTCACATATATAGTGATGCGAAGCTGTCCGCAGCGCAAAATGCTTGGGATATGGATGCTTTGCTTCGGGGCGACGGCTCCTGTTTGGGCTGTCTTGCTCAATATGGTGCAGGATCTGACGGTTTTCGAGCCGTTGTTCCTCGCGTCGTTGTTGGGGCAAAGTTCGGCTGTCAATGTCGTCGTGGCAACGGTGATTGTTTGCTGGTCTGTGCCCATGTTCGTTACGCACATCGCGCTCGCCCGCTCGGTTGAGGACGAGAAGGCCGTCTTGGAGTACCGGGCGAACGGGTCCACCGAAACGGCCCGCGTGCGCCAGCTGGCCCTGCTTACGTCGCGCTCCCTTTCTGATGTTCAGTCGCAAATTTTGCTGATGACGGCAGAGGGGGCAACGACAAAGGCCATTGCGGAGGATGTCGGTTACGCTGCATCTACGGTGCAAGCGCTGCGGTCTGCATCTTACCGCCAGTTGAAGATCAAGAATAAGGCGGAGCTAATTTTATTGTTATCGCAGGTAAATAACGTGTAAACGCCTGAGCAATCAACTCAATAGCGGGTGTTTACAGACATCTTTCTCTATTCATGCGAAGGTTGCCGTGCGTCGACGCATTGTTAACCGCTTTTGATTGGAGAAGGCCATGATTAAGCCAAGGAGCGCTATTGCTCGAATCGGAGTCGGCTTGGTGATTGCAGCTGGTCTGTCCCTAGGGGTTCCCGCTGCATCGTTTGCACAAGAGGAGTTTGACACCTCTCAGGTTTCCAGCATTACTCAAAACGCCGATACGGGAATTACGACCTGTACGAACAATGCCGATAAGGCATTTAGTTTTCAATGTGCCGGGACGAGTGCAACTGGCTACCGTCAAAAGGATGATTCCTCATCGCTCTATCTGGATATCCAGGGCCATACGGGAAATCCGCTTCGGTTATATACAGACGGTGCGTATAACACAAGCGGTAGCGGCAGCATGAATTGTACTCAGGGAACGTATCGTTCGAATCACAAGGGACAGTGGGAAATGTATAACCTCGTCCGTGAGAACGGGCGATCTGCGGCGCGACTGACTGCATGGGCGGAGTCTGGCTACGGCACTGTTATTGGTGTATGGAGCCCCGACTGCGTCGGGCATTTCCACAAGCTTCCCGCATAGTTGTTTGAAATGGCTCCCTTCCGGCTTTCTGGGTCGGAAGGGGGAGGAGGACGTATGAACCAAAAGCTCGCAAGATACGAACTGTCGAAAACGATTAGACGTCCAGCTTTTATCCTTGCTCTCTTGATTGCGGTCGCAGTTGCAATAGCTGCCGCGCTGGAGCCGTGGGCAAATTTGGAAAAAGAGCGCCACAACCTTCTTTCTTTTGGTTACGGCGTTGGCGTGCAAGCCGAAAATTATCTCGGTCAAACACGTGAAAGCAGCTTCGGTAACTGGATTGTTGTGAGCGCGAACGCGCCACTGTCTGCGTCGGTGTTTTTCTATGCACTGCCCCTGCTTGCAATGTTGGCTGGATCTTGGTCGTGTCTCTTTGAGCGTTTGAGTGGTTATGACATGCAGATATGCACGCGCGTTTCCAGAAAGGCGTACGTGAACGTAAAGATGCTGTCTGCTTTCCTCTCCGCGTTTACAGTGACTGCCATTCCTCTGCTCGTCAATTTCCTGATCGTCTCGATGCTTTTTCCTGCGTATCTTCCTCGGGTCGATGAGTCGACTTACGTAGGACTTTACCTGCATAGCTACTTCTCCGGTCTATTTTATTCGCATCCTTTGTCATATGTGCTCGCATACACGCTGTTCGATGCTGTCACGCTCGGGACTTTATCCATGGCTGTAACTGGCTTCTCAATTTTGTTTCGTAGCAGAATCAAAGCGATAATTGTCCCGTATCTGCTAATGGTTGCGTGGCATTTTGCAAATGGCTGGATCTTCGGCGTAATGGCTTGTGTGGGGTTTAACTGCAATATCCTCAACAGCATCAGGTCGGAATCGCTGAATAACTGGCCAGACATTCGAGCCGGTTTTGCGGAAATCATATTATTGACCCTTGCTTCGTTGGCTTTTTCTGGGGCGTGGAAAAGACGCGAGGTGGTCTGATGCTGTTTAGGCTGGTCGCCGCGGACCTGAGGACCGTTTTGAAGAAGAACATCATCACTTTTATTGCAATTGCGGCAGTGACCGTTGCGAACTTGGTGTACGCCTACGGATTGTCTTCTGTGTATGGGGTTAGAACGGATACCTTGGGGTTTGCGGATAATCTTGCGCTCGTGTTTGCCGGATCTGCTCCGTTTGAGCCTAGGCCCGGGGTCATGTTTGTGCCTCCGCTAGGATGGCTATTTCTCATTCTGCTTATTCTCTATACAACACTCGACTATCCGACCGAATCGTTGCACGGGTTTGGTTTGCAAGCGCTTGTTCGATGCCGGGCAAGAACCCTTTGGTGGGTCTCGCGTTTTATCTTGGTGGCGGCAGTAACGGCATTTTCACTGCTCGTGGTGGTTTGCTCTGTTGTGATTTGGAGCTTGGTGGTGAGCTCCTCGTTCAGCGCGGTCATTCATGGTGAGTCGCTTCAACTGGCTAATTTGGCGCCGTGGTTTCTCAAAGCTGCCGAGGCAGATGCGCTGCCGTTTTTCATAGGTCTCTTATTTGCTTTTGAGGCGCTTGCGTTTGCGCAGGCAGCGGTTGGGTTTGTGCTTGGGTTGTCAGTCTCGTTTGTGGTTTTAATGAGCTACCTGATCTGCTCGGCATATGCACGACATTGGGCGCTATTGGGTAACGCCTTGATGCTGTTGCGCTGGGGCGGAATTGTCAAAGATGGAATCGCGGCGGGCTCGAGTGGCTTGTTTTCAATTGTGATTATGTCGTTATGCCTATCGTTGGGTGGACTGTGGTTTCGAAGGGCCGACCTTATAGAAAAGGGGGACAAGATATGAGTGTGATCGTAAGGGGCGTATCGAAGCGCATGGGTAAAAACGATGTCCTGCGCAACGTGTCCATCGAGGTTGACCCTGGGACTGTGGTCGGGCTTCAGGGGATAAACGGTTCGGGTAAGACCATGCTCATGCGAGCGGTTTGCGGGTTGATCAAGCCTACCGAAGGCGAAATCTCTATCGATGGCCAAAGGCTTGGGGCGGACATCTCGTTCCCGCCGAGTCTGGGGATGTTGATCGAGGCGCCTTCCTTTTTGGGATATCTGTCTGGCTACGACAATCTGAAGCTCATCGCTCAGATCAAGGGCGTTGCCACCCCCGAGGACATTCGCTCTGCCCTGCGGCTCGTGGGGCTCGATGCAGACGAAAAAAAGAAGTTCCGAGCATACTCGCTTGGGATGAAGCAGCGTCTGGGGATAGCTGCGGCAATTATGGAGAAGCCGAAGCTGCTTGTTCTCGATGAGCCAACGAATGCCCTCGACGAAGCGGGCGTTGAAATGCTCAAGCGCGTTGTGGCGATGGCGGCATCAACGGGTCGTGAGGTCCTTCTGTCCAGCCATGACGGAGAGGTGCTCGAGGAACTGGCCGATCGGGTTTACTGCATGCGCGACGGTGCCGTTGTGAAAGTTCGGGAAAGGTCGTGAGCGCGATGAAGAAGACCCTGTGGACGAGAAGATCGGCGCTCGCGCTTTTTTGCTGTGCTGCTGCCGGCCTTGCGGGCATGAGGGTGAGCGTCGTTAACGGGAACCGGACGGTCATTCCTGAGAAATATTACGCGGAGGGCGAATGGCTCTCGATGGATGGAGCGTTTCTGGGGTCGAAGGATGTGGTGACTGATGGGTATTCGTTTTGCATAGACGGGGCAGAGTTGCTCACGCCGCGCGAGTATCTCAAACGAGCACATGACGATTACTCAAAATATGGCACCGTGGATACGAAAACGAGACTGAAGGATGCCGACATCACGTGCGTTATCGCCGTAAAGATGCGTGTCAGAAATAGGGATAATATCGACGGTGGAATTAAAGCGTATGTTTGGCATCTGGTTCCGGAGTCTGCGCCAAACTATGATTTTGTAGTCAATACCGATCTGATAACGCAAGCCATGCCGGTCCTTGGCGGCTCTGCTGCGTTTGCCGTGGAGGTTGGGGCAGAAAACGAGTTGCTCGTCCCATTTATGATGCAGAACACCAACGACTATTTCGAAGGTTACGAGACCGTCCGTTTTGAGAAAGCATTTCCCGGGACTTACACGATGAAGATGACCGATCTGCCGGAGCGGAGGCTCTTAAGGTTTGAAGTGAAATAGCTCGAGAGCAAGGCAAAACGGGTCCATTGGCGGTACGCGCGCCCGATTCCAGGCGCCCCGGCCCGGAATCGGGCGCGGGACGAGGCGCCTTCGGTGTCGGCCGGCCTACCGCTTCTTCTTGCTCTTCTTCTGCTTGCGCTGCTTGCCCTTGGTCTCCTGGGGCTTGTCGCCCTGCTTGGCCTCGGCGGCGGCCTTCTCGGCCTTCATTTTCTTCTTCTTGGTCTCGATGCGGAGTTTTTTGTTGATGCGGGCCTTGAGGAAGGGACCGAACTGCTCGGCATCGCCACGGACGAAGGTGTCCTTGGGGATCGTCACGCCCTGGTCGGCGAACATGGCCACAAAGATGCGCTCGCCGTCGAGTACGTGGTCGAGCTTCTCAAACGGGAAGAACTGCGACTTGCCGCTCTTGCCCCAAACCATCAGGCCGTCCTCGTTGGCGGCGACGCGGCGATAGCGGCCACCCATGGACTCGTCGGCCTCGACGGCGTCGATAAAGTCGCGGGCGAGCGTGTGGTGAAGGTTCTTGCTCCACCAGGCCAAAAAGGCGCCGAATACGATCAGCACGACGCCAAACTTGATCCAGTTGCCGCCGGCCACCAGCATGCCGATGCCGATGAGCGCGGCAATTGCCGCGGCGACATACAGCGAGCCGCGACGCCTGGGCGAGGCGACCAGACGGGCGAAGTCGGTGACCAGGTCGTTTTCGTACTGGTACTCGTTGAGGTACAGGATGCCGTCGTCGGCTGCTGCCTGCGCCTCGAGCGCGACCTCGACCTGGTCGGCTGCTTCGGAGGGAACGAGGTTGCTCTCTGCGTCTGCCATGCTCTTTGGACTCCTATCGCGGCGGGCTCGCCGTACGGGTTATTATGAATGCAGTATGCCGTGCGACCGCATGGCCGTCGCGGCAACAAGTCTCAGTATACCCGGGGGAGCACCCATGGAATCGTTGTACCGAAAGTATCGCCCGCTCACCTTCGACTCCGTGGTGGGCCAGCAGCATATCGTCTCGACGCTCGAGCACGCTATCACCGAGGGACGCCTGTCCCACGCCTACCTGTTCTGCGGACCGCGCGGCACGGGCAAGACCACCATGGCGCGCATCCTTGCCAAGGCGCTGCTGTGCCGCAATGCCGAGGCGGCGCGCGCCGAGGGTGCAAGCGGCTGCATGCCCGACGGTACTTGCGAGGAGTGCGAGCTCATTGCCGAGGGCAACCACCCCGATGTCTACGAGCTCGATGCCGCAAGCCGTACCGGCGTGGACAACGTGCGCGAGGAGATCATCAACTCCGTCAACTTTGCCCCGGTGCGCGGCAAGTACAAGATCTATATCATCGACGAGGTCCACATGCTCACGACGGCGGCGTTCAACGCGCTGCTCAAGACGCTCGAGGAGCCGCCGGCACACGTGATCTTTGTGCTGTGCACCACCGACCCGCAAAAGATTCTGGAGACCATCCTCTCGCGCTGCCAGCGTTTCGATTTCCATCGCATCGGCAACGAGGATATTGAGCATCGCTTGGCATACGTATGCGAGCAGGAGGGCTTCGATTACGACGACGAGGCGCTCGCCATCGTGGCGCGCCATGCCAAGGGCGGCATGCGCGACGCGCTCTCCACGCTGGAGCAGCTGAGCGTTTTTGGCAACGGTTCTGTGCATGCGGACGATGCCCGCTCGCTTTTAGGCGAGGTTTCGGACCAGATTCTGGGCGAGTTTTCCCGCGCCATTGCCGATCGCGATGTTGCCGAGCTCTATGGACTGATCCGTGCGCAGGTCGAGGAAGGAAACGACCTGCTGGAGCTGACGCGCGACCTGGTAGCGCATGTGCGTGACGTGTACGTTGCCTGCGTTGCCGGTGCCCGTGCCGAGCTGTTTGAGGGCGGCTCCGAGCAGGCCGAGGCGCTTGCTGCCGAGGCCGCTGCCTTTGGCGAGCATCCTGCCGACCGCCTGGCCCGCGTGCTGACGGTGCTCGACGATGCCGCACTGGAGATGAGGGGCGCGAGCGACGTGCGCCTGGTGCTCGAGATTGCCTGTACGCGTCTGGCACGTCCCGAGGCTGATTTAACGATTGAGGCATTGGCCGAGCGCGTGGCGCGTCTGGAGGCCATGGTTGCCAACGGCGCCGTGCCGGCGAGCGTGGCTGCTGCTCAGGCCACCGCGCCTGCAGCATCCGTACCCGCTGCTGCCCAGCAGCCGACGCTGATCTCGGGTGCCCGAGCCGCTACTCCGGCGGCATCTGCTACCACCGCTGATACGTCCGCGCGCCAGGGCGGTATGCCTTGGGACCGTGGTGCTGCCGCTCCGGCGGCTCAGCCTGCGCCCCGTTCTGCGTCCGTGTCGGCTTCCAAGCCTGCAGCGTCTGCACCTCAGTCTGCGCCGGCTCCGACGCCTCAGCCCGTTGCAGCCCCCGCGCCTGCCACCGCTCCGGCACCTAAGCCCCAGCCCAACACCGCCGCCCAGGTTGCTGCCGCTGGTGCCGCCGAGACCCCCGCGGTCGAGGATGCCGGTGAGCTCCAGCGCAAATGGGCCGAGGTCGTCGAACGCGTCAAGGCTCGTCAGGCCTCCTACGCAGGGCTTTTGCTCAATGCCCGCGCCACAGCAGACGACGGCTCCAAGCTCACGGTCTCGTTCCCCGCGGGCTCGACCTTTGCCATCAAGATGCTCGGACGCGCCGACACGCAGTCGGTGGTCCTGCCGACAGTCAGTGCGGTCTTCGGTCGTCGCACCGTCGACTACGTCCTGGATGGAGGTGGCACGCTGGCTCCTCAACATGAGGAGCATTCTCCATCTGCGCGTGCTGCGGCATCTGCGGACCCGCAACCCGTGTCCTCGGCGGCCCCTGCATCCTCGAACGTCAGCGCGACGCAGCCAAAAGCGGCACCGGTAGCGGCACCGACCCCGTCGGCGCCTGAACCCGCTGCGCCCAAACAGGCTGCTCCGGTCCCCGCGCCCAAGCCCGCCGCCGCGCCTGCGCCCAAGTCATCCGACCTGGGCAAAGCCCCCTGGCTGCGCTCCGACAACCCCGCTGGCGCTCCTGCCACGGGCAAGCTCCCGACCGAGCCCGCACCCCGAGCGCCCGAGCGCACGTCCGCTCCCAAGGCTCAGCCGTCTGCGCAGTCTGCACCGTGGGAATCCGAGCAGGTGCCCTACGATGACGCCATGGTCGGCGGCTTTGCAGGCGATGCGAGCGGGGACGATCTGCCTCCGTTCGACGTGCCGGGTGCGACGCCCGCGCCCAAGCCCGCTGCAACTGCCCCCAAAGAGGAGGACGCTCCTGCAGCTCCCTGGGAGTCCAACCCCGGCGCGGGCAGTCCCTTCGGCCATCAGGGCGCAGCCCCATGCATCCCGCAGACCGAGGACGAGGCCAAAGCCCTCATCCGCAGCGTCTTCGGTCAGTCCACCATCTTCAAACCGGTGGAGTAGCTGTACAGGCGGGTATACTGCTCAAGAAGAGACGTCTTTGAACGGAGCGAGCTTATGATGTGGGAATATGTCCGCCTTGAGGACGATACGCAGGTTTCGTATTCCGAAGTCCGTGAGGACAATACGGTGAAGGTCGTTGTGGAGCGCCCACGCGATTGGGGTTTTGACACGGCGGAGTGCATCTTGCCGGCATTCAATTGGGTGTCACACGAGGGCTTTAGCGAAGCGAACCTCAAAGAACTCGATGATTTCGTGCGCAACAATGCCCCGCTCATCCTGCGTTTTGCCTACGAAGGCGGACGAGTCTATGCCTAGTCTCTTCCGACTCGGCCATATATCACTTTCTTTTGTCCGGGCGCATCTGTATTTCGGACATGTGTAGCGTGGTGCCGTGTGTCTCGCATTCGAGCAGGCAGATGCGTGACGGTCAGCCTAGGGTGCTGAGGTCGACACGATACGTCGCGCGGCTGTCCGTGTACTCGACTTGCTCGGCGTCGAGGGTTGCTCCGATTGTCAAGAAAGCGCCTGGTTCGGCACCGACAATCTTGGAGTCCTTTATCTTGACCTTGAACTCTTGGTAGAGGGACGGGCTGTTGTAGTAAATGGTTCGGGTTCCATCGGTGCACTCATCGGTCGCTTCCCATTTGACGGTGGGCTGGTCCGAGCTGGTTATCAGCAGTTCTGCTCAAAAGGCTATAGCATGGGTGATGACAACCAGTAATGCCCAGCCGACAAAGAGATAGAGAACCACATATGCAACGGGGTGTTTTGAGCGGATGTTTTGGAGCGCGTCGGGGGCATTCATGGGGGCACCTCCAAATTGCTGTCTGTGACAATCAAATTATACCCTGCCATCATGAGCGCCGCCTCGAGCAGCGGTTCGGCATTTTGTTATCTAGCTGGATGCAGAAAATGTCGGATTCCGGCTCTACAAGATTTAGCTTTCAATATTATGCAGATGCGAATTATTCAACTTCGCATAATCTTTGGGTGCGGTTTGCACTCCAGGACATGTATATCGACTGAGGTAGCGTGTCCGCCCCGCTTGCTTGCCCCGCGCCGTGGTACGATTTTTGAGTTTGAAAGTCCCGCCGTGCTCCGGCTGCCCTTGCAGCTCGGCGCGCGGCCGCACGTAAAGGAGCCATCATGGCCGGTATGAACATGCAGCAGATGATGAAGCAGGCCCGCAAGATGCAGGAGCAGCTTGCCGCCGCGCAGGAGAACCTCAAGTCCCAGACCGTCGACGCCTCTGCCGGCGGCGGTATGGTCAAGGTGACCGTCAACGGCGAGATGGAGCTCGTCAACCTCACCATCGATCCCGATGCGCTCGATCCCGAGGACGTCGATATGCTGCAGGACATGATCATGGCTGCCGTCAACGAGGCCGTCCGCGGCGTCAACGAGCTCGCCAACAAGCAGATGGGCGCCATCACCGGCGGCCTCAACATCCCGGGTATGCCGTTCTAAGACACGCATATATATGAGTGCGAATCACAGTCTGCAAAAACTGCTCGATGAGCTGGGCCGCCTGCCGGGCATTGGTCCCAAGTCAGCTCAGCGCATCGCCTATTACCTGTTGGAGGCTGACGCCGAGGAGGCGCGCCGCCTGGCCGAGGCCATCCTGGAGGTTAAGCAGGAGGTTCACTTTTGCAGCCGCTGCTTTAACTACGCCACGGCCGACGAGTGCTCCATCTGCCAGGATTCGATGCGCGACACCACTCGCATTTGCGTGGTGGGCGAGCCGCGCGACGTCCAGGCGATCGAGCGCACGGGCAGCTACCACGGTCTCTACCACGTATTGGGCGGCGTGATCAGCCCCATGGACAAGATTGGCCCCGAGCAGCTGCACATTCGCGAGCTGCTGGCACGCTTGGGTCACGAGGACATCCACGAGGTCATCATCGCCACCAACCCCAATATTGAGGGCGAGACCACGGCGAGCTACCTGGCCCGCACTATCAAGCCGCTGGGCGTCGAGGTGTCGCGTCTGGCGAGCGGTCTGCCCGTGGGCGGCGACCTGGAGTATGCCGACGAGCTTACGCTCGGGCGCGCCATCGAGGCCCGTCGCACGATTTAGGTGGCGAGCCTGCTCCTGCCGTATGTTTTCCTCGCGACGCACGGGGTAGTCATAATTTCCCCGTGCGACTGTAAGTTTGTTGTGCAACAAAGATGCTTTGTATCCGCTTATCGCATGGATGCTTCCACTCGCATCCTTAATTTGCCCATTCGTTGCGCAACCTTTTGGGTTCGCTGATACACTCAAAATGGATTCGAATGAATGCGCCGCTCCCGAGCGGCGTGTTTTTGTTGGAGGAGAACGCATGCGGCCCGGTGGCACTCAGACAAAGCGCGGCACCGCGGTGCGCATGCGACGCCGACTGGGCTTGGCGCCGCGGGCGTACGCACTGCTGTCTTGCTCGCTGGTGCTGGTCATAGCTGGCGTTTCTGCCTATGGCATGACCGTGCCGTCCATGATGCAGGCACATGCCGCACGCGAACCGCGCGTGGGGCATGAGGTCAAAAGTGATCTGGGCACCACGACTGGATATGCTTGGGCAAGTGTGGTCGCGCATATTGTGTTTGGCGCCGACGACGCGGACGGCGCCGAGGCCCCGGACAACGAAGTCACGCTTGCCAATGGCAAAACCATCGTGCTCACCAATACCAAGATCATCGATCGGTTGTCCAACAATAGCGTGGCGGCAACGGTGAATAAGGTCGAGCAGCAGAAGGAGCAGGACGCCCAGCAGTCCGGAAAGCCCGGTAGCTCGGATACTTCTGGCTCCGGCTCGGATTCGTCGAGTTCGGGCGGCGGCTCTGGGTCGGGTTCCTCTGCCGGAGGGTCTGGAAACGGCGGCTCGACGGGCGGCAACACTGACAACGATGCAAACTCCGGTGGCCTTTCCGCTGCTGAGGAAGAGAGCATTCACAGTTGGCTTGTGACCAAGTACAACATGCTCGACGGCTATGTTTCTCGTGCCAATGACGTGGTTTCGACCTATAACTCTACGGGAGATCCCAGGCCGTGCGACAGCCTGGTCGGGGAGATGTTTGTCATTCGAGCCGAGTTCGGTCGTCAGACATTCTCGCCCCGGTCAAAGTGGTATCAGCAGTATGCCAATCTGTGGGGCTGTTACACCAACCTATGTCAATGGGTCGGCCATTACGGCGATGATGACGTCGCGCTCGGTAACTTCAACAATAACGTGGCGGCGCTTGCCCTATGATGACCGATCTTGCATCCACCACACCACAATCGCTCGGTCGCGATCCCATGGTCGGCCTGCGCCTGGCGCGTGTCGACGGGTTTGAGCCGGCCATTGCGCTCGGTCAGGACGAACTGCCTGCCTATCTGCGTCGTTTTACGATGCTGTTTGCCGACGATGCCACCATGCGCCGTGGCGGTATCGGCCGCGTGACGCGTGCCGTCAACGCCCAAGGCGAGGCCGTAGCACTCAAACAGCTCATCTTGCCGACGCGCGATGAGTTTGACGACGATGCCGCCCATGAGGCGCTGGTCGCCAAGTTCAAAGCGGCATTTCGCGAGGAATATGAATGCCATCGCGCCCTTTCGGGCCTTAAGGGCTTTCCCCGCCTCTATGGCTGGGGCGAGGTTGACGGTGTGCCTGCAATTGTCATGGAATGGGTCGAGGGCGAGACGCTCGCCCGCTTGCGCTCGCGCTTTGCCGTGGACGATGCCGGCCGCCTATCGCCGCTTGTGGCGGCGCGCTTGGGGCGCGACCTGTTCGACCTGCTCTGCCGCATGAGCCTGGTGGGGGAGGGCTTTGTCCATCGCGATATCTCGCCCGCTAATATTATGGTGCGTACGGCGCGTCTACCGCTTGACCGGCAGCTTGCCGAGGGCACCTTTGACCTGTGCCTGATCGACTTTGGCTCGTCGCTGGCGCTCGAGCCTGCGTCGGCCGTGGCCGGTACCGGCGGCAAGGCGTCGTTTACGGAGCGCTATGCCACGCTGCGTCGCGCGACGGTTGCCTATGCCCCGCCCGAGATGCTCACCGACGATATTCCCGACCTGCGCGCTTTGCGTATGTCGCCGGCGATCGACGTCTATGCCGCAGCAAGCACGGTTTACGAGCTCATTGCCGGCGCCGCGCCATACGAAGCCGCGCCGAGCACTTCGGGCACCTCGGGTTCGCGCAAAAAGACGCGCGACATCGCCAGCCCCTACCGTCTCAAGATGGACACGCTGCCCGACTATCCCATTGGTGCCCATGCGCCCGGTTGCGATTTGACTCAGCTGCTTCGTCATGAGCCCGATGTGGCGCTCGCTGCGGCCGAGCAGGCCCAGCAGCTGGGGCTTGAGCCGGATTCCGAGGAGCTACGCGATGCGCTGGCGTTTGTCGATGCCCAGCTGTTCGACGTGGTGATGGCCTGTCTGTCCAGCCATCAAAAAGATCGTCCCGAGCCGGCGGCGGTCGAGGCGGCGCTCTCGGCGTTTTGTGACCACTATGCGCAAAATGTCGGTCGTTCGCTCCGCGGCGAGCCGCTCACGCCGTGCCCCATGGATGCGTCTGGCCGCGCGGTTCGTCGCGCGCTGATGGTCGGCGCGACGGTCGTCTGTGGCGTGGTTTGGGCTGTGGTCGTGGTTTCGGCCGCGCTGCTGGCGTCGGGCGCTCGCGTGACGGCGACTTTGGGATCGCTCGTGTGGTCTGGGTCGCTACCGGGTATTATTGCCGCACTGGCGTTGGCGCTGCCAGGCATAGCCGGCGTTGTCGCGGGGGCACTTGCGCGCAATCGGCGCTCGGGCTTCCTGCAGGGTGTGCTTGCGCTTTCTGCCTGCGAGGTTCCGGTGCTGGTTGTGGCTGCATGTAGCGTATTTTCCCAACGCGCCGTGATGGGCGGCCTTGTTGCCGCTCTGGTTGCAACCTATACGCTTACGTGGTTTTTGCTTGCGATGGGCTTTGCCTTTGAACTTCCCGTTTCGGCACCGCGACGCACAAAAGTCCAGATGGCGACTCCGCTTGCCGGTGGAGCCGCAGCTGCCCGTACTTTTGGCGGACCTGTCGAAGTATCGTCCGATTCTATTTCTACGACCAAGGAGGCCTAGGTCATGGCATCTCAAGTTGAGCTGACCCCATGCGGGGCCATGTTTGACATCTTTAAGCGCGCGGCGCATCTGAGCCATATCGAGCTGTGCGGCTTGGTGCTTTCGTCCCGTCCGCTCGCCGACGGCCGCAGCCCGCAGAGCCGGGCCGCCGATCGCTCTTGGGTTTCCCGCTTTATCGTTCGCGCGCCGGTCGGTACGCTTCAGCAGCGCTACTTTGCCGAATACGGTACCTCGGCTGCGCGTATTATGTCGCAACTGGCCCTGCGCCAGCGCAATCCCATGGACTCCACGGCTGTGATCAATATGGTGTGCGGCCCCGCAGGTGAACCGATGGTACGCGCGCTCGAAGAGTGTCACCAGGACACGAATCTCTATCGCAACGCGCTCGATCGCCTGTCCCAGGCGGCGGAACTCATGCCCGCCGAGCGCGCCGAGGCCGTGCTGGTGCTGTTTGTCGCCGTCGGTTGTTCGGCGGATGTGCGGTCCTCGGTGAACTATGCCATCGACTACGCGCACGCGACCTGCGGCGGAGGCACCTCCACGCCGCGTTCGCTTGGCATGTCGATGACCGCAGGCGAGCGCGAACCCGCCCCGGCGCACCCCTTGGGCTTGCTGCGCGTGCAAAACAGTTTTGTCGTGAGCGCCCCGCGCTGGATTCAGCCGAGTGAGCAGGGCGTTGAGATTGGCGCGCTGGCCACTGGTGAGGGCGATATTACCGACGTCGGCGACGATGTCTCGGCCCGCCATGCCCATATCTGGTGCGATGCTCAAAATATCTGGCACGTCGAGGACTTGTCGTCCACCAACGGAACCGTGGTGGTAAACGGGGCCACGCGCGTCTGCATTCAGGTCGAGCCCGGTCGTTCCGCCCAACTCAATCCCGGCGACGAGCTCAAACTCGGCGAATCCACTACCTACGCCATCCTCTTCGGTGCTCTCTAGCCGGCAGATAGGGGCGTTCCTTTTCTGCCGGCTGGGGACACTCCTTGGCGCGCCAGAGCCGGCCGCCTGGGGATGGAGGGGCCATTTTGGCCCTTGGCAGTCACCCGAGGTAAACCTTTACCGCCCGCCTATATTTGCCGAAATTACACTTGACGGCGGGGTACAATAAACCCGCATGCGGATTTCCGTTGCGGGCGCTTCCCATCGCCGGGGCGTGCCCGGGAGCATCCGGCATGCGGCCTTTGCGGCGCTCGGTCATGTGCAAGACGGGCGGTCGGGTCTGTGGGGCGCGTCAGTTGCCCCTCGCCTCGGCATGTCTTCTCTCCACGCCACGTACCTGCTGCTGAGCCTGCCTGTCGGATGATTGGAAGCAACAGCGATAATCCCATCACGCCAACATCCCGGCGATCGCCGGGGCCTGTATACCTATATGAGAGGAGAGGGGTATATGGCGCGTAAGTTTAAGTCTATGGACGGCAACGAGGCGGCCGCATATGTTTCGTATGCGTACACCGAGGTAGCGGGAATCTATCCCATTACGCCGTCCAGCCCGATGGCCGACCATGTCGACCAGTGGGCGGCCCAGGGTCGCAAGAATATCTTCGGCACCCCGGTCAAGGTCGTCGAGATGGAGTCCGAGGCAGGTGCAGCCGGTACCGTTCACGGTTCGCTGGGCGCCGGTGCTCTGACCACCACCTACACGGCTTCTCAGGGTCTGCTCCTGATGATCCCGAACATGTACAAGATCGCGGGCGAGCAGCTCCCGGGCGTCTTCCACGTCTCCGCGCGTTGCGTCGCTTCCCACGCCCTGAACATCTTTGGCGATCACTCCGACGTCATGGCCTGCCGCCAGACCGGTTTCGCCATGCTCGCCGAGGGCAACGTCCAGGAGGTCATGGACCTCTCGCCGGTGGCTCACCTTGCCGCCATCGAGGGTAAGACCCCGTTCCTTAACTTCTTCGACGGCTTCCGCACCAGCCACGAGATCCAGAAGGTCGCCATGTGGGACTACAAGGATCTGGCCGAGATGTGCGACATGGACGCCGTCCAGGCTTTCCGCGACCACGCGCTCAACCCTGAGCACCCGCACACCCGCGGCAGCCACGAGAACGGCGATATCTTCTTCCAGAACCGTGAGGCCTGCAACAAGGTCTACGACGAGCTTCCCGCCGTCGTCGAGGGCTACATGAAGAAGATCAACGAGAAGCTCGGCACCGATTACGGCCTGTTCAACTACTACGGCGCTCCCGATGCCGACCGCGTCGTCGTGTGCATGGGCTCCTTCTGCGACGTGCTCGAGGAAGTCATCGACTACCTCAACGCTCACGGCGAGAAGGTCGGCCTGGTCAAGGTTCGCCTGTTCCGTCCGTTCTCCATCAAGCACTTTGTCGACGTTCTCCCCGAGACCGTCAAAAAGATTGCCGTCATGGACCGCACCAAGGAGCCGGGTTCCATCGGCGAGCCGCTCTACCAGGACGTCGTTTCTGCTCTCTACGAGGCCGGCAAGACGGGCATCAAGGTCGTCGGCGGCCGTTACGGCCTGGGCAGCAAGGACACGCCTCCCGCGTCCGCGTTCGCTGTCTTCGAGGAGCTCAAGAAGGACGAGCCCAAGCGCGAGTTCACCATCGGCATTGTCGATGACGTGACCAACCTGAGCCTGCCCGAGGCCGAGGATGCGCCCAACACCGCAGCCCCCGGCACCATTGAGTGCAAGTTCTGGGGTCTGGGTGGCGACGGTACCGTCGGCGCCAACAAGAACTCGATCAAGATCATCGGCGACCACACCGACAAGTACGTCCAGGCCTACTTCCAGTATGACTCCAAGAAGACCGGCGGCGTCACCGTCTCGCACCTGCGCTTTGGTGATTCCCCGATCCGTTCGCCGTACTACGTGACCAAGGCCGACTTTGTCGCCTGCCACAACCCCAGCTACATCGTCAAGGGCTTCAAGATGGTCCGCGACGTCAAGCCGGGCGGAACCTTCCTGGTCAACTGCCAGTGGAGCGACGAGGAGTTCGCCGAGCACATGCCCGCCGTGGCCAAGCGCTACATCGCGAACAACAACGTCAACGTCTACCTGATCGACGCTATCGACCTGGCCGCTAAGGTCGGCATGGGCAAGCGCACCAACACGGTGCTCCAGTCCGCCTTCTTCGCGCTGGCCAAGGTCCTGCCCGCCGAGGACGCCCTGCAGTACATGAAGGACGCGGCTACCAAGTCCTACATGAAGAAGGGCCAGGCTATCGTCGACGCCAACCACAAGGCCATCGATGCCGGCGCTACCGCCTTCCGTAAGTTCGAGGTTCCGACCGACTGGGCTACCGCCGAGGACGCCGCTCCCGTCGAGCTCTCCGAGGAGACCAAGTCCGCTATCGCCCAGCAGGTCAAGAACCTGCTCGAGCCCATCGATCGCATGGACGGCGACAGCCTGCCTGTTTCCGCCTTTGTCGATTGCGCCGACGGCCAGTTTGAGCTGGGCGCCTCCGCATACGAGAAGCGCGGCGTCGCCGTGGTCGTTCCCCACTGGGACGAGACCAAGTGCATCCAGTGCAACCAGTGCGCCTACGTGTGCCCGCATGCCACCATCCGTCCGTTTGCGATGACCGAGGACGAGGCTGCCGCCGCGCCCGAGGCTACCCGCACGCTCGACGCCATGGGCCCCAAGGCCAAGGGCATGAAGTTCACCATGGCTGTGTCCCCGCTCGACTGCATGGGTTGCACCAACTGCGTCAAGGTTTGCCCCAAGGGCGCCCTCGAGATGGTTCCCACCGAGCAGGAGATGGACCAGCAGCCCGTTTGGGACTACATGGTCGAGAACGTCTCCGAGAAGAAGGAGCTCATCGCGGCCAACGTCAAGGGCAGCCAGTTTAAGCAGCCCTACCTGGAGTTCTCCGGCTCCTGCGCCGGCTGCGCCGAGACCGCCTATGCACGTCTGGTGACCCAGGTCGCCGGCGACCGCATGTTCATCTCCAACGCTACCGGCTGCTCCTCCATTTGGGGCAACCCCGCTGCCACCGCTCCTTACTGCAAGGACAAGGACGGTCACGGCCCGGCGTGGAACAACTCCCTGTTCGAGGACAATGCCGAGCACGGTCTGGGCATGGCCGTTGGCTATGAGGCCGTTCAGAAGAAGCTGATCGCTGCTACGCAGGAGATCATCGCCGCTGACGGTCCGTCCGACGAGCTCAAGGCCGCCGGTCAGGCTTGGATCGACTCCGTCAACGACGTCGAGGCCTCTAAGACTGCTGCCGCCGCCTACGTTGCCGAGCTCGAGAAGTGCGGCTGTGACGCTTCCAAGGCGATCCTCGCCGACAAGGCTTACCTCACCAAGAAGTCCTTCTGGATCTTCGGTGGCGACGGTTGGGCTTACGACATCGGCTTCGGTGGCCTGGACCACGTCCTGGCTTCCGGCCACAACGTCAACGTCTTCGTCTTCGACACCGAGGTTTACTCCAACACCGGTGGTCAGGCTTCCAAGGCCTCGAACCTGGGCCAGGTCGCCCAGTTCGCCGCTGCCGGTAAGGTGACCAAGAAGAAGTCCCTGGCCGAGATTGCCATGAGCTACGGCTACGTCTATGTGGCGCAGGTCGCCATGGGCGCCAACCCGGCTCAGACCCTCAAGGCCATCCACGAGGCCGAGGCCTACGACGGTCCGTCCCTCATCATCGGCTACAGCCCCTGCGAGATGCACTCCATCAAGAAGGGCGGCATGCAGAACTGCCAGGCCGAGATGAAGAAGGCTGTCGAGTGCGGTTATTGGAACCTCTTCCGCTTCAACCCCGAGGCTGCTGCCGGCAAGAAGTTCTCGCTCGATTCCAAGGAGCCCGCGGGCGGTTATCAGGAGTTCCTGATGAACGAGGCCCGTTACGCTTCGCTGACGCGTTCCTTCCCCGAGCGCGCCGAGGAGCTCTTCAAGGAGAACGAGCAGGCCGCCATGGACCGCTACGCTCACCTGCTGAAGCTCAAGACGGTGTACAACGAGGCCTAGGTCTCCCACCGCAGGATCTGAGGGCTGACCTTCGCGGACGTCCTCGGACATGAAAGAACCCCCGCTGCGCACAACGTGAACTGCCTCCCATTTCTTGGACACAAGAAATGGGAGGCTTTTTTATGGCTGGAAACGCTTTGTACGACGTCGGGA
>UQTU01000014.1 GCA_900544135.1 uncultured Collinsella sp.
GCAAATGGCGGGATTGCGTTGGCATGATTGGTTGTTGAGCGTTGGTCAAAATGGTTGTTTTTACAGTAGCGCTAACAAGCTCCTACAGGGGGCTCGTGGGGAGTACGTTCGAGAACGTCATCGCGAGGGACTTCGGCGCCGAGGGGCCGTGGCAGAAGCTCGGCACCGACGTCACCGAGTTCAAGGTCGCCGGCGCCAAGGCCTACTGGGCCCCGGTGCTCGACTTCTGCACGAAGGAGATCGTGGCGAGCGACATATCGACCTCGCCGGACCTCGCCCAGCAGCACAGGATGCTCGACCGGCTCCTCGAGGCCCTGCCCGACGGGGCGGCGCCGACCATGCACTCGGACATGGGCTGGCAGTACCAGCACGAGTCCTACACCTCCAGGCTGGAGGGGGCGGGCATCACCCAGAGCATGTCGCGCAAGGGGAACTGCATCGACAACGCCGCCACCGAGCAGCTCTTCGGCCACGTGAAGGACGAGTTCTACCGCGGCAGGGAGTGGGGCAGCTTCGAGGACTTCAAGCGCGACCTGGAAGGGTACATAGTCCATTGGAACACGCGGCGCAGGCAGGTAAGATTGAAGGGCCTGACGCCGGAGGAGTTCCGGAGCCGGGCCCTTGCGGCGTAGTCGCTATTTATTCAGTCCAAGTTTCGGGGCGCAGTTCACTGGCACCTTTGCGGTGGTTGCCTCCTTGTGGTGGTTCCAAGTGTATAGCCTTTGCAGCCTGCGGTCGCTAGACAAACAGCAGACGTCGACTACGGACGCTCGTCGGGAGCCAGGCGCTGCATCTTGCTCACGGCCTTAAACTTGGTGAACAGCGGCACGTACTCAAAGCTCACGTTGGAGTTCTCCAGGCCGTACCAGCGCGCAGGCGTGCCGGCGGCGCGGCGGATGATGTACTTGAGCGTGATGGCCGTACGCTCGCTGGGCTCCACGTCGCTTTCGGGCGCCAGCAGCTTGCGGATCATGACGAACTTAAACGTACCGATGTTGCCCGGATCCTTGTAGACCGAGTAATCGTGCGTCTGCGCCGGCAGCTCGCCGCTGGCAGCCAGATCCTGAACAACCTGGCGCAGGTAAGCATTGACGCGCTGGTTGATCTTGTAGCCCAGATACAGATGCACGCGGAACACGTAGTCGGTGCCGAACGTCTCGACCGAGTAGGCAAAGGTATGCGGCTCGTCCATGGTCTCGACATTCACGAACCACCAGGCACGAGCGCGCTTGGGGTGCTTGTCCAAAATCGAGTAGACGATATCGCGGTCGATATAGTCGGTGTTGGTGTCCTTGGTCAGGTACACGATGTTGTCGCTCATAGGCTCGTAGCGATCGTCGTCGCGCAGGCGCTTGAGCTGCGGTAGATAGCTGCGCAGCGGCAGCAGCGTAAACTGACGCCGCTCGACCGCCGTGCCGTTGTACCAGCACACCATGATGCCCATGATGAGTGCAGCCATGAGGATGGTGAAGTAGCCACCGTGGAAGAACTTGGTGAGCGAGCTCACAAAGAAGAAGCCCTCGAGCAAAAGGAAGAAGGCGGCAAAGATCCACGGCGCGACCTTGAGATTGCGCTCCACGTGCAGATAGAAGAAGAGCAGCATTGTCGTGCACATCATGGTCAGGGTAATGGCCAGGCCGTACGCGGCCTCCATGTGCGCCGAGTTCTGGAACAGCAGCACCACGATGACGCAGCCCACGAGCATGACGTTGTTGACCATGGGGATGTAGAGCTGACCCTTGGTCTCGGCAGGATAGAAGACCTGCATATGCGGCATGAGGTCCAGGCGGCTGGCCTCGGACACCAGCGAGAATGCGCCGGTGATGAGCGCCTGCGAGGCGATGATGGCCGCGACGGTGGAAAGGCCGACGGCAAAGGGGCGCAGACCCGGGGCGAGCATCTGGTAGAAGGGGTTGAGGTCGGCGATACCCATGAGCTCCGGGTTGCCGGCGTTGTTGATAAGCCACGCGCCCTGGCCCATGTAGGACAGCAGCAGGCAGCACTTAACGAACGGCCAGGTGGCATAGATGTTGCCGCGGCCCACATGGCCCATGTCGGAATAGAGCGCCTCGGCACCGGTGGTAGCGAGGAAGCAGCTGCCCAAAATCATGATGCCCGCATGGTTGTTGGGGCTCAGCAGAAAAGCGATGCCACGCAACGGGTTGAGGCATAGCAGCACCGCGGGATACTGGCAGACAAAGAACAGGCCCGTGCCGCCCAGGAACAAAAACCACAGCGTCATGATGGGGCCGAAGGCGTGACCGATCTTGGCCGTGCCGATGCGCTGCACCAAGAAGAGCGCGATGATGATGGCAAGCGTGATGGCGACGACACGACCCTGGTCGTCACCGAGCACGGCATGGACCGCCGGGATGGTGCGCAGGCCCTCGATGGCCGTGGTGACGGTAACGGCAGGCGTCAGGATGCCGTCGGCGAGGAGTGCCGCGCCGCCCAGCATGGCGGGGATGATAAGCCACTTGCCGCAACGCTTGACCAGGCTGTACAGGGCAAAGATGCCGCCCTCGCCGTGGTTGTCGGCGCGCAGCGAGATCAGCACGTACTTGACGGTCGTCAGCAGCGTGACCGTCCACACGACAAGGGAGAGCGCGCCGAGCACGAACTCCTGCGTGACGCTTCCGATGCCGCCGTTGCCGGCAACGAGCGCCTTGGTTACATACATGGGGCTGGTGCCGATATCGCCGTACACCACGCCCAGCGTGACGAGCATCGCCGAGATGCTCACAGGAATCGCAGCGTGCGAAGCTGCTTCCTTGGCCTTTTGTTCCATAAGCCGGTTTCCTCCCAATTTTAACGTTCGACGGGATTATAGGTAATCAGCCCATATTTTAATGGCACCGTTTTCCCAGCTAGATAAACATTTATGCGGCCTTTAGGCCACCGCGGTGATATGGAATGCGACAAAGGGACTTTCCCCTTGTCGCATCGCCGCATTCGTTACTTGCCGAGCCAGTTTTTGAACCACCACTCCATGGAGCGGCTCATCTCGGCCATAAAGGGGCTCGTGTGCTTGCGGGTATAGATGTCCACGACGCGCTCTCCCACCTCGCGGGCGTGCGGGCGAAACATCGCATCCATCTCGGCCACCTGCGCATCCATCGTCGCGGCGTCGGCGCGACAATAACGCTCCTCGTGCACCAGGTTCACCACGGGATGCGCGATTGCCGGGCGCTCCTTACGGGGCGTGCCGATGATGAGCATCGACAGCGGCATGGTATAGGCAGGCAAGTCCAGCAGTGCGGCAACTTCCTCGGCGTTCTCGACGATATCGCCGATATAGCAGCTCCCCAGCCCCAGAGATTCGGCGGCGACCACGGCGTTTTGAGCGGCGATCACGGCATCCTGCGCCGCGATGGCAAAGTCGCCCAAACCCGGCGCGCGGCGGGGCGCCTTGCCCGTGCGCCCGACAAACTCGGGTTCAAAGCAGCCCACGTGCTCAAACAGATCGATCCACTTGGCATAATCGACCACAAATATAAGTGCCCAGGGCGCCTTGGCGATCATGGGCTGGTGATCGCACAGGTCGGCCAGACGGTCCAGCGTAGCCTGCTCGCGAATGCTCACGATGGAATACATCATCATGGCGCCCGCCGACGGCGCGCGACTCGCCGCATGCAAGATCGCCGCCCGCTGCTCGTCGGCCACCGCCACGGGACGGCCGTCGTCATCGCGCGCAAAAGCGCGCGTGGACGAGCGGTGCTCCAAAATGTCCAGTACCGCGTTGCCCGTAGTCTCGACCGGATAGCCGTACGTATCCACGCCCGCAGCTCCGTCGCCGCCCATGTCCGCCTCGCAAACCTGCTCGCTCATCGCCCTACCCTCGCCATTTCTTTAAGAAGCCTTTACGTTTCCGTGTAATTCCCGTCCATTATCGCGCAGGTCGCCACTACATTGCGCCACACCGCCACACGCGCGCGTTAATATGGCTGGTTGGTGTGCGCAGCCACCAATTGCTGCGCATATCTTGGTAACAATCGGGTAAATCCCCGCTTTCGTAGGTTTTAGTTTGTGAGGAGTCTCAGCATGTTCGCTGCCGCCATCTCGCTCGTCGGTCTTGCGGCGACCGTCTACCTTGTCTTGCGCGAGGCCAAGGCCATTTGCGCAAAGTCGGGCACCGTTGCCAAAAGCGCTCTTGGGTGGAGCGTCGCCTTCGGCCTGTTCCAGCTCTTTTTGACCATTTGGGGCGCCGTGGGCCTCGTCGCTCAAAACGAGCCGCTCGCCTTTGTGATGCTCATCCTGACCAACGCCATTCTCACCGGATGCGCTTGGGCCAGCATCGCCCGCGACCGCATCGCACCGCGCGTCTTTGCGTTCGCCTCGGCCGACGCTCCCGCCCCCACTGGCAAGCTCGCCCGCCTGCGCGGCGCCTTTGTGGGCAAACCGCTCGTCGCCGCCGTCCTGTGCCTGCTGCTCGCCGGCGTCTTTGCGCTGCTGGGCATGGAGGTCTCGTCCAACCACGACTTTACCTGGGTCTACCCCCTGTGCATCCTGCTCGAGTGGGCCATCATCACCGTGCTCATGGTCGGCCTGTTCTTCCTGTTCCAGCGCCACGGCGCAGCACCGGCCGTCCTAGCCTTTGCCCTCTTTGTCCTGGGCATTGCCGAGTTCTTCGTCATCACGTTTAAATCCATGCCCATCCAGCCGGGCGACCTTTCGGCCATCTCCACCGCCGCCGCGGTCGCCGGCAACGGCTACACCTTCTCGATCTCGCTGTTCTGCGTGCTGTCCATGGGCTTTACCGCCATCGCCATGCTGCTGTGCGAGTACGCCGGCCTGGTGGCACCGCACCGTCAGAAGGGTGCCGCCAACGCCAAGCGCATGCTGCTCACCAACCTGCTCGTGGCGGTGCTGTGCCTGGGCGGCGTGACCGCGCACGTCACCCTCATCGACTACTACAACACTCTCGGCATCACCGTCTACACCTGGCGTCCGCTCGAGAGCTACTGGCGCGAGGGCTACCTGCCTGCCTTTATTAGTGCGGCGCAGTCCATCAAGCCGCCCAAACCCGCCGACTACTCCGTCGACGATGCCAAGGCCACGCTCAAAAAATACGCCAAGGCCTACGACAAGTCCGACGCGGCCAAGAGTGACGAGCGCACCGCCGCAAAGGAGCAATTCGACAGCGAGAAGCCCACGGTCATCGCCATCATGAACGAGACCTTCTCGGACCTGTCCATCTACCAGAACATGCGCGCCGGCTACGAGGGCCCGCAGTACTTTAAGAACCTGTCCAACTGCCTCGGCCGCGGCAAGCTCTATGTGAGCGCCTACGGCGGCGGTACCGCCAATACCGAGTTTGAGTTTATGACCGGGAACTCCATGGCCAACCTGGGTTCGGGCGTGTACCCCTACACCATCTACAACATGGAGACGACCGGGAACCTGGCAGAGCAGTTCAAGTCGCTCGGATATTCCACCACGGCCATGCACCCCAACCACGCCACCAACTGGAACCGCGAGAACGTCTATAAGGACTTTGGCTTTGACCAGTTCCTGTCCATCAACGATTTCCAGGGCGCCGATACCCTGCGCGGCATGGTGACCGACCAGGCTACCTACGACAAGATTCTGGAGCTGCTCGACCAGAACGCCGATCCGCAGTTTATCTTCGACGTGACCATGCAGAACCACTCGGGCTACGACACGGGCCTGCTGCCGGTCGACAAGCAGATGCACCTGAACATCGACACGACCGACCTGGACGCCAAGACCGTCGAAGACGGCACGCTCTCCGATGTCGACGAGTATGTCTCGTGCATCGAGCAGTCCGACCAGGCGCTTCGCTACTTCCTCAACGCCCTGAGCAAGCTCGACCGTAAGGTGGTCGTGGTGTTCTGGGGCGACCACCAGCCGTTCTTCCCGTCCAAGTTCAATGACAAGTGGTTTACCGGTGAGGACGACGCTACCCACCAGGAGCGCTTGTGGCAGACCGACTACATCATTTGGGCTAACTATGACGTTGCCGGTTGCGACCAGACGAGCGAGGTTGACGACCTATCCATTAACTACCTGTCCACCCAGCTGATGCAGCTGATCGGCGCACCGCTGACCGACTACCAGAAGGCGCATATGACATTGCGCGAGTCGCTGCCCGCCATCAACTCGGTGGGCTACGAGGACGCCAGCCTGCGCTGGGCGCTCTCCTCCAACGTCACCGGTGACGACGCCGCTGCCGCAGCCGCCACCAAGGCGCGCGAGGATTACGCCAAGATGCAGTACTACGAGATGTTCCGCGACGGCAAGAACGTGTACACCAAGCACTTCCAGACCGAGGCCAACGAGACCGACCCCAACCTGGCGCCGGGTACGACCAAGATCAAATAGCGACACGTCTTAACTGGTTCGTCTGCCCGGCGGCGCGAAACGTAAGGTTCCCCGCTCGGACAGTCCTGCTCGCACGGAGAGCACATTAAGTGCTCTCCGGCTCGTGCGGAACTCGCGATGAACCTTACATTCCGCGTCGCCGGGCAGACGCCTCGGTGTTGAAGCGCGGCTTGTCATGAAAGCATCCGCAACATATATAAGTTGAAGGCCACATTAAGTGGCCTTCTTTGTATTCGGAAAGTGTATCCCGGAATCTGCCTTCGGAATGGGACGCAGTTTCCACTTGAGGGCCTGTCGGGAAAGCGCATCCCACTTCAAGAGTAAATTCCGGGTCGCACTTTCCGCTAAGGCTCTCAAGCGGAAAGTGCATCCCATTCCAAGCCTTAATTCCGGGACGTAGTTTCCGGACAAGACATCAACCGGAAAGTGGGGACCACTCTGAGCGCCGATTCTGGGACACACTTTTCGAAACCCCGCCCATCCGGAAAGCCCGTCCCACTCCGTATACATCCAGGCATGAAATCATCAGCTTATTAGGCCTTCTATCAATAAAGAGACACCCTCCCGGGCGGCGGGCACGAAGTTCATCGCGAGTTCCGCACGCAAAGAAGGCCACTTAATGTGGCCTTCGTCTTGCGCAGGACTGTAGAGCAGGGAACTTCGTGCCCGCCGCCCAGGAGGGCGTTGCGTTTAGAAGATGGACCTAGCGCTTGTTCCTCCGGGACAAAAGAAGCGCGGCTATAAAAGCGATGATGGCAAGCGCCAGCAACACCAAAAGCAAAGCGAGCGTGTTGTCGCCCGTTGCCGCCAGACCAAGCAAGCCGGGCTTCTTGCTGCCAGCAGGTTGTACGGGGATCTTCTCGCCATCGTCTTCGGCGGTGATTTCCCAGCGAATTGCCTTGTTTGCGTCGGCAAGCTCGTTGCCCACCGACGTCGGGACACTTAGTTGCAAATTGAGTACCGTGCTGCCATCGCTCGTAAACGTTGCGACCTGCGTGGGATAGGCAAACACGCTGCCCGGCGTTCCCGTCTGGAGCCAACCGGCAGACGCATCGGCCGCCGACGCCGTTAGGGTAATGGGCGACAGCAGATGTGCCGTCTCGTGATCGACAACAGCCCGCACAAACACACGTACCTGGGACTTTACACCCGTGGCACGAACCCCAATCTGTTGCTCGCGTACATCGCCGGGCATTAGATCTTTAAAGGCTGGAAACAGATCGGGCTCCCCCGAGGAGTCCGTCGCTCCCGATACCGTTAGCTGGCGTGCATTTCCGTCATAGGCAATCGTGGGAATGTCAGCAAACGCACGTGCAGGAACGGCGAGCGCGATAAGGCAGACGATTGCCGCCATCACGCAATGCAAGAAACACGCAACGTCTTTACGAATCGGAGAGGCCATACTTACGCACCTCCATGCGGCGGCACCAGCACGCCATCCTTGACTGCACAGCCCCATGCCTCTGCAGCTGCATCGCCGGGCGTGGATTGAATTGCCTGGGTCGAAATGTCAACGACCAGGTTCTTCCCATCTGCCTTCTGCTCAGTCACGCTCTTGATGAGCACATCGGTTTTGCCCATCGGAGCAACGGGAGACGTCCAGTAGTAGTACCCGTCGGACGCGACAACCCAAGACGAGGCGGTGTTAGAAGCAGATGCCTTGGACACACTGCCCCACGCAATGACGTAGTCGGTGCCGGCAACTGGTTCATCCCACAGGCGCGCGCCATTCTGGTCCTGCCAGTAGATATCCACCGCAACACGCAGGTATGCCGGGGCCGAGCCGTTGTTTGTAATCATGACGTTGCTCTTCACATTGCCATCGAGCTTCTCATCTACCGAGGGCGCCACCGAACCAAAACCAAACTCGTTGACCAGCACGCCCGTAACCGAAAGCCACGCAAAGGTACCGGCAGCGCCAGCCAACAGGAGAACGCCAACAAGGAGGGCGACGATTTGCTTGCGCTTAGTCATCCTAGTCCTCCTTCTTCAGCGTGCCGTTTTTCCAAACATTCTTGGCACGCGAGCCACCATCGAGCCATTTGTCATTCGCGCGCGTGTTGACGCACGTCACCACGGTGTCGCCCGCACTCGAGGCAGACGAGATGATGAGCTCGGCAGATTTGCCGGGCGCCTTGCCCGGCGTACTCAGTTCACCCTCGTAGCGCCATGCCCAAGCCGTGTCTTCCTCGACGGTATAGGTGCCCGCCGGAGCAGCAAATTGCACGCTGCCGACATACCAGACCTCACCGTTTTCGTCGCGCTGCTCGCTAACTTTCACCTCGACCATGCGCGTCTCGGCAGGAGAACCCTCCGACGCCTTTCGCGTTACCTTAAAGCGGAACGTTTGCCCCATTGCGCTGGCGTCGGTAGTCTTTTTAACGATCGTCAGCGCATGATTCTGGGTAAATTTGAACACGGCATTACCGGGACCTTGCTCGCCTTCGCCTGTCTTCTTGGACTCCAGGCGGTTGACCAGGTCGAACGAGCCGCCACCCGAACCCAGACTGTAGAGCGAGACAAACTTGCCGTTCACAGGCTTTTCCGCCGCAGAAACGCCCCCTGCACCAGGGCCGTAGCTTGCCTGCGTTACCGTAACAGTCAGTTGCGTCCCCATAAACGGCTTGGCAAAGCAGACCTTAAACGGCGCATTGTCGGCACTGTCACCGACGGTGTTGGCCGCGGCGGGATCGAGCAGCCACTTAAGCTGCGCGGTCATAGTTACGGGGCTCGCGGGATCAGACGTATCGTTGGCAACCACGCGATACGTCACAGGATACAGGTCCATGTCACCCTTGACTGGCTCGCCCTTGAACTCATCCCAAGACTTTGCAGTGCCATCGGCACCCACATATCGCCACTCCAAGAAGAGCTCGCGCTTATCGCCATTGGCAGCAGCCTGTTCATCGAGCAGCGCGACGATCTTGGAGTGGGCGTCCGGATCGTACGCCACGGATTTTTGCTCCATCACAGGGTTGCCGCTCTCGTCCATTTTGGGAACATCGACCGTGTAGACAAAGCCAGGCTTACCGTCCTGCGCGCGCTCGTCGCCCGAGTCGACCGTCGCCGTAAAGATGACCGCCCCGTCGACGCTGTGATAGCGCACCTTATACGGCGTGACCTTGTACACCGCGGTATACGTCGCGCCCTTAAAGGGTTCACTACCCTCGAGGGGATACTTATCGTCTTCGGTCATCAGAGTGTATTTACTATCGGATTCATAGTCACGCGACCAGCCGACAAAGTCGTACTTGGTGCCATCCTTGCCGACAACCTCAGCTGCAGCTCTTACTTCCAGCGAAATTTGATCGCCAGAGTCGGTGCGCGAAAGAGAACGCACGGAATCGGGGTTATCCAGATTGGCATCGATATTCGATTGGACAATTACCGCGCTGGCACGGTAGACCGGGTACAGCTCCATGGGGGCGTTAACCACAGTGTTTGTATTCACCATGGGGAGGCCGTCCGACCAAACGACATAACCGTTGCCGGATGCCGGTTTAGTTTCCGTCCAGCCTACGAAGGCATTGTATGCGTTCGTTGCAGCATCGATGTCGCCAACGTTATACGTCGGCAGCGGCATGCCATCCTTAAGGCTGCCGAGCGTATTGCCCTCCTGCGCGAGCTTGCCATCGATATCGGTGTCGTTCAGGTGATACACCACCGCAATGGGCGTGTAGTAGGCCACAAACGTATAGGGTTTACCCGGCTCCACGGTATAGGAATAGGTATTGCCGCCTTCGCCCGTCGGATCGAGCTTCTTTACCGTTCCGTCGGGAAGCTCGATCTCGAGCTTCTTAAGCTGATAGGCGCCACCAGTACCGTCGGCATACACCGTCGTCGTAATGTCGGGGCTCACCGTAGCCACCACGTCACCGTTCTGCTGGGGATCAAGTTTGGGCGTAATGTCGAATCGCGGAACATTGATGCCCGGCGTTCCATCAAAGCCCTTGCGGTGCAGGTTGGTGGTGTAGTTAACGTTATACTTTACGTATACGGGATAGGCATCCTGCCACTGGGTAACCTTGGACGCGTCGGTCGCCAAGTATGGCGTCGCTTTCTCCGGGTCACTCGTCACATAGGGGTCGCCAGTAACGTCATAGATATATTTCCAGACGGCAGAATCCTTCTGGACCTCGGCGGTCGAAATCCAGCCCAGGAACTTATAACCCGGCACCGCCATCTCCGCATCGGTCGGAGAAGACTCAAGGGTCAAGGGGCTTTCATAAGAACCAGTTAGCCCGTCCTGCGGCTTTCCTTTTGCCTCAACCGAGGTGTTCACATGCGGGTAGTAATACGTGAACGTCGGATCCGCCCCGTTCACCTTGGTCTGCAGCAAGTTACTCTCATAGCGCCGCGTGGCAGTCCTCACGACATTATCGCCCTTGTTGTAGAAATTAACGTCCGTGGTAATCATCGCGCGAACGTAGTACTTCTTATCTGTACGCACCATGCTCTCGATGGGATTTTTCACATATGTCCAATATTCACCATCGCGCTCAAGCGTCCAGAAATTCAGGCGATAGCGATCATTCACCGGTTTGACCGTTACGTTCAGCGAAGCCGAAGTCCAAGTATCGCTTAGCGTTGCAGCGCCTGGAAAATCGGTATCGGCATAGAGGTTTTTTAGAGTATCGGCTCCCGTATCGTTTTTAACGTTGTGCGAGTACGCGTTAAGGGGACTCACGACAAGGGTTTCCTTCGTGAAGCGCGTGCCACACGTTTCATAACTATCCTTTATACCGTGGTCAACATGCTCCGGGCCCCAGTGGACGACGTTTTCACGCACGAAGGTACTACCGACGTTTTCCTCAAAGGGCGTTTGATAGCGATTCCAAACGGAACAAAGTAGCTTGCTGTCCGTAAACCCATGGTTGGTATAAGCCCGAACGTAATAATCCACGCGGTACTCAAAGCGGGCGATGTAGGTATGCGGCGCGGTTAAATCGACATCGGCGGGGAGCGTATAGCTGGGATCGCGGCTTACGCGCACCTCGAGCGGGGCATCCTCGGTTCCCTTGTTTTCATACCAACCCAAGAAGCGATAGCCGTCGGGCAGGGTGCCGTCCTTGGATATAGCATTGCCGGATACATCGAGAACCTGCACGGTATACGCGCTTGTGCCATCTTCTGCAGTCCCAACCTTAACGTAAGTTTTGCCCACGCCTTCGCGCTTAGTTTTATCATCCGGGTCGTGGCCTTCAAACTCCGTCAGGATGTTCGACACGTAGTCGCTGTACACGGGATAGAAATCGGTAGGCCCGACCACGGTGATCTCGCTACCCGCAGGATAGAATGCTCCCTTGGTTTTCAGATCAGCCAGCTGAGTAGAGGTGATGGCGGCATAGGCACCGTTCTTCCCGGCCTCGTTGCTAGGCTGCGAGGTCCAGCCGATAAACGTTGCGCTGTCGGAAAGCCCCTCGCGGTCTGCAGGAGCCGCAGGCGTCACATCCACACCGTAGCGATACCAATCAACTGACTTGTTGTGCGCATCACCGGTTTTCCAATCAAGCGTCTCACCCTTAGCGTTATAGAACAGCACCTGCGCCTCGTATGAAGCGATAAAGAGGTCGTTACCCTTGAAGCCCTCACTCTCGGCATGATCCTTGCCGTTGTCGGCAGTGTAGATAGACGTCGCCTCGTGCTTCGTGTTGTCCTGAACGCGCTTGCCATCCTTCACCGCAGCGTCATCGGTCTTGCCGTCAAACCAGCTGTTGTCTTGTCCAATTCGATTCACACGCACATCGGGCTCACGGAACCAGCCCATGAAGCGATAACCGCCGTTGGCATCGGTCAAGCCCTTGGGCTTTGCGGAGGTGTCCTGCCTAAACGTCACCGATGTATCGCCCTGGGCCAAGCCTTGAGCCGTTCCCGCAAGCACGGCACTCACGGCAAAGGCGTACGGATCCGTGGTCGCTTGATTAATACCAAGTTTGGTTGCCTCGATGGTCGCGGTACCCGCACCGGGAAAATCGATCGTCGCCTTAACGCTCTGGCCATGCACAGGAATATTCAGCTTGTAATCCATCGCCCACTCATTGAAGTGCGAGCCACCCAAGGCCCCGTTGTTAGCAGTCGAGCGCTTGGTGCCGGCACAAAAGTCGTAGTCGTGCTCTTCCCACAGCTCGCGCGTGGTGTAGCGCTCGTCATCCCATGGACCATAGCCATCACCCTTGGTGGTGCCATCGCCGCCAAACGAGGGGATTTTCTTTTTGGCAGGGTTGCCCTGGCTGTTGCCAGAAAGGCTCACGCTCGGCTTAAAGTAGCACTCGGTGACCGTGGCATCATCCTTGTTGGCACGCGCGGCAATGCCGCCCAGGTTCACATCGTTTTGAATGATGGGGATCACGGCGATGGGATTGTACTGACGCGAGCTCAAGTCACCCGCAAAATGGCTTCGAACGAGCTCGTTGCCCTTTTCGGTTAGAATACGACCCGCCAAGCCACCCGTCCACGCGCGCGTCACGGCGACGACGCCCACGTACGACGCGGCATAGCTGTAGCACTGCGCCGTCGAGAAGCAGTCGATAATCTTGGCCTCGCCCGCCATGCAGCCCACAAAACCCGAGGCGTACACGTTGTTGCCGCCCAGGGCGCCAATGGCCACGTCGTACTTATTGGTGACGTCGGTCATGCCCTTCTCGGCAATCGAGCCGTCGTCCTTACGCGTCGGCGTCACGCGACAGTACTCGATAGTCGAGTTCTTAACGTAGCCGGCAAACGCCGCCATATACAGACCCTCACCGCCGAGCGCCTGCACGCCCGAGGTCGTATTGTTGACGGCACGGCCGCCACGGACCTCGCAGTTGTAGAGGGTGCAGCCGTCGAGCTCGCCGGCGATGAGACCGCCCTCAAAGCCTGCGTTGGTAATGAGGTTGAGAGCATTGTTGGCGCAGGTCACGTGCAGCGTGCTCTCCATGACCATAACGTTTTCGAAGCGCGTTTTGACGGCCTTGCCCACGATAATGCCACCGCGGAAGTCCGCCCACACGTTGGCGTCCTTGACCAGGAAGTTTTTGATGGTGGCACCGTTGGTCTCGGCAAAAAATCCCGTATCGCGCTCGGGGTCAAAAGCGTCTTTATCGTAGCTCAGGCCCTCAACGGTGTGGTTTTGACCATCGAACACGCCCTTAAACGGATGCTCCTTGTTGCCAAACGACAGATGCTTAACGGTGTGCGAGACAATGGTCTTCATGTCGTCATCATTAAGCACGATATCGTTATCGAGATAAACGCGCCAGCCGGACGTATCGCGCTCACGCGAAAGCGCCACGTACACCAAAAAGTCGTTCGCGTTTTTGATGTGGTATTCGTTTGTGTTCTCGGGCACGTCCTCGGCATGCACCACCGTTGGCAGCGCCATAACGCAGCAAAGGGCAATCGCCGCGACGGCAACTAGCCTGCTAAGCACGCCCCGGTTCATGTTCTTGATCTTCATAGGCTAGTTCGCCTCCGGCCAGCCCGCGACGTCAAGCACGTCGAGGACGGTATCGCTTGCCTGCTGGTTTTTGGCCTGCACGGCCTGAACATCGATATCGAGCCTGAATGAGCCGCCGCGCGCGGCATCGTGGTAGTCGCCCACAAAGCGCAGCGAGTCCATGAGGCTTTCCGTCATGGCGCCGGGGTCGAGCGTGCCGCCACGCCCGGCCAATCCGCGGTAGTAGTACCACCCATCGCCGCCATCGATCCACGGGGACCCCTCGCCCGCGTTCACATGAAACGCAACGCTGCCCGAAGCATCCGCGCTCGAACCGTCGGGCGCCACCGACGTCATGCGCAGACGCGCGCGAACGTACTCAGGCTGCGTTCCAGCGTTCTCCACGCGCACAATGCGGCTGATATCAGAGCCACTGGCCTTGGTGTCGGGATAGTCCCCGTGCTCGTTGGGCTCAAACGGAATCTCCTCGCCCTGTTCGTTGAGGGTGTATTCGCAGACTCGTACCTTCACGCTGCCAAACGATAGAACGTTGTTCACCGGAACCATATCAACGGTAAAAGCCAGCGTGCCGCACAGGCACGCCAGGGCCAACAGCGCCATCGCGGCAAGCGCCAAGGTGCGTTTCTGATTGTCGGAAAGATTGTTGAGCATTACGTTCGCCAATCGTCGGATACAGGGGGCGAGACCCCGGTCCGAATATAGGGGTGGGGCGGACCGGGGTCTCGACGGAGGGGGTGGGATTACTTCAGGTGGTTGCTCGGGTCGTTAACCCAAGCCTTGGCCTGCTTGATGGCGTTCTGGGCATCACCCTGGTCAGCGCCGAAGATGTAGCAGGAGACCGTCATAGCGGGATTGGTGACGACATCCGTGCTGTTCATGGCAGCCGGGATATGCACGGTGCTGAACAGCTCACCGGTGTAAGCAGCCTTTGCCTCGGTAGTCTCAGTCTTTTGAGTTGGAGCAAGCTTGGCAGGGGTGTCGGTGTTACCAGCGGTATACATGAACAGACCGCTCACGTACTTGCCATCGGCGTTTGTAGTCACCTGATCAACGGCAACCGGCTTCCAGTTAGCGTTAAGCTCGAAGTACGGGGTCTTGGCAAGCGCGTCAGTGGCGTCTGTCTTCACAATGGCGTTCTTCACATAGATGAACACATAGGAGCTATCGGAATCCTTGCCGATGCCGACGTTGGGGTTCTTATTGATGTCGGTGTCGGGAATCATCTTGGAGTCCTTCACCCACTTGGTCTCAAACAGATAACCATCCACTGAGGGGTCCGTGGGATCAGTGCCGGGCTTGTCCGGATGATCGGGGTCGGGCTTCACTTCGGGCTTGCCGATGCTGCCAACCGTGAACTCATTCGTCACCTGATCGGTTGCCTGCAGCCATGCCCAGGTGCCCACGCCGGCGGCCAGCACCAGCAGCAGCAAGGCGGCAACGATGCCGTAGCGCTTTTTCTTCTTGTTTTCCATAGTTCTCTTCCTTTCGAGAATCGTCTTCCCCGGCAACGGCCTTTACCGCCGCCGACACCTCTCCCCTGCCGCTATGAACGCCGCTCCCTCGCATGCGCGCGGGCATGCTTGCCCGCAGGCTCGTCGGGAACCATCCGATCGAGCACTATCGACGCCGCGACCAGCAGCGCCAGAACGGCCACCACAACAAGCAAACCGGGCATCGTCGTGCAATATGCGTTAACGAAGCCCAGGTAAGGGACACAAAAAGAAACGACGCCGATCACGCGTGAAAAAGGCGTCTGCTCGGCGTCGTGCATGATGGTTCCATCTGCATTTTTGTTTGCGATTCCCTGCGTGCTGATCGTCTGCGCCACAGGGTCGACCTCGTACACCTGGTGGGTCACCACGGCGCCGTCCGATCGGTAAAAAGTTGCATTGTCGCCCATGGCAATATCCGTTGGATCAACCTGGTGAACAAACACCATGGAGCCGACGGGGAGCTCGGGTTCCATAGAGCCCGAAAGCACTGCAAAAGGCGTGTATCCAAATGCGCGGGGAGCAAAAGAAACAACGGCAAGGGCTATGACAAGCGCAAGCGCCAGACTGCTAAGAAGTGCAATAAAACGTTTGACTCCGCGCGCCGCCATAATGATTAATTCATCCCCATCGAGGCCTTATTCGACCCCTCCAAAGGTCAGCAAGTTTCAACAGGAACCGCAAGGCGATTGAAAAGTGAGTCCGAAATAAGCCAATTTAGAATCTTTTCGTAAAAAAAACATAGCGATGTGCTACATATTTTTCAATGTTTTATCGCTAAATGCTACTTATTTTGGCGTAAGTGGTCATTTATCCCCAAATTAGTCTGTTTTATCCAATATCTGTGACTAACCCCTACACGATTCATTAATAGGGGGTTCGATATTATGCGCAACCAAAAGAATCATACCCCCCCCCACATTAAAATTAACTGCTGAATGTACCATTTATTTTTAACCCCTCTTATTGGAGTTTTATGCTGCCACATATAGCTCGCAGCCCATAACCCTCAGCAAGCCGTGCCCCAGAATTCGCGTCAGGAGTGGAATGCGGTTTCCGCTTGCGGCCCCGTTGGGAAACCGCATCCCGTTTCTCGACCGAATACTGGGATGCAATTTCCACAGAGCCTCTCAACCGGAAACTGCATCCCATTCCAAAGGCAAATTCCGGGACGCAGCTTCCGCAACCCCACCCATCCGGAAATCCCATCCCACTCCGCACACATCCGGGCATAGAACAATCAGCTTACTAGGCCTTCCATCAATAAAGGGGCGCCCTCGTGTCATGAAAAAGCCCCGAGAATTTCGAGGCTTTCACATTTGTATTGTTTTGCACGAAGGACCGCGAGCGGCGAAGCTACTCGCCCAGCACGGCCTTCTTTGCGGCTGCGGCCATGTTGTCCAGATCCTCCTTGGTGGGGTGATCCTTCGCGGCAACCCAGTTGTCGAGCAGCATCTTAAATCGGGCGTTTTCGGGATCTTGCTCAAGCATTGCCTCGTAGCGCTGCTTGACCGCAGGACCCATCTTGCCCTGGCACATCGCCCAGCCTACAAGCTCGGCATCATTGGCCAAATTGGAGGTCACGCGATCGATAATCTGCTGATAATAGCTCTGGTCGGCCCCAAAGCCGCAGGTGCCAAACAGGAAGACGCGCTTACCGTGCAAGGCGGAGAGCAACGCCGCGACCGAAGGCGTGCACGCGCCCTTGTCGCACCAAAAACCGACGAGCACCGTGTCGGCCGCGCAGGCGCCCTGCGCCTCGAGCGCAACCTGATCTGCGTCCGCATCGTCGCTCAACGCCGCGGCATGGACAAACTCAACGCCCGCAGCCTGCAGAGCGCGCTTGATCGCACCCGAAACCATCCTGGTATTACCGCTCTTGCTGTTAACCACCAAAGAGCACGTCATAGTCACGTTGCCTCGTTTCCCCCAAAACTAAAGCCACTAATGCAATTTATTAGATGAATATCTTAGTACTAACGTGACAGATGTAAACCACCGTCTGTCGATTGGCGACGCAGACGACATCTTTGGACAGATTTCGAACAGTATGTACTTCGGATTGAAACCGCCGCAGAACGTTTCACGAATGGCCGAAAAACTGTTTCACAAAACGCCGTCAAATTGTTTCATATAATATCGTAAATTTGTTTCACGAAATACCGTCAAATTGTGTCATGGTTTTTCGTCAAAATGTTTTACGCGCTGGTAAGATGCTATAAAACGAGATGTTTCTTTGAATGGCGGGAAGTACGATGACTAGGTATATGAGTAGATGTATCGATCGCTCAATCGAACGCGATCTTGGCATTTTTGGTGCCGTGCTCATTCAGGGACCGAAGTGGTGCGGAAAGACGACTACGGCCCAGCGATTCGCTGAATCATCGCTGTCTCTCTCCGACCCTGCCGGAGACTTTGCCGCACTGCAGCTTGCCAGGATCGATCCAGCTCAAGCAATAGTCGGCGCAACGCCGAGACTCATCGATGAGTGGCAGGAAGAGCCAAAACTGTGGGACGCGATACGTTTCGAATGCGATCGTCGGACCGGTGAGCCAGGGCAGTTTTTGCTTACGGGGTCAGCAACACCAAACGACGCCGACCAACCGATGCACAGCGGCATCGGGCGCATATCACGCTTGCGCATGGAAACAATGACTCTGGCCGAACTCGGGGTTTCCTCAGGGGCGGTCTCGCTCGAATCGCTGCTTAACGGATGCCCCATCAAAGCGGCACTTGGATCCATCAACGGCATCGCCGATATTGCCGATTTGCTATGTCGTGGTGGTTGGCCTCAGGCGGTTGGCAAGACGACTGCCGATGCAATGCGTATATCCGCTGCCTACATCGACGGTGTCTGCGAATCGGATGTTTCGAGGGTTGACGGCGTGAAGCGTGACCCGGAGAAAGTCAGAGCTCTTCTGTCTTCGCTTGCGCGCAACGAATCCACTCTTGCCGGCGAAAAGTCTCTTGAGAAAGACCTCGGCGGTGATGTATCGAGAAGTACGCTGCGGCGCTATACGGATGCCTTGCGCAGAATACACATCATCGATGATATCCCGGCTTGGCATCCGGCGCTCAGGTCTCCGGTAAAGCTGCGGCAAAGTGCGAAAAGGCACCTCGCCGACCCTTCGCTTGCCGTCGCACTGCTCGGAGCAAATCCGGAGTCATTGGCATCCGACCCGAAGACGCTGGGACTGCTCTTCGAATCCCTCGTCCTGCACGACCTTAAGGTCTATGCAGCCGCAAATGACTCATCGGTGTCCCACTACCATGACGCCGACGATCTCGAGGTCGATGCCGTTATACATAGGCGCGATGGAACTTGGATTGCCGTGGAAGTAAAACTCGGAAGTCCGCAGATCCCCGAGGCATCTGCAAACCTGCTTCGGCTCGAGCGCAAACTTGTCGAGCGTGGCGAGAGACCACCCGCGGCCAAGCTCATCGTCATCGGGTTCGGCATGCCGGCCCATACAACGCCCGAGGGCATTATCGTTGCCCCCGTTGACACACTCGCGCCCTAGCGCTGCGTTACATGCCCCACGGGCTTGCTCACTGGGCAAACTGGCTGCGGTAGAGCTCGGCATAGAAGCCGCCTGCCGTTAGCAGCTCGTCGTGCGTGCCGCGCTCGATAATCTGGCCGTCGCGCATGACCAGAATGCAGTCGGCGTTGCGGATCGTCGACAGGCGGTGCGCCACCACAAAGCTTGTGCGACCGGCCATGAGCTCGTCGAATGCCGCCTGCACTTGCAGCTCGGTGCGCGTGTCGATACTCGAGGTCGCCTCGTCCAGCAGCAGAATCGCCGGGTCGGTGAGCATGACGCGCGCAATGCACAGCAGCTGCTTTTGGCCCTGGCTAAACGTGCCGCCGTCCTCGCCGATGACCGTATCGTAGCCGCCTGGCAGCTGCACGATAAACTTGTGCGCATGCGCGCGCTTGGCCGCCTCGATAACCTGCTCGCGTGTGACATCGGGACAACCGTAGGCGATGTTTTCGGCCACGGTGCCCTCGAACAGCCAGGTATCTTGTAGCACCATGCCAAAGGCGCGGCGCAGGCTCGCGCGCGTGTAGTCACGCGAAGACCGGCCATCGACCATGATGCGTCCGGCATCGATATCGTAAAACCGCAGCAGCAGGTTGATGAGCGTCGTCTTGCCACAGCCCGTGGGGCCAACAAGGGCAAAGCGCATGCCGGGCTTGGCCTCGATGCAGATATCCTGCAGCAGCTTGCGGTCGGGCACGTAGCTAAAGTCCACGTGCTCAAAGGCGACCTCGCCCTGCGGGGCGGCAAGCTCTACGGCGTCCGACGCGTCGGGCTCCTGCTCGCGCGCATCGAGCAGCGCGAACATGCGGCGCGCCGAGGCGTACGCGGTCTGGATCTGCGTAATGACGTTGGTGACCTCGTTGAACGGCTTGGTGTACTGGTTGGCATAGGACAGGAAGATCTGCACGCCGCCCACCGTGAGCGCCGCCGGCACGCCCGTGATCACGCCCACGCAGCCAATCACAGCGACCACGGCATAGATGATGTTATTGATAAAGCGCGTACCGGGATTGGAAAGCGAGCCCATAAACTGCGCGCGCTCGCCCGCAGTGTAGAGCTCGGCATTGAGGGCATCGAAGCGCTGCTGGGCGTGCGGGCCGTAGGCGAAGGCGTCCACGAGCTTTTGCTCACCCACATACTCCTCGATATGGCCACCGAGCTGACCTTGGATGCGCTGCTGGGCCGTAAAGCTTTTATTGGAAAGCTTGGCGATGGCGCCGGCGGCAAAGATGGAAAGCGGCGTGACGAGCACCACCACGAGCGTCATGGCCAGGTTAATGGAGAGCATAAACGCAAGCGTGCCCACGATGGTGATGACGCCGGTAAAGAGCTGGGTGAAGCCCTGCAGCAGACCGTCGCCCACCTGGTCGACATCGTTGACCACGCGGCTCATAAGGTCGCCGTGGGCATGGCTGTCGATAAAGCTGAGCGGCATACGGCTGAGCTTATCGCTCGCCTCCACGCGCATGTCGCGCACCGTCTCGTAGGACAGGCGGTTGACGCAGTAGCCCTGGAGCCACTGGAAGGCCGCGGCACCTACCACGACGAGCGCGAGCTTGGTAACGAGCGGCAGCAGTGCGTCGAAGTCCACTCGACCCGCCGCGACGATGAGGTCGATGCCCTCGCCGATGAGAATAGGCGTGTAGAGCTGCAGAATCACCGAGATGGCGGCACTCACAAACGACGCCGTAAACGAGACGCGGTGCGGGCGAACATAGCCCAGCAGGCGGCGGGTCACCGCACCCACGGGATAGCGCTCGGGATCGCCGGGCTGGCGCGGACCGTCTCCCAGGTCGTTGAGGCTATCGTTACCAGACACGTTGGCCGTCATCGTGGCGACCGAACCGGAGGAAGTATACGGATTCATTTAGCAGCCCTCCTTTGAGCAAGTAGGCGCAGGGGCAGTCGGGGCGGGCGTGGGCGCCGTACTCCCCTGCTGGCCCTCGAGCTCCTCGCGGCGAAGCTGCGACTGGCAAATCTCGCGATAGAGCTGGCAGGTCGTGTACAGCTCGTCATGCGTGCCCAGGCCCGCAACCGAACCGTGGTCGAGTACGCAGATCATGTCGGCATCGCGCACGGTCGAGACGCGCTGGCTCACAATCACCGTAGTCAGCGGCAGCCCACCCTCGTCGGCACCGCGCATGCTTCGTTCGCGAATGGCATGGCGAAGCGCCGCGTCGGTCTTAAAGTCGAGCGCCGAGGCGGAGTCATCCATAATCAGAACCTGCGGAGAGCCCACCAGAGCGCGCGCGATGGTCAGGCGCTGGCGCTGACCACCGCTGAAGTTCTTGCCGCCCGCCTCGACCGGGGCATCGAGCCCCTGCGGCTTGTTGTGCACGAACTCGCTCGCCTGCGCCATGTCGAGTGCCGCCCAGAGCTCTTCGTCGGTCGCGGCTTCATCGCGCCAGGTCAGGTTGCTGCGGATGGTGCCGCTCACCAGCGACGCGCGCTGCGGAATGGTCGCAACCACACGGCGCAGCTGGTCGAGCGGCCAGGCGCGCACGTCGGCGCCCATCACGCTCACGCTGCCGGTGCTCGCATCGTACAGGCGCGGAATAAGCGAGACGAGTGTGGACTTGCCACTACCCGTGCCGCCGATAATGCCGAGCGTTTTGCCCACCGGCAGTTCCAGGGTCACATCGCTCACGGCATTTGCCGCGCCCGCGCCAAACGAAAAGCTCGCATGGTCAAAGCTCAGCGCGGGAACTGGAGTCGAGCCACCCGCCAGGTCGCTCGGCCCGGGCAGCGCGACCGGCTGGTTGCCCTCGTCGATGATGCTCGGCACGCAATTAAGCACCTCGTTGATGCGCGACGCGCTGGCACTCGCCTTGGTAAAGACAACGACCAGGTTGGCCACGTAGACGATAGAGGTGAGGGTCTGCGTCATGTAGTTCACAAACGCCATGACTTGGCCCTGCGTGAGCTCACCCACGTTGACCTGGATGCCGCCCACCCACAGGATGGCGCACACGCCCAGGTTCATCATCAAAAACGTTACGGGGTTAAGGATCGACGAGAGCTTGCCCACCGCGATGGCGGTATGGGCCTGATCGTCGGCGGCTTGGGCAAAGCGCTCGCGCTCGTGGTCTTCGCGCACAAACGCACGGACCACGCGGGCGCCCGAAAGACCCTCGCGGCAAATGAGCGCGATGCGGTCGAGCTTTGCCTGCAACTGCTTGTAATACGGGATGCAGCGCGCCATGACAAACCAAAACACCAAGCCGATGGCGGGCGTGCAAATCAAAAAGATCATGCCGAGCTTAAGGTCGATGGAAAGGGCCGCGACCATGGAGCCCACGGCCAAGAAGGGCCAGCGGATGAGCATGCGTACGCCCAGCGCCACAGCGAGCTGCACCTGGTTAACGTCGTTGGTGATGCGTGTGATGAGCGACGGCGTACCAAAGCGGTCGAGCTCAGCGTAGCTCAGCTTGTTGATGTGCTCGTAGAGCGCGCCGCGAATGTCGGTGCCCATGCCCTGCGAGGTGAGCGCCGCCATCTTTTGGCAGACAAGCGTAAACGAGATGCCGATCACGGCCATGGCGGCAAGCAATACGCCGTAGTGGACGACAGCGTTCACATCGTGCACGCCGATGCCCTTATCGATCATCTGGGCAATCACCAGCGGCGTCAGCAGGTCAAAGACCACTTCGATCAGCTTGCACGCAGGGCCGATCACCATATAGCGGCGAAACTTTCCACCAAAACGCCTGAGCAGCTCAATCATAAAAAGGCGCTCCCCATCATCATTCACACTCAATTCGAACCATGATAGTACGGTGAGCCCAAAAGAAGCGTAAACAACTCGTCATTTCTAATGGGATTCGGTTTCCAGAGAAGCGGAGGGGTGCGCATGCCCGGTCAGCGGCGCGCCAATCGCTTGGTATACTTACAGTAGTGCTACCAGCCGAGCCGCCGACCCTTGAAATGAGGTGCCGAGATGAACGACATTCTCGCAAGAAGAGCAAGACGAGCAACTGTGGGCATCGCCCTTTCCGCGGCGCTTGTCGCGGGAATCGCCCCCCCCCGTAACGGCGATCGCGGCAGAAACCAGTTCCCCCACCGGTGCAGTTGCCTTGCAGACGGAAGATGCGGCCGCCGCAAAAGAAAAAGCGTATGCAGCCATGCAGGAAGCGCTCAAAACCCTCGAGGCCGCAAAAGACGCCGCAAGTCCTGAGAAACTTGCGGTAATCGATGATGACATTGCCGCTTTTCAAGAGATCTACGACATGGTGGTGACGGAAGCCGCCAAATGGAGGAAACCCCTTCCCGCCATGCAAGCGAACGTCGATGCAGCCCAAGCCAAATACGATGAGGCCCACAACCGGACAAGCGGCCTTCAGGCAGAATTAAATAAGGCAATCGACGACGGAGCTTCTAACGAAACTATTAAGCAGTTGCGAAGTGAGATCATGTCGGCAGAAAGGCGAGAAAAATCTTGCGAAGATGATCTTCACCACTGCCAACGCCGGCTCGAAAGCCAGGAAAGACAGGTTCAGCGTTTCGAAAGTGAGGCGGAGAAAGCCAAAGCCCACATCGATGAGGACGTAGCCAAGCGAGATGCGCTCCTCGACGATTTGGAAAAGGCGCAAGCGGCCTATGACGACGCCTGCAAGGCATACGAAGAGGCGAAAGCCGCGGCAGACAAGGTCACCTCGCCCGAGATAACGCAACCGACCGAGACGACGCCTCCCTCCAACTCGGCGCAACCCGCCGAACCGGCACCGCCCGCCAGCTCGCCCGCGACCGGCAAAGGCGCCACGCCGAGCTCCACCAAGCAAGCGAACGCGAGCAGCGGCAAGCCCGGCAAGCTCGCAAACACGGGCGACACAGCACCGAGCGCAATCGCACTCGCAGCAATCGCCGCCGCAGGACTCGGAATAACCGCCACAGCCACACGCCGCCTCAAGAACTCAAGGTAGCTGCCAGCGGTTATTGTCTTCGCCAATCCACAAGCCCAGAAACAAAAAGAGGCCTGTTTCCCCAACCAAGGGAAACAGGCCTCTTTAACTACAAAAATTCAAGCAACAGCACCGCTGCCTCTTGAACCACGTAGCCACCGCGCTCCAGACAACGCCAGCGAGCAGCAAAAGGCACGGGATTAAATAATTCAGATAAATGTGACCCTTCAGGCGGTTTTGGTCGGCTACCCGCGAGTGCCGGCAGGGCGCTTGGTAGTCGAGCGATCCCGCAGGCGAAGCCGAGGACCAGCGAGACACCAAGCGCCCTGCCGGCACTCGCGGGTAGCCGCGGCACCAAAAAACGCCTGCGCACTCGATGGATTCGGATGCCCGACAGAGGCTCCTTATGGCTGCTTCCTTCCGGACCTGACCAGATTCGGAACATGTCGTCATCCGAACCCATCGAACGCGCTAGGCGCTCGATATATCTTACCTGCTCCCGCCCGCCACGGCAAGATAGCTAGTTTGGGACGGGGCTTTTTTGACTACTTTTTGACTGGTGGGGCATCAGGGTGGCGAAAGTAGTCAAGAAAGCCCTGTCCCAAATAGACTGATCTGGTGCTGCGCCACGAAAAGGGCCTATCTACTACGTTTTGGTCACAGAGGTCGACCATAGCCGGCCTTTTCGAAAATCGGCAAGCCGTCTACCTGCAGTTTTAATTTCATAAAAACCGGAATGGTCGAGGTAGCTCGGTTAAACGTAGTAGATGGCCGCATTTCGTGGCAAACGGTCCGACTCGAGACCCATGTCGACCAGCCTCGGTTGGCCATTCTCGATGTTGCGGTGGAATAGTTCCTATTTTTGCTGCCTGAGCCGCCAAACAAGAACTATTCCACCGCAACTTATAGGGAGATGGGTTTTAGAGGCGGGCGAGGTCGTAGGATCGGGCGGCGGATTCACCGGCGCAGATGAGGTTGGTTATGGCTTCCTGGGAATCGAGCGCCAGCTCAAGGCCCATGGGTCTGCGACAGACTGGCAAAACCAGGTCGATGCCCTGCCCATACACCGCATCCAGGTTGTCAGCACGACCGCCCACGACAGCGGCTACCGACTTGCCATATCGCTTGGCGCGACGCGCCACGCCCACCGGTGCCTTACCGGCGGCGGATTGCTCGTCCATATTGCCCTCGCCTGTAATGACCAGGTCGACATCACGCACGCGCTCATCAAACCCCACGAGATCGAGCACCGTCTCAACGCCCGAACGCAACTCCGCCCCGAGCGCCAGCAGCGCGGCACCCAGGCCGCCAGCAGCACCGGCACCGGGCACGCCGAGCACCGAGCCAAATGTCCGTGCACCCTCGGGCACGCGCAACAACCCCTGAGCCCGCGCCCCGGTAATCGCTGCATCGAGCAGGCGGCCGTAGCCGACCATCCAGCTGTCGTACCTGCTCAGCACCTCGGCATCACCCGTCGGCAGACCCTTCTGCCCGCCAAACACCGCCAGTGCGCCTCGACGCCCCACGAGCGGATTCTCGACATCGGAAAGCACGATGATACGCGCGCCATTCAGCGCCCGAAGCGCCGGTGCCAAATCGATACTCGTCACGTGTTCAAGGCCCGCGAGACCGGGGGCGATATTGCAGCCACACTCATCGACAAGGTGGGCGCCCAGCGCCTGCAGCATGCCGGCGCCACCGTCGTTGGTGGCACTGCCGCCCAGACCAATATAGATAGTCTTTGCACCCGCGCGAAGCGCACGAAGCATCAGTTCGCCCACGCCATAGGTTGTGGCCGCCAACGCCGCCGACTCCGTGCAAGGTGAATACCCAATACCCGCCGCCTCGGCCATCTCGATGACCGCGGACTCGTGCTCGCCGTCCACCAGCATCCGGGCAGACACGCGGTCGCCCAAGGGACCTGCAACCTCGCAGGTTGAAAGCTCGCCACCGCGTGCGGCGATGGCGTCGAGCGTTCCCTCGCCACCATCTGCCAGCGGCAAAGCGCCCAGCTCGGCATCGGGCCACACACGGCGCACGCCTTCGGCAACGGCCTCCTCCGCCTGCGCACTCGACACGCTGCCCTTGAAGGAGTCGATCGCCAGCAGCACACGGCGGGGCCGCCGCTGCACGGGGCCAAAGTCGACCGTCTCGTCGGTGAGATCTCCAACACCCGCGAGCGCCTCGGCGTGAGACGCATGCGCCTCAAGGTTCAAACCGCAACCGACGCCGTCGACACCGCGCAGGCCAGCAAAATAGCTGCTCAGCACTTCACGGCACTCGCCTGCCAGCACGCCGGCGGTCACATTAAACCGATGGTTCAGGCGCGAATCGGCATTGAGGTCGTACAGCGAACCCAGCGCGCCCGCCTTGGCATCGGTCGCGCCATACGCGCAACGCCCCACGCGCGCGTTAACCATAAGCCCCGCGCACATACAGCAGGGCTCGAGCGTCACGTAGACCGTGCAATCGGAAAGGCGCCAGCGTCCAAGCGTCTGAGCGGCGGCACACAGGGCCAAAAATTCGGCATGCGCCGAAGGATCCTGGTCGAGCTCGCGGCGATTATGCGCCCTCGCGACAATCTCGCCCGCGCGCACTACCACGGCACCAATCGGTACCTCGCCCACCGCAGCGGCGGCGCGCGCCTCCGCCAGCGCCTCGCGCATGAACTTCTCGTCGATTTCGGTGATCGTCATCGTTCGCCTTCCCTGTTGCAAATTCAAAACGATGCTATCATTACGACTCACGGAGAGATGGCAGAGCGGTTGAATGCGGCGGTCTTGAAAACCGTTGAGCGCGAGAGCGTTCCGGGGGTTCGAATCCCCCTCTCTCCGCCACCTTAGTGATTCACCGGCGTCATGGTGCGCTCAAACAGCGCATCGACCACGTCGGCTATCTCGGGTCGACGCTCAAGATCGTGACCCGACTCCCACCAATTTGTGAACAGTCGAATAATGCCACCGGCGATAAACTCCGATGTCGTCTCGAGCGAAACGGGCGCCAGGGCATCTTCGGCAAGCGAGCTCATCACACGCTCGCGGATGGAACGCGCAATGCGGTCGCAAATCATGCCGGTCAGCATGCCCGACATGCTGCTGGCCAAAAGGTTATCCATGAGCTGCTCATGCGCCAGAATCATATTCATGGCATCGTCAAAGACCTCATGGCGAAGCGCCCGTACGTCATCAAGCGGCTCCGCGTCCGCTGCATCGGTCCGGTTTTGCGGCAAGCCCGTCATAAGCTCATCGATATAGAAGGCAAAGTAATCGTTTTTATCGCGAAAATGCTTATAGAACGTCGTGCGGCGAATCAGGGCCCGGTCGCACAACATGGCAACCGTCAAATCCTCAAACCGATGCTCTTCCAAGAGCTCGGTAAAAGCATCGAACAGGGCACGATAGGTTTTCTTGATGCGAAGGTCCATCCATATCGCCATCCTCAAGGTGTAGACAGCATTCCTTAATTTGTCGCATATCTTACACCTGTACCACCCGTTCCATATTGGCGGCCCCTCCTTGGCGGAAACATAACGCTTACCGGAAAGTTCGGTATCGCCAAAGGTTGCGGGTATACTAGTAGCGTTACACCAACGGCAGCCGGCGCAAAACGCCGCTGCCATTCGAAACGGAGACATCATGCTTCCCGTCATCATCGGTATCGTTGTTGTCGTTGTGATCGCCAGCGCCATCGCCGGCATCTACAACAACATGGTCACCAAGCGCAATCGCATCGATAATGCCTGGCAGAACATCGACACGCAGCTGCAGCGCCGCAACGACCTGATCCCTAACCTGGTCGAGACCGTCAAGGGCTACGCCAAGCACGAGCAGGACACGCTCGCCGCCGTAGTCAACGCGCGCAACGCCGCCGTGAGCGCCACCACCCCCGAGGCCAAGATGGAAGCGGACAACGTGCTGACCGGTGCGCTGCGCCAGCTCTTTGCCGTCGCCGAGGCCTACCCCGACCTTAAGGCAAATACCAACTTTACGCAGCTCCAGTCCACGCTCGAGGACACCGAGAACAAGGTGAGCTACGCGCGCCAGAGCTACAACGATTGCGTGCTCAGCTACAACAACGCCATCCAGACGTTCCCGGCTGTTATCTTTGCCGGCATCTTCCAGTTTAAGGAGCGCCAGGGCTTCGAGGCCGCCGAGGCCGCCCGCCAGGCACCAACCGTCAAGTTCTAGTGAGCCGTTGACGCATCCACAACCGTTTTTGCATAAACCGCCCCGTCGAATGCATACTTCGACGGGGCGGTTTCCTTTGTCGCGAAGGTCCCCCTCAAGGCGCCGTGCATTTTTGTGAGTATTCAGCATGCCCGACAGCTTCGAGCGCCACGATAAATGCCAAAGACCGCGAATATTCCTGCAAATCAAACGCTATCAGCCCATAGCCCCGCCCATCATTCGTAGAAAACATCGATAAATCCCGATTTTTCGCCCGAGGTCGGTATGCAAGGGCCTTCGATTGCAGAATACTCGCAAAAATGCACGTCGCCACCACCCCCCACATGGCTCGAAGCAAAACAAAAGCGCGGCCAAAAGGCCGCGTACCATCTTTAATTCAGATCTATATTGCCCGTAACGGCAGTACCGAGGTAACGCAGTCCCGAGGGCAACCTACCTTTCCGGCGCACTCCGCAGGACGAAAGAACCTCCGCCGCACGAAGTGCGCAGCGGAGGTTCTTTCATGTCCGAGGACGCGCCGGAAAGGTAGGTTGCCCTCGGGCCGGACATACAAGGCAGCTTATGCGACGGTGTAAACCCAGTTGTGCTTATCCTCGACAGCACCGGACTGAATACCAGTCAGGGTCTCGCGAAGCTTCTTCATCACGGGGCCGATCTCGGTGCAGCCAGCCGGGAAGGTCACGGTCTCATCGGCACCGTAGACCTTGTTGTCGATCTCGCCCACCGGGGAGATGACGGCAGCGGTGCCGCACAGGCCGCATTCCACAAAGGTGCCGGCCTTGACCTCGGCCCACTCGACGGGACGCTGGTCGACGGTCATGCCCAAATCCTCGGCAACCTGAACGAGCGAGCGACGGGTGATGGAGGGCAGGATGGAGTCGGTGTGCGACTGAGGAACGACGAGGGTGCCGTTCTCCTTCACGAACAGAACGTTCGCGCCACCGGTCTCCTCGACATAGGTGCGGGACTCGGAGTCGAGATACAGGTTCTCGGCATAACCCTCGCGATGGGCCTCCATCGTGGGCTTGAGGGACATGGCGTAGTTCAGGCCGGCCTTGATATTGCCGGTGCCGTGCGGTGCGGCGCGGTCGTACTCGGAAACGCGCAGCTTGACGGGCTTGAGGCCGCCCTTAAAGTACGGACCGACCGGGGTCACGAGAATGCGGAACGTGTACTCAGGAGCGGGAGCCACGCCGATCACGTCACCGGAGCCGATCATAAACGGACGCACGTACAGGGTCGCACCAGAACCGAAGGGCGGAACCCAAGCGGCGTTGGCAGAAACGACCTGCTTGACGGCCTCAACAAACTTATCCTTGGGGAACGGGGGCATCTCGAGGCGCTGGGCAGAGTTATACATGCGCTCGGCGTTCATGTCGGGACGGAAGCAGACGATGCTGCCGTCCTCGGCGGTGTAGGCCTTCAGGCCCTCAAAGACCTCCTGGCAATAATGGAAGATGCCGCCGCACTCGGAGACATGCAAGGTGTGGTCGGTGGTCAGGCCGCCCTCGTCCCACTCGCCGTCCTTCCAATGAGCCTCGTAGCTGTAATCGGTCTTCATGTAGCCAAAGCCGAGGCTACCCCAATCGATATCCTTCTTCTCGACAGTCATATGTCGCTCCTTACATACACAGTTGCATACTCGCGAACTCGCACGCAAGGACCGAGGCCGACCGCGTCGCAACGTCGCACGCCCGGAGCGTAGAGCCGGACGGGACACGCGAACGGCATCAAAGCCAATGGCACGTCGATTCGCATGCACGAGATTGTACTCCGCACGCGCGTCGGATAAAACGTTTTTCTTTAACTAACTAAAGTATTTTCATTTGACCGAAACTAAAGAGGCCCGCCACCGTAAACGGTGACGGGCCTCAACGACACGATTTGTGCGCCGGCTCGAGCTATGCGTTCTTTTTGCCCAGCTTAGCCTTAACCAAGCCGACCACGGTCGGGATGATCGACACGGCGACAATGCCGATAATCAGCAGCTCAAAGTGCTCCTGCACAAAGGGAATGCCGCCAAAGAAGTAGCCCAGCAGCGTAAAGACCGTCGACCAGGTAATGCCGCCCAGCACGTTAAAGACAACGAAGTTGCGCCAATGCATGCCGCCCATGCCGGCGATAAAAGGCACAAAGGTGCGGATGAACGGGAAGAAGCGGCCGAGGAAGATGGCCAGATGGCCCCACTTATCCAGGAAATCCTCGGACTTTTTGATGCGCTCGGGCGTCATGGCCTTTACCTTGCCCGAGGCGATGATCTTGCGGCCAAAGAAGTGGCCGATCATAAAGTTGCACTGATCGCCCAGGATGGCTGCGGCCCATGCGGTGGCCAGAAGCGCCACGATGTTAAAGCCGCCGTTGTGGGCAAAGAAGCCCGAGGCAAACAGCAGCGAGTCGCCGGGAAGGAACGGGAAGAACACCACGCCTGTCTCAATGAAGATGATCAGGAACACGCAGCCGTAGGCCATAAGCGGGCCGGCGGCGATCCAGCTGGCGATCGCAGCGCGCGGATCCTTAAGCAGCTCGGCAATGAAATTGATGAAACCCATGAAGTAAAACCTCTCAGTTGTGGGCGCGGATACGTCCAAGTTGACCAGTATACGGTTGCGGCGCGAGCACGGGCCAAACCCCTCAAAAGTCTTACTTCATTACCAGCAAGTTTGCATAACTGACACCTGTCGCGCAAAGCCGCCAAGATTGTTCTTCCTAATCCCTAGCGAATCGCTATACTTTATTGAATCGCATTGCCATGGCGCTAAGGGAGGGCGGCCGGTGAGCTTTATCAATACCATTCGCGAGGACATCAAGACCGTCCAGGCGCAGGACCCCGCCGCACAAAGCGGTCTGGTCATCTTCCTTTCCTATCCTGGCCTGCACGCCAAGTGGAACCACGTGCCCGAGCACTGGCTCTGGGAGCACGGTCATCGCTCGCTCGCCCGTGTGCTCTCGCAAATCACCCGCCACATCACCGGCGTCGAGATTCATCCCGCCGCACAAATCGGCAAGCATTTCTTTATCGACCACGCCATGGGCGTCGTCATCGGCGAAACCACCGTCGTGGGCGACAACTGCGTGCTCTACCAGGGCGTTACGCTCGGCGGCACCGGCAACGAGACCGGCAAGCGCCACCCCACCCTGGGCAACAACGTCACCGTGGGCACGGGCGCCAAGGTGCTCGGCAACATTCGCATCGGCAACAACGTCAAGATCGGCGGCAACTCGGTCGTCGTCAAGGACGTGCCCGACAACTGCACCGTCGTGGGTGTGCCGGGGCGCATCATCAAGCGCAACGGCTGCCGCGTGTTCGAGGAGAGCTTCGACGCCAAGCAGCATCGCGAGTACATGCCCGACGATGCCGCCGAGCAGAGCGCCCTCAACCGTCAGGGCATCACCGAAAACGCCCGTCGCGTCAAGGAACTCGAGCAAGAGGTGGCCGAGCTCAAAGCCCTCGTCGCCAAGCTCGTGGACGAGCGCTAAGGCCGCGGGCAGCCGCCACAGCATGAACGCCAACACAAAAGGCGCGCTGGGGAATCCGCCCCCGGCGCGCCTTCTTTTCGATGTGGCATGCGGGACTGCCCCTTTGTCACCTTATGCGAACTGGCTTAGGTAGAGGTCGGCGTAAGCGCCCTCGGCAGCCAGCAGCTCCTTGTGCGTACCCTGCTCGATGATATTGCCGTGGTCCATGACCAGGATGAGGTCGGCATCGACGATCGTCGACAGACGGTGCGCGATCACAAAGCTCGTGCGCCCGCGCATGAGCGCGTCCATAGCACGGCCGATGGCGAGCTCGGTGCGCGTGTCCACACTCGACGTCGCCTCGTCCAGGATGAGGATCGCCGGGTTGTTGAGCAGCACACGCGCGATGGTCAGCAGCTGACGCTGACCCTGGCTAATGCTCTCGGCATCGTTAGCCACACGCGTGTCGTAACCCTGCGGCATAGTGCGCACAAAGAAGTCGACCTGAGCGGCACGTGCGGCCGCGACAATCTCCTCGCGCGTCGCCTCGGGACAGCCATAGGCGATGTTCTCGGCAATGGTGCCATCGAACAGCCAGGCGTCCTGCAACACCATGCCAAACTGCTGGCGCAGCTCGCCGCGGTCCATGCGGCTCGTGTCCACACCGTCGAGGGTAATGCGGCCACCGTCGATCTCGTAGAAGCGCATGAGCAGATTGATGAGCGTGGTCTTACCCGCACCCGTGGTTCCCACCACCGCGATCTTTTGGCCCGGCTCGGCGGTAAACGACACGTCGCGCATGAGCGGCTTGTCGGGCGCATAGCCAAAACGCACGTGTTCAAAGGCAATACGGCCCTCCACCTTGCCCGGCAGCTTGGCGGCGGCCGCCGGCAACGGATCGGCTTCCATCTCGGGCTCATCGAGCAGGTCGAACACGCGCTCCGCACTCGCCAGCGCGCTCTGCAGCGAGTTGAAAGTGAATGACAGCTGCGTCATGGGCTCGGATGCCTCGTAGATAAACTGGAAGAACGCCTGGAACACGCCGACGGTCATGTGGCCAGCAACCAGCATGCTGCAGCCCACCAGCGCAATCACGATCTGCGCCAGGCGGCCGATAAAGCGCACCGCGGGGCCGACGGCGTTAATCATGAAGTCGGCCTTGGTGCTCACGCGCGCCAGCTCCTTCGAAGCCTCGTGCACCTCGGCAGAACTCTGGCGCTCACGGTTGAACGCACGAATCACCAGACGGCCCGAGTAGCCTTCCTCGACCGCGCTCGTAATCTTGGACACCCACTCCTGGCGCTCGCCCGTCACATCGTGCGTGCGGCGCGAAACGACCTTCGTCACCAGCAGCGAAAGCGCCGTAAAGAACAAAAAGACAAGCGTGAGCGGCACGCTAAACACGAACATCACGCTCACGGCGCCCACCACGGTACCGATCGACACCAGAAGCTGCAGCAAGCCGCGCTGCATGCTCTCGGACATCTTGTCTAAGTCGTTGGTCGCACGGCTAACGACCTCGCCGGGACGATGCGCATCAAAGAAGGCAAGCGGCAGACGGTTGAGCTTTTGAGCGATGCGGTTACGCAGGTGCAGGTTAAGGCGTTCGGCCACGCTCGACATCAAAAAGCTCTGGAGCGCGTAGAACGAGGCAGCGGCCGTCCAGATCATAAAGTAGATGAAGATGGTCCTGCCGCAGTTCTCCCAGGTGATGTTGAAGGTGGTGTCGTTGGCAAACGCCACCTGAATGTGGCCCCACAGCTCATCGATCACGCGGGCGCTATATGCCGGCGCAGCGGTGTTAAAGATGGCATAGAACACGATGCTCGCGAACACGATATAGAAGCGCCAATGGTCACCGGCAGCCTCGCTCCACAGGCGGCGCACCGTCGCCCAGGTGTCGCGGGGTTTCTCGTCCTCGTCCTCGTCGTCCACATCGCGCATGCGCTCTGCCTCAGCGCGGGCGCGCTCGTCCTCGGCGCGTTCGTTTTCCTCGTAGAGCGCTTGGCGGCGAGCCTCGCGCTCGGCTGCAGCCTTGGCGGCCTCGTCCAGCTCGGGTGCTACGGCAGCCGTTTCCTCAACCAGTCCCGCGGCAACGGCGTCATCAACGCTGGCCTGCTTCCTGAGCTCCTCGGTCATGCTACTCACCTCCCTTCATCTGCGATTCCGCGATGGCGCGGTACACCTCGCAGGTTTCCATAAGCTCGCCATGCGTGCCCAAGCCCACAACCTCGCCGTCCTTGAGCACGACGATCTGGTCGGCGTGCAAGATCGTCGAGATGCGCTGGGCGATGATGAGCACCGCGGCATCGCGCGTCTCGTCCTGCAGCGCATGGCGCAGTGCCGCATCGGTCTTAAAGTCCAGGGCCGAAAAACTGTCATCGAAGATATACAGATCGGCATGCTTCATGAGCGCACGGGCGATTGCCAAACGCTGGCGCTGACCGCCCGAAAAGTTCGTGCCGCCCTGGGATACCGGCGTATCGAGCCCCTGCGGCTGATCGAGCACAAAGGTGCTCTGGGCAACCTGGAGCGCATGAAGCATGTCGGCCTCAGTTGCGTCTTCATTGCCAAAGCGCAGATTGCTTGCCACGGTGCCCGAGAACAGCCATGCCTTTTGCGGCACATAGGCAATGCGCCCGCGTATCTCGCCTTGCGAAAGCTCGCGCAGGTCGACGCCGTCTAGGCGAATGGCGCCCTTGGTGGCATCGTGGAAGCGCAGCAGGAGCTTGGCCACCGTCGATTTGCCCGAGCCCGTCGAGCCGACGATCGCGGTCGTCTGACCGCGGCGACAGGTAAAGCTCAGATTGCACAGCGTGTCCTCGTCGGCGTCGTCAAAACGAAACGACATATGATCGAACACGGCGACCGCGTCGGCTCCGTCTGCGGACTCAGGCGCCCCGTCGCCCAGCGTAGCCTTGCCGTCCACGATGCTCGGCTCGATTTCGAGCACCTGCTGCGCACGGTTGAGGCACGCCGCGGCGCGCGGAAGCGTCAGAATCACCATCTGCGCCATCATCACAAAGAAAAGAATCAGGATCGCGTATTCCAACACGGCCGAAATGCTGCCGATTTGCATGGCGTGGACGCCCACGCGGTTGCCGCCCACCCACAGCACCGCCACCTCGGCGATGTTCATCAAAAAGAAGCTGGAGCTGTCGAGGCCCACAAACAGGTGGTTGACCTTGATGGCGTTGGCCGCGTAATCGCTAAACACCTCGTCCAGGCGCTGCTCCTCGTGGCGCTCCTTGTTAAATGCGCGGATGACGCGCACGCCCACGATGTTCTCGCGCAGCACCACGTTCATGCGGTCGATAAAGCTCTGCAGGCGCATAAAAATCGGCGCGGCGTTAGCCACCGTAAAGACCGCCGCCACCAGCACGATCGCAACCACCACGCCCAGCAGCGTGCCCATGGCGGGATCGATGAACCAAGCAAAAATGATGCCTGCCACGGCCAAGAATGGCACCGGCAACACCAGCTGAATCGTCTGAAGGACAGCTTGCTGAATCACGTTGATGTCGTTGAGCGAGCGTGTGATCATCGAACCCGTGCCAAAGCGCTCAAAGTCGCTGGCGGACAGCTCGAGCGACTTGTCGTACACGGCATTGCGGATATCGCAGGCCACGTTGGCGGCCAGGCGCGCCGAAAGATAGCAGCCCAGCACCGTGCCGCCGCTGGCCATGCCGGTCGCGATAAGCATGTACAGGCCGTTACGTAAAATATAGTCGACATCGCCCGTGGTAATACCGGTGTTGACCATGTTCGCCAGCATCGTGGGAACCAACAGCGTACCGACGTTATCTATCAGCACCGCAAACAGCGTCACCGCAATCAGACCGCGGTACGGCCTCATAAACCTCATTAAGAGTCGCATGTGTCCCCCTCGCCCTTATCGTCAGCCTCGTTCTCGGCGGCCACTTGCCGTTTAAATGCCTCGCACTCTTCGTTCAGAACATGGGAGAATTTACCGACCAGGCGCATGATCTCGCGCTGTTCCCACGGCTCGAGCGCTTCGAATGCCTGTTGCTCGGCTTTTTGCGCCGGTAACGCGTAGCGCTTGGCAAACCGCACGCCTTCTTCGGTCAATCGCACAACCTTGTTCTTACGACTGCCCTCGGCAAACTCCAACGTCGCAAGCCCTCGCGCCCTAAGCGTCTTGATCGCCGAATTGATGGTCTGTTTGCTGTAGAACCATTCACTCGTCAGCCGACTCACGGCAACGCTTCCGCCCGCTGCACTCGTGTCGACGAGCATCCAGTAGGCGCAGTCCGAAAGACCGCAGGTACGCGCGAACTCCGAATAGATACGGTCAAGCCCGTTAAGCATCCGGTCGAAATCGACCAGGCTAACTGCACTATTCATCTCTCCCACCATTCGATAGTCCGAGTTTTGACCAATTTATATCTCTACATTAGTCCGAGTTTTGACTATCGTCAATACGCTCGTTGTTTATGGTCGGCTCTACATAAGCATATCGACAAAAAAGACCGCCGGCGCGGGGGCGGCGCCGGCGGTCACGCGAGAATAGCGATGTATTTGCCCGTTAGGCAGCGACGGCCTCGTAGACCGTTGCGCCCGCAAAGCTGTCGTGCAGGCTCTTGCCGCAGATCCAAGGTAGCTCGACGACCTCGCAGACCGTGTTGACCAGCTCGGAGCAATCAGTAAAGTGGCCCTTATCGTTGAGGGTCTCGCAATCCTGAACACGCCAATAGCCATCGGTGTGCGTGATGTAGTACTCGTGATCGTTGATCGACACGAAAGCGCGCGTCTTGGAACGCAGCAGCTTCAGAAATCCTTCGAAGTCAGTCTCGACGACATCTCCAGCCTGGAACATGATAGTTACCTCCTGGCCCAGCGCCACCACAGCGCATTGATTAACGTTGGTACCCCTTTAGTAAAACCTTTATCAATTGATATGCGCCCCTGTTTTAGGCAAGTGGTAAAAAACCGCAGGGTAGACGGGATAAAACGTTTAACCATCTCATCAGTTTCTCACATTCTTGCCGCAGTTTTATGCAAGCCGACTTTTCCGATTGGTGGCTATTGCTGTTTGGGCCCTCTGCGCGATTACGGCTACGGCACGACGGGTAAGAACGGAGCATCTGCAACGTCATCGCTAGGAGAACCCATGGAGACCATCGAAGCGCTCATCCATCGCCGTAGCTGCCGCAACTACAGCGATCGCCCCGTCGAGGCAGAAAAGCTCGCACGCATTATCGAGGCAGGCCAGTACGCGCCGAGCGGCATGGGGCGTCAGCCGGTCACGTTCGTCGCCGTCACCGACCCCGCGACCGTCGAGCGTCTCTCGCAACTCAATGCGCAAGTCATGGGCAGCAACGGCGATCCCTTCTACGGTGCCAAAACCGTTGTGGTGGTACTGGTCGACCGCAGCGTGCCCACGCATCTGGAAGACGGTTCGCTTGCCATGGGCAACCTGCTCAATGCTGCCTATGCGCTGGGTGTTGATTCGTGCTGGATTCATCGCGCCCACGAGGTTTTCGATTCGCCCGAGGGCCTGGAGCTGCTGGCCAGCTGGGGCCTGCCCGCCGACGGAAGCCTGCGCGGTGTTGGCAACTGCATTCTGGGCTACGCCGAGGACGCACTCCCCAAGGCCAAGCCTCGCCGCGACAACGTGGTGTATGTTCCGCCGTTCTAACGAACGGCGGACCCGTTGACGCTGCGCGAGCCGCATTAACGCCAATCTGACGTTCAATTTCGAGGGCGCGACCAAAAGGTCAGCGCCCTCTCATTTCACGTCACCTTGGCGCAAATGCGGCCCGCTCGCTGTTGGTGCCTGACATCGAGTGAGCCACTGTCTTGGGCAGCTAAAAGGCCCCGTCCCATATTTGCTGCCCCACTCGCAACTTATCTTGCCGATGGAGTTGTCGTCGTTTCGTTCGTGTGAGTCGTTTTGGCGCCGTCGCCTTGTTCGTCCTCGTCCTTTTGAGCATCGGCAATGGTGGCAGCAGCTGCGACCATACCGCGCTGGGGCGCCACACCCGTCTGGTCTTGTGCGCCTTCAACAAGCTCCGTGCCAGCATGCGCAAGTTCAGGCGATTTGAAAATCGCGCCCAGACTCGCGCCGTCGCCGGCATATCCGAGCGCCGCGAGCGCGATGACGATTATCGCGGCAACGACCACGATCGGCACGTAACGATGCCAGCCTGCAGGATTGAGGCCGCTACGGCGGGCAGCACCGCGGCTGATGTAGCCAAGCGTTCCATCGTGCTTGAGCTTTGAGCCCACCACGCGCCTTCGTCCCCACAACGAGGACTCGGCCTGCATGGCCAAGCGAGCGCTTGCCGAAGGATAGCCATATTTTGTGCGCTTGAACGAGCCGTCGAACCCCGAGGCGCTTTTGCCCCACGTCCGCGAAGTCGTACGCCGGCCGACCGGCGCCGCACTTCGCTTTGTTCGGTTCGTTTTTGAAGTCTCCGCCATACTCCCCCGCACGCCGTAACACAATCGAAACAATGCTTCTTTGGACTGTATCACACGCGCCGCACGCGGTCACGGCGCCTCGCTCAGCGGTCGTTGTCCTTCAGCAGGCGCCATAAAGTCGTGCGGCTTATACCGAGCACCTCTGCCGCACGTGTCCTGTTGCCGTGAAGGTGCTGCAGGACCAACCGTGCGACATCGCGCTCGGTATCGGCCAGGGGACGCAAGATGTACAAATCGCTTTCGAGCGCCGGGGCGCCAAAGGTCGCGGTCTTGATAACGTCCTCCTGGGCAAGCACCTCTTTCGCCACGGCACGCTCCACCGTACCCGCCCCCACTAATATATAGAGTCGTTCAGAGACTTCACGCAGCTGCAGGTAATTGCGGGGCCAACGGTACGCATCGAGCGTCTCTGCCGCGGCGGCGGACAACATGGGGGCACCCGTCTTAAACATATCTGCCAGATACCCCAGATAGCGCGCAACCTTTTCCGACGCGCCGCCCTGCTCGGCAATCGCCGGCGCCACACTCACTGCACAGGCCAGACGCTCGGTTACAAAAGCAGCCTGATCGCTTTCGCCGCCGCCCGGCATATCGTTTGCCGTCAACACCACATGGCAACGAGTTGCGAGCACCGTGTCGATCATTGCGGACACGAGCTCGCGCAGACGTTGGGGGCCAACAGCATGCCAGCCGCCCATGCAAAGTGTCAGCCCCGTTTGGAATAGCGGCGATTCGGAACTTTTGAGCAGATGGCGCCAGCCGCGATCCGTAAGCTCATCGAGCGCAACGGACACAAAGGGCTGATCGGCATAGGGTCCATCCAGGTACAGGCGTTTTGCAATCTGATCCTGCCCCGCGCCCAGCTCGCCCTCGAGCATAAGGGGCACCCCACGCGCATAGCTCCCACGTACGGGGGCAGCGACCGCCGCCGCATCTTCGACGATGCCGTACGTGCTCGACGCGTAGCGAGCCTCGACTTCGTCGGCATTGAGCCACTCGATGCCCGCATGCGTCGCAGCGGCGCGCACCTCATGCGCCACGACCACCCAAAGCGCTCCGCGCTCCTTGGCCGTCGGGCGCACCGTCAAGCTCAACCGCACGCCCTCGTGGCCCATCACCAGGCGCGCCCCATCGCCCACGCGAGCGAGACGCTCGGAAACAAAAGCGGCGATATCCTGCTCGAGTGCCGCGTCACTCATAGTCGAGATCACAACGCCACCGCGCTCGTCGACTGCCAGCGCCGATACTCCGGCTGCGGACAATGCCTCAATCAGAATCTGCAGCTTGGCATCGCTATCCATGATTTGCCCCTGTCCGCGGCGACGTGCAACCGCCGACGGTCGCACGACCGAATGTTTCAAAATTGAACGATATTACTCACCAAACACTATAGGGCAAAAGTCGCCGTCCTGCGAGTATATGAATTGCCCCGCATCGCCATCCTGGCGGGGCGATAAGAGCTCTTCGGGACCTATCAACCTGCGGACAAGCCATACCCGCAAGAGCTCCTATCGCTCCACCGCAGGTATGCGCTCGCCAGCACGCAACACGCAAATCAGCTACTTCTCTACCAGATTCCCAGCACGTGCTGCATTCCCAAACTCATGCATGCAATGCCAATCCAGCAGCAAAAGCCCAACGCGATGGGTTTGCCGCCCTTTTTGACCAGCTCGACGATATCGGTATTAAAGCCAATAGCCGCCATGGCCATCACGATAAAGAACTTCGACAGCTCCTTGATGGGCGCCGTAATGGACACAGGAAGCTGAAGCACCGTGGTGATCACGCTCGCCAGCACAAAGAACAACACAAACATGGGAAACGCACGTTTAAGCGAGAACGTGCTTTTGGCGTCGCCGCCGGCCTTGCGCGCCAGATGCATCTGCCAGCATGCGAGAGCCAATGTAATGGGAATAATGGCCAGCGTCCTGGTGAGCTTAACCACTGTGGTGCTTTCGAGCACATTGGCGCCGGGATGCATGCTATCCCAGGCGCTCGCCGCAGCCGTTACCGACGAGGTGTCGTTGATGGCGGTGCCGGCAAACAGGCCAAAGCCCTCGTTGGTCAGCCCGAGCATGCCGCCGAGCGTCGGAAACACGAGCGCCGCGATAACGTTAAACAGGAAGATGACCGAAATGGCTTGGGCAATCTCGCGATCGTCGGCATCGATGACGGGCGCGGTCGCAGCGATGGCCGAACCGCCGCAAATCGACGAGCCCACACCCACAAGCGTCACAATCTTGCCCGGCACGTTCATAACGCGGCAGAGCACGACGGCGATGACAAGCGAGGTCGAGATCGTCGCCACGATAATCGGCAGCGACTGGGCGCCCTTGGACAGAATCTGGGAGAGGTTCATGCCAAAGCCAAGCAGGATAACCGCGTACTGCAAGACTTTTTTAGACGTATAGGTGACACCGGCGGCGAGCTGTTCGCGACGATTCTTGGGAAAGACGAGCGCCAGGACCATGCCAAAGAGAATGGCAAATACCGGACCGCCGACCACCTCAATTTGTTTGCCGAGCAACGTCGCGGGAATGGCGATGATCAGGCAGAACAAGACGCCTTTCCAGCGCTCGCGTACGATATTCGCCAGTTGCATATGAGATTCCTTCTTTCTATTTCACGTTTGCGACGGCTTATGATACGGCAATGTTGAGCACAGCCCTGCGCAAATACAGACTAAGATGCCGCAATAGTTCTCGGGCAACAGCCGAATTACCCACCGCGGAGAGCTGGTTCGCGGCATAATAAACAACTGACATATGAGTTTGATAGAACAGTTGCGAGGCGCTATGGAAGAATCGATGCACGTCGGCGAGCAGGAAACGAGCCTACAGGACCAGTCCTACCACACCATTCGACGCAAAATCGTCTACCTGGACTACAAGCCGGGCGAAAAGCTAGGCGTCAAGCAGCTTTGCGACGACCTGGATATGGGGCGCACCCCTGTGCGCGAGGCACTGGTGCGTCTGGCGCAAGAGAGCCTGGTGCGCACCGTGCCCCAAAGCGGCACCTATGTCTCGCCCATCAACCTCACCTTTGCCGAGAGCGCCTGCTACATTCGCGAACACCTGGAAAAACAGGTGATTGTGGAGTGCTGCGCCCGTGCCACCTCGGCAGGCATCGAGCAGCTCGACCGAGCCATCGCGCTGCAGGAAAAGGCCATGGCCGAAGAGGATCGCATCGGATTCTTTTTAAGCGACAACCTCATGCACCGCATGATCTTTAGCATCGCGTGCCGCAGCACCGTGTGGTCGTGGCTCGAGGCGACCAATGCCGACCTGGAGCGCTTCCGCTGGCTGCGCGCCGCCACGCAGAGGCTCGACAATCAGGAGATTGTTAACGAGCACAAGCAAATCCGCCGCGCCATCGCCGGCCGCGACCCCATCGAGGCGAGCTTTTTGGTCAGCAAGCACCTGCATATGATGTTCCGCAACCAGACCGAGGTCCTGGACCAATATCCCAAGTATTTCGAGACCAGCAAGCTCCGCTAACCTGCCAAAAAGGGACAGGTTTATTTCGGCAGGTTTTATCTGGGCAAATGCAACAAGGCCCGACTCCGCCACAACGGAGCCGGGCCTTGTTGTTGGCGCGTTTCGACAACAGAGCACTCGATGTCAGTCGTCAACAGTGAGCGAGCCGCATTTGCGCCAAGGTGACGTGAAATGAGAGGGCGCTGACCTTCTGGTCGCGCCCTCGAAATTGAACGTCAGATTGGCGTGAATGCGGCTCGCGCAGCGTCGACCGGTCCGCCGTTCGGCAGAACGGCGGAACAACAATTACTCGACAGTAACGCTTTTCGCCAGGTTACGAGGCTGGTCAACGTCGCAACCGCGCAGGATGGCCACCTCGCGGGCGAGCAGCTGCAGCGGAACGCTCGCCGTGATGGGGCTGAACACGTCACGGACGGACGGCACGCGAATGATGCAGTCGGCAATCTTGTTGATTTCCTCGTCGCCCTCGGTAGCAACGACGATGACCTTGGCGCCGCGAGCCTTGCACTCCATGAGGTTCGACACCGTCTTATCGTATGTTGCGCTCTTGGTTGCCACCGCGATGACAGGGAAACCCGGATCGATCAGCGCGATGGGGCCGTGCTTCATCTCGCCGGCGGCATATGCCTCGGCATGCAGGTAGCTGACCTCCTTGAGCTTAAGCGCGCCCTCATAAGAAATGGCGGCGCCCATGCCGCGACCCACAAACAGCGCGGACTGCGCGTCCTTGCACACAAGCGCGGCCTCGTGCACGGCCTCGGTCTGCGTATCCAGGATCCACTGGATCTGCTCGGCCGTATCGGAAAGCTCGCGGAACAGCATGCGCGTCTGCTTGGTGGTCAAGCGGTACTTGACCTGCGCCAGCAGCAAGGCCAAAAGCGTGAGGCTCACGACCTGACCGATGAAGCTCTTAGTCGAGGCGACTGCAATCTCCTTGTTGGCCTTGGTGTAGATGACGCCGTCGCTTTCGCGCGCCACCGGGCTGCCCACCACGTTGGTGATGCCAAAGACCTTGGCGCCCTTGATGCGCGCATCGCGAATGGCGGCAAGGGTGTCGGCCGTCTCGCCCGATTGGGACACGGCCACGACGAGCGTCGTCGGCGTGATGATGGGGTTGCGGTAGCGGAACTCGCTAGCCGCCTCAACCTCGGTAGGAATACGAGCCCAGCCCTCAATAAGGTTCTTGGCGATGAGTCCGGCGTGGTAGCTGGTGCCGCAGGCAATCACATATACGCGGTCGATATCGTTGAGTTCCTCGAGCGAAAGGCCCAACTCGTCGATATCGAGCTCACCGGCAGGGGTCATGCGGCCCACCAGCGTGTCGCGCACCACGCGCGGCTGCTCGTGAATCTCCTTGAGCATAAAGTCGGGATAACCGCCCTTTTCGGCCATGTCCAGGTCCCAGTCGATATGGGTGATCTTGGGCTCAATCACATTGCCGGCCTCGTCGGTATACTCGACGCCTGCGGGCGTGAGCTTGGCAAACTGACCATCTTCGAGCACCACGACATCGCGGGTGGCATCGATAAGCGCGATCACATCGGAGGCAACGTAGGAGCCGGTCTCGCCCACGCCGACCACAATCGGGGAGTCCTTGCGGGCAACGGCGATCACGCCAGGTTCGTCGGCGCACACGGCGGCCAGGCCATAGGCGCCCACCACGTGGGTGCAGGCCTCGCGCACGGAAGCCATCAGGTCGCGCGTCTCGGCATAGGCCTCTTCGATCAAGTGCGCGAAAACTTCGGTATCGGTCTCGCTCTTAAAGTGATGGCCGCGGCCCTCCAGCTCTTCGCGCAGCTCGGCGAAGTTCTCGATGATGCCGTTGTGGACGATGGCGATGCGACCATCGCAGCTGGTGTGGGGATGGGCGTTGACAACGGAAGGCTTGCCGTGAGTGGCCCAGCGGGTATGGCCGATACCGCAGGTAGCGTCGCTGTCGATATTGGAAAGCTCGCTCTCCAGGCCCGCAACCTTACCCACGCGGCGGATGACGTCGAGGTGAGCCGCGGCGCCCTCGCCCACCTCGAGCGCGACGCCCGAGGAGTCATAACCGCGATATTCCATACGCTTAAGGCCCGTGACCAGAATGTTCTTTGCAATATCAGAGCCGGTGTAGCCGACAATTCCGCACATAGGATAAATCCCTTCGCTCGCGTGACTGCAAAACGCCCACGCACGACGGGCGCTGAGACGTATAACGTCCGAGTATTGTACTCACACAAACGCAAGCTGATATACCAGAAGTGGTATCTTAAACTGGATACCACTCGATGCACACACCCTACCACCACAACGGTAACAGGCACCTTTGCTGTGGTTGGCACTCCCCTAGGGACGCAGGCGGCGTTCGAGCCGATTGCCCAGGGCCGTGAGTGCCATAACAATGACGTAGTAGACCACGGCCACCACTAAAAACGGTTCAAAGGCTCGATAGGTGAGCGCCTGCACGCTCTGGGCGGCGCGCATCATATCCATCAGGCCGATGGTTGCCACCAGCGAGGAGCTCTTGAGGACCGTGATCACTTCGTTGACCAGAGCAGGGGCAATCGAGCGCATCGCCTGCGGAACGATGATCTTGCGCATCATGGGAACATAGCGAAGCCCGATGGCCCGAGCGGCATCGTACTGCCCCCGGTCAACGCCCTCGATACCACCGCGCACCGTCTCGGACACCGTCGCTGAGCCGTTGAGCCCCAGCGTAATGGCACCGGCGGCAAACATCGAAATTTTGAAGCCCGTGAGCTGCGGCGTCGCAAAGTACGCCAAAAAAAGCAACACGATGAGCGGCACGTCGCGAAAGATAGAGGTGTAGAAGTTGAGCACCGCACGCAATGGGCGACAGGGCAAAACCTTGAGCACGGCAATGAGAAAGCCCAGGACGAGTGCTAGGGCCAGCGCGGCGGCCGTCACCTGACAGGTCACGACCAGGCCGCTCATAAACATCGGTATATATGGTTCTAGCAGTTCAAACTTCATCAGCATGCCCTTGGCGCGCGCCTCACCGGCTCGCTATTTTCCGGCAACCGTCGACGTACCGGAAGCGGAATAGTCGCCGTTCCACATGAAGTCGGCGCCCACATACTGCTTGATGCAGTCATCGATGGTGCCGTCCTCGAGCATCTCGCCGATGCATTCGTCAAGCGCCGCGACAAATCCGGCACCCTTCTTGGCCATCAGGCGGTACACGCCCACGTGATCGCTCGTCTCGGAGCGATCGAGCAGGCCCAGCACCAGGCCCTCATTCGCATCGCGCATGGACTGGCCCTCGGCGCCGTCACACAGGTAGGCATCGATGCGCCCGGCGAGCACCTCTTGCAGGCACTGGTCGCCACCGTCGTACGTGTGAATATCAGCATCGGGCATGACCTTGGCGATGAACTTGTTCTGCACGGTACCGGTGGTGCAGGCGATAGACTTGCCGACGAGGTCCTCAACGCGCTTGACGGGATCGCCGCCGAGCGTGAGAACGCCCACAAGCGGCTGATAGTAGCCGCGCGTGAAGTCGTAGGTCTGCTCGCGCTCTTCGTTGGAGCTCATCGCCATGGTAAAGGCCTTGTCATCGCTCTGCACCGATGCAAGCGTGGCGGCAAAGTCCTGCGGCTCAAAGTCGTAAGAAAAGCCCAGGCGCGAGACCATCTCGTCGGCAATGGCGATATCCAGGCCGACAACCTTCTGCTTGCCGTCCGACTGCGTCTCCAGATAGCGATAGGGCGCAAAGGCATCGTCGCCCACAAAGGTGAGCTTGGCGCCCTTGATATCGTCGCCCGCAACCGCGGCAGAACCGGCGGCAGAGCCCTTGTCAGCGCCACTGCCAGCGCAACCGCTCGCCGCAACCATTGCAGCACCGGCGATCAAACCCAGGAAATCACGACGAGAAACAGCGCGAGTCATACCAAAGCCTTTCAATCTACGTTCAAAGCGGCTTCTATTGTAGACACTCCACTGTTTAGCGAGCAGCCCAGCTGCGGCAAAACCACCACAAAGGGGACAGGCACCTTTGTGGTGGTTCGGGTGTCTGACAACAAGCTCCGCCGAAACGTCTCAATCTGTAACATCTGAGGCGCCGAAAGAGGGTTTGCTGTTACAGATCGAGATTTTCCGCCCGGCACCGGCGATCTGTCTCAATCTGTAACAGGTAGGTCTTGTTTTGTCGTCCAGATGTTACAGATCGAGACAATTGAAGGGCCAGGCAACGCGACCGCCGCAAAGGAGGCAGTGCGCTGCGCCACCCTTGCGGTGGTTTGGTCTGGACTCCGGTGTTTGCCCAGATAAAACCTGCCAAAATAAACCTGCCCCTAATTGGTAAGTTTTGACACCCTGGGAACGGGCGATGCTACAATCTGACTCGTACTTGAAACGTATCAAAGGGGCCGCTATGGCAAAGGTAAAAATCAGCGACGTCGCGCGCGAGGCAGGAGTCTCGCTGGGCACGGTATCCAACGCGCTCAACCACCCCGAAAAGCTGCGCCCCGAGACCCTCAAGCTCATCAACGAGACCATCAATCGCCTTGGCTACCTGCCCAACCAAAGTGCTCGTCAGCTCGCGGGCGGCGCCACCAAGTCCTTTGGCCTGGTCCTCCCCCGTCTCGACCATGGCTTCTCGCTCCAAATTGCCAGCGGCGCCCATAACGAGGCCCGCAAGCACGGCTATGACCTGCTCATCGCCAACGCCGATAACGACGACATCCTCGAGGACCACTACCTGCGCTATTTTATGGGCACGCAGATGTCCGGCGTCATGGTTCAGCCTATGGCGTCCCCCGATTGGCACCCCGCAATGGCCAAGATGCCCGTGCCGATCGTCCATCTGGACATCCACTGCTCCGAACCCGGTTACTACGTGGCCGCCGACAACGAGGCGCAAGGGCGCATTATCGCCGAGCTCGCCATCACCCGCGGCGCGCGCCATATCACCGTTGTGGGCAGAGCGGCATTTATGCAGCTCACCCTGCGCGTACTTGGCATTCATAAGGCCCTCGTCCTGCATCCCGATATCAAAATTGAGGTCATTGACGCCGGAGAATGGAATACCGCTGCCGATGGTTACAGCATCGGCGCTCAGATTGCCGAGCGCTCTACCGGCGAGCGTCCCGATTTTGTCATCGGCCTTACCGATGTATTGGCCTCGGGCGTTATCTCGGCGTTGACCGACAAAGGCATCTCCGTCCCCGAACAGGTTCGCGTGGCCGGCTGCGACGGTAACCCGCTTGCATGGAGCGGGTCGGTCCCCCTCACCACGGTGGCACCCCCGGGCTACGAGATTGGCCGCAAGGGTGTCCAGCTGCTCATGGAGCAAATCGAGAACAAGGCACCGGCAAAAACCAAGCACATCCGCATTGGTTCCGCAGCGAGAACCGTTACTGCGGTCACAGCCGCCGAGGACATCAACCGTCAGGAACTCGTGCGGCCGTTCCTCTTGGAGCGCGCCAGCACCCAGGCGAGCAGCCAAGCCGAAGCCACCGCCATCAACCTCGGCGCGTATCTATAGCACGTCGGCCAGTATGCCAAAACGCCGCTTAAGCAAAAGAGGCCCGACCATTGCCGGACCTCTTTTGCTTAAGCGCAAAGACGGCCAATTGCTCGTTTCAGCTCCGCAATTGTCTAGCGCACGGCCTTGACCGCCGCCGTCAGATCGAACAACGTATCGAGCACGGCCTCGCAGCCATCCACCACGTCCTGCGGCAGCGGCACGATATCGGGAACGGCAAAGACATGGCAGCCGGCCGTGATGCCCGAGACGCAGCCGTTGCGCGAATCCTCGACCACGGCACATTCCTCGGGAGCGAAGCCCGCGCGCTCGCAGGCAAGCAGGTACATCTCAGGGTTGGGCTTGCCGTGCACGACGTCCTCGCCACAGGTCACCGTTTCAAACTTGTCAAAGAGGCCGACCATCTTAAGGTTGCGCTCCGCCGTAACGTGGCGCGACGACGTCGCAAGGCCCACGTGATAGCCCGCAGCCAGCAGCTCGTCTAGACACTCGGCGGCGCCGGCCTTAAGCTCCAGTTCGGTCTTGACTATCTCGTCGCGAATCTCCTTGTGGCGGACATAGATCGCCTCGGTGGTTTCGTGGCTGCCGTAATGTTCATCAAGGATGTCCATGACATCGGGCAGCGTGCGGCCGATAAACTGATGGATCAGAGCATCATCAATCGCGATCCCCAGCTCGGCAGCGCCCGCCTTCCATGCCTTGATGCCTAAACGCTCGGTATCGACCAGCGTTCCGTCCATGTCAAAAATAACAGCCTTGATCATATCGGCCCCCTCACCGGATTGCATTACTGCCACTCTACCGCACTTTACAAACTTGTATATAACGTATATAGCATATTGCACTTTCGTTACATAGGTAGAGGTCTTATGACAGGCAGCTCGGTAGGATTATAGTTTTCAACCGAGTACTCAATGGTAAGGATCGTTTCATGCTTTCAGACACTACTGCACCTGCAGAGGAGCTTCAGGACAAACTCACGACGCTCGAGCAGTTGCTTTTGGCATACGGACGCGTCGCCATCGGCTTTTCCGGTGGCGTCGACAGCAGCTTTTTGGCCGCGGTCTGCGCCCGTATCATGCCCGCCAGCACTCTTCTCGTTCACCTCACCACGCCGCTCATCGGCACGCCCGAGCAAACTTCGTTTGAGCGATCCGTTGACGGACAAGCCGGTGAGGAGCCGCATTTTAAGCTCCCCGTACTCAATCTTTCGGTCGATCAGTTGCAGCTCCCCCAGGTTGCCCGCAACGACGCCAATCGCTGCTACCACTGCAAGCGCGCCGGCTTTACTGCTATCGTCAACCACGCCAAGTCGCTGGGCTTTCCCACCGTCATCGATGGCAGCAATGCAAGCGATCGCGGTGACTACCGCCCCGGCATGCGTGCGGCAGAAGAGCTCGGCGTACGCTCACCCCTTATGGAGGTCGGCTTTACCAAGGACGAAGAGCGCGAGCTGCTGCGCGCATGGGGCTATCCCGTTTGGAACCTGCCGGCGGGAGCATGTCTTGCCACCCGCGTCCCCACGGGCGAGGAGCTTACGCGCGAGAAGGTCGATTTAATCCGCGCCTGCGAGGATTACCTGCACGATCTTGATCTGGCACAGGTACGCGCGCGCTTAATCGGCGGCTGCATGCATATCGAGGCCGCACCCGCAGATGTCGCCAAGATTGCTGCCCTCGGTGGCAACGCCGTCGATGCCGAGGGCAAAACCCCGCTGCCCGCCGCCATCGAGTCCGCGCTGCGCGAGCTGGGCTGCGACCATATCTCCCCCGAGGTCACCCCCTACATTCACGGCAACATGAACCAGTAACCTGCCAAAAAGGGACAGATTTATTTTGGCAGGTTTTATCTGGGGAAACGCCAGACAGCCCCATATACACAACCGCCGCAGCTCCATATGAGGCACATGAATCCGTAGCATTTGTCCCAAATCTTAAGTATTTGTTCGACAGAACGGCCCCTGCCGGCTCCTGCTAGACTGGTAGATTCCCAACCGTCCATCCAGGAGCCTCCATGTCGCGCAAGTCCGCTTACAAGCAAGTACTTTCCATCGGCACCGCCGTGATGCTGGGGTTTGCGCTGTTCACAGGGTCGCTCGACGGAGCGCCCAAGCTGTTGTCGCCGCAAAGCGATGAGCAGGCAGCGGCTCTGGCCGAAAAACAAAGCGAGAGTCCCAGCCGTACCGACGACGAAGCGGACCTGGTTGCCCGGCTCGAATCGGGAACAGCGAGCTCCTCGGACTCTCAAAATAGCCGAGACTCTGGCGATGACTCCGATTCCGCCGCAACCGACACCGGTGACGACGGTTCCACGAACAGCGCCGCCACCCCCATCGACGAGGTCGAAAACCCCGATCTCGACCGCGCCCGCGGCGTATACCTCAGCAGCATTCCCGACTACGCGGGTAACCCCTATGTGGCCCTGCGCGCCGACAGCACGCACCCGCTCGGCACACCGTCATTCACGCTCGATGAATACGAGCGCGCCACCGAAGAGGGTTGCTTTAAGAAGTTCTCCAAGCTCGACAGCTTGGGCCGCACCCGCAAAGCGCTCGCCTGCGTGGGCCCCGAATCACTCGGTCAAGGCGAGCGCGGCGATATCTCGCGTATCCATCCCGCTGGATGGCGCCAGCAGCGCTACGACTTTATTCCGGGCCAGAGCCTCTACAACCGCTGCCACCTCATCGCCTGGTCGCTCTGCGGCGAAAACGCCAACCGCAAGAATCTCCTCACCGGCACGCGCTATCTCAACGAGACGGGCATGCTACCGTTTGAAGAGCAGATTCTCAACTATATTCGCAATACGGGCAACCATGTGCTCTATCGCGTCACGCCCATGTACAACGAAGAGGAACTTGTCTGCCGCGGCGTGCGCCTTGAGGCGCAATCGGTCGAGGACCACGGCAAGACCCTCTGCTTCCACGTGTATTGCTACAACCTGCAGCCGCATGTGCAGATCGACTACGCCACCGGCCGCAACCAGGCATCCGGAGACTAGTGCCAGCCGCGCCGCCCGTAACCCAAAAAAATGATCCGTTTTCCTCCGTCCCCAAGGGATCAAATAAGGCCGCCCCGGTTACCCAGGGCGGCCTTTTCGTCAGCACCTACATTGCAGACAAAACCACACGTTACTTGGCGCGGCCCTCCTCATAGCGCTCGACCAGCTTGGCCTGAACGTCATAAGGCACCTGCTCATAGCCCGCGGGCTTCATGGTAAAGTCGCCCGTGCCGCGCGTGATAGAGCGCAGACGCGTCGAATAATCCGTCAGCTCGGCCAGCGGCGCCTGGGCGATGACCACGGTGTCTCCGCGCTCATCGGTCTCCATGCCCGTCACGCGACCACGCGAAGCCGAGATGTCGCCCATCACGGCGCCGGCGTAGCTCTCGGGGATAGTCACCGTGATTTCCTCGATGGGCTCCAGCACCACCGGGTCGGCATCGGCGCATGCCTTGCGCAGGCCGATGCGAGCCGCCGCGCGGAACGCCATCTCGTTGGAGTCGACGCTGTGATACGAGCCGTCGTACACAGCCACGCGAATGCCCGTAAGCGGGTAGCCGGCAATGATGCCGTCCTTCATAGTCTCCTGAACGCCCTTGTCCACGGCAGGAATGAGCGAGCGCGGGATGTGGCCACCCACGACCTCGTCAACAAACTCATAGCCGCCGCTCGTACCGTCGGGCCCAATGAGCGGCTCCACGCGCAGCCAGCAGTCGCCATACTGACCGGCACCGCCAGTCTGCTTCTTGTGGCGGCCCTGGGCGCTTGCCGTGCGGCGGATGGTCTCGCGATACGGGATGCGGATCGGCACGCTCTTGGCCGCAACCTTGGTGCGGTCCTCAAGGCGATTGAGCAGGACCGAAACCTGCGCCTCGCCCACCGCCGAGATGATGGTCTGGCCCGTCTCCTCGTCACGATCGATACTCATGGTCGGATCGGCCTTGCAGGCCTTCTCGATAAACGTGTAGAGCTTCTCTTCGTCGCCGCGGTTCTCGGCCTCGATGGCGATGCGGTACTGCGAGTTGGGGAACTTAAACGCCGCAGCCTCGACCTTGCCGGTAATCGAGAGCGTATCGCCCGTCTCGGCCGCCAGCTTGGGCGCCACGATGATATCGCCGGCATAGGCGTGGCCGACCTCAGTCATGTCGCGGCCGCACATCACATACAGGTGAGCCAGACGATCGCTCTTGCGGGTACGCGCGTTGATCAGCTCAAGGCCCGGCTCAAGCGTGCCCGTCAGCACCTTGATAAAGCTGATGCGGCCCTGCTGCGGATCGGCCAGCGTCTTAAACACAAACGCCACCGGACGGTCATCGTCGCTCGAAATCTTGAGCGAATCACCGTCGATAAGCGGCATCTCGCCGTAGTCGGTCGGCGCCGGGAAGTACGTGGCGATGTCGTCCATCAGCGAGTTGACGCCCTGCTCCTTAATACAATCGCCCGCAAAGACCGGCACAAAGATGCGCTCGGCGATCGCTTTCGACAGCAGGCCTTCAAGCTCCTCCTGCGTCAGCGTCTCCTCGCCTTCCAAGTACTTCATCATCAGTTCGTCGTCAGCCTCGGCTACCAGCTCGCACAGATGGTCATGGGCCTCCTCGGCCTGGGCACGATACTCCTCGGGAATCTCCGACTCAACGGCCTCGGCGCCGTTGCAATGGCGTGCCTTCATGCGCACCAGATCGATGATGCCGTCAAAGTCCTCGCCCTCGCCCCAGGGAAGGGTCACGGCGCCCAGGCGCGTGCCAAAGCGCTCCTGCAGCAGTTCCATGGTGGTCGCAAAGCTGGCCTCGGAGCGCGACAGGCGGTTTACGAACACCGCACGCGCCAGGCGCAGGTCCTCGGCGGCATACCAGAGCTTAACCGTCGTAGGCTGCGGGCCGGCTTCGGCGTCGACCACAAACAGAGCCGTCTCGCAGACGCTCATAGCGGCAAAGGCGTCGCCGATAAAATCGGGGTAGCACGGGGCATCGAGCACATTGATACGCGCGCCCTTCCAGTCGATCGGCGCAATGGTCGTCGAGATGGAAAACGCGCGCTTAACCTCTTCGGGGTCATAGTCGAGCGTGGGCTTGGTGCCGTCGTGGCCACCCAGGCGGGCGGTCTTGCCGGAAAGGTGGAGCATGGCCTCGGCGAGTGAGGTCTTGCCCACCCCGCCTTGGCCTACGAGCACCACGTTCCTTACGTTACCGGTCTTGGGAGCACCCATGATGACCTCCTTGCAGGGCCGCGCGCAATGCGCGACGCCAACGGGGAGAGTTCGCGGTCGGTGCCGTCCCGGGAGCAGCATGGTCGGCAGCCGAGCCGACTCACCCTCCAAATGTCCTATGGCACCACCCTACCCTCACGGACGACTATCCATGCATACCTTTCGGCGCACGTATGAATACAGGCGGCGAGAGGAAGAAGAACGCATGCGAGGCGATTATTAAACCCCATCGATACAAATAAAAGCCGTCGCAGACCATAAGACCTGCGGCGGCTTCATCTCAATATATAGCTGAGCCTAGCCCTCGATACGGCTCAAGAACTCACGGGTACGTTGCTCACGCGGGTGATCGATAACCTGCTCGGCAGGACCCTCCTCGACAATGCGACCGCCGTCCATAAAGACCACGCGGTCGGCAACATCGCGCGCAAATTGCATTGCGTGGGTCACGATCACCATCGTCATATTCTGCGCGGCAAGGTCTTTAATGACACGCAGCACCTCGGCCGTTAGCTCGGGATCGAGCGCCGAAGTCGGCTCGTCAAAGAACAAGATCTCCGGGTCGAGCGCCAAGGCGCGGGCGATACTCACACGCTGTTGCTGACCACCCGAAAGCTCACATGGCACCTTGTTCTCGTTGCCCGTAAGCCCCATCTGCGCGATCAACTCACGCGCACGTGCTTCGGCCTGCTCGCGCGGACGCTTGAGTACGCGAATCGGAGCATCGGTGATGTTTTTCATCACCGTATAGTGCGGAAACAGATTGTAGTTCTGAAACACCAGGCCAAATCGCGAACGCGCCCGCTTGGGCACGTCGCCTTTCGCATATACCGCACCCGACCCCGCGTCCGTCGCAACGGCAAGGTCGCCAAACGAGAGCGAGCCTCCGTCAAGTGTCTCGAGCAGTGTGGCACAGCGCAGAAGTGTGGACTTACCGCCGCCTGAAGGCCCGATAATCGCTACGACCTCGCCACGCTTTACCTCGAGCGAGATATCCTTGAGCACCTCATTGCCGCCAAACGCCTTGCGCGCGTTCGATATATTCATTACCGTTCCGGACACGGGAACCTCCATGTGTTTAAAAAGTCAGCGAGCGTGTGACTGGCGAGACAATGTGCTCCGAAAGAGGAGCGCCGCGTACTTCTGTACGCAAGCGACGGCTTGAGGAGCAGATTGGCCGTCAGGCACGCGCGCAGCGTCGAGCAGTCCGCCGTTCGCTAGAACGGCGGAACGATCTAGTCATGGTAGTAATCCAATTTTGTCTCGGCGGCGCCCAGCAGCATCTCGACGACGAAGTTAAAGACCCAGTAAATCAGCGCCGCGATCGCAAACGGCACCATGCTCACCTGCGAGGCGACCAGCGCCTTGGCCGTCGAGAACATCTCGCCCACGCCGATGGCGAACGCCAGCGACGTGTCCTTGACCAGTGTGATGATCTCGTTGCCCATCGCCGGCAAAATGCGCTTGGCGACCTGCGGCATCACGATATACAGAAACGTCTGCATGCGCGAGTAGCCCAGCACCTCGGCAGCCTCGTATTGACCGCGCGGAATGGACTGCAGGCCCGAGCGATAAATCTCGGCAAAGTAACCGGCGTAGTTGATGATGAATGCCACGACACACGCCGTCCACTTGGAATCGGGCGTGAGCGAAATGCCAAACACGTAGTACGGGGCAAAGTAGATGGCAAACATCTGCAACATGAGCGGCGTACCGCGCATGACCGAAATGTAGATGCGCGCAATCCAGCGGAGCGGCGCAATTTTGCTCATGCGCATAAACGCCACGGGGATTCCCAGCGGAATCGACCCCAGCAGCGTCAGCACAAACAGCTGCAAACTGACCAAGAATCCCTGGCCAAGCATCTGCATCATGACTTGGATAGACAACCTACCCTCTCTTTCGCAGCAACGGAACAGCGGATTTTACTCTCAAATAGGCACAGTGCCCAAGATTGCGAGCGACAAGCCCGACGAAGCGTACTTTGGTACGCGAGGAGGGTTGGAGCCGCAAGGTTGGGTGCTGTGGCTATTTGAGAACCCAGTTGTCGAAGGACAGACCGTAGCTCGCATATTTATCGCACAGGTCCTTGACCGTACCGTCCTCATAGAGCGCCTTGAGCGACTCGGTCACGGCGTCGGCCGACTTGGTGTCGCCCTTCTTAAAGCCGACGGCGTAGTGCTCGCTGGACAGCGGCTCATCAAGCTGTGTATAGGCATCGGGCTTGGCGGCAAGCTGATACTGGGCAATCGAGAGGTCACAGGCGACGGCATCGACTGCACCACTCTCGAGCTGCATAAACGCCGTGTTGTACTCACCGATGGTATCGAGCGTGGCAAACGTCGCGGCCAAATCCTTCTGGTCGCCCTCGAGCACATCCTGTGCAGCGGAATCAGTCTGGGTAATCACGGTCTTGCCGGCAAGATCGTCCCAGCTCTTGATGCCTGCATCCTTCTTTACCACCAGCACCTGCTCGTTGAGCATGTACGGCTCGGAGAACGTGTAGTCGTCCTCGCGGCCCTCCATGGTAAAGCCGTTCCAGATACAGTTGATGGCGCCCGAGTTGAGCAGCGTATCCTTGGCATCCCAGTCGATGGCCTCGTATTTGACCTCCCAGCCCTGCTTATCGGCAACAGCCTTGGCCAAATCGAGATCAAAGCCGGTGTACTCGCCATCGTCGCCCACAAAACCATACGGAGGATAGGACTTATCAAAGCCCACCACGAGCTTCTTGGACTCCGCAGCGCCCTTCACATCCTTGGCCGCGGCAGAGCCAGCGGCGGAGCCCTTGCCGGCGCCACCGCCGCAACCGACAAGACCAAGGCCAAGCACCGTGGCGAGCGAGCCGGCTAGACCAACAAACTGACGACGAGACATATCGGTGTTCATGGTATTCCCCCTTGATGACACTTTAGTTAGGTAAAGTGAGTCATGTAACGTTCAGAATCATACACTTTAGCGTGATAGAGCACAAGGTTGGTGCACCCGGAATGCCGGCAGCCGTCACGGTATTTAATTTGCTGCTCTACAGTCCTGCTCACGACGGAGGCCACATTAAGTGGCCTCCTGTTCGTGCGGAACTCGCGACAAATTAAATACCGTGACGGCTGCCGGCATTCCGGGAAACAACGTGCTCGAAGTCTTAAATAGGCGTCCCCTCCAATCGGGCACGTTGAATGCACGGTACAATTACTTTGGACTTTTCTTTTATTTAATAGTGGAGTTAATTCATGGCAGAATCTCGTGCGGAGCGTAGGGCTCGTCGTGCTTTGATCGAGGCGGCTGAGGGGTCGGAGGAGAAAAAATCTTCTAAGAAATCCAAGTCGTCTCAGGATGCGAAGGGCAAGTCAGCCAAAGGCAAGGCTAAGGCCAAGCGTCCCGGCTCTCGTCGGAGCGAGGACAAGGCATCTCAGACTCGCTCCAAGCGCTCGCATATAGATCAGGTTTCGTCTGCGCGTAAGGCTGTGGATCCCAAGTCTCCCTGTCCGATCATGAAAGCTTGCGGGGGGTGCACGGCGCTCAATCGTCCTTATAAAAAGCAGTTGGCAGCTAAGCAGGCTGTTATGGAGGAGCTTTTTGCTGCTCTTTGCGAGCGCGAGGGTATTAGCGTCGACCCCATTCGCGGTATGGGCGTCACCCTGGGCGACCCGGGCAAATATCCTGCGCCGCGCGGGTTTCGCCATAAGGCCGCCACTCCCTTTGCCCCCGGCAGAGAGGGCGCTGTCCGTTGCGGTTTCTTTGAGCGCGGCACGCACAAGATCGTTGCCGTACCCGAATGCCCCGTCGAGGCACCGGGTGCCCGTCAGATTCTCAACGGCATCGCACGCGAAGCTGAGCGGCTGCATATTCCCGCCTTTAATGAGGACAAGCATCTTGGTTTGCTTCGCTATGCCGTCGTCCGCTGCGGCTGGCGTACCGACCAGGTCATGGTCACGCTCGTGACCGCTCAGCGCGACTTGCCGCATGCGCAGGAGTTCTTTGAGGCTGTCGCCGCACTCAATCCGCACATCGTCACCGTCGCCCAAAACATCAACGGACGTCCCGGCAACGCCATCCTCGGCGAGGAAACCCGCATTGTATATGGCGCCGAGTGCATGCGCGACCAGCTGCTCGGTTGCGAATTCGATATCTCCCCTACCGCGTTTTATCAGACCAACCCGCAACAGACCGAGCTGCTCTATCAGCTCGCTATCGACGGCATGGATTTGCACCAGGGCGATGTGCTCATGGATGCCTACTGTGGCAGCGGTACCATCGGCCTGTGCGCAGCCAAAGCCGCCCAGGACAAGGGCATCGGCATTATGCTGCTTGGCGTGGAGCGCAACCACGCCGGCATCGCTGACGCACGTCGCAACGCCGAGCTCAACGGCCTTACTCGCAACGCATGGTTTATGGCCGACGATGCCACCGATTACATCCTAGATGCCGCCGACAACAACGAGCGGATCGATGTCCTTTCCATCGATCCGCCGCGCGCCGGCTCCACCCCCGAGTTCCTCGAAGCTGCCTGCGCACTTAAGCCGCGCCGCATCACCTATATCAGCTGCAACCCCGTGACCCAAGAGCGCGACCTGCATCAGCTCTTCGACGGAGGCTATCGCCTGCTCAAGATCACGCCCGTCGACATGTTCCCCCATACCGACCACACCGAAACCGTAGCGGTCCTCGAACGCCGCTAACCAACCTCAGTAGATTTTTGGGACAAGAAAGGGGGCGACCCGTCTGGGCCGCCCCCTTTCTTGGTTTATTAATTCCGCTACATCCCCTTGCGCAGGTCGCACACGCCGGCTGCCGCCATCTCGCGCAGCAGCGTCTCGCGATCGCGCGTCACGATCAGATCTAACGGGAAGTGAATCTCGTCGAGCATCTTGCGAGCGTAATCGAGCTTACCAATGACCATGCCAATGTGCGCATCAGTCGAAACGCCAATGCCCACGCCCAGCTCGGCGCAGCGCTCAGCGATCTTGCGGCATACGGCCCAATGCTCAGTGTCAACACCGTGTTCAAGACTATGGTTGTTGATCTCGATAATCTTGTGCTTGGCCTTAGCCGCCAACAGCACCTCGTCGATATCGAACGGCACGCCCGAACGCCCCGTGTGACCCAGCATGAACACCTTGGGGTGCTCCAGGGCATTGATATACATCTCGGTCGCCTGGGCCAGCGTCGCGCCCTCAGCAATCTGTGGATTATGCACGCTTGCAACCAAATAATCCAAATTACGCGTAACCAAATCGAACAGCGAATGCTGACGACTGTACGAATCGCCAGCGATATCGAGCGTGACAGGAGTGTCCTCGCCAAACAGGCTTCCGTCCAGCGAAACGATATCGGCCTCGGCACCACGCAGCACCAGCACGCCGCTCCAAATGCGCGGCCAGATATCCTGGTTGATAAAGAATTGGTAACTGCGCAGGTCATTGGGACAAGCCGTAACCATAGAGCTCAGATGGTCGGCAGACCCGAGCACCTGCAGGCCACGCTCTGCCGCCCAGTACACATTCTCCTCAATGGTCGAATATGCATGCGCAGAGAACATCGTATGGGTATGAATGTCACAAGAAAGCAGGTAGGGCATCAGGTCTCCTTATCTGGCACGGCCGTCGCTTATATTCATTGTACGCATTGCCTTCGATAGTCGTAAAACCACTCCATCCCAAAGACACAACGTCCATGACAACGGGGTCCGGCTTAACACCAAACCCCGTTTCACGTAAAACATTGTAGGCAGAGCGCTTTACTTTTAACGATACTCGTCCGCCAACTGTTTCCAAGCGGGTAGCGAATTGACAATCGTTTCGTAACTCACGCAATAGCCCAGGCGGAACCAGCCCGGCATGCCAAAACTATCCGAAGGCACCGCGAGCAGTTCGTACTTCTTCGCGCGCTCGCAGAACGCATTCGCATCGGGCTCCAGCGCCTTCACCCACAAGTAGAATGCACCATCCGGCTCAACATAGGTGTAGCCGTACTCCGCTAGTGCATCGGTAAGCGCGGTGCGGTTGCGCGCATAGGCCTCGACATCGCTCGGTTCATCAATGCAGTCGATGATTACACGCTGGAAGAGGGCCGGTGCGCACACGAAGCCCAGCGTGCGGGCGGCACCGGCAACGGCCGGCATCAGGTGAGCAGCCTGCGGATTGGTATTGGGAACCAAAATCCAGCCCACGCGCTCGCCCGGCAGCGAAAGCGACTTGGAATACGAGTAGCACACCACGGTGTTCTCGTAGATCGAGGGCACCCAAGGCACCCCGGCACCGTACACGATCTCGCGGTACGGCTCATCAGAGATGAGCGTGATTGGGTTCTCGGAATCGCGCTTGGCGTTGACCTCGCGTAAAACATTGGCCAGTCGCGTCAGCGTGTCGCGTGTATATACGGCACCGGTCGGGTTGTTGGGTGAGTCGATAATGACGGCAGCGGTCTTATCGGTAATCGCCTTGAGCACGTTATCCACGCTCAGCTGGAACGTATCTTCATCGGCGAGCGCCTCGACGCACGTGCAACCAGCTTTCTCGATCCACACGCGATACTCCGGGAAGTACGGAGCGATAACGATGACCTCGTCGCCCGGATTGGTAATCGCGTTGAGCGTGCAGGTGAGCGAAGCCGCGGCACCCACCGTCATAAAGACATCCTTGCCCTCATAGCTCGTGCCAAAGCGACGGTTGAGCGAGTCGGCGACGGCTGCTCGACATTGCGGCAGACCCGGCGCAGGCGTGTATCCATGCAGCTGGTCGCTCGGCAGCTCCAAGGCCTTCTTAATGGACTCAGCCACGGCGGCAGGTGCCGGAACGCTCGGGTTACCCAGCGAAAAATCGAATACGTTCTCCGCGCCGATCTGTGCCTTGCGCTCAAGGCCATAGCTAAAGATCTCACGGATGATGGAGCTTTCCGCACCGCGAGCATACATAGTTTCGTTGATCATCTGTTCCCCTTTCGCATAGGCGCTATTGTACGCTTTAGCTGAGCAAAGTGCCGCAGCAATGTTGATTGGGGACAGACTTAAATGCGTGAAAACGCTCATTTAAGTCTGTCCCCAATCAACATATCGCTCAAAAGAAAGAGCCTCCACAGGTTTCCCCGCGGAGGCTTTCGCTACAAGAACTATTTGTCGGCGTCGGTGTTGCCGTCAGCGTTGGCAGCATTGCCATCTCCGGCATCATCGGATGCGGCTTCGGCATCCTCCTGCATGGCCGCCTGCGCAAAGGCCGCGGCATCAGCCGCCAACTCCTCCTCGCTCATGCGAAGCGAGCGCTTCTTGGTCGGCATGCCAGCCGCCTTGGCGTTGCGCTCCTCCTTGGCCGCCAGGATATCGCCCTCGCGCTCAAGGTAAGCGTCCCACTTGTTGTCGAGCAGGGCGTTCACGGCGTCACCCTCGACGGTCTCGCGCTCAAGCAGCACCTTGGCCATCAGATCGAGTTGATCGCGGCGGGCATCCAAAATCTCGACCGCACGACGATGGGCCTCACGCATAATGCGCTGGACCTCGATGTCGATGCGACGCGCCGTCTCCTCGGAGTAATCCTGGTGATCGGCATAGTCGCGACCCAGGAACACCTGATGCTGCGCCTCGCCAAACACTTGCGTGCCCAACTCCTCGCTCATGCCCAAGCGCGTGACCATCTCGCGCGCCATCTTAGTCGCGCGCTCCAGATCGTTGCTCGCGCCCGACGTGATGTCGTCGCACATGAGCTCCTCGGCAACGCGACCGCCCAAGAACACGGCGAGCTCGTCGAGCATCTCGTTCTTGGTCTTGAGGAAGTGATCCTCCTGCGGAAGCTGCAGTGTGTAGCCCAGGGCCTGACCGCGGCTGACGATCGAGATCTTATGAACCGGATCGGAGTGCTCCAGGATGTGGCCCACCAAAGCGTGACCGCTCTCATGGTAGGCAATCGTGGTGCGCTCGGCTTCGGTCATCACGCGACCCTTGCGTTGCGGTCCGGCAATCACGCGCTCCATCGACTCCTCGACCTCGTCCATCGAGATCACAGAACGATGACGGCGAGCGGCCAGCAACGCAGACTCGTTGAGCAGGTTCGCCAAATCGGCACCAGTAAAGCCAACGGTCATCTGGGCGAGCTTCTCAAACTTAACGTCCTCGTCCATCGGCTTGTTCTCGGCATGCACGCGCAAGATCTGCTCGCGGCCCTTCACATCCGGACGGTCGACCGTAACCTGACGGTCAAAACGGCCGGGACGCAGCAATGCCGGATCCAGGATGTCAGGACGGTTGGTCGCAGCGATCAGGATGACCGACTCGCTTTCCTCAAAGCCGTCCATCTCGACCAGCAGCTGGTTGAGCGTCTGCTCGCGCTCGTCGTGACCGCCGCCCAAGCCAGCTCCGCGCTGACGTCCCACGGCATCGATCTCGTCAATAAAGATGATTGACGGAGCCTGAGACTTGGCCTCCTTAAAAAGGTCGCGCACGCGGCTGGCGCCGACACCCACGAACATCTCGACAAAGTCGGAACCCGAGATGCTAAAGAACGGCACGCCCGCCTCGCCGGCAACGGCCTTGGCCAGCAGGGTTTTACCGGTACCCGGAGGGCCAACCAGCAGCACGCCGCGCGGAATCTTGGCGCCCAGCTTGCGATAGCGGTCCGGATCGCTCAAAAAGTCGCGAATCTCCTCGAGCTCCTCGACTGCCTCGTCCACACCGGCAACATCCTCAAACTTGACCTTGGGGCGCGTTGCCTCGTTGGTCTTGGCGTTGGTCTTGCCAAACTGCATGTTCCTGTTGTTGGCTCCCATCATCTGGCGCATAAAGTAGAACATGATGGCGATCAGGGCGATCGTCGGAAGCACGCTCATCGCCAAGTCGCCCCAAAAATCGGGGTCATTGGTGTTGACGATGTACTTGGTATCGGGGTGCTCCGCCATAAGCTCGGCAAGCGAATCGGAGCCGACATAGGTCGAGGAGAAGCTCTTGAGCTCGCTCGTGTCACCCTTGTCCTTTTTCGTCTTCCAGTAATGACCCGCCACGCTTCCGTCTTGAACCGTATAGGTCAAATCTTCGACGCGATCCTGCTTAATGGCGCTCACCATCTCGCTCGTCGCAAGCTTAACGGTATTGCTGGAGCTGGCAAAGCCGGAGCCCATGTTAAAGAAGGCGTAGCCCAGAAGCGCGCAAGCCAAAATAAAATACAGCCAGCCCGTACGCGTGGGCTTCTTGCCTCCGGGCATCCCCGGGATCTTAGGCTCCCGGGGAGTCTGGGAATTGTTATCGTTACGGTCGTCGGGCATCTTACGAATAAACCTCCGGTTTCAAAATGCCCAGATACGGAAGGTTACGATAGCGCTCGGCATAGTCGAGGCCGTAGCCCACCACAAAGGCATCGGGGCAATGGGTTCCAACATACTTGGGCGTGACGGCCGAGGTACGGTCCTCAACGTCCTTCCACAGGAAGGCGGCAACCTCCAGCGAGGCGGGCTTGCGGCTCTCGAGGTTCTTCATCAGATACTTGAGCGTCAGGCCCGAGTCCAGAATGTCCTCGACGATCAGCACGTCGCGACCGCGGATGTCGATATCCAGGTCCTTAATGATACGCACGATGCCCGAGGACTTCACACCGTCGCCATAGCTCGAAACAGCCATGAAATCGATGTTGGTCGGCAGCTCGATCTTGCGCATCAGGTCGCCCATAAAGACCACGGCGCCGCGCAGGACCGCAATCAGCACCAGATCCTTACCCGCGTAGTCGCGAGTAATCTGCTCGCCTAGGCGAGAGACGATACCGTCGATATCCTCCTGCGTAAACAGAACCTTCTCGATATCCGGATGTTGAGAAGCCATGACAACCCTTTCTTGTGCTTATCGCCCACGCACCGCCGCATGGACGCGAACTACACATTCTAGCAGCGCACGGGGTATATTTACCAGCACGTGCGCCATCAGCGCGGGAATACCGTCAACGTCGCACAGAATAGCTGGCGCGAAGCGCTATTCCGCATCGACCACACGAAGCAGATATGCCACGCGCGTTGCGGCCGTGCATTTAAAACGCTCGTCCGCGCGAACGCCCGCGACCCATACTACGGCACCTCCCGGAGCCGTTCTTACCACGGGTACGCCAGAGCGGTCTGAAACAGGAATGCGCGCCTCGTTCAACAGGTCTGACACTTTCTTGCTTCGGCCGTTCATCCCCAACGGGCACATCACGTCTCCCGGCACAGGGCTATCCACCCACAGGCGCGCCGATCGTGCCTCGGTGGGAATCTCCCCGCGCGAGCCGGCTAACATCCGCTCGCTATCGCGGTCGGCAAACCCCAGGGCCGCCGCATCCACCAAGGCCGCAACCTTTCCGGCAGCAGCAAGCTCGCGGGCGCGGTGCACGATATCGCACCCCGGCTCCACAGCCATCGGCTCCGCTGTCAGCATATGCCCCGCCCCCAGCGGCAGACGACCGGGAACGGAGATCCAATCGGCCACTAAACCCTCGCGCGCCGCCGGGGCCTTGAACGCCAGCGTGCCAAACTCCACACGGGCATCAATTCCCGCAGGAAGCGTAACCGAGCCCGAGCCCGCAGCGACGCAGGCGAGCACGCGCTCCACGTGCCGCATCTCCGGTCGCGCGTCGGGATCGATGCGCTTAATCGCCAATCGCACGATACGCCGTGCAATCACAACCTCAGCGGCGGCAAGACGGCGCGCATCGAGCACCAGTGCGGCCGCCGCTTCCTTGCGCAGGCAGCTTCGAAACGCCTGTGCCGAAAGCTGGGAAAGAAAGGCGTCTTCGTCGCCCAGAATTTCGCAAGCGGCGCCAATCGTCTTACAGACGCTCGCGTTGCGCTGTGCCACCACCGGCATCACCCGATGGCGTACATAGTTGCGCAGGTACGAAACGTCCTCGTTGCTTTCATCTTCCCGCCATGGCTGACCGTGCACCTGCAGATAGCTCACGAGCTCATCGTGCGTGAGGTCGAGCAAGGGGCGAACTACAATGTTCCGACGGCGCGGAATGCTCGATAGACCCGCGGGACCCGACCCTTTAATGGCATTCATCAAAAATGTTTCCGCGCGGTCCGACGAAGTATGCGCGGTACAGATACGAGCCGCCGTCCGCGGTGCTCCCGATTCGGCACAAAGTTCGCGAACATATCTCCGTGCCGCGGCATAGCGCACCTCGCGAGCCGCAGCCTCGATATTGCCCGATTCGTCATCAAAATAGGCATGCTCAACACACAGCGGCAAACCGTATTGCGCACACAGGTCACGTACAAAGGCCTCGTCGCCATCGGATGCCTCCCCGCGCAGATGATGGTTTACATGCAGCACGTGCAATCGCTCGCGCGCAATGGGAGCGACGCCGCGCCCGTCCTGGATATCCAGCTTTGATGTGCAAGCCATAAGGAGCAGCGCCGTCGAGTCCGCACCGCCTGATACCATGAGCACTACGGGGGCAGCGGCCTGCCGCGTTGCCAGGGCGCTCTTATCCGTCCTCGGCGCGGCATGATGTCCATAGTGCTGAGATACCGTTGGCATTCGCTTCCTCCTCTATTCGTCCGCACTTATTGTATCCTTTGGAATCTTATGTCTCGCCTGCACCTTCATATCCTCGGCAGCGGCTCAAAAGGCAACTGCGCACTCGTCGAGGGGCCTCAGGGGCTCATCATGATCGACAACGGCCTGTCCCGCCGCGAGACACTTAAACGCATGGCGGAGCTTGGCCTCTCGGCAGACGACGTCGCCGCTCTTGTAATCACCCATGAGCATGGTGACCATATCAAGGGGCTCGATGTATGGTGCAAGCACTGGCATGGTCCCCTCTTTGCCAGCAGGGACACCCTTTCATGCAAAGAAAACCTCGCGCGCCTGCCCGTAGAGGAATTTGACCCCGGCGACACGCTCCCCATTGCCGGCATCCACGTGCAAACCTACTCAACATCGCACGATGTCATCAATCCTGTCGGCTATCGATTTAATGCTCTCGATGATTCCATTGGGTTTGCCACCGACACCGGAGAGTTATCGAGCAAGGCCATAGGCATCCTCAAAGACTGTCGAGTTCTCGCGCTCGAAAGTAACCACGATGTAACTATGTTGCGCGAAGGAGCGTACCCCCGCTTTCTTCAGGAGCGCATCCTGTCCACAAAGGGGCACCTCTCCAACAACCAGGCCGCCGAAGCCGCGCGCGAACTTGTTACCGATCGCACCGAACAACTCATCGCCATGCACATCAGCCAGGACAATAATCGTCCAAGCCTTACCGTCAAAAGCTATGCCAACGCGCTTGATGCAAGTCTCGATGATGAACTCGGCAGTTCTGCCACCCGTCTTCAAGGGCCACGGAAGCTCTCGATACGCCCTGCAAGCCAGTATCAACCGACAACCATTCAATAGCCCCTCAAGACAACAAAGGGGGGGCTGGGAATCACTTCCCAGCCCCCCTTAACTCATACTCTCGATTGAAGCAGAGCCATCGTTAGTCGATGGAGATCTTCGTAACGTTCTTCTTCTCGACAATCTTGGGAACCGTAACGGTCAGGATGCCGTCAGCATACTTAGCCGAAAGGCCCTCGCTCGAAGCGTCCTTCAGATACACGCCGCGCGTCGCGCTGTACGAGCTAAACTCCTTCTGCAGGAAGTTCTTGCCCTCGTTCTCCTCGTCCTCCACAACGTTCACGCTAATCGACAGGCGACCCTCATTGAGCTCAACGTCGATGTCATCCTTGGCGACACCGGTCAGATACGCCTTGACCTCGTAGCCATCACCCTTGTCCTCAACGTCAACGGGGAACGCCTTGGAGGCAATCGAGTTGTTTGCAAGGTCGGTCATATCATCAAACAGATCGAACAGCGAGCTAGCAGAAGGACGAACGCCAAAAACCGAACGATAAGGAACCATGCTTGCCATGTTTACCACTCCTTTTAAGGACTGCCGAGCCATCTTCTAGGTGACTGGGACTTCTTTTGACGCTCTTATATATGCCCACCCAGTGCCCATATATACATCGACTATAAAGTTTTTTGAGTCCAGTACTATAAGCATATCTAAGTGTGTATGACTCAGGTTTTAGTAAGGTTAAGGTTCTTTGAACCAGAGCTTAAATAACAAGTATGTTCGCAGCTACAAATAACAAGGGGCTTACAATGAGCGCGTACACGTTGTTGGTAACGAGCTAAAGGGCATCATGGACGATCAAAAACAGGACAACACGTTTATGCCGGAGCAGGACGAAGCATCCAGCCCGCAACCGATTCGATTCCATCGCCCCCACATCTCGCAAGAGCCCATCAATGATCCAGAGCCCAAATATGTGACAAGAAACCGATATCAAACACTCGAAGAAGCACAAACGGGGCGCAAACATATGGGCGTCGCCTCGGGAGACCCTGTATATCTGAAAGACGCACCATTATCTAAAAACAGCGTAGCTAGTGATGAGCCGATGAAAGCATCCGCCGTCCATCAACAAAGAGGGCCTCGACCCAAGCAAACCTTGACGCATTCGGCTCGCTATCTCGAAACGCCAAAACAGGGAAAGTCAATCTTCGTTTCGTCAAGTAAACGACGCAAGCAGCATCAGCTGACAATTCTGCTTTTGACCATTGCGGCCATAGTAGTTGCCCTTGTTATACGATTTATTTTCTTTAAATAAAGGCTCAATACCGAAAACAACAAGATCGTCTGGTGTAATTGAGTCATTTACGCCCCGTAAACGCAAAAAAGGGGGAGGCCGCGAGGCCTCCCCCTTCTTCAAGTCAAGCGTACGGCTCGGTGCCGTCCACCGGTCAGCGGCGCCCTGGCCTCCCACGGGCTGGCCCCGCAGTACTCTCGGCGCGATGG
>UQTU01000015.1 GCA_900544135.1 uncultured Collinsella sp.
GAGATAGGTCGACAGCTGGTGCAGCAACGGGCCGGGGCAGAAGACCTCGGTTGCGAAATCGACGGGGAAGTCCTCGGGGATGGCGGGCGCTGCGGGTGCGGGGACCGGGGCCGCTGCGGGTACCGGAGCCGGTGCAGGTGCGGGAATTTGGTCGCAAGCAGAGGTGGGCGCGGACTCGATGACGGGTGCGGGCTCCGGCGTCGCTTCCGGCTTGATCGTGGAATCTACGGGCTCCACGGTGACGGGCGCGTCTGCAGCTGCAGTTTCAACCTCAACCTGCGTCGCGTTCTCGTTCTCGACGCTCGGCTTTGCTTCGATGGGCGTGGACGCCATGGTGGTGATGCCGGCGTTTGCGTTCTCGGGGTCATAGACGACCGTAAGCGAGATGGCGGGCTGCGGTGTCTCGGGCTCCGGCGCCGACTCGGTAGCGTCTTGATCGGCGGGTTCGTCGGACTGATCGTCCTCGGCCTCGTCGCCAAAGACATCGCTGTTTTGGAACGCAGGCGTCTCGGATTGGTCAGCGGCTTCTTCGGTTGTCGACTTGGGAGCCTCGTTGAGCTCCGCAGCGGCTTCCTGTTCTGACATGACTTCGGGATCGGTCATGGCGGCGATTTCGGTTTCGGTTTCTACTGCTACCTCAATAGCGACTTCGATCTCTGCCTCGGGTCCGGGCTTCGGCACAGCTTCAACCACGGGCTCGGGCTCGGGACGCTTAACGTGCTTGGGGCGTACAGCCTTGAGGTCTTTCTCGCCGCGCTTTTTCTTTTTGTAGGACTGCTTGGCACCCTTGGCAGCCCTGGGCTTGTCCTCGCCTTTGGCAAGGGCGGTATCCCAGGCCTCGTTGGCGATGACGGTGGCATACAGGCGACCGCCCTTAAAGACGGTCAGCTTAATGCAGTCGTCAAGCTCTTCGAGCAGCTCGCGCGTGGATTCGAAGCCCAGGTCATAAGCGGTCATGTCGCCAGCGGTGAGCGCCTCCTCGACCTGTGTCATAAACGTTTGCTTGCCACACCCAATCGCATCGCGCAGCAGGCGATACAGATAGATGTGGTTGCCCAGCGATAGCGTGGGCCTAACTATTGTCTTGCTCATGGCAAATCTCCTCTTTACACACCAAAGCATCTTACCATCGCATGGGGCTTGCCACCTCGGCGCCCAAAGCAAACGGGCGCGACCGTTGCCGGTTCGCGCCCGTTATGCAGGTCGGTTATCTATGAGAGGCAAACGTGCTTAGTTGCCCGATGTCGTGCCTTGGCTCGAGCTGTCAGATGCCGTGCCGGACGCGGTTCCGCTCGAGCTGTTGGTGTTGCTGTTGTCGGTAGATCCCGTACTCGGTGTATTGCCATTCGCCTGGTCGCCCGTGCTCGGTTGAGAGCCGTCAGTCGTTTGGCTTGAGTCAGTCGTGCCGGATTGCGTGCCGCTGTTGTTCGCAGAGGAATCGACGCCCTGCGATTGGTTTTGGGTGTTCGAGGACGAATTGGCAGAGGTAGAACTGTCTTGCGTATCGTCCGTCTGTGCCTGCTGATCCTGCGACTGGGTGTTGCCATTTGCATCGCTCTCGGTCGTGCGCGACGACAGGATTGGCTCGGGACGCTCGCCCAGACCCTCACCGGCGGTGGTGATAAGGATGGCACCGGTGCAGGTGATGACCGCGACGATGGCGATGACGATCGAGAAGACAATGACCTTCTTTTGCGTCTGGCTGCGCTCTGCCGCCGCCTTGGCGCGCAGGCTGTTGGGGGCGACGCGCGCCGTGGTCGCGCGCCCCGCAATCTGGCGCATCTCCTGCGTAGTCGCGGCGCCGCCCAGGTGCTCCTCGGCATCAAACTCAACGGGCTCATAGGCGCCGGCGGGGTAGTCGACGGCGGCGTGCGTACCTTTGAGGGCTTCGGCGCTGGCAGAGATAAAGTGGCGGTAGATCTGCGAGGAGACAACGGTGATGACCGAGCTCACGGCGGCGCCGATCACCGATCCGGCGATACCGATCTTGGAGGCAAGCGCAACGCTCGTGGCGGCAGCTGCGGCGCCGGCGACGATCTGGGGAATGGAGATGTCGTCGAACAGGCCCTTTTTGGGCGCGATGGCCATGGTCTGTCCGATGGAATGGTTCTCGTGCACGCCGTTGTTGAGCGATGCCGGCGTCATGACGCGCGTGCGCGGCGCGTCGGTGTACTTGGTTGTCATACGGGGTCCTCCCGGTGTAAATCTGCTTCGTTTCGTGTAGCCATCAGGGTACCCACCAGATGTGAATCGTACGTGACATTTAACAGATACCATCAACTCATCAAGGGGGCTTGCTGTCTTTGGTGCGATATCTTGATGCTAAACTGGATTTACGATTGCGAGGTGGTTTACGTGATGTACCCGTATATGACATTCGAAGACGGTACCGAGGTCATTCATTCTGACCTGATTGAAGATGGCGATATCGAAAAGGTTATCGTGCATTTTGAACGACCGACGGCAGAGGGCTTCGACTCCGCTCGCTGTGAATTGCCTTCCTGTTCGTGGACTGACTGGGAAGGGCATTTTACTCAGAGTGAAAAACGAGCTTTCGAAGAGTGTCTGAGCAAATAATTTAGATTAGTTCGAGTTTAGTTCGAATAAAGAAACTGAATGCGATGACCTAAAGCGTATGCATTTTTAGTATTAGATGCGTATGAAATGGAGGATGTGAATGGATGAGCTAATAGACTTTAAAAAACGATTTCTCAAGAATGGCGAGCTGGTTTCAATTCCAAAAAAGGAAAGCTATAAAAGAATCATGCTGCTATGGGCCGTCTCTTTCTTTGAATTAAATACAAGTTATACGGAGCTTCAGGTTAATCGTGTGCTGTCACAGCTCTATCCTGATTATGTCGTGTTGAGGCGGTACTTGGTTGATTATGGATTCCTATTAAGGGATGAACGAGGCCTGAAATACGAGGTTAATCGTGATGTTCACGGTATTGAGAACTAGCCGTCCGGTTCGGGTCCTATATATTGCTAGAGGGATAAGCGAAATAGGCAATTGGTGTGCGAATATTGCTTTGCCAATGCTGATTTACGAGGTAACTCACGATGTTTCTGCAACTGCTTTGATGGTCTGCTGCAGATTTGCCCCCTCTCTGTTTTCAGTTGCGCTCGCGCAGCTGCCTCAGAAGATGGGTATCGGGACACTGCAGGCCATGAGATTGGCAGACTTAATTCGCGCGGGATTATTCGTTTGCTATATTTTTGTTGATAGTAAATGGAGTATGTTTGCTATTACGTGCGCGGTATCGCTTTGCCGAACGGTAGAAATGCCCTGCTTTTACTCGTTGCTAAGAGCCAATACGAATAGTATCAATCGCGACGTAATTAATAATTCGTTTGGGTTCCTGCAGAATTTGATGATGGTTCTGGGGCCAGTTGCCGGCGGTTTTGTTGTCGCTCAATTTGGGGCGGAGGCTGTTCTTGCATTAGACGCGCTTTCTTTTGCCGCGTCGTTCTGGTTGCTGCGAGATGTTCCGTCGGTTATCGAGGTTAATGATAAAGAGGGAATAAGCAAAAATGAAAAAAACAGGACTGCATTTAGTGATCTTAGCGCGAAGCACTTGGCAATTGGTTTCCTATTAATCGATATTTCTAGTGGCGTGGCATTCGGCTCTCTGAATTCTCTTTTGCCAGCTATAGCGCAATTGCAATTTGACTCGTCATCTATACAATACGGATTCCTTCAGAGTAGTCTTACAATCGGACTGTTGTTCGGAAATACAATATATGGTCGTTTAATCAGTGGTTCCGATTGCGTTAAATCATATTGTTTTGTGACGTATCTTGCGCTAGGTGCGTATCTGGCGTTTGGCTATCGCTATGCGTCTGGGATATCGTTTATTTTCCTTTTTATCGTCGGTGCCGGAAACGCCATTCAAGATGTGCTTCTCATAACATCGCTGCAGGATTTGGCGAGAGACGGATCTGAATCGATAAGCCTGTTTTCAATTAGGGAATCTTTGCAATCGGTTGCTGTTGTTATTTCAACACTTCTTGTTTCGCTGTTCACGAGCATCGCGATGTTCTCAATTCTCGTTACAGGACTTGGTGTATTTTCAATTATGATGGTAGTTGTGTTTCAATTGAATTATTTGCGAAAGACGTGACGTTGATATGCCTAAAACGCTTTTAGTATTTCCCCCAGGATGGAGCCCAGTGGGGCCGTATCTTGCCTTGCCTGTTTTGAAGTCATATCTTCAAGAGGTTGAACAATACAAAGTTGACATTGTTGACTTAAACGTGGAATTTTACGATGACCTCCTATCTTTTAGACATGTCGAAGAGTGCTGTAAAAGGTATCGGGAATCAAAGGATTCGTTTAGTTCGAATGTTCAATTAACAATCGAGTTGATACAAAAGTCGGCACTTAATGTTGACGAGGCAAAAGATATTTTCAGATCGAAGAGATACTTTAATCTAAAAGAAAGACAATATGCTGAAAACATTTTTAGAAATGCACTCTATATCATAAATCACGTCTCATATGGAGTTAAATACACGTTCAACTCCATAGATCTGCCCTATGATTATTATTCGACACCAGAAATAATGAAATCGCTTGCGGATACCTTGCATAATCCGTTTATTTCCTTCTATGAAACTGCCTTTCTTAAGCGTATTCAGAGGGAAAAAATCGAGTTTATTGGGATTTCGGTGAGCGGCTGTTTCCAATTGATTTCTGCAGTTACGTTAGCGAAACTGATTAAAGAAGAATGTCCATCTGTTAAACACGTCTCATTGGGCGGCAATTACATTACTCGTTTAGCAGATGACTGCATGAAAGAATGGCATCCCTTTTTTGAATACATTGATTCGATAATGATGTATGACGGCGAAGAGCCGCTTGCACGTCTTCTTGAGGCTCTTGACTCTGGTGATGACAATCTCGACTGTGTTCCAAACCTTTGCCATGCTAAAGGTGGAAAGATATATAAAAACCATCGGATTGAGCAAACATTTATCAACGATACAGTTCCCGATTTCGATGGCTTCGCCCTTTCTAAATACTTCATGCCTGAGCTAATATTGCCGGTTTATTCCTCTAGGCAGTGTTTTAATCATTGCGCCTTCTGCACCATTCCCGGTGCTACCGGTGGTTGTTACCGAAAGATGCCTATATCGAGAGTATTTGAAATAATGTGTCGGTTAAATGAAAAATACGGCACGAGAGTTTTCTCTTTTGTGGATGAAACATTCGAAGGCAAAAGAATGGAGCAACTCGCGGATGAAATAAACGCATCGGGAAAAACGTTTTTCTGGCATGGAGAAACGAGGTTCTCTCCAACCCTAAGTACAGACGTTTTTAACAAGATATACCAAAGTGGATGTAGGCAGATTCAGTTTGGCCTCGAGTCATACAACCAAAGAGTTCTTGATCTAATGAAGAAGAACACGAGAGTTGATTGGATTGATCGCAATATCCATGATTGTCTCAATGCGGGTATTCCTGTTCATCTATTTTTTATGATTGGCTTTCCGACCGAAACTAAAGAAGAGGCTTTGAACACCTTAGCTTATACAGAGAATATTTTGAATTATTCAAAACAGGTATGTGGTGTTCCATATTCCACGAGAGGATTTACGAATTTTGGTCTCGTTATGGGGTCGGATGTTTGGAATCATCCCGATAAGTATGGTGTCTCTGTAATGCCGAAGTCCCAATATGAGGATTTGCGCCTCGAAGTGGATTATGTTTCAGGCACTGGTTTAACTTTAAATGAAGCAAAATCCTTATCTGATGAGCATCATATTGATTTTTATATGCAAGAGGTCATAAACGGTAGCGACACAATTGACTTGCCCCAGCGACTTCATATTTCAGAGGTGACCTGGATCCTAGATTCTATTCACGCTGTCAGGTATAAGGGACATTTGACCAAAGTAAAGCGACGGCTAACTAGTCTAAATCCAGCTGATCGAATCTGGCTGGATTCCAAGACCTCTGTCGTGCTCGTTGAGCCATTTGCCTACTTCTATAATTCTGAATACCATCATGTCTATGCTGTTTCCCAGTTGGTATACCTTAAGTTGGCCCGTTTATTGGAGGCCGATTGTAGCATTTCTCTTATTCTTGATCAGGGCGACCTCGAGCTGACAAGGGCGATAGAAGAACTGTTGCATTATGGATTGCTGAATACAAATATCGATGCCGATTATGTAATGCACGATAATGGTTTTCAATTGGTTAAAAGTTCGTTTGTTAAAGAAGTCGGACGCTCAAAAGAGGGGTTAAGAGTACTGCTGAGTTGTGCCACCCATAGAATGTGTGCGGTTAATGATTTTTCGTTCGCTTTGCTTTCGTTGTTTGAAAAGCCGATTACTAAGAACGAGGTGCGCGACATTTTGAAAAAAGAGGGACTATCGGCAAACGAGGAGCAATTAAACAAGTTGGTTGATAATTGCATGAAAGCAGATATACTACAATTGATTAGATAGAGGAGGTTTCTGCATGGACGTTATTAACAAAGATCTCTTGGAGCAACTGAAAGAGTCTCAGGAAGAGGGCGTCGTGGTAGAAGTGTTCGACTTTGAGGACTACATGGATAAATTCTGCCATTAGTTTCGGAATTTACTTGCCTCGCTTAAAGGAGAAGTCGATTATCGATTTCTCCTTTTTTAATTAAAGATATTTTTGGAATACATGCTCTTAGCACAGGTTGGCGTCTCAGTAAACTGGGAGGTTGCTTTGGCTAGTTAGAGATATGTGAACGTCCGTTAGACTGAATCTCAGGGTAGAAGGGGCCTCCAGTGTCCAGATCAACAAGGCAATGCTGCGTTTCGGCTAATAAGAACGATGGCTTTTTGCGTGTGGCGGCGGCGTCGCCGCAGATTCGCGTTGCCGATGTCGAGGGCAATGCCGAGGTTGCGCTGGCGGCTGTTCGCGAGGCTACCGAGCGCGGCGTTCGTGCGCTCGTGCTGCCCGAGCTTAACCTGACTGGTTATACCGCGGCTGATCTGTTCCATAACCGCACGCTGCTGCACGCCTGCGAGGCGGCGCTGGTGCGCATCCTCGATGAAACGCGTGAGTTGCCGATCGTCTTTACTGTTGGCTTGCCCGTTGCGGTGACCGAAAACATCTACAATTGCGCGGCCGTGTGCTGCGCGGGCGAGCTTTTGGGCCTTACGGCCAAAAAGTATCTGCCCAACTACGGTGAGTTCTACGAGCGCCGCTGGTTTGCTCCGGCGCCCGCCGATCCCGTGTGGGTTGAATTTGCCGGTCAAGGTCCGGTGCCGCTTGGCTCGGGACTTGTCTACCGCTGTTGTGATGAGGGTGCCGAGGACCTAGTGCTGGGCGTCGAGGTCTGTGAGGACCTGTGGGTGCCGGCGCCCCCTTCGACCGAGATGGCGCTTGCCGGTGCCACGGTGATCCTCAACCCGTCAGCCTCGGACGAGATCATCGGCAAGGCAGATTACCGTCGCAGCCTCATCTCCAACCAGAGCGCACGCCTGTACTGCGCCTATGCCTACGCAGACGCGAGCGAGGGCGAGTCCACGACCGACATGGTCTTTGCGGGCGAGAACCTTATCTACGAAAACGGCTCCAAGCTTGCCGCGACCAGGCTTCTCACCTGTGACATGGCCATCGCCGACGTCGATCTTGACCGTCTGGTTGCCGAGCGCCGTCGCTCGACGACGTGGACACGCGCCGACGATGCGCCGGAGGCCACGACTGTTGAGTTTTCGTTTGAGGGCGTGTTGGCCGAAGAACCCGTCCTGCGCGATGCCTGCGATATCGACCGCGTTTTCCCGCGTGCGCCCTTTGTGCCGGCCGACCACGGCGATCTGGCCGAGCGCTGCGAGACCATCCTCGACCTGCAGACTGCGGGCCTCAAGACGCGCCTTGCCCATACGGGCACCAAGGCAGCTGTTATCGGTCTTTCGGGCGGCTTGGACTCCACGCTGGCGCTGCTTGTGACTGTGCGTGCTTTCGATGCACTGGGGCTGCCGCGCACAGGTATCACGGCGGTCTCCATGCCCGGCTTTGGCACGACGCACCGCACCAAGTCCAATGCCGAGTCGCTCGCCCGCGACCTGGGTGTCTCCTTCCGCGAGGTCTCGATTCATGCGGCCGTGGAGCAGCATTTTAAGGACATCGAGCACGATCCGGCCGTCCAAGACGTGACCTACGAGAACAGCCAGGCGCGCGAGCGTACGCAGATTCTGATGGACCTGGCCAACCAGGCTGGCGGCTTTGTCATCGGCACCGGCGACCTGTCGGAGCTGGCGCTCGGCTGGGCTACGTACAATGGCGACCATATGAGCATGTACGCCGTCAACGCGAGCGTGCCCAAGACGCTCGTGCGTCATCTGGTTCGCTATGCGGCCGATGTCTTTGGCGGGCGTATTGCCGAGGTCTTGCTCGATATCCTCGATACTCCGGTGTCCCCCGAGCTTCTGCCGCCCACGGGCGACGGCGAGATTGCGCAGAAGACCGAGGATTTGGTGGGCCCGTACGAGCTGCACGACTACTTCCTCTACTACCTGTTGCGTTTTGGCTTTGAGCCGGGCAAGATCTACCGCATGGCGCTCAAGAGCTTTGAGGGCGTCTACGACGCCGAGACCGTCCACACGTGGCTGCGTACGTTCTACCGTCGCTTCTTTGCTCAGCAGTTTAAGCGCAGCTGCCTGCCCGATGGTCCCAAGGTGGGCTCGGTGACGCTTAGCCCGCGCGGCGATTGGCGCATGCCGAGCGACGCCAGCTCGCGTCTGTGGCTCGCACAGATCGACGCTCTCAATCCCATTGACTAAGGTTGGCTAAATTGAACCAATATAGGGGTTGCAAGCGGTACACTTTTGCAATCTGATGGCCCGTATCGCGCGGCGCTCTTGTCGGAGCGCCGCGTTTTTTATATCGAAAGGTGGCACCATGCAGGCATCGCAGCGTCTCGACCGCTTTGGCGCGGAGGTCTTCGCCTCGCTCAACAACAAGCTTCTCGCGCTGAAGGCCCAGGGCAAGACCATCTACAACATGAGCGTGGGTACGCCCGATTTTAAGCCGTACGACCACGTGGTCGAGGCACTCACGCAGGCGGCCCAGGACCCCGAGATGTGGAAGTACGCCCTGCGCGACCTGCCCGAGCTTAAGCAGGCCGTGTGCGATTACTACGAGCGTCGCTTTGGCGTGGCGGGCATCACACCGTCCATGGTGCAGTCGTGCAACGGCACGCAGGAGGGCGTGGGGCATTTGGGCCTGGCCCTGCTCGACCCGGGCGACACCATCCTGGTGCCCGATCCGTGCTACCCGGTCTTTGAGGCGGGCGCCAAGATCGCCGATGCCAAGCTCGAGTACTATCCTCTGGTTGCCGAACACAATTACCTGCCCTATGTGGCAGGCATCGATTCCGAGGTGGCCGATCGTGCCAAGTATATGATCGTGTCGCTGCCCGCTAACCCGGTGGGCTCGGTGGGTTCGCCCGAGGTCTACGAGGAGATCATCGCCTTTGCCCGTGAGCACGACCTACTGATCGTCCATGACAACGCGTACTCCGACATCGTGTTTGACGGCGAGCCGGGCGGCAGCTTTTTGCAGTATCCTGGCGCGCTCGAGGTGGGCGTGGAGTTCTTCTCGCTCTCCAAGTCGTTTAACGTCACCGGTGCGCGTATCGGCTTTTTGGTTGGCCGCGAGGACGTGGTCTCGGCCTTTGCCAAGCTGCGCAGCCAGATCGACTTTGGCATGTTCTTCCCGATCCAAAAGGCTGCCATCGCCTGTCTGAACGGTCCGCGCGATGAGGTCGAGGCGCAGCGCCTGAAGTACCAGGAGCGCCGCGATGCCCTGTGCGACGGTCTGGAGGGCCTGGGTTGGGAGCGCCCCAATGCGCATGGTTCCATGTTTGTGTGGGCCAAGCTTCCCGGCGGCCGCACCGATTCGATGGCGTTTTGCGAGGAGCTCATGGAGAAGGCCGGCGTTGTGGTGACGCCGGGCGCGAGCTTTGGTCCTTCGGGCGAGGGACACGTGCGCATGGCGCTGGTTTTGCCACCCGAGCAGATCGCTCTGGCTGTCGAGGCTATTCGCGAGGCGGGTCTGTATTAAAAAGACATTTAGACGCGTCAATAGTTCGAAACCGATTTCGGGCAGTTATCTTACGAATTCTGCAAACAATTTCGGTAAACGGTCGATTTTTGGCTGCGAATAGGCGCATAATCAAAGTCCCGATTGGCTATATTGGGATTACGGCAAGCCGCTTGGGTCGTTCCCGGGCGGCTTGTTTGTGGAGAGAGATGGGAGAAAGTAATGGTTAACGAGAAGAAGGTCGCTATTGTCGGCTGTGGTTTCGTCGGTTCGTCTTCGGCGTTCGCTCTGATGCAGAGTGGTCTGTTCTCCGAGATGGTCCTCATCGACGTGGACAAGAACCGCGCCGAGGGTGAGGCCCTGGATATCGCGCACGGCATGACGTTTGCCGAGCCGATGAAGATCTATGCCGGCGATTATTCCGATGTCGCCGACGCCGCTATGATTGTCGTCACCGCTGGCGCTGCCCAGAAGCCCGGCGAGACCCGCCTGGACTTGGTCAACAAGAACGTCAGCATCTTTAAGTCCATTATTCCCGAGATTAAGAAGTCCGGCTTCGACGGCATTCTGCTCATCGTCTCCAACCCGGTCGATGTTCTGACCTACGCCGCCATCAAGATGTCCGGCCTGCCCGAGGGCCACGTCATCGGTTCCGGTACCGTGCTCGACACCGGCCGTCTGCAGCAGATGCTTGGTGCCCATGTCGAGGTCGACCCGCGCGATGTCCAGGCTTATGTCATGGGTGAGCACGGCGATTCCGAGTTTGTCGCTTGGTCCAGCGCTCAGGTTGCCGGCGTTCCGCTGAACACCTTCTGCGAGCTTCACGGTCATCTGGAGCATGAGGCTGCCGAGAAGCGCATCGCCGAGGACGTCAAGAACTCCGCCTACACCATCATCGAGAAGAAGCACGCCACCTACTATGGCGTCGCCATGGCCGTCAAACGCATCTGCACTGCCGTCATGCGTGACGAGCAGACCGTTCTGCCCGTTTCCTCGCTCATGGTGGGCGAGTACGGCCTGTCCGATCTTGCCATCTCCATGCCGACCGTCGTTGGCCGCGACGGCGTTGTCTGCCGCGTCCCCGTGCCGCTGAACGATGACGAGCAGCATGAGCTCACCGTCTCCGCCAAGGCCCTCAAGGACATCATCGACAGCGTCGACTTCTCCTGCTAAATCAAGCTCGCTAAAGCGAAAAGCTACAATGAAGGCGTCCGAGCCCACACGGCCCGGGCGCCTTTTTGGTGCAAAGTAACCTGACCCCAATGCACCATAGTTGACGGGAGGGCCATGTCGGATTCGCCTAATTTTTTGACCTATGCCCAGACGGCGTTTGACCCGTTTGAGGAACGGCCGTTCTGCGCGGTGGATAGCCTGGTCTTTGCGTGGTTGTCCTATTTGCGTTTGCCGGGTGATATGGCGGAGCTGACGAACTGGCAGGGCCTAGACGTACGCGAGCTGCTGCGTGCCGAGTGCTACTGGGACATGATTGGCGACCTGTGGGACCCAGAGGGGAGCAGGGCCTTGTTGGAGGCCGTGGCAGCAAGCCCTCGCTACCGTGGCGTGCACGTTTGCGGCTATCGTGCCGTGAGCGATGTGGTGGCGACAGAGCAGTTTGCAGCCATGGCGTTCCGGTTTCCGGCGGGGTTTAGTTATCTTTCCTTCCGGGGGACCGACAGCACGATTGTGGGCTGGAAAGAGGACTTTAACATGGCATTCCGGTGTCCTGTGCCGGCCCAGGAATCCGCGGCGCGTTATGTGGACGAGGCGGCGGATGCGATTGACGGGCCGCTTTTGTGCGGAGGTCATTCCAAGGGTGGAAACCTTGCGGTGTACGGTGCGACGATGTGCTCCGATGTTGCCCGTGAGCGAATCGAACGGGTGTATTCCCATGATGGTCCGGGCTTCGTCGAGGAGTTTCTGAACGGCAACGCCTTTGCCGATCTTTCCGGTCGAATCGACAAGACGCTACCTCGGTCGTCGATCTTTGGCATGATGTTTGAGACGCAGGAGGACTATGCCATCGTTGAGAGCACCGAGTTCAGCCTGCTGCAGCACAATCCCTTTAGCTGGGTGGTTGATGGTCGTGACTTCGTGTACTGTGAGCGCCTGTCCGCCGGTGCTCGATACGTTGATGGCTCCATTCGCGAGATGCTGCTTGCAGTGGGGCCTGCCGAGCGCGAGCGTTTTGTAGATGCATTGTTCTCCGTGTTTGAGGCTACGGGTGCTGAGCGGTTTGCGGATATCGCTGGGAATCTGCGCGAGAGCCTGCCCGTGATGCTCCAGACTGCGCAAGGTTTCGACAAGGATACACGTCGCTTTGTCTCGCAGACCATCGTGGCAATCCTTAAGTGCGCACTGCTGCCCAAACGACCCCAGATCGACATGTCCGCTGCCGGTAAGAGTCTGGCAGAACAGCTCGAGGCTTGGCAGTCCGAGCTCCTGCGCTAGCCATTGGTGCAAAGCAACCTGTCCCAGATGCACCAATCTTCGATGCGCTCGGGGAGGGCTCGACCGCTATACTGGTTCGTGCCGAAATCGATCTAGAACGGAATGCCGTATATGAAAATCAATCACGCGATTCTGCATATCCTGGACTTTGACTCTGCCGTCAACGTCATGAGCCAGCGCGAGCTCGATATCGAGAGTCGTACCGTGCGCAACTTCGTGACCACGCATCTGCGCCGCGCACGTACCTCGGCCGACAATAAACGCGCCACGTTTGCCGAGAACTCTGCGTTTGGCGGCGAGCTCAAGGGCTATTTCTTTGGCGAGCGCGAGTTCGTGGACCTGTCGCAGCAGATTGCAGAGTTTATCTCCTCCGAGCTCACCAAAGCCGAGAAAGCCGAGTCCACCGACGTGCTCGTGGCCGATTTTGACGACGATGAGGATGCCCGCTGGTTTGCCGTGATGCTGCTGGGCTCCAAGCAGGCTTTTATGCACGAAGTGGGCCGCGAGGAGGGAGAGGTGCGCAACGACATCGCGCGCCACTACGCCATTCTGCCGAACCCCTCGCAAAAGGTGCCGAGCTATGCCATCGTGCGCGCGAGTACCATGGAGATCGGCTACGTGGACAAGAAGCGCAAGATTGCCGGCGAGGACCGTATGCTTATCCCCGATGGCCTGCTGCAGTGCGACACGGGCGTATCGGGCAAGGAGGTCATCGACACCGTGACGCGTGTGGTCGAGGAAGTCGCCGAGGAGCACGGTGCCAATACGGCCGTAGCGCTCGCTAAGGTTAAGGCTGCCGTTGCCGAGAAGGTCGAGGATGACGAGGAGCTTCCGCCTTGGGATATCGTCGATGAGGTCTTTGAGGGCGAACCGGTCATCAAGGAGAGCGTACGTGCGGCGCTGACCGAAGAGAAAGTGCCCGAGCGTGTGCCCGTGGAGCGCAAGCAGGTCGAGCGTGCGGCCGTGCGCAACCACAAGATTCGTACCGACACGGGCATCGAGATCAGCTTTCCGGCCGAGATGGGCTCGAACTCCGAGTACATCGAGTTCGTCAACGAGCCCAACGGCCTCATCTCCATCGAGCTCAAAAACATCGGGTCAATTGAGAATCGATAAACTGCGCTTGAACTTCAGACAAAGCAAAGGCCGAAACCCTTCGGGACTTCGGCCTTTTTGCTTGGAGCTGAATTGAGTTGCAGACTGAGCATATGTCAGCGAAAACGCCCCTAGGCGAGCAAGGTGACGTGAAAGAGGAGGGAAGCGTACTTCGGTACGCGACCGACGATTGAACGTCAGATTGCCGCTTAGGGGCGTTTGCAGCGTCGAGAGATCCGTCGTTCGTTAGAACGACGGAACCAAAGGTGCAGCGTCGACTAGTTGCGCGGTTTGGTAAAACCGCGTAACCCTAGAGCTGGCGCAGGCCCTCTTCCAGGCCGGTCTTGCTGTCGGTCTTCTCGTCGCGCATCTTGATGACGCGGGCGGGGACACCGGCCACGACGGCGCCGGCGGGGACGTCGTCGACGCATACGGCGCCGGCGGCAACGACAGCACCCTTGCCCACGCGCACGCCCTCCAGGACCACGGCATTGGCGCCGATCATAACGTCGTCCTCGATGATGACGGGCGTGGCACTGGCGGGCTCCACGACGCCTGCCAGCACGGTGCCGGCGCCGATGTGGCAGTTCTTGCCCACGGTGGCGCGGCCGCCCAGCACAGCGCCCATGTCGATCATGGAGCCTTCGCCAATGACGGAGCCGATGTTGATGATGGCGCCCATCATGATGACGGCGCGATCGCCAATCTCGACACGGTCGCGGATGATCGCGCCCGGCTCGATGCGGGCGTTGATACCCTTGAGGTCGAGCATGGGCACGGCGGAGTTGCGGCAGTCGTTCTCTACGTCGTAGTAGTCGATGGAGTCGGCGTTGGCGTCGAGGATTGCCTTGAGCTCATCCCAGTCACCAAAGACGGTCTTGCCACGACGACCGCCGTAGACGTGCGCATTGCCCCACTGGACCTTCATGCCCGGCTTTTCGCGCACGTACAGTTTGACGGGCGTTTTCTTGGGCGCGGTTGCGATGTAGTTGATAATCTCCTGTGCATCCATCTCGGCTGCATTACTCATTTGCTGTCTCTCCTTTGAGTGGATCCGGTTGATACCTGGTTAGGCAAACATGACCTGGTCGAACGTATAGAAGCCAGGCTCGCGGGTGACGAGCTTCTGCGCGGCTGCCAGGGCGCCGTTGACGAAGATCTGACGGCTCGTGGCGCGGTGCGCGAGCGTGACCTCCTCGTCCTGGCCGAAAAAGCTTACCTCGTGCACGCCGGCGACGGTGCCGCCGCGCAGCGAGTGCATGCCGATCTCCTTGGGGTCGCGCGCGCCGCACATGCCCTCGCGGCCATAGACGGGGTGGTAGCCTGCCTCGGGCTCGGCTTCGACGACGGCGTCGAGCAACAACTTGGCAGTGCCGCTGGGGGCGTCGACCTTTTGATTATGGTGCGTCTCGACGATTTCGCAGTCAAAGCCGGGCAGCTCGCGCGTGGCCTGGGCAACCAGATGGCGCAGGGCGGCGATACCGATAGAGTAGTTGCCCGAGTGCATAACACGGGCGTTCTGACCCAGCTCGCGCAGGCGATCCACCTGCTCGGGCGTATAGCCCGTGGTGCCGGAAACGAGTGCGGCACCCGTGCGCTCGACATAGGCGACAACGGCATCGAAGGTCACGACGTTCGAGAAGTCGATGATTACATCGGCGGCCGGTGCGCTCTCGAGCTCGGACAAGTCGAAGCCGATCTGGGCGACGATGTCAAAAACGGGCTCTCCAGCGGTGTTGACAATGCCCTCGGCGGTGGTGCGGATGAGCGAGCCCATGCGGCCCGTTCCCATAATGACGGTCTTAATCAAGCAGACCAGCTCCTTTCAGAGCATCGGTAAGTGCGGAGCGCGTGTCGTCTGCCATGGGGCACAGCGGCATGCGGTAGTTTGCCTCGATCATACCCATCTGGGCGAGTGCTTCCTTGACGGGGATGGGGTTGACCTCGCTAAAGAGGGCATTGATGAGCGGCTGGCCGGCAATCTGGATATCGCGGGCGCGCTCCACGTCGCCGTCCAGATAGGCGCGGCACATGTCGTGCACGAGCTGCGGCTGAACGTCGGCCCACACGCTGATGGTGCCCGAAGCGCCCAGGCTCATGAGCGGCACGGTGAGGGCGTCCTCGCCCGAGTACATGCGGAAGTCGTCGGACAGCAGGTGGGCGATCTTGGCCGCGTAGGCGACGTTGCCCGAGGCTTCCTTAATACCCATGATGTTGGGATGTGCGGCCAGGCGCTCTACGTTGCGCTCGCTGATGCCGCAGCCGCAACGGCCGGGGATGTTGTACAGGATGCAGGGGATGTCCACGGCATCGGCGACGGTCTTAAAGTGCTGGTAGATGCCCTCTTCGTTGGACTTGTTGTAGTAGGGGGTAATGAGCAGCAGGCCGTCGGCGCCCAGGCCCTGGTAGGTGAGCGACTTGGTGAGCATGGTCTGCGTGGAGTTGGAGCCCGAGCCGGCGATGACGGGGATGCGTCCTGCAACTTGCTTGACCACTGCGGCGACAACGGAGTTGTCCTCGTCGTCGGTCATCGTGGCGCTCTCGCCGGTGGTGCCCAGGGTGAGGATGGCGTCGGTGCCGTTTTGCAGGTGGAAATCGATAAGGCGCTCGAGTGCGTCAAAGTCGACGCTGCCGTCCTTTTTAAACGGCGTAACAAGGGCGACGATTGAGCCCTCGAGATTGCGGATGTCCATGTTCTTCTCCTTCGCGTCCGCGATCTGGATGCGTTTGTTCCATTGAGCGGCGACTATCAGGCGCTCGTCTTGGGCGCGACGGCGGGCACTTTCGGCGCGCGACTTGGCCAGCAGCTCTCGGCCGCTCGGCAGCACGTCGAGCGTGGCAAAATAATCGCCCGGGCGCTCGGCGCGGCGGATGAGGTCGGCTGAGCCATCGGGACGCAGCAGGACCTCGGCGGAGCGCAGCCGTCCGTTGTAGTTGTAGCCCATGGAGTAGCCATGCGCGCCGGTATCGTGGATCACGAGCACATCGCCCATGTCGATCTGCGGTAGCTCGCGATCGATGGCGAACTTGTCGTTGTTCTCGCATAGGTTGCCCGTGATGTCGTAGGTGTCCGTGACGGGCGCTGTGGTCTTGTCGTCGCCACCCGGCTGACCCATTACCGTAATGTGGTGGTAGGCGCCGTACATGGCAGGACGGATCAGATCGACGGCGCTTGCGTCGACACCGATATAGTCCTTGTAGATCTGCTTTTCGTGGATAGCCTTGGTGACCAGGCAGCCGTAGGGCCCCATCATAAAGCGGCCCATCTCGGTGCAGATGGCCACATCGCCCATACCGGCGGGAACCAGGATTTCGTCGTAGGCCGCGTGCACCCCCTCGCCGATGGCGTGAATGTCGTTGGCCTGCTGCTCGGGCAGATAGGGGATGCCGACGCCGCCGGACAGATTGATGAAGGCGACATGTGCACCGGTCTCGCGCTCCAGGCGCACGGCAAGCTCAAAGAGGATGCGCGCGAGCTTGGGGTAGTAGTCGTTGGTGACGGTGTTGCTGGCAAGGAAGGCATGGATGCCAAAATTCTCGGCGCCCTTGGCCTTGAGCATGCGGAAAGCCTCAAAGAGCTGCTCGGTGGTCATGCCGTATTTGGAGTCGCCGGGGTTATCCATGATGCCGTTGGAGAGCTGGAACAGGCCGCCTGGATTAAAGCGGCAGCTGACCGTTTTGGGGATGGGCCCCGCAACACGCTCAAAGAACTCGATGTGGCTGATGTCGTCAAAGTTGACGATGGCACCCAGCTTGTTGGCGAGCTCAAAGTCGGCAGCCGGCGTGTCGTTGGAAGAGAACATGATGTCGTGTCCCGTGATGCCCAGCGAGCGGGCGATCATGAGCTCGGTATAGCTCGAGCAATCGCAGCCGCAGCCGTATTCGTTGAGAATGGAGATGAGCGCCGGGTTGGGGTTGGCCTTGACGGCAAAGTATTCCTTAAAGCCCGGGTTCCATGCAAAGGCGTCGCGCACTTCTTGCATGTTGCGGCGGATGCCCGCCTCGTCGTATAGATGAAACGGCGTGGGGAACTGCTCGACGATATGCTCGAGTGTCTCCTTGTCCACAAACGGCTGCTTGGCCGCATATGCCTCGTTGGGGGTCAATGCCATGTCCCGTAAACCTCGCTATCCAGACGGCGCCATCTGCGCATCGAATCCGCATAGCGTGGACCCAATGTCCGGATAGCGCTCCCGCATTGCTGCAGACAGTCCTGTGGGTGTTTCCCACAGGCCCACCAGGTTGTTCGTGCCCGAAAAACCCAGTTCGGCGGGTTTCGCCTCCCCACGGGGTCAAAGCCTGCCGGCTCGCCCGCGGCTCTTCGTGCCCGCGCCTCTATCAAGTGGTAAAGACCCTATCACGTTGCACTTTACCAAACAAGAGTATTCGTATATAACGTTTAAAAAATGCAGCAATATGCTGGAAACATGTGTGCCACAATCCTGTATCACAATAAGTTGCAACAGATGTGCCTCACGAAGGGATTCTCTATGACCGAGCTCCAAGAACTCCGTCGCTATCGCCGCGATCTCCATCGCATTCCGGAGCTCGATTTCGATCTTCCGCAGACTATCGCCTATATCGAGGGCGTGTTGGCGCCGCTCGCTTGCGAGGTGACCCATCCGTGTCCCAGCTGCGTCTGCGCTTTCTTCGACGCTGGCGTTGGTGCCGCGCGTGCCACGGCGATTCGCGCCGATATGGATGCGCTGCCCATCGCGGAGGCGACGGGAGCGGCCTTTGCCTCGATCCATCCCGGCAAGATGCACGCTTGCGGACATGACGGACACATGGCCATGGCACTTGCCGCCGCGACGTATGTCGACCGTACGATTCGCGAGCAGCCGGGCGCCATGAGGCGCAACGTTCTCTTTGTGTTCCAGCCGGCCGAGGAAACGACCGGTGGTGCCAAGACGGTATGCGAGAGCGGTGTGTTCGAGCGCTATGGGGCTGACCGCATTTTTGGCTTCCATGTGTGGCCCGATCTGCCTGCCGGCACGTTGGCGAGTTGTTCCGGTCCGCTGCTGGCGCGTTCGAGTGAGACACACATTCATATTCACGGTACGAGTATTCATATCGCTAAGACCTATGGTGTACCGGTCGAGGAGTCGCACGATGCGGCACTGGCGGCAGCAAAGTTTTTGGTTGCCGAGCGCGAGCTGATGGACGAGCTGGGCACCGACGAGCCCTGTATCGGCAAGTTTGGTCTGCTGCAGGCCGGTACGGTTTGCAATGCGGTGGCGGGGGAGGCCCATGTTGCCGGCAGTCTGCGTGTGTTTACGGACGACATGTTCGACCGTGCGCGTGAGTGCGTGCGCCGCGTGCTTGATGAGGCATGCGCTGCAACGGGCTGCACGTACGATCTTGACTTTGCCGAGGGCTATCCGCCGGTCGACAACGACCCCGAGTTGTTTGTCAATGTCGCGCCCGCCTTGCCCGAGCTACAGCTCGTAGATGAGCCTTTGCTGATTGCCGAGGACTTCGCCTTCTATCAGCGCCATCTGCCGGGCGTGTTCTTCCTGCTGGGCACGGGCGTGCCGGAGGCGCAAGAAAACCCGATTGACGCTGATGGCTGCCCAGCCTATGCGATGAGCGCTCTTCACACTGATACCATGCTCTTTGACGAGGAAATCTTGCTTAAAGGCCTCGATGTCTACAAACGATTGCTTGACTTGGAGTGACGATGGAACGACGCCGGCAGTCTGCCGTGTATAGTCCTGGTGGGTGCGGGTGCGGCTTGCTGCTGCTCCCGGTTATTGCTGTGAGCATTGGCGTGATGTTTGCGCTTGCTGGACTGGCGGCAGCGGCACTTGTGCTGTTGATTGTGGCCATTGGCGTGACGATTTGGCTCTGCCGCAATCGCGAGCAACGCCGTGCCGACGGTAACACCAATGTCGGCTGGGCCGTCTTCCTGATTATTGCGTACCCGCTGAGCATCGGTTACTTGGCGTTCTTTATCCTGCTGCTCATCAGCACCTTTACTGGGGAATCCGTCACGGTGGGGTAGGCTTCGACAAGCTTCTTGAGGATGAAACGAAAAAGGGGTCGGATGGGCGCTTTGCCCATCCGACCCCTTTCGCACGGTAGTTAATTCGGTCTCTTACTCGGCTGCCTCGCGGCGAGCGACCTCGTCGATCAAGATAGCATCGCCGTGCTTGGCGGCGGCAATGCTCGCGGCCATAAACATGCCCATTGCCGTGATGTAGGCGAAGAGCATCGACGGCGCCACGTCCATAACGATGCCGGAGAGAATCGGTGTCGCCACCTGAGCCGCCATGCTCACGGTGTAGTAGTAACCGGAGTAGCGGCCCACGCTTTGGGAGCTGCAGCACTCCAGAATCATCGTGTACACGCACAGGTCCACGCCGCCCAGCGCAACGCCCATCAACAAAAAGACCCCGTACAACACGGGCGAGAAGCCGGGTACCAGCCAAAGAAGCGTGGGGCACAAAACCATGATGACGGCGGTGCCCAGGGCGACCTTTTTGCGGCCGATTTTGAGCGAAAGGTTTGCCAGGGGTACGTAGCTTAGCAGCGCGCCTGCAATCGTCACGATATTGATGATGGCATAGGAACCGCCCTCCATGCCATAGAACAAATCGGCATAACGGCTGATATTGGTGGTCATGGCGTTATAGCTCATGTAGTAGAAAAACGTTGCGGCGAGCAGCATGATGATGGAGCGACGCACGTCGGTGTCTGCAACGCGTTCCTTACCGCCGGCCTCGGGGGAGTCGTCTTTGTCAATCTGATCCTCGTCGATGCCCATTGACAGCGATTTCTCGCGCATCTTTTCGACGAGGGCGGGCTCACGGACAAAGATGCCGTAGACAACGGCCGACACGAGGATAAAGGCGGCCTGCAAGATAAAGAGCGGAAGATAATCAGGTTTGTCGGCCTTGGGAACCATGACCGAGATGGCGACGAGCATAAGACCCGTTCCCGCATAGCCGACGATCTTTTCGATTGAGTCCGCCTTGGTTCGAAGTGGGCGAGGCGTAATATCTGCCACGATGGCGACCGTCATGGTGCGGTAGGCGCATATTGCCAAAAGCGTGAGGATAATCGCGCCAATGAGCAGAGGTAGGCTGCCCATGTTGTTGGCGATCGCGATGAGCGGGACGGAGAGCATTGCCACCGCGGAGCCGCCCAAGATAAAGGGCGTTCGACGCCCGAGTTTGCTTGCGCAGTGGTCCGAGAGGATGCCAAAGAGCGGAAGCAGGAACAGGCCAAAGACATTATCGATGGCCATGATCGCGCCGGTGAGCGAGTTGGATAGGCCAAAGGTCCCTGTGAGCATCTTGGGAACGATGCCGTCGTAGACCTGCCAAAAGCTGATCATGCCCATAAAGGGTAGGGAGGCGAGGGCGACGGCCTTGGTGTCGAGCCGGGCCGCCCGCTTAAGATTTGGTTGGGTCATGCTGGTTCTCCTGGTCGGTAAAAGCGGGGAGGGGTGCTATCGGCCCCCGTTCTACAGTTGTTCAAGGTTGGCGAGAAACGCCACATAGAATTCGATGCCGCGCTTGTAGACGTCGACGCCGATGCGTTCGTTGGCGGCATGGATGAGCTTGCGCGCCTCGCCCGAGTAGATAAAGCCGCAGAAGCGGTAGACGCGATCGCAGATCTCGTTGAACTCGCGCGAGTCGGTACAGGAGTTCTGCACGTAGGGAGCAAAGCCGGCCTCGGGATAGACACCCGACACGCAGCGATGGATGTAGTTGAAGGCGGCATCGTCTTCGTAAGGCGAGATGGGCGCGGGCTCGGTGTAGGGAATCGCCTCGTTGATTTCGACGGTGACATGGTCGGGGCTTACGCCCGAGGCGCGGCACTGCTGGGCGGCGAGCTTGCGGGCGCGCTCAACGGCATCGGCGATGGTCTCGAACGGAGCGATGCGCACGTTGAAGTTGGCGCGAGCAACTGGTGGCAGCACATTGTGCGCATTGGAGCCTTCGAGCTGCGTGAGCGCATAGGTTGTGCGCAGCATGGCCGAGGTCTCGGGGCTGGCGGCCATGATCTTGGTAACCGCGGGGCGCGTGAGCCACAGGTTGCCAAAGATTGCCTGATACGTCGCGCTGCTACGGGCACCCAACTCGGTCAGTGTGGCCTCGACGGCGGGCGTGAGCTGCGGCTTGCCGGGGTTGGCCGAGATAGTCTCGCATACACGGCAGAGAAGACGGCAGGCATCGTTTGCCGCAGGCGTAGAGGCATGGCCGCCGTCGGCGCGCGCCGTGACGGTAAGGTCGACGTGGCCCTTCTCGGACACGCCTACCATGGCAACGGGTTCGGTGACGCCGAGCGGGGCGTCGGTTGCCACGGCGCCACCCTCATCGAGCACCATGTAGGGATGGATGTTATGCTCGCGAAGCCACTGCACTGCATGGGTTGCAGTAGGTGCGGCGATTTCCTCGCCATCGCTCGAGAAGAACCAGACATCGCGCGGGGGAACGAAGCCCTGGGCAATCAAATGCTCGGCGGCCTCGAAGAAAGCCGAGACGATGCACTTGGTGTCGAGTGATCCGCGGGCCCAGATCTCGCCGTCGAAGATCTCGGCTCCAAAGGGATCGTGCTTCCAGTCTTGGCCCTCGACGGGCACGACGTCCTGATGCGCCATCATGACGATGGGGTCCAAGGCGGAATCGGCGCCAGGCCAACGCAGGAGCATGCCAAAGTCGTCGACGCGTGTGAGCTCGGCGACTTTAAAGAAATGCGGATAAAGTCGCTGAAGCGTGGGAATCCACTGGCTGAAGGGCTCATCGTCGCGCTCGGCGATGTTCTCACGCGAAACGGTGGGGATGCGCAGCAATTCGCAAAAGCGCTCGACGGCTGCCTCGTCTGCCTTGTAGGTGCCTGCATCAAGAGGCGCGCCCTGTGCGACCGATACCGATGCTCCCATGGTGGGACTCCTTTCGTGTTGTATATCGAATACGTCAAGATTATCGCCCGCACCGCGCGTGGGAAATGGCGAAACACGTTGCTCATCTGCGGGCGGCGGGTCGGATAGCCTTAGCCGACGATGACCGTGCCGTCTTCGGTCACGGTGATGGCGTCTCCCGTCGACACAGCATCGAGAAACTCATCGCCCAGGTTGTCAATGGTGGGCATGGGGGTGTCGGTCCATACACCCGAGAGGATCGCGCCAGCGGCGGCAAGGCTGTCAATGGGTTTGGAAAACAGCAGGCATGCGGGTTGGCGCCCCATTTTGGTGGCGCAGAAGAGCACCATGCCGCCTGTGGTGGAGCCGATAGTCTGCGGAAGGCACAAGGCACATCCCGCCAAAGGTTTGCCGTACAAGTCGGGATTGTTTTGGTCGGAACACGTGGCCTTTTTGTCGCCAAACATCAGTGCCTTCTGAAACGATGCGAGTGTGTTGAGCCCTCCGTGAGAGACAAGTGCCTTGGCGTGGGCAGTTCCGGGGACAACGACGCGGCCGTGAAAGATTTTTTCCATGAGGAGTCGCCTTCCTATTTGATTGGTTTTCCGGTGGTGACGTAGGCGAGCACCTCGTCGTCGGTGTAGTAGCGCGATGCCGAGTACGTACGCAACTTGTTGGAGTTGGTGATGATGGGCATGCTGCCGCACAGCGGGTTGTTGGTGTACATAAGCGGGCAGATGCTCGAGACGACGGCACCGGTAGTCGAGAGGCGTCTGTATGCCGCAGTCTTGCGGAAGGCGTCTGCCACGGATGGGGCGGCGGTCAGTACGGTGGGTACTTGCACGCGGCACTTGCCGGAGGCGCTCAGCCCATCGCAGATGGCGTCTGCCCAATGGGCGAGTTGTGCAGACGAGAGGTGGGGGCAGCCGATGAAGGCAAGCTTGGGGCGCGCGCCCGGGTTCTTCCACATAACGGGGTAGCTCGAGCGGATGCGCTCCAGCTCGGCGTCGTCAATGCGATAGATTTGGGCGTCTGGTGCTATGAGGTGTTCGCCTTGTTCGACGGCCTCGGGCGTGATGCCGTCCACGTGGTAGAGCCCGACAGCGCCGTTCGATGCGCTGGCGGCGCCCATGTCCTTAAGGTAGTCCTGCGTGCCGGGTGTGAGTTCGCGGCCAAGCCAGCGGTCGAGGCCTTTAATGTAAGGGACGTCTTCCATCACCTTCATGCCAATGGCGCTGCCAAGCACTTGCGCTTCGGGCTTGCGCTTACAGTCGACTTCGATGATCCAGGTCGCCTTGCGGCCCTCATCGGTGAGCAGGCCGAATTCCGGGACAAAGCCGGCAATTGAGCCGAACATCTCGATGATGCCGGAGTTGCGATTGCAGCGAGCGCCCAGCACGGAGTTGGCAAAGACCACGGCGCTGCTTTCTGCCCAGCTTAGGATGTCGCCACGCCGAGGTCGATTGCCAACCTCGGGCTGGTAGCAGGTGCAGGTGAAAGCATCGTTGTCCAATAGGCCCATGCAGCGCAGCTGTGCCTCATAATCGTCTTGTTTGGAATACATAATCTTGAACAGCAGCTTTTGCAGCGGGTTGGCCGGGACGGCGGGGTCGAGGGGCCTCGGGTCGACCGAGAATGACTGACCGGACAGGGCGCCGTCTTTCAGCAGCCCATCCATAAGGTCATAGACTGGACCGAGCATGGAGAGGCCAAAACTTGTGACAAGATGACCGTTTGCGCCGGTCACGGGAACCATACGCTCGGCGCCAAAGCATTCGCCGTACATAACGAGGGTCTTGACCACTTTGGCCATGGCGGGGCCCTTGGCGCCGTCGAGCAGGGCTTGTTGTTGGGAGGTCAGGTTCATCTGTGAGCCCATCCTTTCGTGTTAGATATTGGTGCCGAGTCGGTATGCCGCACGGACCGCTTCGAGCACACGGCCGGGCGCAAACCCATCGCCGATGTTATGCAGCTCGTCAGCGGCGTGCGTCTGCTGCAGTTTGTAGAACAGCGCGTCGTCGGGGTGTCCGCCGCAGGCAATGATTACCAGGTCGCAGGTTAGCTCGAGTGACTTCCAGTCGTTGCCGATTTTGGGTGCAAGCGGGTTTTCGACGTTCTCGGGCAAGACCGGTGACCACGAGACGTAGGGGTCGGGAACGTTTTTGTGGCAGTTGCGACTCAAGTGGAGACGCGCACACCTCGATGGGGCTCCAGACTCGCGTTTGCCGTCGACTTCCGCGCGCTCGACGCGTGTCATATTGAGGAGCCGCACATTGCGTCCCCTGAGCGTATGGAGTAGGTGGCCGCGATTTGCCGTGCAGGCGCCCTGCATCATGTGAGGCAGCATTTCAATTACGTTGACCTGTGGTATGCCGTGTTCGACGGTGAGCCATTGGGCAACCTCGCAGCCCACGGCCCCTCCGCCAATGATGGTGACGGTTTTGGCGTTGCCAAGCAGCGCGGGTTGGCGCAGTAGCTGCGTTGCCAGCACGGCATGGCCCGATGCTGCAAGCTCCGTAAGACCGGGGATGGGCGGTATTGCATTGGAAGTGCCTGTCGCGCACACGATTGCGTCGAAGCCTGCTTTTGCAAGATCTTCGGCGCGTGCTGCCCGTCCAAGTTCGAGTGTCAGGTTCCCGTTGGGTTTTTCTGCCTGCTCGCGCACCTGTCGAACAAGATATGATCGGTAGTTATCGAGGTCGAACTTGATCCGGGCGGCGCTGGCGGAGAGGAGTTTTCCTCCAAGTTCATCTTCGGCATCGATGAGCTTTACGTCGTGGCCACGACGCGCGGCGATTAGCGCACAGACCATCCCGGCGGGTCCGGCTCCTATCACCGCTATGCGTTTGGGTTCTTTGGCGGGAGCGGGTGTCTGGGGCATGAGGTATTCAAAGCTGCAGCGTGGATTGACGGCACACTGCGGATGGCCCCCTTCGACAAACTCGTTGAGGCATCCTTCCTGGCATCCGATGCAGGGGCGAATATCTGCCACGCGACCGGCGTACGCCTTGTTGGGCCACTCGGGATCCGCAAGCAGCGGGCGTCCGAGCATGATCATATCGGCGTCGCCATTGCGAAGGGCACGTTCGGCAATGTCGGGGTAGCCCAACTTACCCACCGCGACAACGGGTACGGGAAGGCCGGCATTGGAGCGGATATTGTCGGCGGCAAAGCGCTCTCGAACGGCGCGCGCCACGGGAACGAAGCAGCCTGCGGGCATGCTCGCAGGCGGGTGGGGCATCCACCAGTTGTCATAGCAACCAAGGTCGACGTCAAAGATGTCTACTCCCGCCGCCACGAGCTCTTCCATATAACCCAGGGTCTGTTCGACTGTGCGGCCGCCGCGCATGCGTCCCAGATAGGTCGAATTCATGACCTGCTCGTCATAGGTTTCCTCGAGTGCAAGCGAAAGGTCGATGCGGTACATGATGGGGTAGTCGGGCCCAACGCGGCGACGGATTTCTTTGATCATATCGAGGCCAAACTGACGCCAATCGGCATAACGTCCGAGCTTGCGATGGTTAAAGGCGGGGTTTCCGAGCTGCTCGATAAGATAACCCTCGTGCCCGTGCAAATAGACGCCATCGATGCCCATGGCATGAGCATCGGCCGCCGCTTGGCCGATATTGTTTACGATACGGCGCAGCTTTTGATTCGAGAGGCGCATGCATGGAATGGCGGGGATGTAGTAGTTAGGCAAGAAACTCGCCGAGACCGGAAACTTTTTTTGCGTGATGAGGCATTGCGGGTTGCCCACGCGGCCGAGTCCGGCCGTAAGCTGGACAAAAATGCGCGATCCGAAGGCATGGACACCTTGGGCAAGGTCGCGCCAGCCTGCCATAACGGTTCGGCTTCGATCGATACGCGGGAAATAGGTGAGCTTGTCCAGCTCGGTGACCGTGGTATCGATGCCGTGGCTTACCGGTACGAGTCCTGTTGTGATGAGGCCGCAGCCGCCTTTGGCGCGGGCGAAAAAGTACTGCAGCATCATGTCGCTGGGACGACCAGTTTCCTCGCACATGTCGATATTGCCCATCGGCGCCATGACAATGCGGTTTTTGACGGTGAGCTTGTTAATTTTGATGGGAGAGAAGAGCTTGTCAAAAGGATAGAGCTCTTGTGTCATGCGGGACGATCCGCAACCGGAGTTTTTGGCGGGCCAGCTGTCGAATGAGTCGACGAGTTGCTGCACCAGTACGTCTTTTCCCAATGAGGTTCCTTTCAGATGTTGACAAGGTAACAAAGCAGTTTACGTCTAAATGTTTAATAGTCAACAACAAAGGCATGAGTTCGGTGAAGGAAAAAAGACTCAATGAGTGCCAGGTGGCAAGCTGTGCTGCGACATTAGCTCCCAGCTAATGAATTTGAGCTCGCTGCCTCCTACGATGTGCTGTGTGCCGGCACGGTAGCCGGATCGTAGGAAGGATGCATAATGGCAAAAGAGGGAAAGAAGCCGATCGGCAAGATCGTTTTGGGCGTCATCGTGGTGCTCGTTGTTGCCGGCGTCGTGGGTTCTATGGGCGGTAACTCGTCTGATTCGTCTACGGGTGATGCAGCAAAGCCTGCCGAACAGACCCAGCAAGTCGAGGAGAAAAAAGAGGCACAAGAACCCTATACGGTTTCGGATGAGGCCGGGGATACGTCTAATCAGTTCGCGTATAAGATCACGGGCACGTTGACCAATAATACGGATAAAGAGCAAAGCTACATTCAGATTGAGTATGTTCTGTATGACGTAGACGGCAATCAGGTGGGAACGGCTCTTGCGAACACCAACCATCTCAAAGCGGGCGGCACCTGGAAGTTCGAAGCGATGAGCACGGTATCTCCCGACCAGGTTGCCAGCTGGGAACGTTCTGACGTGAGCGGTTTTTAACTAGAATTAAAAACATGGTTACTATGCGAGCTGGGGGGTGAGGCCATATGCCCGATAAGAAGCTAACCGAAGAGTTGCTCAACGAGCTGCTCGATGCTCCGAGTATCGAGGGCTATATCAAAGAGCACGACTTTACCGCCCCGTCGCTTTCGGGGTATCTGAAACAGCTTTTGGAAGAAAAGGGGCTGGAGCGTTCGCGCGTGGTGCGTATGGCCGACCTCAACGAGACGTTTGGCTATCAGATCTTTACCGGTGCGCGGCATCCGAGCCGCAATAAGGTGCTGCAGATTGCCTTTGCCATGGCGCTGACGCTCAAGGAGACCAACCGCGCCTTGACGGCGGCGGGCGTCAATGTCCTCAACTGCAAGGACCGCCGTGACGCCATCATCATTTTCTGTATCGATCGTGGCTGCAGCCTGCAAAAGGTGAACGAGGAGCTGTATCGCTTTGGTGAAGAGACGGTGAGCTAACAGCTAGCTGCCGGCGGAAGCGGTGTTCACGATATTTAGAACGTGCAGGGCACGGGCGTCATGGGGCGTCCGTGCCCTGCGTTATTATGGACGCTATGGATACTCAGAGCCCAACATATTCCGATGATGAGCTGACTGCTGCGCTCGCCGGACACCTGGCGTCACTTGAGCGTGATGACAGTTATCGCGTAGACCGTGTGCTCAAGCACTCCGACGTCGAGACGACCGAGCTCGTGTACTTTGAGGGCTCCGGCGGAGGATCTCTTGGCCCCTTTGTTCGCAAGCGCATCGACGCGTCGGCCCAGATTGGCGGGGCGTATGAACGCCTGTTTGCGGCCCAGCATGCTGGGCGACGTTACGAGCACTTGCCTCGGATTGTCGATTGCCGCCGCGTGGGCGACGATCTTTGCGTGGTCATGGAATACATCGAAGGCGAAACGCTCGGGGCCCTGGTGGGGCGTTTGGGTGCGACGCCCGATTATGCTTGTGAGCTGTTTGGCGCCCTTTGTGATGCAGTTGCGGAGCTCCATGCCGGCTTTGCGTCGGCGGGGGAGATGGCCGCTCCGGTGATCCATCGCGACCTAAAGCCCTCGAATATCATCGTGTCGGGCGCAAACTATACGCCCGATACAGGCATGACGTTTTCATCGCTGGTGATTATCGATTTGGGAATCGCTCGCGTGTGGCGCGAGGGAGCCGATGCCGATACCGTTAAGTTTGGCACGCGTCCCTATGCGCCGCCCGAGCAGTATGGTTTTGGCCAGACGAGCGTGCGCAGCGATGTCTATGCGCTCGGTGCCCTGCTGTTCTTTTGTCTGACGGGGGCCGATCCCAAGCCAGGTCGGAACATACGCGAGCAATGCGAGGCACGTGACGTCCCCGCCTCGCTTGCCGATGTTATTTGCATGGCGATGGCGCTCGATCCGGACAAGCGCTTTGCAAGCGCGAAGGCGCTAGGGCACGCTGCACGCGCATCGTATGCGTCGTCCGCGCCGAATGCTGCTTCCTTTCAAGAGCCTCCGGAGCGGCGAGCCGTGTGCCCTGCGCCCGTGCTCCCCACGGATCAGTCTCAGGGTGGATTGCCGTTGGTGCCTGAGCGCCCGAATTTACTCTCCCGCATTCCCGACACCGTTGGGCGCATTTGGAACGCATTCGTCTATCTTTCGCTACTTGTTTTCTTTGCCGGAAGCCATTTTGCCGTTTTTCATCCTACGGGCGCCAACCAAAACTACCCGATGTGGTTTCTCGCGATTGAGTATTTTATCTTCGTCGACGGTCTCGTAGTGCTCATCCATTTTGTGATGCTCGACAAACGCCGCCTTCGCCGGCGGTTTGAGCTACTCGATAGATACCGCGGTAAAAAGCTTGCAAAGCTCTGGCTCAAGGCTATGGGTGTGCTCTTGTTGGCAATGATTATCATTGTTGCCATTGCAAACGCGACTGGCGTCGTCGATACCTCCGTCGCGTAAAAGAAAAAGGGCCCCAATTGGGGCCCTTTGACGTTGATCTTAGATGCGGTTCATCTGGGTTGCAACCTTGTTGTACCAGTCCTGCCACGTGGGCGGGCAGTACTTTTTGGCGGCTGCCGGGGTAAGCGTGGAGCCATAGTTGGTGCCCAGGTAGGCAACGTGGGCAGAGACGCCCTCGCTCCAGCTACCAAAGCTCCGCCAGCCGCCGCCGCGGGCGCTCCAGCCCCAGGCGTTATAGGAGCCGGCACAATAGAGGCCCTTGCTGCTCTCGATGCAGGCGATGGCGGGAGACCAGCGAGGGTCAACACCGGTGTTCCAGGCTGCCACGGCAAAGTTGTAACCCTGGCCTGCCATGGGGGAGCCGGCGAGGTAGTTGTCGATGCGACTCGTCCACTCGTTGATAAACGAGTCGTAATCGGAGTTGCCGGTATTGGAGTTGTTCACCGTGGTGTCGATAGTGGTGTTGGCGTTATTGGCCTGGCTGTTGGAGTTGTTGCCGCTCACGCCCTCGCCCGAGAGCTTCTCGGCGGCAGCGGCCTTGTCGGCCTCGAGCTTGGCCAGCTCGGCGGCATTCTCCTGCTCGGCCTTTGCCTGGGCTTCGCTGCGAAGCTGCTGGGCCTGTGCCAGTGCGTCCTCGGCGGTTTTCTGCTCGGTCTCGAGTTGGGACTTGGCCTGCTCGAGCTCGGTCTTGTTCTGCTCGAGTTCGGTCTGCATCTTGTTGAGCTCTTCGATCTCGTCGACGCTCGAGCTCGTGATCTGGTTGGTGTACTTGCAGGTGGTGATGAACTCGCCCAGGCTCTGCGCGTTGACCAGGAAGCTCACGATGGGGTTGGTGCCCTTCTGGTACTTATACAGATCGCGCATGGCGGAGCTCGCCTTGGCCTGTTGATCGGGAAGTTCGGCTTCGATCTTCTCGATGCTTGCCTCGTTAGTGTCGATTTGCTTCTGCAGATCCTCGAGCTTGGTGCGGGCTTCGTTGTAGGCACTCGTGGCGGTTTCGATTTTCTGCTGGGCAGCGGAAAGCTGATCCTGCGTTGCCTGCGAGGCGGCATAGGCTGCGACGGGGGAGAGCATCGGCGCGGCCGTCAGTGTAACGGCAAGCGCGGCGCTCGTGATGATACGAGCCGGCTTCGACGCGATGAGCGCTGCGGTGCGATGGTTCGAATGCTGCATCCAGTCCCTCTGCAATCAATCGTAGGTTATAGTTCGAAAGGTATTCTACTACTGCTTTCGACCTCAACTTGAACCTTAAAGGTTCTAAAGGGTCAAGTTGAACTTGAGGTTTTGGCCTTGACCTGCAGTTATAGTGAATTGTTAAGAAACCATAGAGTTCAACTTTAACGTTACGGAACCCTGCGGGCTCGATCATAAGCGCCTGCTTACCATAGATATGGTGGAACTTTGGGAAGCGGCAGTTTGGCACGCTAGAATAAACCAGTTGCATAAAGACCGCCCATCGTACGGGCAGTTGATGATAGGAAGTTTCCATGGCATTGCAGTTTACAGAGCGCGAGTTTATACCCGTGCTGCTCGGCGGCGATATCAACGCCTATTCGGTGGCGCGCGCCTTCTACGAGGAGTATCAGGTCAAGAGCCTGGTCTTTGGCAAGTATCAGACGGGTCCTGCATACCGCAGCCAGATTATCGACTATACGCCCAATGTGGATATCGACACTATGCCGGTCATGATCGAGACCGTCAACGGCATTGCACAGGCCAATCCCGATAAGAAGATTATCCTCATGGGCTGCGGCGATAACTACGTCGCGCTTGCCGCACAGGCTCAGGATGCCGGCCAGCTTGCCTCCAACGTCATCGCGCCCTATGCGCCCTACAGTATGCTCGAGCAGTGCCAGAAGAAGGAGATCTTCTACGAGCTGTGCGAGAAGCACGGTGTACCCTATCCGCACACGTTTACCTTTACCATGGCGATGCTCAACGCCCAGGGCGAGGCTTCCGCCGAGGTGCTCGACCAGATCGACTTTCCCTTCCCGATGATTCTGAAGCCCTCTGACGGCATCATGTGGTGGGAGCACGAGTTCGAGGGCCAGAAGAAGGCCTACGAGATTGCCGATCGCGCCGAGCTGGAGCAGGTCATTCGCGATGTGTACGCCAGTGGCTACACCGATGACCTCATCTTGCAGGACCGCGTGCCCGGCAACGACGAGTACATGCGCGTGCTTACCAGTTATTCCGACCGCAACGGCAAGGTTCGCATGATGTGCCTGGGTCACGTGCTGCTCGAGGAGCATCAGCCCCATGGTGTCGGCAACCACGCCTGCATCATCACCGAGCCCAACGACGAGCTCATGGGTGGCGTGCGCAAGCTGCTTGAGGACCTTAAGTTCACGGGCTTCTCCAACTTCGACGTCAAGTACGACCAACGCGATGGTTCGTTTAAGTTCTTCGACTTCAACACGCGTCAGGGCCGCAGTAACTACTACGTCACCAACAGCGGCTTTAACGTTGCTAAATACGTGGTGGATGAGTACGTCTATAACCGTCCGTTTGAGCCGGAATTTGTGACGGCGCAGGACGAGGCGCTGTGGATGGTCGTCCCCATGGGCGTCGTTGACAAGTATGTCAAGGACCCCGAGCTGCGTGCGAAGGCGCATCGTCTGGCCAAGGAGGGCAAGGCTGCCGATCCTTCGTTTATGAAGGGCGATTTTGTCTTTAACCGCTGGTTGCGCATGTGGCACACCAAGCTGCGTCACTTTAAGCTGTTCAAGACGTATTACAAGTAGATGAGCGCGGCGCCCGCCCGGTTTGCATCGGACGGGCGCGGGCATGATACGAGCAATTGCATGGGCGTCACCAAGGAGGCGGCGATGGAAAAGCTGGGAGTTATCGGCGGCATGGGCGCTGAGGCCACGTCGTATTACTACGACCAGGTCGTGCGTCATACGGCTGCTGCCTGTGATCAGGAGCATATCGACATGGTGGTACTTTCCAAGTCGACCATGCCCGACCGTACGCTGGCCATCAAGACCGGCGAGCATGCCGAGCTGCTGGCGACCATGAAGGAATGTGCACGGGCGCTCGAGGGACTGGGCTGTGCTCATATCGCCATTCCCTGCAACACGTCGCACTACTTCTACGACCAGATTCAGTCGTTCACCAAGGTGCCGATTATCCACATGCCGCGCGAGTCGGTGCGCTATGCCCTGGCGGGCGCGGTGATGGGGGAGTGCGAGTTCGATCCCAACCTGAGCATGCCGTCCGAGCCGGTGCGCAAGATCGGCATCATGGGCACCGACGGCACCGTGGGTGCCGGCGTCTACGGGCGCGAGTGCGAGGCCGCGGGCGTCGAGGTCGTCTATCCCAGCGAGAAGCGCCAGGCCGACGTGATGTCGCTGATTTATGATGACGTGAAGGCCGGACGCGAGCCCGATATGGACAAGTTTGACCGCGTGATGTGGGAGTTCGCCCGCAGCGGCTGCGACCGCGTCATTCTGGCCTGCACCGAGCTCTCGGTGCTGAAAAAGTACCGAGAGATGCCCGAGATTACCCTTGACGCCATGGACGTCCTGGTGCGCGAATCCATCATCCGCAGCGGCGCCCCCTACCGCCTGTAGCCCTCGACCTGCCAAAAAGGGACAGGTTTATTTTGGTAGGTTTTATCTGGGGGAACAGTAAGGCCTCGACTCGTTTGGTGCGAGCCGAGGCCTTTTGAATTTATCGGTTGCCGGTGGCGATGGGTTAGAACAGGAAGCCGAGGACAATGAGGGCAATGCTAACAATAAGCATGGCAATGTCCTGGCCCTTGATGGGGTAGCGCTTGTACGAGCTCGCGCGCGTGCGCAGGTAGAAGCCGCGCTGCTCGGCCGCCAAGGCCGTGGCATCGGTTTTACCCACGCTCGAGATCAGTAGCGGCACGCACAACGGCAGCATGAGCTGAAGCTTCTTGATGGGGTTCTTGGTGTCATACTCGATGCCGCGTGCGGTCTGCGCCTCCATGATGGCGTTCATCTCCTGGCCAAACACTGGCACAAAGCGCAGCGCCGTGGTAAAGGTGAAGGCATAACGATACGGAACGTGCAGCACCTCGACGCAGGCGTTGGCAAGGTCGTTGAGCTTGGTCACCATGAGCATCAGGATGAGCGGAAGCGCCACGCCCAGCAGGCGCAGGCAAGCCTTGGAGCCGGTGATGAGACCCGTGTCGGTAACGAAACCCCACACGATGTTGCCATCGCGCATAAAAGCCAGCTGCAGCACCAGCATGATGAGCGCGAGTGGAATCAGCAGCTTGAGCAGCGCGAGCAGGCGGTCGACGACGCCGGCGTAGGCTCCCAGCGCGAGCGTGAGCGCCAGAAAGCCCAGCAGTGCCACATAGGTGTCGGACAAGAAGATACCGATGATGATGGCGGCGGCGAGGCCCAGTTTGATGACGGGGTTCAGGCGGTGTAGCAGCGTGTCGCCCGGCATGTAGTCGATGACGTTAACCACGGCGGACCATCTCCTCGGTAATGCGAACGATATCAGTGACCTCACTCACCTGCGTAAAGGCGGGCGAGACGGTGGATGCCAGACGGCGCGAGAGTTCGATGACCTGGGGCGGCTCAACGTAGGCACGCTGCATGAGTTCGATGTTCGAGAACAGCTCGTGCGTGCGGCCGCGGTCGAGGATGCGACCGTTGGCCATCACCACGATGCGCTCGGCAAAGTCGGAAACGACTTCCATGTCGTGACAGACCATGATGACGGCGCAACCGCGCTCTGCCATGGTGCGCACCGTTTCCATCACGGTCATGCACTCGCGGTAGTCCAGGCCGCTCGTGGGTTCGTCGAGCACCACGATCTTGGGCTCGATCACCACGACGGAGGCCAGCGCCACCATCTGGCGTTGGCCGCGCGACAGTGAGAACGGTGCCTCGTCGGCGGGCAGACCAAAGCGGTCGATGACCAGCTGGGCGCGACGCAGGGCTTCGGCGCGGTCGATGCCGGCAAGTTCTAGACCAAAGGCGACCTCGTCGAGTACGGTGTCTTTGCAGATTTGGCGGTCGGGGTTCTGGAAAAGCGTTGCCACTTCGCGTGCGATGCGGCTCGTGGGAACCGATGCCGTGTCCAAGCCCGTAACGCGTACGCTGCCCGATGCGGGCTTGAGCAAACCCGTGAGCAGTTTGGTGAGCGTGGTTTTGCCGGCTCCGTTTTGGCCGACAATGCCCACGAGCTCTCCGGGGTAGAGCGTCAAGTTGAGGTCGTGGACGGCGGCGCCGCCACGGGGGTAAGAAAACTCGACATGGTCAAAGGTGAGCACCGGCTCGGCGTCTTTCGCATGCGGGCGCAGCGACGGCGCGTGCGGGGAGTCTGCGGGCGCCTGAGTATCGCTTGTCGCACGGTCGGGGTCGACGATGCCCGTGATCAGGCGTTCTGCCTCGTCGACATCCAGACAGGGTGTGCCGCTTACCAGGCCATCGGCCTCGAGGCTGTTAAAGATGCGCGTGACGCGCGGGCAATCGACGCCGATGGTGCGGAGCTCGTCGGTGTGCGCGAAGACCTCATGCGGCTCACCTTGCAGCGCGATCTGGCCGTGATCGAGCACCAACACGCGGTTGCAGTACTCCGAAAGCAGAGCGACCTTTTGCTCAACGACGACGATGGTGATGCCGAGCGCGCGGTTTGCCTCGCGCAGCGTCTCGAAGACCAAGGTGGAACTGGCGGGGTCGAGTGCTGCGGTTGGCTCATCGAGCACTAAGACGCGCGGACGCATGGCGAGGATGGCGGCGATAGCTACCTTTTGCTTTTGGCCGCCCGAGAGGGTGGCGATCTCGCGGTCGCGCAGGTCGCTAATGCCGACGGTCTTAAGCGTCTCGCACAAGCGCTGCTCGATCTGGTCATGCGGAACGCCAAAGTTCTCGAGACCAAAGAGCATTTCGTCCTCAACGACCGAAGCGACCATCTGGGTATCGATGTCCTGCAACACGCTGCCGACGATCTGCGATATGTCGGTGAGCGAGACCTCGCAGGTGTCGTGGCCGTCAACTAACACGGAGCCATAAAAGGCGCCGGTGTAGTGGTGAGGCACAGCGCCCGACAGACAGGCGGCAAGTGTGGACTTACCGGCGCCCGAGGGCCCGATGATGCCGATGAAATCTCCCTTGTTCACGCTGAGCGAAACGTGGCTGAGCGCCTGCTCGGTTTGCGTGCCATAGGAGAACGAGACATCGTCGACGTTGATGATCGTTTCCATGGATACCTTTCATAGTCATTGGGGACGTTCTTGCATGACTAGTCGTTTAAGAACGTCCCCAAATGCTCGTTGTTTGGGACAGTCTTTGGTGGTGAAGCACGAAGACGGCTTTACGAGGGGCCCAGGTTGGCGCGAAAGAGGAGCGAAGCGTACTTGGGTACGCGAGCGACGAATGAACGCCAAGATGGGGTGGCTCGTAAAGCCGAGCAGGTTAGTTGAGCTTCAGGGCCTTCTGGATGGGCATGTAGAGGGCGCCGACCAGAATGGCGTTAAATACGGCGGTCATGGCGACGACGGGCAGCATGGCTGCGGCGAGCTCGCCCACAACGCCGAGTATGGCCATCTTGATGACCATGAAGATGACGCCCGAGACAAAGGTGGTCACGAATGTTGCGAGGATGGCGACGACGGGCTTAGCTTGGCCGTCCTTGGCGGCAGCGTTGACAATGACGGCCATGAGCATAGCGGCGATGCCCTCGGCGGCAAAATCGACAAACGGCGAGGTGGTAGTGATCTGGATTACGGCCGCCGAGATGAGACCAATGACGAGCGCCTGGCCAATGTTGGGACGAATGACCAGGATGGTGAGGCAGAAGGCCGAGATAATGAACTCGGGGCTGATCATACCGCCCGAGATGCCCGAGATTGCCTTGCCGACGGTGAAGTTGAGGATGAAGCCGGCGGCAAGCAGAATGGCGAGCAGGACAAGGGCGCGAATATCGAGTTTACCGCGGTCGGCGGTCTGGACGGTGCGGGGCTGGGCGGTGGTGTTCTGAGACATGGTGAAAGTCCTTTCAAAAAGGGGAGTGTAAGAGAAAAACGGAGGCGCGTGATGCGAATGCGATCGGGCTCGAGATAGAAAAAGGCCCCCGGTCGAAACCGGAGGCCTTCCAATCACCTAGAGCGCAAAACAGGCGTGAGGGACTCACTTTCGACCGATCGTATTCGCATCACGCCACCACCAGTTGTTGAGAGACTTCATCATGTTCATCATCTTGGTGGCTCCTTTCGTGATGCCTTGGCGCGGTCGCACCTCGTTGCTGTTGCGCTGCACTATAGCACAGCGAAGTGTGTGCGGGGAAATCCTTTTTGAAAAGATTTCGGCGGCGTTTCCTGCCGGTCAAAAGGGCAGGCTGAGCGGGCGGGATGACTCATGCGACCCCGCCCGTCTCTTGGAACGCAAGGGCCTTAGGCCTTCTTGCGACGATAAAGCACGAAGCCGCAGACACCGATGATGACGACGGCGCCAACGGCCATGGCGGCCATGTTGTTGCCCTCGGACTTCTCCTCGGTCGTCTCTTCCTCAGCCTCGGGCTCGGCAACGTCCTTATCGGAGAGAGCCTCGTCGGCGTAGGTGATGGACTCGACCAGGCAGTCGTTGTCGGCATCGTAGTCACTCGGGACGAACTCCTCGGAGAAATCGCCCTCCTTGAGGTAGTCGCGCATCTCCTCGAGCATGGCCTTGCACTTGACGTAGGTGTTCTTGGTCGCTGCCTTGCCGGCCTTGTTGGCCAGGGCGGTGCGGGCCTCGGTGTCCTCGGCGGCCTGCATGGCCTCGTCGACGGTTAGGTTCTGCTCGATGAGCTCCTTCTGCAGGGCGTCGAGATAGGCGCGGACGCCGGTGGCGCAGCTGTCGCGGTTCTCATAGGCGAGCGTGTTGATGTCCATGAGGACGTAGTTGATGGAGTTTTTGGGCTCCTCGTTGTTCACGACGTCTTCCTCTTCACAGTGATCGAAGGAGACATCCTGATCGCTGAAGTAGGGGCTGACCTCGGTGAGCAGTGCGGAATAGAGGGGGATAGCGACGGAGAACTCGGCGTTGGAGAGCATCTCCCACTGGATGGTCGCGATTTCGGGGTCCATGCCGTGACGGATCTGGAAGGTGTGGATCTCGGTGTTGCGGTTGGAGCCGATGGCATAGGCGCCGTCGGTGTTGGCGTTGAGGCCGGCGACATTCTCGCCGCGAGCGGCGAAGGAACGAATCATCTCAAAGGTGTTCCAGTCGGACTTGCCGGGCTGGAAGAACAGCGGCTGCATCTCGTGGACCAGGGCGCCGGTCGTCGCACGAGCGTCTTCGCGCTCGTCCTTGACGATCTCATAGTCGGTGCCCTCAGCAAGCGGAGCCATGAAGTAATCGCGGCCCTGGACATAGCGCGACCACTGGTGCATACCGGCCTCGCTAATCTCCTCGCCGTAGGTCTTGGCGACGTCGAACTTGCCGTCGGTGTACTCGGCAAAGCCCTTCTCCTTAGGCATGGACTCGATGCCCTCGGAGTGGAGGCAGTTCTCGGTGTCGTCGAGGTCGACGTCATAGGTGAGGTTGCCGATGTTGGGGTTGAGTGAGGCAATATCGTCGGTGAGCCTCATAGCGATCCACTGGTGGCCGGAAAGCGCTGCAAACAACCAGGTCTCGTTGTTGTCGGCAATGATGATCTGGTCGTTGGAGCAGACGCCCTGCTCGTCAATCAGGCTGCCGAGGAGCTCGACACCCTCGCGGGCCGTGGCGCTCTCGCCCAGAATGACGCTGGCGTAGTTGTACTCGCCGATGCCGGTCTCCTCGGTGACGGGGTCGGCTTCCTCTGCCTTCTCGTTATAGGAGGTGCTCAGCGTGGCAGAGCAGGAAACGCCCTTTTCGTTGATGCCAGCCTCGGAATATGCGTCGTAACGATCTTCCCACTGAGAGGGGTTGTCGCGAACGAAGGTGTAGCGGTAGGTTGCGCCCTTGGACTTGTACTCAAAGCCGGACTCGACCGAGGTGTACTTGCTGCCGTCCTTGTGTGCGGGCTCGATGCCAAAGTGCTTGATGTAGCGCGGGCCGAAGTCCTCGGAGCGTCCGTAGTACGTGTTGCCGTCTGCCGTGAGCTGGCTGCCCATGTAGATCTGGGTGCAAGCGAGCGCCGAAGTCGGCATGGCCATAATGGCCGCTGCTCCAAATGCAAGGCCGCAGCCGAGCTTCTTGAGCGTGTTGACAGGATGAGTAAACCTCATGATCCCTCCCAACTGTTGAAACCCCGCGAAACCGTACGGAGTTTCAGCTAATAAATACATCTACTAGCCTAAAGGAAGTGTAAAGAGTATTCATTCGACAACAGCTTTTACTCGATGAGCGTGAAGAAATATACGATGAGCGGATAATAATACTCATTTTATTGCTTTAGTTAAATAAAGGCACCCTGCATTTACTGTAGCTGAATAAAGCGCCAGACAATGCTCAAAAAGAAAACTCTCCCGCTGTTTAGGATTTGCATAAACAACGGGAGAGTCGATAACTGGATGAATATCATACCAATGTGGATTTACTTCTTTCGGCGGTGGATCACATTGATGGCGTAACCAACGAGCATGGCCAAGACGATGACGATAAAGCCAATCAGGGGATTGTCGTTCATGGGGTCCTCCTATTTTCCGAGCGGTGAAAAATCGTCGACGATGAGGTCGAGACATTGCGGCAGCGCGCGAGCGCCAAAGACGCCGGAGTTGCTGGAGATGATCTCTCCATCGAACTGCATACCCAGCGATGGCGTGCAGGTGATCTTGGCTTCCTTGGTCTGGATGATCTTAAACTGCGGACGGCCGAGCACTTTGCCAGCGGGGTCGAGCGCGGCGGTAATTACCGTGGGGAGCAGCTGCATCGTGCGCACGGGCTCAATAACGACGATGTCGACCATGCCGTCGTCCATGCGGCAGTTGGGGAACAGGTTGATGTCGTTTTGGATGACCGAGGTATTGCCTGCCATGCAGCAGATGCCGTCGAGCTCCTCGACAATGCCGTCGTGCTCAATGGTAAAGTGCGCCACCGTGGGGTTGGGCGTGGCGAGCGCGGAGAGGAAGTAGGCGATCTCGCCAATGTCGTTTTTGGTGGGAGCGGCCTTCATCATGATCTCGGCGTCGAAGCCCGAGCCGGCGATGATGATAAAGCCGTGGCGCTTCTCGTTGCCGTTCTCGTCGAGCCAAAAGAGCTCACCCATGTCCACTTTGACCGTGCGGCCGTCGCGGCAAGCCTTGGCGAGTGCCGCCGCCTCGGGGGCATTGCCGATGTTGTTAAAGAACAGGCAGGCCGTGCCGGAGGGGAAGACAAGCGTGGGGACACCGCACCCGCGCATCTGGTCGAGCACGTTGGAGACGGTGCCGTCGCCGCCCGAAACGACCACGCGATCGAACTCGCGAACGTCCGCTACCGCGTCCTCGGGCTCCATGCCATCGCCGATAAAACGCATCACGACCTCGTCGCCGCCCTGCGCGAGGGCGTGCGTGAACGCGTAGATTTCATCTGAGCTGGGGCCCGATGCCGGGTTGTGGATGATAAGGCAGCGCATACTTACGTTCCCGTTCTGTGACTAACCGAGTATAGTTGTAGAGCAATGCCGATATCCTACCCGTGTTTTTCGGGCCTAACCTTATTCGATGGGTTGATATGTACATTTCCACACATCAGGCTCTGGTCGACTTTTGCCAGCGCGCCCGCGAGTTCGACGCGATCGCCGTCGATACCGAGTTTTTGCGCGAGCGCACGTTTCATCCGCGCCTGTGCCTGGTCCAGATTGCCCCCCCCGCCGAGAGTGTCGCTGTCGATCCGCTGGTGATCGACGACCTGTCGCCGCTTGCCGAGCTTATGGCCGACGAGAGCGTGACCAAGGTCTTCCACGCCTGCTCGCAGGATATGGAGGTCATGCTCCACACCGTGGGCGCGCTGCCGCGTCCGATTTTTGACACGCAGGTTGCCGCCGCCTTTTTGGGCGAGCGCCAGCAGATTTCGTATGGTGCGCTCGTTCAGACGTTCTGCGGCGTATCACTGCCCAAGACCGAGTCGCTGACCGACTGGTCGCGCCGCCCGCTGACCGACAAGCAGATTGAGTACGCGATCGATGACGTCAAGTATCTGATCGTTGCCTATACCGAGATGATGAGCCGTCTGCGCGAGCTGGGCCGCGTGGATTGGGTGCTCGACGAGTTGCGTCCTCTGGCCGATGAGTCGCACTACCGCGCCGACCGCCACGAAGCGTTCCGCAAGGTCAAGCGCATCAACTCGTGCAGCCGCCATCAGCTGGGCATTGCGCGCGAGCTTGCCGCCTGGCGTGAGGACCGCGCTGAGCGGCGCAACATCCCGCGCAAGTGGGTTATGTCCGACGATACGCTGCTGGCGCTCGTCAAGCGCAATCCCGTGCGTGTTGAGGAGTTCCGTAGCATCCGCGGCACCGACCAGCTGGGGGAGCGCGACGTGGACGGCGCGCTCATGGCCATCAAGCGCGGAGCGAGCTGTCCGCACGATCGCCTGCCGCTCTTGGTGCGCGGACATCGTCAGATTTCGCCGGAGCTGGAGAGCGTGACTGACCTTATGTATGCGCTTATTCGCCTGGTTGCCGAGCGCTCGGGCGTGGCGACCTCGGTCATTGCGTCGCGTGATGACCTGGCCGACTACATTGAGCATCCCGAGCAGAGCCGCCTGCGCGAAGGTTGGCGCTTTGAACTTGTGGGCTCGCGCCTGGACGATCTGCTTTCCGGCAACATGGGGTTGACGGTCAAAGATGGCAAAATTGAATTGCTGTAAGGAAGCCTAGCCGCTTGATTGGGTAGAATGCCTCCAACGTGTAATTCGATTCGGAGGAATTCGCATGCCCTATTACTATGGTTACGGCTTTGGCATCGACCCGCTGTACCTGCTGGTTGTCCTTGTTTGTACGGTGCTTGGTCTTGCGGCGCAGAGCTATATCAACTCGACGTACAAGACCTGGTCCAAGGTTCGCTCGGACGGCGACACGGGTGCCACGGTCGCTCGCCGCATGCTCGACGCCAACGGTTGCAACGCCGTGGGTATCAAGGGCGTTGCCGGTGAGCTCACCGACCACTACAACCCGCAGGATAACAACCTGTATCTCTCGGACGCTAACCGTTCGGGCGGATCGGTCGCAAGCGTTGCCGTGGCCTGCCACGAGGCGGGTCATGCCGCCCAGCGTCAGAGCGGTTACGCCATGATGAAGGTTCGCACCGCCCTGGTCCCGGTCGTCAACTTTACCCAGAACACCTGGACCATCGTGTTGCTCTTGGGCCTGTTTATGAACATCGCCGGGCTCACGACCCTCGCATTGATCTTCTTCTCGTTTAGTGTGCTGTTCCAACTCGTTACGTTGCCTGTCGAGATCGATGCCAGTCGCCGCGCCGTGGCGTATATCGAGCAGTCGGGCATGAGTTCCAAGCAGGTCAACGGTGCCAAGAAGGTGCTGACGGCAGCCGCGCTCACCTACGTGGCGGCGGCGCTCACCTCGATTATTCAGCTGCTCTACCTGATGGCCCGCTACAACAGAAACTCCAACCGATAACAAATTGGCTTGACAGGCGCCGCGGAGATTCTTGTCCCCGCGGCGCTGTACTATGTGTTGGACTTGAATCTGCGCAGGGTCGAAGCCCTTGTGCTCGATAACGAAGGGGGGCTGCGTGGCAGGCTGGAATCTAACCGGCAATGCCGTTTCCGCCGAGTTCGACGGTTCGGACGATCAGGAGCGCAAGGAGCTCAGCGTGAGCCAGGCAGTGGAGATCGCCGCCGGTGCGCTCGATGCCATTCCGCAGCTGAGCGTTCTGGGCGAGGTCACAGGTTTTCGTGGTCCTAACGCCCGAAGCGGTCACTGCTACTTCCAGATCAAGGACGACTCGGCCGCCGTCGACTGCATTATCTGGAAGGGCGCCTATCTCAAGCGCACCTTCGATCTGCGCGATGGCATGCAGGTGAGCTTTAAGGGCAGCTTCAATCTCTATAAGCCCACGGGTCGCATGAGCTTTGTTGCCCGCTCATTTTCGTTGGCGGGGGAGGGTCTGCTGCGTCAACAAGTGGCGCAACTGGCCGAAAAGCTACGCCGCGAGGGCCTGATGGACGAAGCGCGCAAGCGCCGCATCCCGGTGTTCTGCTCCCGCGTGGCGGTCGTCACCTCGCTTTCGGGTGCCGTAATCGACGACGTCAAGCGCACGTTGCGTCGTCGCAACCCGCTCGTCGAGGTCGTCTGCGTGGGCGCCAAGGTTCAAGGCGAGGGTGCGCCGGCCGAGCTCATCGAGGGCTTGCGCCGCGCCGCTTCCATTACGCCGGCGCCCGACTGTATTTTGCTGGTGCGCGGCGGCGGCTCCTTTGAGGACCTCATGACCTTTAATGACGAGGAGCTTGCCCGCGCGGTGGCGGCTTGTCCTGTGCCCGTGGTGACCGGTATTGGCCATGAGCCCGATACCTCGATTTGCGACATGGTGAGCGACCGCCGCGCCTCCACGCCCACGGCGGCGGCCGAATCGGTGGCGCCGGCTATGACGGAGTTGGCCGATGTGCTCGAGGCACGCCATCAGCGTCTTGGCGCCGCGATGGCATCGATGATTGGGTCGAATCAGGTCGACCTGGAGATGCTCGATCAGCGTGGTCGCCGCGCTTGGAATACCTATACGGCCCGTCTGGGCGATGCACTCGATGCCGCCGCCTGCCGCCCGTGCCTCAACGACCCCACATTTATGGTCGAGCGTCGCGAATCGGAGCTTGCGCTGACTGCCGATCGCCTGTCGGGCGCCATAGTACGCTCGGTCGGGACATTCCGCTCCAACTTTGAGCGCCTGCCCGAGCGTCTGGTTGCAAGCACCTCGGGGCTCGATGGCAAGCGCCATGCGCTCACGCTTGCGAGTTCCCGTCTGGAGCATCAGGGGCGCACGATGCTCAGCAAACCCGCGTCCGACCTGGGCCGTGCGGCAGCCTCACTCGATGCCCTGTCGCCGCTCAAGGTGCTTGCCCGTGGCTATTCCATCGCGTACAGCGATGATGGGGTGGCTACGAGCGCCAAGACCTTTAAGCCCGGCGACGCCATACGCGTGCGCATGGCAGACGGCAACGTGGCGGCAACGGTCGATACGGTCGAGTAGACCGCGTTTCACAGCGATAAACCTTTAGGAAAGGAAACAGATATGGCAGAGAAGACCCCGGTCGAGCAGCTTACGTACAAGCAGGCCTCGCAGGAGTTGGAACTCATCATCCGCAGCTTGGAGTCGGGCGATATGGAGCTCGAGGAGTCACTCGAGAGCTATACCCGCGGCGTCGAGCTCCTCAAGAGCCTGCGCACCCGCCTGTCCGATGCCGAGCAGAAGGTCTCGGTGCTCCTTAAGGACGTCGACGGCAACGACGTGCTCGCCGACGGCGAGGCCGCCAACACCGACGACAAGCTTTCGTTCTAACCATCCCGACCAAATATAATTACCTTGGCCTGTGAGAAAGGAACCAGCCATGTGTGATTGCATCTTCTGCAAAATCGCCAACCACGAGATTCCCTCAACCGTTGTCTATGAGGACGACCAGGTCATCGCCTTCGACGACCTCAACCCCCAGGCGCCGGTCCACACGCTCGTGATCCCCAAGAAGCACTACAGCGACATCGCCGACAACGTGCCGGCCGAGACCATGGGCGCCATGGCCCACGCCATCCACGAGGTTGCCAAGGCCAAGGGCTTGGAGGACGGTTTCCGCGTCATCTCCAACAAGGGCGTCAACGCCGGCCAGACCGTCATGCACTTCCACATGCACGTCCTCGGCGGCAAAAACTTGGGCGAGAACCTCATCTGAGGACGCTTCTTCCGTGCAATGAAACGGAAGCTCTGGCACCGATAACTTATATATCAACGCAATAAACCCGAGCGCGAGGGCGTTTGGGTTTATTATCGAAGCGTATGTAACCTGGCGGCGCCACACCGCCTGTTAGTAGGGAGACACATGAACGTTCTGGTCGTCAACGCAGGATCTTCGACCCTTAAGTATCAGGTCATCGATACCAAGTCCCACAAGGTGTCCGCAAAGGGCTCCTGCGAGCGTGTCTGCTTTACCGGCGGCACCTTCACCCACGCTGCCAACGGCTCCAAGAAGGTGACCGAGAACATCGAGTTCCCCGACCACAAGGTCGCCATCGAGGTCGTCCTGAAGGACCTCGAGGCCAACGGCGTCAAGATCGAGGGCATTGGCCACCGTATCGTTCAGGGCGGCTGGTACTTTGGCGATTCCTCCCTCGTCGACGAGGACGTCCTCGCCAAGATCCGTGAGGTCGCCCCGCTGGCGCCGCTGCACAACAACCCCGAGGCCAACGTTATCGAGTTCTGCCTGGAGCAGTATCCCGACCTGCCCAACGTCACGGTCTATGACACCGCTTTCCACTTCAACATGCCCGAGGTCGCCAAGACCTACGCCCTTCCCAAGGATGTTTGCGACAAGCTGCACATCCGTAAGTACGGCGCCCACGGCACCAGCTATCGTTACATCTCCAAGAAGGTCGCCGAGATGACCAACGGCGAGGCCCGCAAGGTTGTCGTGTGCCACATCGGCTCCGGTGCCTCCCTGTGCGCCATCGAGGACGGCAAGTGCATGGATACCACTATGGGCCTCACCCCGCTCGACGGCGTCATGATGGGCACCCGCTGCGGCTCCATCGACCCGGCTACCGTGTGCTACCTGCAGCGCGAGGGCGGCTACACCTTCGACGAGGTCGACGAGATGATGAACAAGAAGTCCGGCCTTTTGGCTGTGACCGGTGGCAAGACCAACGACTGCCGCAACGTCGAGGAGCTTGCCGCCGCCGGCGACCCCGAGGCTCAGCTCGCCTTCGACATGTTCGTCTACAAGATTGCCGCCAAGGCTGCCGAGATGGCCACTTCCATGTGCGGTATGGACACGCTGGTCTTCACCGCCGGCATCGGTGAGCACGCTCCGGCCGTTCGCGCCGGCGTTGCCGACCGTCTGGCCTTTATGGGCGTCAAGATGGACCATGCCCGTAACGCCCTGCGTGGCGACGGCGCTTGGTGCCTGTCTGCCAAGGATTCCAAGGTCAAGATCTTCGTCATCCCCACGGACGAGGAGTTCATGATCGCTTCCGACGTCGAGCGCATCGTCAACGGCAAGTAATTGCAAGAGGGGAGGGGCTGGACGACCAAGTGTCGTTTAGTCCCTCTTTTGCGCTCGTTGGGCGATATGCTGATAGCTATTTATCAAGATATGATAACTTCTTATTAAAATACGGCCGCCTTAAGGGGTCTGCGTCGGCCGTATTGCACTGCAAAGGAGTCTCATGAACGTACTTGTTGTCAACGCCGGCAGTTCAAGCCTTAAATATCAGCTTTTGGATACCGATACCCGCGAGGTTTTCGCCAAGGGCAACTGCGAGCGTATCGGATCGGACATGGGCATCTTTGGCCACTCCGAGAACGGTGGCGCCAAACAGACCGAGGAGGTTCCCTTCCCCGATCATCGCTCTGCTATCGCTCGCGTGCTCGAGGAGCTCGAGAAGACCGACTTTACGATTGATGGCATTGGACATCGCATCGTTCAAGGCGGCTGGCACTTCGATGATTCTGCGGTCGTCGACGACGAGGTCATGGCTAAGATTCTCGAGGTGGCACCGCTTGCTCCGCTGCACAACTACGGCGAGGCGGCGGCGATTGAGTATTGCCGTGAGAAGTATCCGGAGCTGCCCAACGTGGCCGTCTTCGACACCTCGTTCCACATGACCATGCCCGAGGTCGCCTACACCTACGCCCTGCCCAAGGACGTGTGCGACAAGTATCACGTGCGCAAGTACGGAGCCCACGGTACGAGCCACCGCTATGAGTGGATGATGGCTAAGGAGATCCTGGGCTCGCGCTGCCACCGCCTGCTCTCGTGCCATTTGGGCAACGGCGCCTCGCTTGCCGCCATCGAGGACGGTGTATGCCGTGACACCACGATGGGGCTCACGCCGCTTGACGGCCTGATGATGGGAACCCGCTGCGGCTCTATCGACCCGGCTACCGTGTGCTACCTGCAGCGCGAGGGCGGCTACAGCTACCAGGAAGTCGACGACATGATGAACAAGCAGTCTGGTCTGCTCGCCATCTCGGGTATCTCCAACGACGCCCGCGACATTCGCACGCGCGCCTCCGAGGGAGATGAGCGCTGCCTGCTCGCCTTCGATATGTTCGCCTATAAGGCTATGCAGCAGGCCGGCTCCATGATCGCTTCTATGGCGGGCGTGGATACCATTACCTTCACTGCCGGCATCGGCGAGAACGACTGGTCGATCCGCAAGGCCTTCTGCGACTGCTTTGAGTGGTTGGGCGTGCGCATCGACAACAACAAGAACCGTGAGGCCGTGGGCAGCGGCCCGCAGGTCATCAGTGCCGCCGGTTCCGCCGTCACGGTCATGGTCATCCCCACCGACGAGGAATACATGATCGCCCACGACGTCGAGCGTCTGACCAAGAACAACTAACGCGCGCATTTACAAGTAAACGAAAGGCCTCCAGAGCAACAGCTCCGGAGGCCTTTTTACTAGCAGGCGGAAATACCAGTCCCAAAGTGACCATCGCCAGCAACGCTTGCGCCCCTAGCAACGGCACCCATCCATTCAGATCTTCAGCCCCAGCTCGTAGTCAAGCCGCCGTCCACTCCAGATGCCCTGATTGCTACGTAGCGGCAGGGACCCTACAGGGTAAAGCTCTGAAAACATTCCGCAGGACGGAGGAAGCCCCCGCCGCGCGTAGCGCGCAGCGGGGGCTTCCGACATGTCCGAGGACGTTTTCAGAGCTTTACCCTGTAGGGTCCCGAGGGGATATGTCCGCTACTCAGCCATCTGAGCCTGGACGGCGGTGATGGCCACGACACCCACGATGTCGTCGGCAGAGCAGCCGCGCGAAAGGTCGTTGACCGGCTTGGCGATGCCCTGCAGGATGGGGCCGTAGGCGTCGGCGCCGGCGAAGCGCTGGACGAGCTTGTAGCCGATGTTGCCGGCCTCAAGGTCGGGGAACACCAGCACGTTGGCCTTGCCGGCAACGGAGGAGCCGGGAGCCTTGAGCTGGGCGACGGTGGGGACGATAGCGGCATCGAGCTGCAGGTCGCCATCGATGGCGAGCTCGGGAGCCTTCTCGTGGCAGAACTTCACGGCCTCCTGGACCTTCTTGGCGACCTCGCCGCCGGCGGAGCCCATGGTGGAGTAGGAGAGCATGGCCACGTGCGGCTCAACGTTGCCCATGAAGGTGGACCAGGAGTGAGCGGAGGCGATGGCGATCTCGGAGAGCTCGTCGGAGGACGGGTTGATGTTGAGGCCGCAGTCGGCGAAGATCAGCGTGCCGTCGGTGCCGAACTGCGGGGTGTCGGTGCACATCACGAAGAAGGCCGAGACCAGCTTGGTGCCCGGGGCGGTCTTGAGGATCTGCAGCGCGGGGCGCAGGGTGTCGGCGGTGGAGTGGCAGGCGCCGGAGACCAGGCCGTCGGCATCGCCCATCTTGACCATCATGGTGCCAAAGTAGGTAGCGTCCATCACCTGGGCGCGAGCCTGCTCGATGGTGACGCCCTTCTTGGCGCGGAGCTCGGCAAACTTCTGCGCGTACTCCTCGTGCTTCTCGGCATTGCGCGGATCGATGACGGTAGCGCCGGGAACGTTGATCTCGTCGGGGTTACCCAGGATGACGATCTTTGCCAGGCCCTCCTCGATGATCTTGGTGGCTGCGACGATGGTGCGCGGATCCTCGCCCTCGGGCAGGACGATCGTCTTAAGGTCGGCCTTGGCGGCAGACTTCATACGGTTTAGGAAATCGCTCATGTTACTCCTTACAAGCGTTTCGCTAAGCTCCAGGCGCCCGGCTGTTCACGAATAAACCCGCTGCTAGCGGGTTTACCTTTCAATTATGTTCGCCGCGGTGCTTGAGCTTTCCTTGTGTGGCAAGCTCATTATAGGACGCATTAGCGCTATAATCGCTCTGATAAATATGTCTCGAAGAATGTTCGAGAAAAGCCCAGCTAACGAGCCCGTGGCTTTTGACAAGGAGTATCGATGCAGATTACCTCAGGCCTGCCTGAAGGCTTTAACGCCGGCGCATACGACATGATTGTCGTCGGTGCCGGTTATGCCGGTGCCGTTTGTGCCCGCCGTCTCGCCGAGACCATCGGCTATCGTGTTGCCGTTCTGGAGCGCCGTAGCCACATTGCGGGTAACGCCTACGACTGCGCTGATGAGGCCGGAATCCTGGTCCACGAGTATGGTCCGCACATCTACCATACCTTTAATGAGCGCGTCCACAATTTCCTGTCGCGCTTTACCAAGTGGACGGACTACCAGCACAAGGTGCTTGCCAACATCAACGGCACCCTCATGCCCGTGCCTTTTAACCACGCGAGCCTCAAGCTCGCCTTTGGCGACGAGCGCGGCGAGGAGCTGTATCAGAAGCTCGTGGAGACCTTTGGCAAGGACGTCAAGGTGCCCATCATGGAGCTGCGCAAGAAGAACGACCCGGATCTTGCCGAGGTCGCCGATTACGTCTACGAGAACGTCTTTTTGCATTACACCATGAAGCAGTGGGGCCAGACGCCCGACCAGATCGATCCCTCGATCACCGGTCGCGTTCCCGTCTTTGTGGGCGACGATGACCGCTACTTCCCGCAGGCTCCCTTCCAGGGCATGCCGCAGGACGGCTATACCGCGCTGTTCGAGCACATGCTCGACCACGATCTGATTGATGTGTTCTGCGACGTGGACGCCCGCGATCTCTTCGAGATCGACGAGACCACCGTCAAGATCGACGGCAAGGTCTATGGCGGCGAGATCGTCTACACCGGTCCGCTCGACGAGCTGTTCAACCTCGACTTGGGCGCTCTGCCGTACCGTACGCTCGACATGAAGTTCGAGACGCTCGATATGGACCAGTTCCAGCCCGTGGGCACCGTCAACTACACCACGAGCGAGGATTACACGCGTATCACCGAGTTCAAGAACATGACCGGTCAGGTCCTGCCCGGCAAGACCACCATCATGAAGGAGTACTCCAAGGCCTATACGCCCGGCTCGGGCGAGACGCCGTACTACGCCATTCTGGAGCCCGAGAACCGTGAGCTCTATGAGTGCTATCTTGAGCGCGTTCAGAACCTGACGAACTTCCACCCGGTGGGTCGCCTGGCCGAGTATCGTTACTACGATATGGATGCCGTGACCAACTCCGCCCTCGATCTTTCGGATGAGATTATCGCCTGCCATGCATAAAGTCATATCATTCGGTATTCCCTCGTATAACGCCGCCAAGGACATGGACCATTGCATCACCTCCATTCTGGAGGGGAGCAATTACGCCACCGATATCGAGATCATCATCGTCGATGACGGTTCCAAGGACGAGACGGCGGCCAAGGCCGATGAGTGGGAGACGCGTTACCCCGGAATCATCCGCGCGGTGCATCAGGAGAACGGCGGCCACGGCATTGCCGTCCTTTCGGGCTTGCGCGAGGCACAGGGCACCTACTACAAAGTTGTCGACTCGGACGACTGGCTCGATGGCGCAGCCCTGTCGACCATGCTTTCGATCCTTCGCGGTTTTGAGGAGCGCGACCAGCGCGTCGACCTCTTTATCTCGAACTATGTGTACGAGAAGGTTTACGAGGGTACGCACACCGCTATTGGCTACAAGTTTGCCCTGCCGCGGAAAAAGATCTTTACCTGGGACCAGATTGGTCATTTCCGTCTGGACCAGAATCTGCTCATGCACAGCCTGTGCTATCGCACGGATGTGCTGCGCGCGTCCAATCTGCCTATGCCGCCGCACACGTTCTATGTAGACAACATCTACGCCTACGTGCCGCTACCGCGCTGCAAGACCATGTACTACGCCGACATCGACCTCTACCGCTACTTTATCGGCCGTGAGGGCCAAAGCGTCAACGAGGCCACGATGGTCAAGCGTCTGGACCAACAGTTTCGCGTGACGCGCATCATGATGGAGTCGTTCCACCTGTACAGCGATGTCGAGTCGTCGCGTCTGCGCTCGTACATGATGGGCTATTTCACCATGATGATGGCAATCTGCTCGGTGCTCACTAAGCTTTCCGACGAGGATTGTGCCGACGAGCGCCTGAAGACGTTGTGGAGTGATTTAAAGGCCTATGACGAGCGTATGTATCGTCGTGCACGCTACGGTGTGGTCGGCTTCTTCACCAACCTGCGCGGTCGGGCTGGTGACAAAACCACACTCGGCCTATACCGTCTTGCCTCAAAGATCTTCAAATTCAACTAGCTGCTGAGTAATCGCTGCTGATGGGTTGACTGGGCCCCTTGGCCTTTAGTTTGCTACTGCGAACAGTCCTGCTCGCACGGAAAGCACATTAAGTGCTTTCCGGCTCGTGCGGAACTTGTATCAAACTAAAGGCCAAGGGGCCTCTGCTACAAGAATCGATTGTCAGGCAGCTGAATTTTGAAGATCTTAGACGCGCGGTACACAGGGGCCTGGGCTGAAAAGAATTAGGTTGGAAGTCGGTCGGAGACGGGCGGGCATTACGTTTGTCGCGAGTTCCGCATGCAAAGAAGGCCACTTAATGTGGCCTTCGTCTTGCATAGGACTGTAGAGCAGCAAACGTAATGCCCGCCCGCCTCCGACCGACGGTCGAGTGAGATTACTTCGCGGCGCCGGGGATGCCGTGGGAGGTTTTGGCGCTTTTGGCTCCGTTTACGATGGCGGTCTGTAGGGCCCTTACGGCGAGCATGCCCAGCAGGTCTAGGGGAACGGCGGCGCTAGCCTGGGCGCCCAACTTGCCGCTGGCGAGGGTGTAGATGGTGTCGCCGTCGTTGGTGGTGTGCGTGGGGCGGATGGCGTGCGCATAGGCGTCTGCGGCCATTTGGGACACCTTGGTGGCCTGGGCCTTAGTGAGCTCCACATTGGTGACGATGCAGCTGATGGTGGTGTTGGTGCGGTCGAGCGGCATCTGCATAGATCCGGCGGCGGCAAAGGCGGCGAGCTCCATGTCGACGATCTGGTCGCTATCGGCCGCGGCGCGCATGCCCGCCACCCACTCGCCGGTGAAGGGGTCGACGACGTTGCCGCAGGCGTTGACCGAGACCACGGCGCCCACCTTGATGGGGCCGAGCGCCACGGCGGCAGCGCCAAGGCCTGCCTTCATGCAGGTGGCGGGCCCCATGAGCTTTCCGACGGTGGCACCCGTGCCGGCACCTACATTGCCCTGCTCGAGCGTGGTGGGGGTGTTGTCGAGTGCCTCACGCACGGCGGCGATACCGGCCTCAATGTCGGGGCGCACGGTGGGGTCGCCAAAGGCGAGGTCGAAGATGCAGCTGGAGCACACGATAGGCACCTGCGTGGGACCGACGGGCAAGCCGATGCCGCGGCTCTCAAGCTCGCGGGCGACGCCGCTTGCGGCTTCGAGGCCAAAGGCCGATCCGCCCGAAAGGCAGACGGCGTGGACCTTATCGACGGTGTTTTCGGGGCGCAGCAGGTCGGTCTCGCGCGAAGCGGGAGCGCCACCGCGTACGTCAACGCCACCGGTGGCACCCTCGGGCGCCACGATTACGGTGCAGCCGGTGCCAGCCTCCTCGTCCGTATAGTTGCCAAAGCAAAAGCCATCGACGTTGCAGACATCGATGGCTTCGAGCAGTGTGTCCATATTTTCTCCTATCGGTTTTCCGCCGGGCCTTATGCCCGGTCGGGATCCGTACGGTACGGCAAAATTGTAGGCGCTGGGGGATACCCAGCGCCAGATGCAATTACGAGAGTTTTTGAATCGCGCGTGCGACGCGGGCGATGGGCAAGCCCACCACGTTGTAGAAGTCGCCCGAAATGTCATGCACGAGCATGCGGCCGCCTGTGCCCTGGATGCCGTAGGCTCCGGCCTTGTCCATGGGTTCGCCGGAGGCGACATAGCGCTCAATCTGCTCTTCGGTAAGCTCATAGAACGTCACGTCGGTCACATCGACAAACGACAGACTCTCGGCAGCATGCGGAGCTGTAGCGTCGCCGGCTTTAACGATGCAGACGCCGGTTGCCACCTGGTGCGTGCGGCCCGAAAGCTCGCGGAGCATGGCGCGCGCCTCGTCCCCGTTTGCCGGCTTACCCAAAATCTTGTCATCGAAGGTGACGATGGTATCGGCCGCGACGGTCAGTTCGTTGGGCTCGGCATGCTCGGCGGCGATGGCAGCGGCTTTGGCACGCGCCAAGCGCTCGACGAGCGTAAGCGGAGCTTCGCCATCAAAGGGCGTTTCGTCGATATCCGCGGGAATCACGCGAATGTTGTAGCCCGCCTCGCGCATCAGCTCTATGCGGCGCGGCGATTGCGAAGCCAAAATCATAGTTGGATGCCCTCGGCGACCTTCTCGACGGCCTTGTCGCCGGCGAGCGTGCGCAGCAGCTCCAAGGCAAAGGGGAGTGACTGTGCCATGCCGCTGGCAGTGATGATATTGCCGTCTTGCGTGACCTTCTCGCCGGTATAAGCTCCCTCGGGGAAGCTCTTTTCAAAGCCGGGGAAGCACGTGGCGCGGCGTCCCTCGAGCAGGCCAAGCTCGCCCAGGATAAACGGGGCGGCGCAGATGGCGGCAACGTGCTTGGTCGCGGCGAACTCGCAGACTACGTCGCAGACGCGCTGGTCGGCGCGCAGGTTGGTGGCTCCGGGCAGGCCGCCGGGCAGCACGACGCAGTCGTACTCGTCAAAGTTGATTTCGTCAAAGAGCGCATCGCAGGTTACGGGAATCTGCAGCGAGCTCACGACCTCGCGCGTGGGCATGATCGAGACGAGCGTGGCGCGCACGCCGCCGCGACGCATGACGTCGACCATGGTCAGGCATTCAATCGTTTCAAAGCCATCGGCGGCGAGAACGGCAACGCTGGGCATGAGGGTTCCTTTCGTAAGGCGGCATACAATTAGCCGTCTTATACCCCGAAGACATGCGCTTGCCACGCTCGATTTCCCAATGTTTAAAAAGGGACGGGGATTAAATAATCATTTGGTACAAATTGATTATTTAATCCCCGTCCCAGAAAAATCATCGGGCGTGGCCTTGGGCAAACAGTCTAGTTGCGCCTAAGGTGGACGACGGTCTCGCAGTGGAAGGTTTGTGGGAACAGGTCGACTGGCGTGATCTTTACGGGGAAGAAGGTGCCTTCTTCGACAAAGCGTTTGAGATCGCGCGCCAGGGTGGCCGGGTCGCAGCTCACGTAGGCGACATCGCGAGCACTCGTGCTGGCGATAAGGTCGATCGCCTCGGGGGCGAGGCCTGCGCGTGGCGGGTCGACCACCAAGACGTCGGCATCCTGGTCGGGGAACTCGCGCACCGCGTCTCCGCCAATGACGTCGACGTTATCAAGCTTGTTGATCTCCAGGTTACGGCGCAGGTCGCGCACGGCGGGGCCGTAGGCCTCGACGGCGGCGACAAAGTCGCAGCGGCGGGCGAGCGGCAGGGTAAAGGTGCCGGCACCACAGTACAGGTCCACGGCAAGCTCGTCTTCCTGCGGGTCGAGTGCTTCCATGACAAGCTCGATCAAAATCTCGGCACCCTTGGTGTTGACCTGGAAAAAAGACGGGGCAGACAAGCGCATCTGACCCTCGGCGATATTCTCGGTCCATGAGCCCTCTCCGGCGAGCATTTCGACCTTGGAGACACGGCGGGCCTTCTTTTCGCCCTTGCTCATCACGCGCACGATGCTCGTGGGGTGAGCGGCGTCCGCCAGCACGCGGGAGACCTGCGAGCGCGGAAAAGAGCCTGTGGGCGTCCAGAGTGCGACCTCGAGTGCCTTGGTGCGGCGTGATGCGCGAATGCCCACGCGTTCGAGCCCCAAGTCATGGCTGCCGCTTAGATAGTTGAGTGCGCCGACGACCGATTTGAGCGCCTTCGGGAAGCGCTTGTCGAACAGCGGGCACGTATCGATGGTCACGATTTTGCTGGGGTCGACACCGTGCATGCCAAGACGCACGCGACCGTTGACGACGGTCGGTTCGAGCTCGATTTTATTGCGGTAGCCCCAGTCGTCCTTGGTGTGGCAGATGGGCTGTACCAACTCATCGACCTGCTCAGGAGCGAACTTGCCGATGCGCTCGAGCGTGGAGCGCAGGTTTTGCTCCTTGGCGGCGAGCTGTGCCGTGCGTGAGAGATTGCCCCACGAGCAGCCGCCGCAGATGCCCACGAAGGGGCAGGGAGGCTGAATGCGATCGGGGCTTGGCTCCAGAATCTCGGTGGTGCGGGCACGCATGAACGACTTGCCGTCCTGTACGACCTCGGCCTCGACGGTGTCGCCTGCCACGGCGCCCTGCACAAAGACGGCCTTGCCGTTGTCGGCGTGCGCCAGCCCGTCGGCGCCGTAGGTCATCGATTCTATAGTGAGCTTCATATTCCTGCCTGTCATTCGCGTTGTTATTCGCACCATGGTAGCAGGGAAAAGCGCCCCGCATCCGAGGCTTTCCTCAAATGCGGGGCGCTTCTACAAACGACTATTTCGTCTTGCCGGTAATGAGCGTCTTAAGACCCAGGCCGATCAGGCCCAGGCCTATGCGCACGCGACCGGGGCGATGGCGCTCGATGGCCTTGGTCTTGCCGGCGGGCTTATCGCGACGGGCGCTCGTCTCGGGTGCGGGCTTGGTGACCTGCGGCTCGGGCTGAGGTGCAGGTGCAGGCTTGGGCTCAATGACGGTCGCCTGGACCTCTTGGACCTTGGGTGTGGCCGGCTGCGGCTCAGGAGCAGGGGCGGGCTTTGCCTCGGCGGCGGGCTCCGGAGTCGCAGTAGCGGCCTCGGGCGCTTTCTCCACGGCGGGCTCTGCGGCAGCCTCGGGCTCATTCACCGGGAGAGCGGCAACCGCTTCCGGTTTGGCAGCCGCCCCATGTTCAATCTCGTCCTGGATAACTTTTTCGGCCACACGTTCCTTCTCCTGTGCGCGCTGCTGCGCGGCGGCCTCGGCGTTGCGATACGCGCGCTCCAGCAGAGCTTCCTGCGAGTTGAAGGGTTTCTCGTCCTCTTTGCGCTCCACCGGAACCCAGGTGCCGTCACTCGTCAGGCTGCGTGCCTTCACGTTGTCGCGCAGCTGCATGCCCATGTACTCGTGCACCAGGGCGCGGCAGGTGGGGTCGAGCACGGGGAAGGCGATCTCCACGCGGTGCTCGGTGTTGCGCGTCATCATGTCTGCCGAGCTCAGGTAGATCATGTCCGAGTCCACGCCAAAGGCATAGACGCGCGCATGCTCCAAAAAACGTCCGACGATGGATCGCACGTGCACGTTCTCGGTCTTGCCCGGAACACCGGGCTTGAGGCACGAGATGCCGCGAATGATCATGTCCACGCGCACGCCGGCACACGATGCCTCGGCAATCTTGTCGATGACCTCGCGGTCGGTAAGCGAGTTGAGCTTAAAGAACACGCGGGCGGGCTCGCCGACAAGGGCGCGCTGAATCTCGCGGTCCAGGCCGCGCATGATGAGCGGCTTGAGGCCCACGGGCGCCACGCCCAGGAAGCGGTAGTCGCCGCGCAGGTTGCCCAGCGACAGGTTGCGGAAGAACAGGTTGGCGTCCTCGCCGATGCCGGGATGCGCGGTCATGAGCATAAAGTCGCTGTAGAGCTTGGCCGTCTTCTCGTTAAAGTTGCCGGTACCCAAAAGCGTCAGGCGGGTAAGCGCCATGCCCTCGCGATAGGTGAGCTGGCAGATCTTTGAGTGGCACTTAAAGCCCTCGGAGCCGTAGATAACGGTGCAGCCGGCCTCTTCCAGGCGCTCGGCCCATTCGATGTTGTTTTGCTCGTCAAAGCGGGCACGAAGCTCCATGAGCACCGTGACCTCTTTGCCGTTTTCGGCAGCATCGATGAGCGACTCGCACAGACGGCTCTGCTTTGCCACACGGTAGAGCGTGATGCGCAGCGAGATACACTCGGGGTCATAGGCTGCTTCGTGCACCAGGTCCAAGAACGGGTTCATTGCCTCGTAAGGGTAAAAGAGCAGCTTGTCGTGCTGCAGCACCTGCTCGCGGATGGAGCGGGCCATATCGATGGTGGGATTGGGCTGCGGCTTAAACGGCGTAAAGAGGAGCTCGTTGCGCAGGTGCTCGGGAATTTTGCCCTCGATGCCAAAGACGTAGCCCAGGTCGAGTGGGATATCGCAGGTAAAAACCGAGCGGCGCGAAAGCTCGAGCGCTTTGCGGATGGTCTTGAGCGTCGCCTTCTCGAGCGAACCGGAGACGGCAAGCACCACCGGTTGCAGGCGCAGACGCTTCTTGAGGATGCGCTTCATGTGCTGGCGGTAATCCTCTTCCTCCTCGACGCCCTCGCCGTCCGGGTCGATATCGGCATTGCGGGTGACGCGGATCAGAGCGCGGTCGAGCGGCTTATAGGAGCCAAAGCAGCTGTCCAGGCAGGCGAGAATGACGTCCTCGAGCAAGATGTAGGAGTAGGTGCCGGCGGGCGAGGGGATCTCGACCACGCGGTTCATCGAGGCGGGAATCTCGATAAGGCCCAGCAGGCTCTCCTCGTCCGTGACACCGTCCAGTCCGCAAGCTAGATAGAGTGCGCCGTTGCGCAGGTTGGGGAAGGGGTGGCGCGGGTCAATGACCAACGGCGAGATGACCGGCGACACGTAGGCCTGGAAGTAGCGGGTGACAAAGGTGCGCTCCTCGGGCGTAAGCGAATCGATGCGGGCGCGGTGAACGCCCAGAGCATCAAGCTTGTCCTCGATGCTCTTAAAGATGGACTCCCAACGGGTAAGGAGCCCGGGCAGCTCTGCCATGACGGCATCGACCTGTTCGGAGGCGGTCATATTACTCTTGTTGTCCACGGGCTGTTTTTTGAGTTCTGCCAGGTCGGACAGGCCGCCCACGCGCACCATGAGAAACTCGTCGAGGTTGGACTCGAAGATCGACACGAACTTGAGGCGCTCAAACAGCGGGACGGTCTCGTCGAAGGCCTCGTCAAGCACGCGGTTGTCAAAGCGCAGCCAGCTAAGCTCTCGGTTTTGCGTATACGAAAAATCACGCGGCGGCTTGCGCAGCTTGGCGGCCTTTTGCTTCTTTTCGATTTTGCTCGGCATATGCATCTGTCCGTTCAGTCCCCGCAGGGGACGGTAGCCTAACTCTAATTCATTATTGTCTCAATTTAGTCGACCACTGGCACGGACGTATCGCGTGAACGGTATCTTTACCTACTTCTTACGCTGACAAGTCATAGGACTGACGCCCTGCTCGTTCGCAAACGATCCATATCCTCACTCAACTGGTGAGAATCTATGAATAAGAATGATAGTAAGCTGAATATAATCGAATGTAGGTCGAATCGAGGACAAGCGTCATTTATATGCAGAAAACCGTTTTCACTATGCAATTTTGAATCATGGATTACTTTGAGTGTTCAAGCTTGATTTCCTAGAAAAATAACGTTTACCTAGGAAAATCTGCTTTACGAAACTGAAGTGCATCATGGGAAATCATATGCGATATACCGTTCATCGTACTTTGCTGACCGTTCGGGGGCGAGGTAGCATTACGAATGGAATTTGGATATAACTAGAGCTGTCAGCAAGCAGCGTCCCATATGGAGGGGCGCTGATACATTCGGCCAGTAAGGCCCGAAAGAAAGGTAGGAGGCCATGACGAAAGGTCTGCACGTGCCTTCCGAGATCGGCAAGCTCAGGAAGGTCTGCCTGCACCGTCCCGGCGACGAGCTCCTCAACCTGCCGCCCGACGAGCTCGAGCGACTCCTGTTCGACGACGTCCCGTTCCTGGAGGTCGCGCAGCAGGAGCACGACACCTTCGCCCAGATCCTGAGGGACCAGGGCGTGGAGGTCCTCTATCTCGAGAACCTCGTCGCAGAGGTGTTCGACCAGGTCCCCGGCGCCCGCGCCGAGTTCACCGACCAGTACATCGCCGAGGCCGGCATCCGCGGCCAGCACATGCCGCAGATCGTCCGCGAGAAGCTGGACTCCATCGAGGATAACCTCGAGTTCGTCAAGAAGACCATGGCCGGCATGACCAAGTCCGAGATCGACATGCCCCTCACGGCGTCCACGACCCTCGACTCCCTGGTCAACTCCGAGTCCGAGTCCGACCTGATCATCGACCCGATGCCCAACCTCTACTTCACCCGCGACCCGTTCGCGGTCGTCGGCGAGGGCGTCAACCTCAACCGCATGTACTCGGTCACCCGCAACCGCGAGACCCTGTACGGCAAGTACATCTTCAAGTACCACCCCGACTACAAGGACGTCTCGCTGTACTTCCGCCGCGACTGCCAGTTCCACACCGAGGGCGGCGACGTGCTGAACATCAACGAGAAGACCCTCGCCGTCGGCATCTCCCAGCGCACCCAGGCCGCCGCGATCGACGTCATGGCCCAGAACATCTTCTGGAACTCCGACTCCAAGGTCGAGCGCATCCTGGCCTTCGACATCCCGGTCTCGCGCGCCTTCATGCACCTCGACACGGTCTTCACCCAGATCGACGTCGATAAGTTCACGATCCACCCCGCCATCATGGGCACCCTGCGCGTCTACGAGCTGACCGCCGGCAAGAACCCGGGCGACGTGAACATCCGCCTGATCGAGGACACCCTCGAGCACGTCCTGGAGGACGCCACCGGCGTCGACCAGGTCAAGCTGATCCCCTGCGGCGGCGGCGACCCGATCGCGGCCTCCCGCGAGCAGTGGAACGACGGCTCCAACACCCTGTGCGTCGAGCCCGGCAAGATCTGCGTCTACGCCCGCAACACCGTCACCAACGACGTGCTGTACAAGGAGGGCCTGGACCTTCTCGTCGTGCCCTCCGCCGAGCTCTCCCGCGGCCGCGGCGGCCCGCGCTGCATGAGCATGCCCTTCTGGCGCGAGGACCTCTAAGTCTTTCCGTTTCCGGTGCGGTCCCCCTACAACCGCACCGGCTTCGCCCGTTAAACGGGCAACACTAATACTTACGTAATTCATTTCTTCGAAAGGAATCGAACCATGGGTGTTAACCTCTCCGGCCGTAGCTTCCTCAAGCTTCTCGACCTCACCACCGAGGAGATCGAGTACCTGCTCAAGCTCTCCAAGAACTTCAAGGATATGAAGCGCGCTGGCGTTCCGCACCGCTATCTCGAGGGCAAGAATATCGTTCTGCTCTTCCAGAAGACCTCCACTCGTACCCGCTGCGCCTTCGAGGTCGGCGGCATGGATCTGGGCATGGGCGTCACCTACCTCGATCCGGGTTCGTCGCAGATGGGCAAGAAGGAGTCCATCGAGGACACTGCCCGTGTTCTCGGCCGCATGTATGACGGCATCGAGTTCCGTGGCTTTGCCCAGGACGACGTCGAGGAGCTCGCTGCTAAGTCCGGCGTGCCCGTGTGGAACGGCCTGACCACTGAGTGGCATCCCACCCAGATGCTCGCCGATATCCTGACCGTCCAGGAGAACTTCAACTACGACATCAAGGGCAAGACCCTCGTCTTCATGGGCGACTGCAAGAACAACGTCGCTCGTTCCCTCATGGTCGTCTGCTCCAAGCTCGGCATGAACTTCGTGGCCTGCGGCCCCGAGGAGTGCATGCCCGCCGACGACGTCATCGAGGCCTGCAAGCCCATCGCCGAGGCCAACGGTTGCACCATCAAGCTGACCACCGACGTCAAGGACGGCGTCACCGGTGCCGACGTTATCTACACCGACGTGTGGGTCTCCATGGGCGAGCCCGACGAGGTCTGGGCCGAGCGCATCGCTCAGCTCACCCCGTATCGTGTCACCTCCGAGGTCATGGCTATGGCCAACCCGGGTGCCATCTTCCTGCACTGCCTGCCCAGCTTCCACGACACCAACACCACCATTGGCGCCGAGAAGTGCGAGCAGTTCGGCATCACCGAGCAGGAGGTCACCGACGAGGTCTTCGAGAGCCCCGCTTCCAAGGTCTTCGACGAGGCCGAGAACCGCATGCACACCATCAAGGCTGTCATGTACGCCACGCTCAAGTAAGAGCATCTAGCATCTCGCTCGGGGTGTATTGCTGCACACCCCGAGCAGTTTTATCTGGTAATAATCTCGCATCAAGCGGCAGGCACGGCACGGAAGAGCCGTTTCTGGCGAGATCAGTAAATGATTTATGAAGGGGGGATGAGAACTATGACTGAGACCGCTAAGAAAAAGCGCGGTATGCCTTCATCGTTCACCATTCTTCTTGCTCTGCTGGCAATTGTCGCAGTGATTACCGTTATCGTCTCCGGCACGTCCGGCGGCGCGGTTACTGCCGCCCGTCTGAGCGATTTCTGCACCGCCCCGATTAAGGGCTTCGCTGACGCTCTGCCCGTCTGCCTCTTCGTTATGATCCTGGGCGGCTTCCTCGGTATGATGACCGAGACCGGCGCCCTGGACAACGGCATCGCCGTTCTGGTGCAGAAGCTTAAGGGCAACGAGATTATGCTCATTCCCGTGCTGATGCTCATCTTCTCCCTCGGTGGTACCACCTATGGTATGTGCGAGGAGACCGTTCCCTTCTACGCCCTGCTCGCCGCTACCATGATGGCCGCTGGCTTCGACCCCATGGTCGGTGCCGCTACCGTCCTGCTCGGCGCTGGCTGCGGCTGCCTGGGCTCCACGGTTAACCCGTTCGCCGTCGGCGCTGCCGTCGACGCTCTGACCGGCGTTGGCATTGAGGTCAACCAGTCCATCATCATCGGCCTCGGTGCCGTCCTGTGGATTGTCACTACCGCTATGTCCATCTTCTTCGTGATGAGCTACGCCAAGAAGGTCAAGGCTGACAAGGGTTCCACCATCCTGTCGATGCAGGAGCTCAAGGACGCCGAAGAGGCTCACGGCAAGGCTGCTTCCGAGGTCCACAAGGAGGTCAAGCTCACCGGTCGTCAGAAGGGTGTTCTGATTGCCTTCGCCTTCACCTTCGTCGTCATGATCGTCGGCTTCATTCCGCTGGCCGACCTCAACGAGGGCGTCGCTAACTTCTTCGACGCTGGCGCTGTCTACGACGCCGACGGTAACGCCGTCGTCCAGGGCTGGTCTGCCCTGATCACCGGCCTGCCCATTGGCCAGTGGTACTTCGACGAGGCTTCCACCTGGTTCTTCCTCATGGCCGTCCTGATCGGTATCATCGGTGGCCTGTCCGAGAAGCAGATCGTTAACACCTTTATCACCGGCGCTGCCGACATGATGTCCGTTGTTCTCGTCATCGCCCTCGCCCGTGGTATCTCCGTCCTCATGGCTAACACCGGCCTCGACGTCTTCGTCCTCGACGCTGCCGCCAATGCTCTGGCTGGCCTGTCCGGCGTGATCTTCGCTCCCATGAGCTTCCTGGTCTACTTCGGCCTGTCCTTCCTGATCCCCTCGACCTCTGGTATGGCTACCGTCTCCATGCCCATCATGGGACCGCTGGCTGTTAAGCTCGGCTTCTCGCCCGAGGTCATGGTCATGATCTTCTCCGCCGCCATCGGTGTCGTGAACCTGTTCACCCCGACCTCCGGCGCCATCATGGGCGGTCTCGCCCTGGCCAAGATCGAGTGGACGACCTGGCTCAAGTTTGCCCTTAAGCTCATTGTCGCTCTCTCCGTCGTCTGCGCCGTCATCCTGACCGTTGCCTGCGTGCTGATCTAAGTACCCAACGGGTACCCCACGGAAACCTTGACGATCCTGTAAAGGATCACCTGGTCATCGTCTGTCCGGTGGGGTCAACCCACCGGTAGACTCCTACCTTTAGCCCCCTTCCGTTCCGTGCGCGGGAGGGGGCGCTCTTGTGTTCCGGCGTTTTACCAAACGCCGGAACCGCTCGACGCTGCAAGCCCGCCAGAGCGGCAATCTGACGTTCAATCGTCGGGCATGGCCAAAAGGCCTATGCCCTCCTCTTTCACGTCACCTTGCTCGCTCTGGCGGGCTTTCGCTCATATGACCCAATCCACTGTCAAGGGCCACAATGGCCCCGCCGACCGCTTGCAATCGGTCGGCGGGGCCTGCCGTTAAACCCGTCCCGGTCCGCCCCCGGCATGTCATCGACGCCTTCGGCTCAGTCTCATATCCGCGGATACCGTTCTGTCGGCCCGCACTCCATTCCTTCGGCGGGGCTCCCCAAGTCTGACTACGCGCATGCGGCCGCTGCCGCGCGCCCAGCGAAAGCGGGGGTATCCCCGAAGGCTGCCCGGCTCGCCGGGACGGGGGCTTATGTCTATTCCGCGCCCTCTCGGCACATCGTGCCGAGGGCCCACAGCCACCTCACGAGCTCGGCCGCGGTGGCCGCGTTCGCCTTCGCCTGCGGCATCCCGCGGGCGATCATCTCCTCGCGGCGGCGCAGGAGCCTCTCGGACCCCTTCCTCCCGTGCATCCTTATCTCGAGGGGCACGCCGGAGCCCTTGGGCATCAGCTTCGGCTGGTGGCCGGCCTGGGCATAGCACCAGGACCCCTCGACAGCCAGCTTCCTGACGAGCGCGTTGCCGGCCCCGCTGATCCCGCCGAGGCGCACGGAGTCCGCGCTCGACCTCTGCTTCGGGGCGAGGCCGAAGTAGGACGTCACCTGCCTGCCGGAGCGGAACCTCGAGAAGTCGCCGACCTCGGACGCGAAGGCGGCGGCGAGCGCGAACCCGCTGTTAGCGCTACTGTAAAAACAACCATTTTGACCAACGCTCAACAACCAATCATGCCAACGCAATCCCGCCATTTGC
>UQTU01000016.1 GCA_900544135.1 uncultured Collinsella sp.
GGTGCACGCCTGGCGGCTGATCCGGTCCGACCGGGCCGCGCGGCAAGGAGATATATTGCCAGACCGGAGGGGCGCCGGGGGCGGGAATCTGGGCGCACACATTTCCTATACATATTAAAACCCTGCTTACGTTTGCCAGCCGTTCTCTACCGCTCACCGAGGGCCTCTTTATAGTGAAGCGTCATATGGCTAAAGCTGATAGGCTCCCTTAGCCAAGGCACAGCCGGCATCGAGCAACTCATCGCGCTCCTCCACCGAGAACCCCTCGGCGTATACGCGAACCACCGGTTCGGTCCCGCTGGGGCGGATCAGCAGCCAGGTGTCATCCTCGAATGCCAAACGTAAACCATCCATATGGCTTACAGCCTGCGGCGCCTTGCCGCAAATCGATTTAGGATTCATGCCAGGAAGCAGCGTTCGCAGCGATTCGGCGTCTTCGGCCTCAAGGCGCAAATCGCGACGCCCATAGCTCGTCTTACCAAAACTGGCCTCGAGCTGATCGACCAAAACGCCCAAAGGCGCGCCCGTCTTTGCCATAAGCTCACACAGAATCAGACAAGCAAGGATTCCATCACGCTCAGGCATATGCGCGGCGATGCCGATACCGCCGGCCTCCTCGCCTCCCATGAGGACGCCGCCCTTCTTCATCTCTGCAGCTATATATTTGAAACCGACCGGCTTAACGGTCACACGACAGCCAAGCGCCTCGGCAATGCGACGCACTAGCGTCGAGCACGAGAGATTGACGACGACACGCCCCTCCAAATTGCGGAATTGAACGAGGTCGCCCAAAACAAGCGCCATGATTTGATGCGGATGAATATATCTACCGCGTTCGTCGACCGCACCGATACGGTCGGCATCGCCGTCGGTCACCAGGCCTGCGCACGCCCCGTCCTCGACAACCGCACGCTCGCAAGCGTCCACCCACGGCTCAACAGGGTCGGGGCAAATGTCCTCTTGATCGGACGACTGTCCGGCATGAATCTCGTGCACCTCGACGCCTAGCTCCCGCAGCAGGTCGGCAAGATATCCCTGGGCCGCGCCGCCCATGGGGTCAACTACCACACGCAGGTGAGCGGCTCGAATGGCCTCGGCATCGACAAACGATGCCACCGCCTGCATATAGTCAGGAATAATATCCGCGGTGCGATAGCGTTCCTCGATCCCCATCGGCTCGGGGGCCATAGTCTCTTCGAGCTCTTCGATGACATCCTGATTGGCCGTCGAGCCATCTCCCATGCGCAGCTTAAGGCACAGATACCCCTGCGGATGATGGGATCCCGTCACCATGAGCGCACCGCAGGCCTCGCCGTCATACGCCGCCGCCCACGTAAGGGCGGGGGTCGGAACAGGCCGAGATGCGAGCACTGCGTCCAATCCGTGAGCGGCAAGCACGCCTGCCGCAAGCTCAGCAAACTCGCGCGCCTGCGGCCGGGTGTCGAACCCTATATATACCGTTTTGCCGGGATTGATCTTTTGCCACAACTCGCCGACGGCATCGGCAATGCGGGCAACGTTGTCGACGGTAAAGTCGTCGTCGACGCGGGCGCGCCAACCGTCAGTTCCAAAATGAATTATCGCGCACACGCGCAGACACCTCACAGTGTTTGGATCATGGTACGCATGGGGTATACCCGCAACGCTCGCCCAGCAACCTGCCAAAACCGGCATTCACCATTTGGGCAAATGCTACCGCCGATGTGCAAGCAATAAAAAAACCGCCCCGTATGGAGCGGTTTCGACCTTTATATATCGAGCGCCTCGGCCATCGCTGCCGTAGTGATTGCCGTGGTTCCACAGCAACTGCCCACCATTGCGGCACCGGCATGTCTCCATTCGATGCATGCGCGCGCGAAAGCTTCGGGGTTCTCGTGCCATACGGGGCCATCCTGAGTCTGGACCGGATCGCCCACGTTGGGACGCACCGTGACGGGAGTAGTCGCCGATGCAACCATCCTGGGCACCGCCGCGTTCGCGGCCGCAAGCGAACAGCAATTAACACCAACCGAGTTTGCGCCGTGTTTTTCGGCGTACAAAACGGCTGCCTCGATGTTGAGGCCATCGCCCAACAGGTCGCCTTTATCGTCAACGACAAAACTCACCAGGACAGGCATGCCGTCGGCGGCATCTCGGGCGCCGGCAAGCATGGGTTGCAAATTACGGATAGACGTCACCGTCTCGATCAGCAGACCGTCAACACCAGCATTGAGCAAGGCGTGCGCCTGTTCGCGCGCAATGCCTCGGATTTCACGATACTCGACAGAGTCTTCGGTAAACCACTCAATACCGATCGGGCCCATCGAGCCCAGTAGCAGCTGAGGGTGCGCCTGGCGGGCATCGTCGACGGCCCCGCGATTGACCTCCGCCACGGACGGCGCAATCTGATCGTGCTTGAGGGCATAGCTTGATGCCTGAAAGGTGTTGGTAATGAGCACCTGCGCGCCGGCGGCGACATACAAGCGATGAATACGAGAAACGGTCTGCGGCTCTGCCAGATTCCAAAACGCCGGTGGAATGTCGGCGGCATCGTACTCACTCAACAGAACACTGCCCATGGGGCCCTGCGCCAACAAGGTCTCGCTCGACAAGCGGCGCGTAAGTTCCTCGGCACCAAAGCGGTTGTAATAACTCGTATCCATATATATCCCGCTATTCCTCGACGCTGATTCCCTGCTTTTCGAGATAGGCGAGCCAGCGGTTCATCGTGTCCTCGGATAGCGCATGCTCCATCATGCAGGCCTCGGAATCGGCTCGCTCAAATTCGACACCGAGCTCCTGAACCAAAAACGTGCGGATGAGGCGATGTCGGTACCAGATAGCCGTACCAACCTCGCGGCCGCGATCGGTCAGGACTACCTTGCCGTAGTGCGATTGCTCGACAAGTTCGGATGCTTTGAGCGCCGAAACCGCTTTATTGACCGATGCCTTGGAGACGCCAAGGCGCTGCGCGATGTCGACCGATCGCACGCCGTTGGTTTCCCCCTCTTCGCTTTCAATGCGAACCATGCACTCCAAGTAGTCTTCGTTCGCCACCGTCAGATGTAGTTCGCGCGAGCTATTTGTCGTATCCATGATCTTCCGTCCCTTCTGCATTCATTGGCTGATTCTACCCCATCCAAGCGTCGCGGTATGCCGTGGCATACCGTGCTAGAGTTCTTGTTGCACACGACGACCAAGATTGGAGCGGTCTTTATGGAAAACACCACCACGAACCCCGATGTCCTCGAGCGCTTTTTGCGCTACGTACAGATCAACACGCAGTCCGAGGATGCAAACTGCGACCAGGTACCCTCGAGCGCCGTTCAGTTTGACCTTGCCAACGTGCTAGCTGAAGAGCTGCGCGAGCTTGGTGCGAAAGATGCCCACGTGACCGAGCACGCCTATGTCTGCGCGCATATCCCCGCAAGTGTGGGCGCTGAGGACAAGCCCGCCCTGGGCCTGATCGCCCATCTCGACACCACCGAAGTTGCACCGGGCGCCGGCGTGAAGCCGCACATCGTGCACTACGAAGGCGGCGACCTGGTCTGCGGCACGGTTGACGGTAAGCCCGTTGCCATGAGTACCGCCAAGCTTCCCGCCCTGAACGACCTCGCGGGTGAGGACCTGGTCTGCAGCGATGGCACCACGCTGCTGGGCGCGGACGACAAGGCAGGCGTCGCCGAGATCATGTCGCTTGTCGCGCGTATCGCTCAGGACCCTTCTCTGCCCCATCCCGCACTCGGCATTTGCTTCTGCCCTGACGAGGAGATCGGCCACGGAGCCGAGCTGTTGGATATCGATACCTTTGGCTGCAAGTACGCCTACACGGTCGACGGTGGCCCCATCGGCGAGCTGGAGTGGGAGTGCTTTAATGCCGCTGAGGCGACCGTCTGCTTTGAGGGCCAGTCCATCCACCCGGGCGACGCCAAAGGCCGTATGGTCAACGCAGGCAATCTGTTCTGCGACTTCAACGCGTTGCTCCCCTACGTGCAGCGCCCGGAGTATACGGAAGGCTACGAGGGCTTTTATCACCTTGAGGGTGTATCTGCAACCGTCGATCACGCCACAGCGCGCTATATCGTCCGCGACCATGACGCCGCCAAGTTCCAGCAGAAACTCGACCTTATTGATGCCGCTGCCTCGATGCTCAACCAGCGTCTGGGTGAGAGGCGCGTGACGGTCGAGATTAAGCAGCAGTATCGAAATATGGCCGAGATCGTTCGTGACTATCCCGAGCTTATTGATGTTGCCAAGGAAGCCTACCTTGCCTGCAGCGTTGAGCCCCAAGTGCTGCCGATTCGCGGCGGCACCGATGGCGCGCAGCTGTCGTTCCGCGGTCTGCCCTGCCCCAACCTTTCCACCGGCGGCTATTGCTACCACGGCGTCAACGAGTTCGTCCCGGTCAGTTCGCTCGTCAAGATGACCGACGTCCTGCAGGAGCTCGTCGCCCGTTTCGCATAAGCCTGGCTGCATAAGCCCAAAAGACGAACCGCCCCGTCCTCTACAGAGAACGGGGCGGTTTTTGATACAAGGGGAGCAGTCAACATCGCAGGTTGAGCCAACGTCAGCGAGCGACGTCCAAGGCGAACAAGTTGGCATGAAAAAGGCAGGGCATTGACCTTCTGGTCATGCCCTGCCTTTTGAATGACAAATTGTCGCCTTGGACGGCGCGCAGCGTCGAGCCGTTACGGCGTTTGGTAAAACGCCGTAACTTAGTAGTTGGCTTCGTAGCCGTTGCCGTCGCCGGTGGGCTCTTCGTAGTAGTCCGAATCGCTCGAATCGCCTGAGTCATCGGAATCGTCAGAGCTGACCGATGAGGTTGCGGTACCGTTTGCGTAGTCGTCAGACGTGTTGTTGTTCAGGTCACCGATCGTAGAGCTGGAACCGTCGGAAAGACCCATGGTGTTGGGACCCTTGGGATCCTTGCCGGCATCGACGCGCTCCATCATTTCCTTGAGCTCGTCCTCGTAGACAAAGACGTAGCTCACACCGTCGATCATGGTGCTGTCGTCGGCGTACGAGGGCAGGTTGGCCGAGTAGATACCGTCGACATCCATACCGCGCATGGCGTTGACCGTAGCCACGATATCCTGAACGCTCATATCGGTTACAAGCATATCGGACAGCGAATTAACCAGGCCAAAGATCTTCGTGGCATCGAAGTTATTGAGAATCTGGTTGGCAAGGGCGCCAAGCACCTGACGCTGGTGGCGCATGCGCGTGTAATCGCCGTCGGCATAGGTGTAGCGGCAGCGGGCATAGGTAAGGGCGGTGGCACCGTCCATATGCTGCTGGCCAGCGGTAATCTTAATATCCAGGTGCTCGGGGTCGTCAACATCATCGGTTGCGTTAATGTCGATACCGCCAACCGAATCAATCAGCGCCTGCATACCGTCGAAGCTGACCTCGGCATAGTGGGAAATCTGAACACCGCACAGCTCGTTGACCGCCTCGACCATGGCCTCGGCGCCGCCAACGGTATGGCAGGCGTTGATCTTCATGGTCTCGCCCTTGTACTCGACCTTGGTGTCGCGCGGAACGGAAATGAGCGTCGCCTGCTTTTGCGTGGGGTCGATGCGTGCCAGGATAATCGAGTCGGCACGATACGTATCCTCGCCCGGACGGCCGTCGGTGCCAAGAAGCAGCACGTAGAACGGATCCTTTGCCTCATCGGTGTCAACCAGAACCCGACGCAGATTGTCAGTAATGACATTAGAATCGCCGAGCTTGCCCATAATGGTGGCAAACCACAGGCCGGCAGCGGTAGTGGCACTCAGCAGCACGCCAAGCACGACAATGAGCGCGACGTGACGAATCGTGTGGCTACGGCGGCGTTGACGAGCGCGCTCGGAATAGCGAGCCACGTTATCGCGACTGTAGATCTTGGCCTGCGCACCAGTTGAGGGTCTTCGGGTGGTGGTATCCGCGAGGGGCTTTTTATTAAACATAGGCAACCTGTATTAGTAGATGACGGGATCGGGGACGGTAGCATGCTCGACATGCGCGCCAAGCGCCTGCAGCTTTTCGACAAACTGCTCGTAGCCGCGCTTGATGTGATGGATAGCCGAAACCTCGGTCGTCCCGTCGGCGATCAAGCCCGCTACGACGAGGGCCGCTCCGCCGCGCAAATCGGGCGAGGTAACCTGTGCACCCGAGAAGCCCTTGACGCCATGAATCATGGCATGATGGCTCTCGATACGAATGTCGGCACCCATGCGCACCAGCTCAGAGGCAAACATAAAGCGATTCTCGAAGATGTTCTCGGTAATAACGGAACTGCCGTCGGCAAGGGCGGAGAGCACCATAATCTGCGCCTGCATGTCGGTCGGGAAACCGGGGAACGGAAGCGTCTGGATGTCGACCGGCTTGATACGCTCGGCACGGTTCACATGGACGCCATCCTCGACGCGCTCGCAGTCGATACCCATGAGCTCCATCTTCTTGAGCACCATGCCCAAATGAATGGGGCAAAAGCCCGTGACATCGACACCGCGATCGTCCGCCATCAACGCACCGGCGACGATAAAGGTACCGGCCTCGATGCGGTCGCCCACCACGCGATGGATAACGGGATGGAGCTCTTCCACACCTTCGATAGTCACGACGGGCGTACCGGCGCCAACAATCTTGGCGCCCATCTCGTTGAGCATGTTAGCGAGATCGACGATCTCGGGCTCGCGGGCGGCATTGTCGATAACCGTGGTGCCCTGTGCGCGCACAGAGGCCATGATGAGATTCTCGGTCGCACCGACGCTGGCGAACTCGAGCGTGACGGTGGTACCGCGCAGACCTTGGGGCGCATTAGCGTTGATGTAACCGTGGGCGGTATCGAACTCAACGCCCAGGGCCTCAAGACCAAGAATGTGCATATCGATCTTACGAGCACCCAGGTTGCAGCCGCCCGGCATGGCAATTTTGGCGCGATGGAAGCGGCCCAGCAGGGGCCCCATGACGGCGGTGGAAGCGCGCATCTTGGCAACGAGCTCGTAGGGGGCCTCCCATGAATCGACCTGAGAGGTATCAATCTCGAGCGTGTGCTCGTCGAGAACATCGATCGTAGCGCCCATGCCCTTGAGCACCTTGCCCATCACGTGGACATCGGAAATATCGGGCACGTTCTGCAGTGTCGTCTTGCCCGGCGCCAGAAGCGTTGCCGCCATGAGTTTGAGCGCGGAGTTCTTGGCGCCCGAGACGGGCACGGAGCCTCCGATGGCGTGGCCACCCTCAACGCGGATAATATCCAAGGTCTACCCTTTCAAAAAGCATGCCCGGGGTGGCTGGGCCATCCCGGGCATGATGTGTTCGCAAATGGTCGAACGCTAAATCGTTTGACTATTGGGCAAGCTTGAGCTTACACCATGCGATTTCATTATAGAGGTAGGCGCGGCGTGCATCATCCTCCGACAAATTACCCAGCTTCTCTTCAAAACCTTGAATATCAGCTTTAAGCTTGTCGGCATCGACGGTCGCCAAATCGCAAGCGCGCTCGGCGAGAACGGTCACGACATCGTCCGCAACCTGGGCATAGCCGCCGGCCACGGCAAACGTGTGGTCGACAGTGCCCATGGCCTTATCGGAAACGCGAACGTAACCGCGGTCGATCGTGCAGATCTCGCTGGAGTGAGCAGGCAGGACGCCAAACTCGCCATCCGTGGACGGAATCGACACAAACGCAGCGTCGCCCTCATAGGCGCAGCTCACGGGGCACACGATGCGGATACGCATAACCTACTTCTCCTCCATCTTGCGGGCGCGCTCGCGCACGTCCTCAATCGTGGAGGCATAGCGGAATGCCTGCTCGGGCAGGTCATCGGCCTTGCCGTCGACAATCTCGGCGAAGGAGCGGACGGTATCCTCGACACGAACGTAGACGCCGGGGTTGCCTGTGAACTTCTCGGCGACATGGAAGGACTGCGAGAGGAACTGCTGAATCTTACGGGCACGGTTGACCGTAAGGCGCTGCTCCTCGGACAGCTCGTCCATACCCAGAATGGCAATGATGTCCTGAAGGTCGGAGTACTCCTGCAGGAGCTCCTGGACCTTGACGGCGACACGGTAGTGCTCCTCGCCGACGATCGAGGGATCGAGAGCGTCCGAAGAAGACGCGAGCGGGTCGATAGCCGGGAACAGGCCGAGCGACGAGATACTACGCGAAAGAACCGTGGTGGCGTCGAGGTGCGTAAACGTCGTGGCAGGCGCCGGGTCGGTCAGGTCGTCTGCAGGGACGTAGACGGCCTGGACGGAGGTAATGGAACCCGTCTTGGTCGAGGTAATGCGCTCCTGGAGGTCGCCCATCTCGGTAGCCAGCGTAGGCTGGTAACCGACGGCGGACGGCATACGGCCCAGCAGTGCGGAAACCTCGGAACCGGCCTGGGAGAAGCGGAAGATGTTGTCGATGAACAGCAGAACGTCCTGGCCGCGATCGCGGAAGTACTCAGCGGTGGTAAGGCCGGCCAGACCGATGCGCAGACGCGCTCCGGGCGGCTCGTTCATCTGACCATAGACCAAGCAGGTCTTGTCGATAACGCCAGACTCGCTCATCTCGAGGAACAGGTCGGTGCCCTCGCGGGTACGCTCGCCGACGCCGGTGAACACCGAGGTGCCGCCGTGCTCCTGGGCGAGGTTGTTGATGAGCTCCTGGATCAGAACGGTCTTGCCGACGCCGGCGCCGCCGAACAGACCTGTCTTGCCGCCGCGGATGTAGGGCTCGAGCAGGTCGACGGCCTTGATGCCGGTCTCGAAGATCTCGGTCTTGGTGGTGAGCTCGTCAAAGCGGGGCGCTGCGTGGTGAATGGGGTAGAACTCCTCCACCTCGGGCATGGGCTTGCCGTCAACGGGCTTACCCATAACGTTCCAAATGCGACCGAGCGTCTTGGGGCCAACGGGCATCTTCATGGGCTCACCGGTATCGGTGGCGACAAGGCCGCGCTGCAGGCCGTCGGTCGAGGACATGGCGACCGTGCGGACGACGCCGCCCGGAAGCTGGCTCTCGACCTCGAGGATCGTACTCAGGTGACCGATCGGGGACTCGGCCTCGACCGTGAGCGCGTTGTAAATCGGGGGCACCGCGCCGTCAAACTTGACGTCGACGACAGGGCCGATGATACGCACGATGCGACCATCACCGGCAGTCGTCTTCTTGGTGGCTTCCTCGACCGCAAGCTTTACGGTGTTATTAGCCATTACTGTTCCTCCAATGCTGAGGCTCCGCCGACGATCTCGTTAATCTCGGTCGTGATCGAAGCCTGACGCACGCGACTATACGTGCGGGTAAGGGTCGAGATGATCGCGGTGGCGTTTTCCGTCGCGGAGTGCATGGCCTTACGGCGTGCTCCCTGCTCGGCGGCCGCCGAATCGATCAGGGCCTGGTAGATGACCGTCAGGATATACGACGGTACAAGCTTGCCGAGAACATGCTCGGGAGAGGGCACGAACTCGAACGTGGACGAGATGCGCTTAGGGGCGTCGGTCTCGTTCTTACGCGGACCGTGGGCCATAGCGATCATCTCGGGATCGAGCGGCAGCAAGTGCTCGACGCGAAGCTCCTGATCCACGCGGTTCTTGGCGTGGTGGTAGACAAGCTCGACACGGTCAAGCTCACCGGCACGATACGCATCGCAGATATGAGAGGAGATCATGCGGGCCTGATTGAAATCGGGCTCGGAGGAATTGCCCTCAAAGTGCATGATGACGTTTGCGCGGTCGCGGAAATACGTGGCCGGCTTGCGTCCACACGCAATGACCTCGCACTCGATGCCATCGTTCGCCCAAGAAGCGGCGAGCTTTTCGGCCGTACGCTCCACCGTCGTATTGAAACCGCCGGCAAGGCCGCGGTCCGAAGCAATGACGACAATCAGGCCGCGCTTAACGATCTCATGCTTGTGCAGCATGGGATCGTTGCCCGAGCAGGAGGCGTCGCCGGCAACCGTCAACATGACGTCGGTCAGCGCCTCCTTATAGGGCTCGGCCTGCTTGGAGCGATCGAGGGCACGACGAATCTTGGCCGTAGAGACCATCTCCATCGTGCGCGTGATCTGCTTGGTCGTGGTAACCGAGGAGATTCGCTTCTTAATGTCGCGAAGGTTGGCCATAGGGCTTAGTTCTCCTCTGATCCAGTCGTGTCGGCATGGTGCTTGGCCATGAACTGCTGCTTAAAGTCGCCGATGACGCGCAGGAGCTCAGCCTTGGTGTCATCGTCGATCTTCTTGGCGCGAACCTTGTCGAGCAGCGAGCCAAAACCGTTGTCCATGTACTCAATGAGCTCGGCACGGAAAGGCAGCACGTCGGCGATCTCCAGGTCGTCCAGGAAGCCCTCGTTGCCGGCAAACAGCGTAACGATCTGCTCGCCAACCTCAAACGGCTTGTAGCGCGGCTGCTTAAGGAGCTCGGTCATGCGAGCGCCGTGGGTAAGCTGCTTCTGCGTAGCCTCGTCAAGGTCGGAGCCGAACTGCGTAAAGCCGGCGAGCTCCTGGTACGAAGCGAGGTCCAGACGAAGATTGCCGGCGACCTGCTTCATGGCCTTGGTCTGTGCATCGCCACCGACGCGGGACACGGAGATGCCCACGTCGACTGCCGGGCGCTGGCCCTGGAAGAAGAGCTCGGACTGCAGGTAGATCTGACCGTCGGTAATGGAAATGACGTTGGTCGGAATGTAGGCCGAGACGTCGCCGTCCTGGGTCTCGATGATCGGCAAGGCCGTCATAGAGCCGTAACCGTTCTTCTTGGACATCTTGACGGCACGCTCGAGCAGACGAGAGTGCAGGTAGAAGATGTCGCCAGGATAGGCCTCGCGTCCGGGCGGACGATGCAGCGTCAGCGACATCTGACGATATGCCACGGCCTGCTTGGACAGGTCATCGTAGATGACGAGCACGTGGCCGCCGGGGTTGGTCTCGCTGGCGGGCTTGCCGTCCTCGCCGTTGTACATGAAGAACTCGCCGATAGCGGCACCGGCCATAGGCGCGATGTACTGCATAGGGGCGGAATCGGCAGCGGTGGCCGAAACGATGATGGTGTAGTCGAGCGCACCGTGCTGAGCGAGGGTCTCGCGGATGTTGGCAACCGTGGAGGCCTTCTGGCCGATGGCGACATAGATGCAGACCATGCCCTTGCCACGCTGGTTGAGGATAGCGTCGATGGCGATGGCGGTCTTACCGGTCTTACGGTCGCCGATGATGAGCTCGCGCTGGCCGCGGCCGATAGGCACCATGGAGTCGATAGCCAACAGACCGGTCTGAACCGGCTCGCACACCGGTGTACGGTCGATGACGCCGGGGGCCTTGAACTCGATGGGACGACGGTGCGTGGCGACGATGTCGCCCAGACCGTCGATGGGCTGGCCGAGCGGATTGACGACGCGGCCGAGCATGGCACGGCTCACGGGGATATCCATAATGCGGCCAGTGGTGCGGCACTCGTCGCCTTCCTTGATGGAGTCGACGGCACCAAACAGAACGGCGCCGACCTCGTCACGGTCAAGGTTCTGGGCGAGACCGAAGACGGTCTCACCGGTATCGGAGCTCTTGAACTCCAGAAGCTCGCCTGCCATGGCGCTCTTGAGGCCGGAGACGCGCGCGATGCCGTCGCCTACCTCGTCGACCGTAGAAACCTCATGCGTATCGACCGTCGCGGAGAGGCTCGTGAGCTGCTCCTGCAGTTTCTTGGCGATATCCTGGGCATTGAGGGTTTCGGACATTAGGCTTCACCTCCGTACGTATTAGCAGAGTTTGCGAGGGTCTCCTGCGCGATGCGCAGCTGCGTCTTGACGGAAATGTCACGACGCTCGCCGCGGGCCTCGAGCACCAGGCCGCCCACGATAGACGGGTCGACCTGCTCGATAAGGAATACCTTGCGGCCGAAGTCCTGCTCGCATTTCTTAGTGATGGTTTGACGCAGCTCGTCGTCGAGCGGGATCGCCGTGGTGACGGTCACGCCCACTACATCCTCGTCTTCCTCGGCAACATACTTAAAGGCAGCTGCCACCTTGGGAAGAAGGTCGAGCTGGTCGCGCTTGGACATGGTGTCGAGCACAGCGATGATCTCGGGGCTGGCGGAAGCCAGGCGCTCGATCATCTCGAGGTCCTCGAACACATGGCCCTCGGCCTTGGCGGCTTCCATGAGGGAGCGCGCGTAGGTCTCGAGCACCTTGTCCTGATAGCGGCTAGTCGGCATTCAGGCTACCTGCTTCCTGGATGTAGCGCTCGATGAGCTTCTTCTGCCCGGCCTCGTCCTCGAGTGCCTCGCCCACGATCTTGGTGGCGACGGCAACGGACAGGTCGGCGATGGAGCTCGCGGCACCGGCGTAGATGGACTTGCGCTCGTCCTCGACGGTCGTATGGGCCTTGGCGATGATCTCCTCGGCCTCCTTGTGCGCAGCCTCGATGATACGGGCGCGCTCGGACTCGGCGTCCTTACGGGCCTCGAGAACAATGTCGGCAGCCTGACGACGGGCGTCGGTGACGATCGAATCGGACTCAGCGCGCTTGGCGATAGCCTCCTGCTTGGTCTTCTCGGCCTCGTCGAGGCTCTCCTCGATCTTCTTGCCGCGCTCCTCCATGGTTTTCATGATGCCCGGCAGGGCGACCTTGGCCAGCACGATCCAGATAATCAGGAAGGCGATAAGCGCCGGGATGAACTCCGCCATCTTAGGGATGAGGATGTCCGCACCGGCAGCGCCGTCCTCGGCGAACGCGGAAACCGGCATGAGCAGCGCGGCCGCGGACGCGGAGAGTGCGATCGCGCTCTTCTGGGATGAAAGATTCATACTTGACGCTCCGTGCTATTTAACGATCAGCGCGACAACGAAGCCGATCAGAGCCAGAGCCTCGCCGAAGGCGGAGCCCATGATGAAGACGGTGAACACGCGGCCCTGGACCTCAGGCTGACGGGCCATAGCACCCGTAGCACCCAGAGCAGACAGGCCGATAGCAAGACCAGCGCCGATAACACCGAGACCGTAACCGATAACTCCCACGATTCCTCCTTTGTCGTGCGTGTCTTATTTCACGCAGGATAACCTTATTTATAACTGCCGGGCTCCATGGGTACGGGCACCAGCGGTTTAACGAATTGCCTTACCTTTAAGGCGCGAACGGAAGACTACTCCTCCTCCGCGACCTCCTCTGCCTCGGAGACATACACGGCGGTAAGGACCGTGAAGACGTAAGCCTGGATGGCGCCGACCACAAGCTCAATCGTATAAATCAGGATGAGGATGGCGAGCCAGGCCAGCGAAGGCAGGGCGCCGATGGCGTGGGCCGCGGAAACCTGCTGAAGCAGCGGCTGCATGAACATGCTCGCCATGATGGCGAACGAGCCCATGACCACGTGTCCTGCGAACATGTTGCAGAACAGACGGACGGCGAGCGTGATGAGGCGCAGGAAGGTCGAGAAAAGCTCGACGACCCACACAAGCACGTTCATCGGGAAGCTCACGCCCTGCGGGGCGAGGCTCTTGATGTAGCCGATCACGCCGTGAGCCTTGCATCCGTAGTAGATGAAGTACACGAAGGCGAAGATGGCGAGCGCGGCGGTGGAGCCGATTGCGCCGGTGCCGGGCTTCATTCCCGGGATCAGGCCGATCATGTTATTGATCAGGATGAACAGGAAAAGCGAGCACAGGAACGGGAAGTGCTTCTTCCAGTTCTCACCCACGACGCCCTTGCCGATATCGTTCTCGACGTACTCGATGATGTACTCGAAACCGTTGACGAAGAAGCCCTTGGGGACCAGGGTCTGCTTCTTCTTGAACACGGCCAGGACGATCAGGAGCACGATCGTGGAGACGATCAGCCAAAACGAGTACTGCGTGATGCCGCAGCTCAGATCGCCCACGACGGGGGTGGAGCTGAACTCGCTGACCAGATGATTAATCTCATCAGGCAGCTTTTCAAAAATTTCCACGACTTACCTTTCGACCTCATGAGGATCTCGCAGCGCCTTGGCGACGCGAACCGTGCAGGCGGCCATAAAGACCACGAAGCCGATCGCCTCGCCCAGGAGGAACATGCGAAATGCCTCTCCGAACAACGCAAACACAACCAAGGTAAAGACGAGCAGGGCGACCGCCGAGACCGCCAGACTCACCATGCCCTTGAGCATGTCCGCATTCTGCTTATCGTCAAGAACCGGCTTGAGCGTAAAAACAAAGGGAAGAAAGGCGACCGCGCCCGCGATGGCGCCCGCAACGATAGCGAGCAGATCGGCTATCTGAAACACTGGCGTCCCCACTTTCCTTTTTAACGCTTCACAGAACAGTTCCCGCCAAACATTGGTGACTATTGTACGAGCCAATCGCTAAAGTACAACCGAAAAAGCATCGGTTAATACGCACCTGTTCGTTTTCTTAAGACCTTCTTTATGCCGCAGGTACGGTAATACGTTTTTCTCGAACCCTGCAGGGCAAAACGTCCGTTAACAGGGGCGAGCGCGGTCGCCTTTTATTTGTCCGCGCGCACCGTTTCTTCGTATTTTCGACGTTAGCCGGTTTGGCCCAGAGACTACAGCGTGCCGTAGATGCGGTCGCCGGCATCGCCCAGGCCGGGGACGATGTAGGCGGCCTCGTTGAGGTGGTCGTCGATGGCGCAGGTATAGATATGCACGTCGGGGTCTTTCTCGGTCAGCGACTTGAGGCCCTCGGGGGCCGCGACGATGCACAGCATGCGGATGTCCTTGACACCGCGCTCGCGCAGATAGCTGATAGCCATCTCGGCAGAACCGCCCGTGGCGAGCATGGGATCGACGACCAGGCAGATACGCTGGTCGATATCCTTGGGCATCTTGCAGTAATACTCATGCGGCTCGTGGGTGACCTCGTCGCGCTCCATGCCAATGTGGCCCACGCGGGCAGAGGGCACCAGGTCGAGGATGCCGTCGACCATGCCAAGGCCCGCGCGCAAAATGGGGACGATGGCGAGCTTCTTGCCGGCAAGCTGCTTAAACGTGGCAGTGGTGATGGGAGTCTCGACTTCGACATCCTCCATGGGCAGGTCGCGCATGGCCTCGTAGCCGTCAAAAAGCGCGAGCTCGCGTACGAGCTGGCGGAACTGGTTGGTGCCGGTCGACTTATCGCGCAGGATCGACAACTTGTGCTGGACGAGCGGATGGTCGACAAGCGTCACGCGGGACGCATCGTAGGTAACGGTCATGGGTTGATTGCCCCTTTCGTTGCGGCCGCAAAACGACCTTGCTGACATGACGCACAGCGATGTTGCCGCCGCCCGCCATGCATAAGTTTAGCGGTTTGTTGTATCGAACGCTCCGTCACAACCCTACTGAGTGGTGCTGAGCGAACGCCTGACCGCATCGTGCCAACCGTCCAGGTTGCGCTCGCGACGCTCAACGGACATATGGGGATGGAACGTCTTGACGATCTGGGCGTTTTGCTCCAGCTCCTCCAGATCCTCCCAATACCCAACCGCAAGACCCGCCAAGTACGCGGCACCGATTGCCGTGGTCTCCACCGTCTCGCATTGCAGTACAGGGATATCCAGCAAGTCTGCCTGGAACTGCATGATGAACTCGTTGCGCGAGGCACCGCCATCGACGGACAGGCGCTCAATCGAAAGACCCACATCCTGCTCCATGGCACGCAGCACGTCATAGCTCTGATAGGCCATGGACTCGCAAGCGGCGCGCACGATGGTCGCTCGAGTCGAAGCTCCAGTCAGACCGCATACGATGCCGCGGGCGTGCGCGTCCCACCAAGGTGCACCTAAGCCCGCAAAAGCGGGGACAAAGTAGCATCCCTCGTTATCGCCGATCGAGGAGGCGAGCTGTGCCGATTCGGATACGTTGGAGATAACGCCCATGTTGTCGCGCAGCCAGTTCATCGTTGAGCCGGCGGCAAAAATAGAGCCCTCGAGCGCATAGCTGACCTTGCCGTTCGCAGCGATACCGATGGTGGAGACCAGGCCATTCTTGGATTCGACGATCTCGTCGCCGGTGTTCATGAGCATAAAGCAGCCCGTGCCATAGGTGTTTTTGGTCTGGCCGGGATGGAAGCAGCAGTGACCGAACAGCGACGCCTGCTGGTCACCCGCCACACCCATGATGGGCGGCATGTTGGTCATGATGTCGCTCGCGACGCGGCCGTAGTCGCCCGAACTCCAGCGAACCTCGGGCATCATGGCACGCGGGATGTCGAAGAGCGCCAGCAGGTCATCGTCCCAGTCCAGCGTATGAATATTGAAGAGCGCTGTGCGGCTGGCATTGGTGTAGTCGGTGGCAAAGGTTTGGCCGCCGGTGAGGTTGTAGATGAGCCAGGTATCGATGGTGCCAAACATGAGGTCGCCCGCCGCCGCGCTCTCGCGTGCGCCGTCAACGTTGTCGAGAATCCACTGCACCTTGGAGGCCGAGAAATACGGGTCGAGCGTAAGGCCGGTGCGGGAACGCACCAGCTCCTCGCAGCCCTGCTCGGCCAGTTTATCGATTGTCGAGGCGGTGCGACGGCATTGCCACACGATGGCGTTATAGATGGGTTGGCCGCTTATGCGGTCCCACACCACCGTGGTCTCGCGCTGGTTGGAGATACCGATGGCGGCGATGCGATCGGAATGGATGCCGCTCTTAAACTGGACCTCCATCATCACGCCGATCTGGCTGGCAAGCACCTCCGTGGGATCCTGCTCCACCCAGCCGGGGCGCGGGAAGCTGGTTTTGACGCTACGACGCGCCTGGGCGACGATGCAGCCGTACTCGTCGACGATGGTCGCGAGTACCGAGGTAGTGCCGCAGTCGAGCGCCATGATGTAGGAACCGCCAAAGCTAAACGAGGCGTCTTCCATGCCCAGGCTGCCTAGATTCAACGACATCGCTTACACCTTTCTATTGCATCGGGTCGGACAGGACCCGTTCGATCTCTGATGCAGGAAGCGCGCCTTGGCGCAGGATCTGGAGCTCGCCGTGCTGAAACGACACGATGGTTGAGGCGTCGCGACACGGGGTCTCACCGGCGTCGACGGCCACATCGACCCCCTCCAGGATGCGCTCCTCCACCGTGACAAAACTTGCCGGCGCGGGCGCGCCATGCGTGTTGGCGCTGGTGCAGGCAAGAGGGCTGCCGCAGGCGCGGATGAGCGCTTGCACCACGGGCGAGGCCGAAGCGCGAAGTGCCACCGTGTCGTCGGCGGCGCGCATAAAGGTCGGCACGCAGGGGGCCGCCTTGACCACGATAGTCAGGGCACCCGGCCAGCATCGTCGGGCGAGCACGCGGGCCTCATGAGGGATATCCACGCCATAGCGATCGAGTGCCTCGGCATCATCAACCAGCCAGGCAACCGTTTGCGTGAGCTCGCGCTGCTTGAGGGTAAAGATACGACGATAGCCGGTACCGAGTGCGGGGACCGCGGCGCCGTTGACGGTGGCCTGCGGATCGCGCGGCCACGATGGGAATTCGCTTGTATCTTGGGGCACGGCGTCCGAGAAGGCATTGACCGCCACGGCGACACCGTAGACCGTCTCGGTTGGAATAAGCGCCAAGCCGCCGCGACCGAGTAGCTCGGCCGTGTGCTCGACTGCAGGCCGATGCGGCTCGCGCGCTCCCTCGTATACCCGATAGACCGTCTGCATGTGTATGCCAGCCCCTTACGCTCTGGTGCAAGTTTGTTTACTGTGGGGCATTCTCGCACGAAACGTTCAGCCTATTTGCCCAGAGCGCATGTTGGTTTGGTGAGCGGCTCTAGTAGTCGGTGAAAGTGAGGGGGTTAATTGAAGATTTTTAGCGCGCAAGCGTAACGGTACGATCGGGAAACTCGATGCTTGCAACCAGTTTTCCGCCGAGGCTCTCTGCGTACCTGCTCAGCGTGTCAAGCCTCATCGAACCCAATTCCCCACGCTCGAGCTCGGATACGCGTTTTTGAGAAACGCCCATCGATTGGGCGACCGACGCCTGTGTTAGATCTTTTAGCCTGCGAATCTGAGCAAGCTTATAGGCTTCGATACGATCGCGAGTCCTCTCCTGCTCGGCGGTAATGGAGTCGCGTGTTATCCCGCGAGATTCCATATACTCATGCAGTTCCATCTCGATCGAGCCTCCTTACGTGGCGACGGTATATTTGCTCGGCCTTTGGAATGTTGATCGCATACCAGCCGTTCCATTTTGCCCTTGACGATCCCGCTCGCGACTTATCACCCGCCAATAGCAATACCGCCTGGCGCTTGGGGTCAAAGGCGAAGAGGATGCGAATCACCTGCCCACCACACGACGTCACTCTCAGCTCCTTTAAATGATGAAGCTTCGAGCCCTTTACGCGGTCAACCAGCGGACGACCAAGGCTGGGACCTTCCTTCTCGAGCACCAAAAGGTCTGCATAAATCTGCTTCAGCGTAGCTTCATCCTGCTCATCAAGCCAAGGTTCAATGTAATCAAGCACGATACGGTACCGATGCAGCTGATTTGACATACCTTTCTCCTTCTATAGTAGAAGTTTTACGGTATATTGCAAGGACAAACTTGCGCAAATGTCTATTAATTCAGCTTAAATACGCTGTTTGGGCTCGGTGACGATGGCTCGGACGATGCGGGGACGATCGGTGAGGTCGCGGACGATGCGCACGTCCGAGAGACCCGCCTGGCGACAGAGCTCGGCCGCGGCATCGAGGGCGCCCTCGTAGAGCTCGCAGGCAAACAGGCCGCCGGCGCGCAGCATATAGGGCGCCGCATTGAGCAGGCGGCGGAAGATATCGAGGCCGTCGGCGCCGCCCTCGAGCGCTAAATCGGGCTCGAAGTCCTTGACCTCGTGCGGCAGCGAGCGCATGACGTCAGTCGGAATGTAAGGCGGGTTGGAGACGAGCACGTCGAAGGTGCCCCATTTCTCGCGGGGGATAGAGCTCACCAGGTTTGTGAGGCTGAAGGCGACCTCATCGGACGTAAGCCCGAGCGCGTCGCGGTTTTTGGTGGCCAGGTCAATGGCACGCGGTTCGATATCGGTAGCGGTGCAGGTGACATGGCCGCGGCGCTCCCAGGCAAGGGAAAGCGAGATGCAGCCCGTGCCGCAGCCGACCTCGAGAACGCGGGCAGTGCGGGGCTCGGCTGGGGCAGGCGCAGCGGCATCCTGAGCTGAAGCCGTCTCCTGGTCGACGCCCTCGATGGCGATGCCGTATTCGTCGAGCTCGGGTTCGGCGGCCTCCTCGGCCTCGGCATCTGCTGCCTGCGCGGCGGCTTCCGCGGCTTCGGCTTCTGCTGCCTGCGTGGCGGCTTCCTCGGCCTCGCGGTCGGCCAGTTCCTCGGCATAGGCACGGCTGCCCAGTACGTCGCTGCCTAGCGCCGCCTCATCGGCAGCTGTGAGGTTAGCGGCACGGCGCTCGGCCGTCGCTCGCTCGTCGGCCAACGCGGCTTCGGCTTTGCGCGCTTGCTCGACCTCGTCGTTCCAGGGCAGCTCAACGCGCTGACGGGCGGCAGTCTCGGGGCTCAGCACCTCGGCATCCAGATAATTGAGGACTTCCTCGACGAGCATCTCGGTCTCGGGGCGCGGAATGAGTACGCCGGGGGCGCACGCGACGTCGATCATGCGGAACTGCGTGCTGCCGGTGATGTACTGCAGCGGCTCGCCCTTGGCGCGACGGACGACCGCCGCGTGCATGGTCTCGAGCTGCGCCGCATCGAGCGTCTCGTCCATACGCATATATAAGTCGATGCGCGCCAGACCCGTGGCTGCGCACAGCAGCCATTCGGCAGAAAGACGGGGGTGTTCCTCGCCGCGCTCGGTCAGGTACTCCTTGGTCCACTCGAGACAGCGCTTGATGGTCCAGATCTCGTTTGCCATGGGGTCCTCCCCTCCTAAGCGCCGGGCGGCGCGCGAATGTCGGAGCAGATTGTACGCGAGGCCAGCGCTTGGCAAGGGACGATTGATGGCGATTATCGAGAATCAGCCCAGAATTTTGCACCGGGATCGCTCAAAGTATTCATTCGTCGACGTCCATATCTGCATCCGTCAAGCTTTTGGCAAGGTTGACTCAAAACTGACCAATATCTAACCAAGAACTTGCCAAATCACTTGACGCGCGACGCGTCAAAAATCGCCCCACGACTTCTTGGACGATTTTTCGAGCAATATTTTCAATTGCAGATGAATACCGCCAATTGCTTTAAGCAGGTAAGCAGCTCGAAGGCCATCAAAACCGATTGAATAACATCTCAAAGCAATGTACCCAACCCAGTCATTTAAGAACGTCCCCAATGACTACCTTGGAAACCCCGCAGGTTGAGCATAAGTCAGCGAAAACGCCCCTAAGCGAGCAAGGTGACGTGAAAGAGGAGGGAAGCGTACTTCGGTACGCGACCGACGATTGAACGTCAGATTGCCGCTTAGGGGCGTTTGCAGCGTCGAGCCGTTACGCGGTTTGGTAAAACCGCGTAACCCGCTACACAGCCTGTGCCAGCTTCTCGGCTCGCTCGGCGGCGGCGAGCGCCTCGATCACGGTGCCGAGCTGGTCGCCCAGAAGGACGCCGTTGTAGGTGGAGTTGAAGCCGATGCGGTGATCGGTCACGCGGTCCTGGGGCTGGTTGTAGGTACGGATCTTCTCGGAACGGTTACCGTGGCCGATCTGGCTCTGACGCTCGGCACCGAGCTCTGCCTGCTGCTTCTCGAGCTCCATCTCGTACAGACGGGCGCGCAGCATCTGCATGCAGACCTCGCGGTTCTGAATCTGGGAGCGCTGCTCCTGCGACTGCACCACGGTATTGGTGGGCAGGTGGGTGATGCGCACGGCGGAGTAGGTGGTGTTAACGCACTGACCGCCAGGGCCCGAAGCGCAGTAAGTGTCGATGCGCAGGTCGGACTGGTTGATCTGGACGTCAATCTCCTCGGCTTCAGGAAGCACGGCGACGGTTGCCGTGGAGGTCTGGATGCGGCCCTGAGACTCGGTCTTGGGAACGCGCTGGACACGGTGTACGCCGGACTCGAACTTCATGACGGAGTAGACGCGGTCACCCTCGACCTTGAACTCGATGGACTTAAAGCCGCCGGCCTCGCTGGGACTGGAATCGAGCACGGTGGTCTTCCAGCCGCGAGACTCGCAAAAGCGCTGGTACATCTTGTACAGGTCGCCGGCGAAGATGGCCGCCTCGTCGCCACCGGCGGCGGAGCGGATCTCGACGATGGTGTTCTTGTCGTCGTTGGGGTCGCTCGGGATGAGCATGTACTTGATATCTTCCTCGAGCTGGGGAAGCTTAGCCTCGTTTTCGGAGATGTCCATCTGGAGCATCTCCTTCTCATCGGCGTCGGTGGTATCGTGGAGCATTTCCTTGGCGGCCTCGATGTCGTCGAGCGCGCCGATGTACTCGCGCGAGGCAGCAATGAGGTCGGACTGGTGCGCGTACTCCTTGTTGAGACGCGTGAACTCCTTGATGTCGGAGGCGACGGCCGGGTCGGACAGCTTCTTCTCGAGCTCCTCGTAGGCCTTGATGATCTTTTCGAGCTTGTCGCGCATGGCAGGACTCCTTTATATGCGTGAAGATGAAAATCGGCAGAGTTGATGGGGCGCATGGCGCCACTGCGGGGGTAAGCCCAGCTAGAACATGTCGATCTTCAGATACATGCGCATCCCTTCGCGTGTGGGGTACATAGTTGCGGTCTAACCCATACATGATAGCGTGCGCAGACAAACCTGCATATAACCCGCACGGAATCCGACAAAGGGACAGTCCCTTTGTCGGATTCTAGAGCGTGTGGAGCAGGGCGATGAGGAAGCGGACACCCTGGAGGTAGGCGCGGCGGGTGATGCGCTCGTTGGTGCCGTGGACACCGCGGTCGCACTCGTCATCGTCGACCACAAACGCCGAAAAACGAATGCACTCGGAGCAAATGCGCTGATAGTTGGCAGCGTCGGTCGCGCCGATCACGGTCGAGGGGACAATCGCCAACGGCTCGGATGATCCGTTTTCCTCCGTCCCTTTTGGATCACGGAAGTAGCGGGCGGCGATGGCGCGGACGGCCTCGAGCCCCGGCCCGCCGACACGCGGGGACGGCGAGGGCTCGGAGCTGCCGGGGCCGAGTTCGACCTCCACGCGCCCGGCAAGGCCCGCCGCGGCAACGGCCTCGCGGCAGCGAGTAGCGACATCGGCCACGCCCGTGCCCTCGAGCATGCGGAAGTTGATATTGGCCCACATATCCTGCGGCATCACGTTGGCACCGGTGCTACCGCCCTCGATTTGGGTCGGCGCACAGGTGGTGGTCACGAGCGGATAGAGCTTCTTGCTGGCGAGGCAGTCGCGGACAATGACGCCCCCGTTGGCGGCAATCTCATCCGCCGTGCAGAGCCCCAGCTCGACAAGCTGTGCGGCAAGCAGATCGGTCACACGCGTCGGCCACTCGATATCGCAGATTGCGGCGATAGCGCGGCTCAGCACCTCGAGCGACGTGCCGCCGTAGGGGTTGGACGAATGCCCACCCTCGCTCTTCGTCTTGAGCACAATATCGGCGTAGCCCTTCTCGGCAAGGTCGGCATGCATAAGCCAGCCCTCGCCCGCGCCGTACTCGGCAGCCGAAACAATACGGTAGTCACCCTCGTCGATCAGGTATTCAAGTTCAATGCCGCGCTCCTCGAGCACGCGGCCGATGGCGCCTGCGCCGTACTGCGTAGTCTCCTCGTCCTGGCCAAAGGCGAGCAGCAGGGTGCGCTCGTGCTCCCAGCCGTGCGCCAGCGCATACTCAACCGCCTCGAGAATGCCTGCGACCTGATCCTTCATGTCGATAGCGCCGCGCCCCCAAATGTAGGTGTCGTCCACATGTCCGCTAAAGGGGGCATGTGTCCAGTCGACCTCGGTGCCGGGCACCACGGGAACCACGTCCATGTGACCCATGAGCATGACGGGTTTGAGGGCGGGGTCGGAACCGCCAAGCGTCACCAACAGCGAATGGTCGACAAGCTCGACCTCGCCCACCGCGAACACGCGCGGCCAGGCCTGTTGCATATAGGCGCGCAGGTCGTCGAACGGCTGCCAGTTCACCGCCTCGGCATCCATGCTCGAGATGGTCGGAAACGACAGCACGCGGCCCAGGCGCTCGCACGCGCCAGCTTCGTCCAAATCGGCAAAATCGTCCTCATGCGCAAAGAAGCGCCAAACCTCGGCCATGACATCCTTTCGATTGTGATGACGAGGGCCGCCCCACCGGAGCGGCCCTGCCACGTAAGCGTTAGCGGTCGGTTATTTGTCCTCGAGATAACGCGAGAGGAACTCGCGGGTACGCTGGTGCTTGGGGTTGCCAAAGAGCTCCGCCGGTGCGGCATCCTCGAGGACCACGCCCTTGTCCATAAAGACCACGCGGTCGGACACCGTGCGGGCAAAGGCCATCTCGTGCGTGACGACGACCATGGTCATGCCGTCGGCAGCGAGCTTGCGCATGACCTCGAGCACCTCTCCCACGATCTCGGGGTCGAGCGCGGAGGTCGGCTCGTCGAACAGCATGATCTGCGGATTCATGCATAGGGCACGAGCGATGGCCACGCGCTGTTTTTGACCACCGGACAGGCGACCCACGGCGGCATGCGCGAACTTTTCGAGTCCCACGCTCGTCAGATGCTCCATCGCGACCTTCTCGGCCTCGGCCTTGCTCATCTTTTTGAGCGTGACGGGCGCGAGCGTGCAGTTGTCGAGCACATCCATGTTGTTGAACAGGTTGAAGCCCTGGAACACCATACCGATGTCCTCGCGCAGCTTGTTGATGTTGCAGCGCTCGGCCGTGAGGTCCTGGCCGTGGAACCAGATGTGACCCGCGTCCGGGGTCTCGAGCAGGTTGAGGCAGCGCAGGAAGGTCGACTTGCCCGAACCCGAGGCGCCGATAATGGTGACGACCTCGCCTGATTTGACGGACAGGTCGATGCCCTTGAGTACCTCGAGCGAGCCGAAGCTCTTGCGCAGGCCCTCGACGCGGATGAGCGGCTCTTTAGTTTGTGCGGCGGCCGCAACGCCGGTAGTGGCGGTATCTGCCATGATGATTCTCCTCGTCTTGAGCCTAGTTAGAGCTGGGCAGCGTTGCCGGGGCCTCGGCACCGAGCTTTTTGCCAAAGGCTTCGAGCAGGCAGCTCGCCACAAGCGTCAAAATCAGGTAGACCACGAGCGCCACGCAGTAGACCTCCATCTGGCGGTAGTACACGCCGGCGACGGTGGTGGTAGCGTACATGAGGTCAAACACGCCGATGACCGAGAGCACCGACGAATCCTTGATGTTGATGATGAGCTCGTTGGTGAGCGCCGGAATCGCGTTTTTAATGCCCTGGGGGAACACGACTTTGCGCATGGCCTGCCACTGCGACAGACCCAGCGAACGCGCCGCCTCGGCCTGGCCGGGATCGATGGACTCGATGCCGCCGCGCAGGACCTCCATCATGTAGGCGGTGGAGTTGAGCGAGATGGTGACGAGGCCGGCGGTGAAGGTACTCCAAATCTGGTTGGCCTGGGCGGCCTCGAAGCCCATGCCGCGCAAAACGGTGAAGCCCGCGTAATAGATGAGCAGGCCCTGGACCATCATGGGCGTACCGCGCACGATGGTGGAGTAAACGGTCGCAAAGCCGCGGCCGATACTCTTAAAGAAGCGCACCAGGTCGTTGTCAACGCGGTCGAAGGTCTGAATACGCAGGAACACAAAGAGCAGCGCCAGGAAGAATGCGATGACGGTGCCGAAGGTGGCAAGCGCGATGGTGATCTCGATGCCGCGGATGAAGAAGTCGCCGCTCTTGTAGGTCATGTAGACCAGGCTCGACAAAAAGTCGCTGGGGTTGGAATCCGAGACAATGCTCACCTGCACCAGGTCGATAAACGACATGACGCAGCGGTCCACGAAAAAGATCGCCGCGATGGCGACCACGACGTAGCTGCCTAAGCGTGCGCCACGACAGAAACGCTCGGATGCGAACGGCGACTTTACGCGATAGTCGCTCCAGTGCATAAGCTTGGTGACCAGCGCCGCCGCCGACACGACGAGCCAGGCCCAAAGAATCGCCCAAAGGCAATCCTGGAAGATACCGGTGGGAGCCAAGAAGCTCAGCGGTGTGGGGTTGCGCTGGCTAAACGCCAGGCCGAGCGCCGCGATGGCGCTCGTGCCCAGGTACACATAACGGTGGTCGGCCTTGATAAAAGAGGCCAGACGATTGATGGTTTTCATGCTGCCTCCTTATGCCGGCTGACGATCGAGGCACGCGTCCCACATTTGGTCGCGCTCCTCTTGGCTAATGCCCTTGAGTGTCTTGTCGATGAGCTTAAGCAGCTTGTCCGAGCCCTTGCGGCAGCCGACGTTTGCCGCGACCTCCTGCTTAAAGCCCTCGCCCTCGGCAAAATGAATAGGGACGATACCCGGGTTTTGGGCCATATAGCCCTTCTCGTTCTCGGTGTTGTAGGTCACGGCGTCGCACGTGCCCTGCAGCAGGTTCGAGAACACCGTGGGGACCGAATCGACCGGGTTTTTGTGCACAACGCCCGGAATCTCGTCGATGACGGTATCGAGCATAGTGTCCTTTTGCCCGAGCACCGTGGCGCCGCTAAAGTCGCTGAGCTTGGTCGCATTCTGGTAGGGCGAGCCCTCTTTTACGAACAGACCAAAGTAGCCAATGAAATACGGATCGGAGAAGCCGACGGACTCCTCGCGCTCGGGCGTGGCGCTCATGCCGGCGATGATGAGGTCGATCTGGCCGTTGTTGAGCGAATCGATGAGACCCGAGAAGCTCTGCTTGACGGCAACGGGCTCGCCGCCGAGGGCCTTGCAGACGATCTTGGCGATCTGCACGTCGTAGCCGTCGGCATAGGCGCCCTGCACGTTGTCGATGGGGATGGTGTACTCGCTGGCCTCGGAGACCTGCCAGTTGTACGGAGCGTAGGCCGCCTCCATGCCAATGCGGATCTTGTCCTTGCCGATCACGGAATCGGACAGGTCGTCGCGACCGCCGCCCGTCGTGGGCTGAACTACTTCCAGCGTGGAGGGGCGCTGGCAGCCGGCAAGTGCGCCGGCGACGACGGTAGCGCTCGCAGCAAGAGCGCTACCCAAGAAGATACGACGGCTGCACACCGGCTGTGGATGCGCGTCGCGTTGTAGTCGAGGTTGCATCTGATGCCTTCCCTGTTGAATCGTATGCTGACGACTTAACAGGATATACGCCAGCGACCAGCAGCGCAGCACAAGCTCGAAAAATTAATAGACACACGGTAGTCATTGGGGACGCCGATGTTTTGGCAATGCCGGCGAGCGACGTCCAGAGCGAACAAGTGGCATGAAAAAGGCAAGGCATGACCAGAAGGTCTATGCCTTGCCTTTTGAATGACAAATTATCGCTCTGGACGGCGCACAGCATCGACCGAGCGGCGGAACCTCTAGAGCAAGGTAACGCTAAAGGTACGCTTGTCGGTGGCGCCGGGAGCCAAGGTGATGGTGTTGACCTTGTGCTCAAAGACGTCGTCCTCGGTATCCATGGTGGTGTGACCGGTCCAAGGCTCGAGCGCCACAAACGGGGCGTCGTTGGCGGCAGACCACACGCCAATGTACTTAAAGCCCTCAAAGTCGATCTTGACGCCGTGGCCCGACTTGCGGCCGCGCAGCGTGAGCGTGGAGCCCGGGGTATCGGTGAACATGATGGCGTCGTTATCGAAGCTGCGGTGCGTGATGGGCAGCACGTCCGAGTTGTCGGGAGCCTTGTAGCTACCCTCGAACGTCATAAGGCCATCGGGCGTGATGACGGGGGCCTCGTTAGTCCAAGCCTCGGCAAATGCCAGCTCGTAGTCCTCGAACGCCTCGTCCTCGGCACCGGAGGCGGGCACGTTGAATGCGGGGTGGCCGCCCACCGAGAACGGCAGGTCCACGTCGCCGGTGTTGGTGACGGCAAAGGCCTGCGTGAGGGTGGCATCGCCGGTCAGGGCATAGGTCATGTTGAGCTTAAAGTGGAACGGGAACGCCTTGAGAGACTCGGGCGTGTCGGTGAGCTCGTAGGTAACGGACGAACCGTCCTCCGACACCCCGACGATCTTGTGCTCGACAATGCGCGCGATGCCGTGGCGCGCCATCTCGCAGGTGCCGGCGGCAGACGTCGCCGTGTTGTTGCGCAGCGATCCCACGATGGGGAACAGGATAGGCGCGTGCTTGCCCCAAAAGGCCGGGTCGCCCTGCCACAGATACTCGTTGCCGTTGAGGGCAAGGCTCGTGAGCTGAGCGCCCATGGAATCGATGGCTGCGGTGAGGCCGCCGCGCTTGATGGTAGTGACGGTGGACATACTACTTCCTCCAATGGTAAACAACGGTGTCGATGGTTATTGTCCCACTCTTGGCGGCGGGGTTGAGCGGCAGGCGCAGTTATTGAGCAATAGCGTAAAGGTCAAACCCGCCCTGCGGCGTGCTATCGACCGTGTCGGGAGCCTGTGAATTAAAACTCACCGGGACCATGCGCTTTGAGGCGCGGTAACGCGTGCCGTCGGTGGCGACGGGCGGCTCATCCACCGTGAGCTCGTAGTCGCCGGGCTTGAGCTCGATGCCGTCACCTTCGGAATTGACGTATTGATACTCGTCGATTGCTTGTCCCTTGAGCGTGCGGCCCACGATATGGACGAGCATTTGGCTGTCGCCGCGCGCGGTATCCCACGTCGCGCCTTCCTTAACCTCGACTGACACATGCACCGAGCGCGTGCGGCTGAGCGATTGCTCGACGGACATCTCGACCTTGGCGGCGTCTTGGCGCTGCTGCTCCACATGGCTCCAAACATTTCCGATCGCCGAGCAGGCGATAACGCCGGCCATAAAGGCGATAAGGATGGGGCCGAGCGGCGAGCGGCGTCCTGCATCTTCCTCGCGAGCCAGGTCGGGGCGATGCGTGGGCGCGGGCGCCTGAGCACCCTGCGCGGGCACGTCGAGAATGCTGAAGGATGCCGTGCTATCGGGGTCGATAGTGTGACGCGGCCGCGGGGTCTTTGCCGGCGAGATGGACATATCGGCCGGCTCACCCAGCGTGGCCGTGGCATCGGCCTTAGCCTCGTCGGCCTCGGCCTGAGCCCAGGCCTGTTCAAAGGTTAGGGGTTCGGCGGAGTCGGAAGCGGTGTCCGTCTCGACGGCATCGTTGCCGGTCTCGTCCTCGTCGCTCGACACGTCATGCGGCGACGGCTCGTCCCACTCCTCGTCCGGAGCCTCGCCCTCGCTATACCACCATTCAAAGTTATCGATATCCATACGGGGCGCCCCTTAAGCCTCGCAAATAAACACTTGCTAGCCTTATACCCCCAGATGGCACGCCCGCTCGCACGGAATGTGACAAAGGGGCTGTCCCTTTGTCACATTTTGCGTTTAGCCGTGGGCGATCTTGTTTCTCAGCAAGAAATCGGCCGCCCCTACGATTCTGATGCCGTCGATGTCTGTTGGATGCTCACCATCCCTGACAATCAAGATCTTCTCGTACGAATCAGGGATTTTTCCCAGCGTGTTTAGTTTGAGCGGTCGCAGCTCACGCTCTCTTGTCGCCTCGGCATCGATCCGTTCGGTAACCTGGATATATTTACGGTCCGATCCCTCGCCGATTGCGACAAAGTCGATTTCCCCCGCGCGCAGATGGCCGCAAAACACTTCGTATCCTTCAAAGACAAGCTGGTTGTAGATAACGTTCTCGAGCATCCTTCCACTATCGCTGCCTCTATATCCGTCAAGGTAGCTGCGGATTCCCGTATCGGCTATGTAATATTTACCGCCTGTCTTGAGAAGCTCCCGCCCCTTGACGTCATACCTTTTTACCTTGGTAAACAGGTACGTCTCTTCCAGAGCGTCAATATACGCCGACACCGTCGATGCGCTGGTCTTACCGCCCGCCGATTCGTTGAGCGTCCCTACGATTTTGTTGACCGAGGTTTGATTGGAAATGTTGTCTGCCAGATACGCACAGAGCCGCTCGAGAACGTCGCGCTTGGTGATAGCTCCGCGACCTCTACGCGTCGCGCGCAATAGGATATCGCGCGCGACAATCGTCTGATAGAGGCTGCGGAAGTAGTCACGGCACGCCTCGCGTCTCGGCTCGTCATGAGCCAGAAACGGCATGCCGCCATAGGTTATGTACTGCTCGAGCACGGTGTTTGAATTAAGGCGATCGCCCGTCTTGGAAACGAGCTCGACCCTCTCACCAAGCCCTTCGGCGACGACCGCATCAATCGAGCGAAAATCAAGATACTCGCCAAACGTGAGCGGCTGCATCTTGACCTCGATATACCGGCCCGAGATAAGCGTTGCAAGCTCGCTCGATAGCAAAAAGGCATTGGAGCCCGTGACATAGATATCGCACGACAAATCGATTCGGAGCGAGTTAACCGCCTTTTCCCAGCCCTCGACATTCTGGAGCTCGTCAAAGAACAGATAGGGGCGATCGACACCGTCAACGCGCTCCCGAACCATGCGATAAAACGTCAGATAATCTGTAACCCCCGCGTACTCTAGAGATTCCATCTTAAAGGTCAGCAAACGCTCTGCCGGCACCCCCTGCTGCGCCAGGTGCTCCCTCATCATGTCCAATAACGTGGATTTGCCGCAACGACGTATACCCGTCACGATTTTGATGAGGTCGGTATCCTGAAAAGCAATGAGTCGATCAAGATAGCGGCTTCGGCGAACGATGTTCATAGAGTCTCCCTAGCGCCCGTCCAGACATGAAAACTTATAAACTTGCATTATTCGCAAGTTTATAAGATGTTACCTTAGAAACTTGCGAATTTTGCAAGTTTCTAAGGAATGAGCGAGCCCCTGGGCAGAAAAAACAGTCCCAACAATCGACGGTTTTCCTCGTTTTCGAGTTTTTCGCCGAATGTTGGGACGGTTTGGGGAGCCAGTCGATCGTGAGATGTGACAAAGGGACTATCCGTTTGTCACATTGCGAGGGCCATGCGGACGGACGGGATCTCTAGAGCCTCGCGGAGCCAGGGGGCAAGGGGCTCGGGGCGACCGGCAAGGTAGCCGTCGAGCTCGGGCGAGGCCACACGACGCACCTCCGAGATTTCCTCTTGGTTGATGTGCAGCTCGCCCGGCTCAACATGGGCAAGATAGACCTCGCACCATTCGCACTCGCAGCGACCGTCGCCGTGGTCCTCGCGGTAGACGATATGGCCCAGATGCTCAAGATCGCTCGGGGCGCGGAATGGCCTGCGCCGTGGCGCCCAGGTGCGCAAACTCCGGCGAGCAGGCGTACACCGCCATGCCTCGCGGCGTCACCGTCAACTGGGCCTCGAGCGCAAACTTGCCTTCGCCCACTGCAACCTTTGTCGTGTGCATACCCATGGGATCTCCTGTCGCCCGCAATGTACCTGAGACCATCTTCGCCTGTATTGCGACTATACAGGCAAGCGCAGCCTGCGACAAAGGAGGCAGACACCCGACACATTCTGTTAGAGTTGCAGGGATTGAATCCTGCTTATTCATGCGACATTGGAGTGACAACCTTGACCGCCGCAACCACGCCTAAAAGTAAGTCAACCGCCGCCGCGCTCTCCCCCGCGCGCACCAAGCTCTGCCTGGCGCTGCTCGTGCTGTTGGGATTCTCGCTCGGCTGCTCCGAGTTCGTGGTCATCGGTATCGAAAGCGACTTGGCAACGGAACTCGGCATATCGCTTGCCACCGCGGGTCAGCTCATCAGCGTGTTCGCGCTGGTCTACGCTATCGCCACGCCGGTGCTCGCGCTCAGCACGGGGCGGTTCCGCCGCTACCAGCTGCTCGTGTGCTACAGCATTGTCTTTGTGCTCGGCAACCTGGTCATGGCGTTGGCGCCCAACTTCCAGGTACTGTTTATCTCGCGCATTATCCTGGGCTCTGTCTCGGGCGCACTGCTCGCCGTGGGCGTGACGTACATCCCCGAGCTGCTGTCCCCGCAGCAAACTTCGCTTGCCATCTCGGTGGTATATGGTGCGTTTTCCGTGGCAATGGTCTTTGTCACTTCGATTGGCAAGTTCGTGGCCGACACGCTCGACTGGCACGTGGCCATGTACGGCACGCTGACCTTTGCCGTTCTGATCTGCGGAGCGCTCGTGGCGTTTATGCCGCGCGCTGGGCAAACCGACGAGCCTGCCACCTTTCGCGAGCAGGCGGGTCTGCTGCGCGAGCCGAGCATCATCACCGGCATGCTCATCTTTTTGTTTGGCGTAGGCTCGGTCTATGTGTTCTACGGCTACGTGACGCCTTATCTTGAGCAGGTGCTGGGTATGGGCACCGTTCAGGCGAGCACCACGCTTATGGCCTACGGCGTGTTCTGCCTGATCTCGAACATCCTGGGCGGATGGATCGATGCACGCTTTGGCATGAAGGCGCTGCTTGTGACGTTTGTGTTGCAGGCTGCGGCGTTACTCGGGCTGTTTGCTGTGAGCGGCACCATGCCGCTCGCGCTGGTCTTTGTCTTTAGCTTGGCGCTGCTCATGTACCTGTTCTCGGTGTCGTGCATCACGCACTTTATGGACGTGGCACGCAGCCGCCACCCCAAGTCGATGGTACTCGCAAGTTCGGTTGAGCCCATGGCGTTTAACGTCGGCATTTCGTTTGGCACCGCGGTAGGCGGAGCCGTGGTGAGCAGCATTGGCATTGCACACGTGGGCGCCGTGGGCGCCGTGTTCTCGCTTGTGGCCTGGGCGCTTACGCTGGTGACGATTAAGCTGGCACGTTGGGAGCGCCGCCGCGGGTAGCGCAATTGCAGCCAAAAGACGCAGCACCGCCCACCATCTTTTGACCGCCTGGCGTTCGCTCCTGCAGCCATGCAACACGTCATCTGCCGCCCAAGTCAGTATCTTTCCCGGCGCTATTTAACCACGCAAAACGCATCCTGTTAAGATTGTCGCTATCGTTTTTCGCAATCTGAAAATCGATAGAATCGCAGGTAAAGCTTTCGTAGTCTGAAATGGTCAATCCACACGAAAGGGGTTTACCACATGGACAAGAAAGCAGTTGTAATCGCCGGGGCCGGCAGCACCCACACTCCCGGCATCATCCAGAGCCTATTGCAGAAGAAAAACGAATTACCGCTGCGCAAACTCGCCCTGTACGACATCGACGAGAAGCGCATGCATCTCGTCTACGACATCATGAAGCAGTTCATCGAGCAGGAAGCTCCTGACATCGAAGTTGTCGTGACGACCGATCCCGAAAAGGCATTCACCGATGTCGACTTCGTCTTCGCGCAAATCCGCCAGGGTGGCCTTCAGATGCGTCGCCAGGACGAGCGTATCCCTCTCAAGTACGGTTGCGTGGGACAGGAAACCTGCGGCGCCGGCGGTTCGATCTCCTATGGCATCAGGTCCATCCCCGGCGTCTTCGACCTCGTACGCTACGCCAAGAAATACAGTCCAGACGCCTGGATCCTCAACTATTCCAACCCCGCCGCAGTTGTCGCCGAGGCCACACGTCGCGAGTTTGACAACGACCATATCCTTAACATCTGCGATATGCCCACGGCTATCTTGCTCTCGTACTCCAAGATGCTCGGACTTCCCAGCTGGCGCGATATCGACCCCATGTATTTTGGACTCAATCACTTTGGCTGGTTTACCAAAATCTACGACAAGCAGGGACGCGATCGTCTGCCGGAGCTCCGTCAGATGATTCTCGAGCACGGCATGGCCGTGAGCGACAAGCATCACAAGGACAAGGACTGGATGCACACCTGGGGTCAATACGTCAAGATTGTGAAGGACTATCCTGAGTATCTGCCCAACAGCTACCTGCAGTACTACCTGTACTCCAAAGACATGGCAGATGACATGGACCCCAACTGGACGCGCGCCGACAACGTCATCAACGGACGCGAGAAGGAGATGTTTGCCGAGCACGACAAGTACCTGGCAGATCCCGCCAATTACAAGAGCCCCGTACAGAGCTTCACGGTCTTTGGCGACTTTATCGTCGACGCAGCCGCCTCTATCGCCTACAACAAGTGCGAACGTTATCTCGTAATCGTCGAGAACAACGGCGCCATCCCCAATCTGCCCGACGACGCCATGGTCGAGGTCCCCGCCTACCTGCGCTCTTGGGGCCCCGAACCCATCAGCCAGCCTGCTATCCCCACCTTTTACAAGGGGCTTATCGAAGAGCAGAATGCCAGCGAGAAGCTCGCCGTCGACGCATATTACGAGCATTCCTACCAGAAGGCACTCGAAGCCATCGCAATCAACAAGACCGTCCCTTCGACTACCGTCGCGCGCCAAATCCTCGACGACCTGATCGAAGCGAACGGCGATTATTGGCCGACCCTGTCCTAACTCCCCGCGCATCGAAGGAACATCATGAAAGAAAGCAAGCTCTACAGCGAGTTCCAGAGACTCGGCAAGGTGCTCATGGCACCGGTCCTTCTCCTGCCCGTTTCCGGCATTTTGGTCGGTCTGGGCTCCGCCCTTTCCAATGCTAACCTCATCTCGCTCTGCCCGCTTTTGGGCACCGAGCCGATGGTGATCTTTAGCACACTCATCAAAGCAGCCGGCAACGTTATCAATGGTAACATCTCGGTTCTCTTTGCGATCTGCATCGCCTACGGTTACGCCAAAGCCGAGAAGGCGACCGCCGCACTCTCAGGCTTCATCGGCTACATGACCATGAACACGATCATGGGTCAGCTGCTTATCCTGCTGGGCACCATCGATCCCGCCAACCTGCAGACCGGTCAGAACGCCATCCTGGGCGTAACCACACTCGACACCGGCGTATTCGGCGGCATCATCATCGGCTTGGTAGTCGCGTGGATCCACAACCGATTCTATAAGGTGCAGCTTCCGCCGGTGCTCGGCATCTTCAACGGTACACGCTGCGTCCCCGCCCTCACCGTCGTTTTCGCGAGCCTAGTGGGCGTTGCGCTCGCCTTCGTGTTTCCGTTTGTGCAAACCGGCCTAAAGGCCGCCTCGACACTCATCGATTCCACCGGGGTGTTTGGCGCGTTCATCTATGGCTTCTCCGAGCGCATGCTTCTGCCCTTCGGCCTGCACCATTTCATCTACCTGCCGTTTTTCTTCACTTCTCTGGGCGGTAGCATCCAGGTTGACGGCCAGACCGTCGAGGGCGCTGTCAACATCTACAACGCCATGCTCAACACGCCCGGCATGATGTACGACATCGACATCTCAAAATACGTCATGAACGGCAAGGTGCTGTTCGCCATGTGCGGCCTGCCCGCAGCGGCGCTCGCCATCTACCACTGCGCCCGTCCCGAGAATAAAAAGAAGGTCGGCTCCCTCATGATCGCCGCCGTCATTCCGGCCGCCATCATGGGCATAACCGAACCGCTCGAGTACTCCTTCCTCTTTGTGGCGCCCGTACTCTATGTGGTCCACGCCCTGCTGTGTGGCATCGCGTATGTACTCACCTACCTGGTACAGTTCAATGTGCCCGGGCCTTCCGCCTTCGGCGGACCGCTCCTCTCGTGGATCTTCAACGGCATCATGAACGCCGACAAAGGCTCCAACTGGTTCTGGCTTATTCCGCTCGGCATCGCTTACTTCGGGATCTATTACGTGCTGTTCCGCACCTTTATCAAGAAATTTGACCTCAAAACCCCGGGCCGCGAGGATGATGACACGCAGACAGCGGATGACACGTCGACCATCGACTCCAAAGCACCTGTCCAGGTAAGCGACCTCATCCCGCAGATCGCGGAAGCCGTGGGCGGCGCCGATAACATCTCGGGTGTCAACGCCTGCTTCACCCGCCTGAGGCTCAGCCTCAAAGACACCGCCCTAGTCAAGGACGATAGCGTCTTCACCAAAGACCTCGGCGCCAGCGCCATCGTGCACGTTGGCGGCGGTGTTCAGATCGTTTACGGCAATAAAGCTTCTGTCTACAAAGTCGAAATGAGAGAATACTTGGGCATGGAATAAATCCGTCCCATAGCTTCACCACAATGCTCCGGAGATGGCATGTCCGCTCCGGGGCATTATTGTTTGGAGTGATTTGAATGTCAATGTACGAGGTCTATTCGAACCTCAGGTCTTGTATCGAAGACGTCGAGAAGGGCGGCAGCCTTGACGCCCACATCGCACTCTACGCCCTTTCCCATCACGACGAGATCCCAGAGCTCTCAATAGAAGAACTTGCCCGCGCGTGCAATACATCGCCCGCGACCATCTCGCGCTTCTGCAGGCGCGTAAACGGCTCGAGCTTTCGATCGTTCAAAGAGCAAGTTGACGACTTCAACGCTTGGCTCCAGCGTGAGACAACCGAGGCAAGGGCTCATAAGCAAATCGATATACCCTGGTATTTCGATATCGTAGAGACCTCTTTGCTTGAAACAAAACGCCTGCTCACTGAGGATCGACTCGAGCGGGCCGTTGACTGGCTTCTCGATGCGCAAAATGTCTACGTATACGGAAGCTCATTCTCCAATCTCGCCGCCCGCTCACTCTGCGAAAAGCTGAGCCGCGTAAACCGACTGTGCTTCTCATTTGGCTCCGTCAAGGGACAGGAGACGTCGCTCTGTATGCTCCAACCCGACGATCTAACCATCTTTATATCGTTCTCAGGGAAAACGAGCCATATCTTCAATCTTTACGTTGAAGCCAAGCGGCGAGGTTGCCGCGTTATTTGGATATCGAGCAACATGGCATTCGATAACAACGGGGCGCGCGAGCTCTTGCTACCCGTGAGCGCGGAGTCAATCAGCGAGTACTCGACCGCCTTGGTTGAGGGCATGAGCCTACAAAGCGCGGTTAACGCTCTGTATATCAGCTGTGCAAATCGACTTCGAGCGCAGCGCTAGCCGCAAACACACTAGGACTGAAAAGGACGCACCTCACCGTTGCAAGACGCCCGAACACACGATAGGCAGTGCCAAAAGAGAGCAGCGAGCACGTCATGTACTTGCCCATTCGCCCCAAAACAGCACAGGCCGGCGCCCGATTGTAGAATCGGACGCCGGCCTGTATTAATCTTGCTCGTGTGTTTGAGTCGTTTACTCCATGCCCAGCAGCTCGCGTATCTGAGTTGCGTAGTTAGATGCCATGTTGCCGTAGACAATCTGCACGCCGCCGTTGACATGCACGATGCCACGCGCTTCGAGCTTTTCGGTAAACTCGGCGTCATCAACCACCTTGTCACAGTCACTGAGCTGGATGCGCAGACGGGTGAAGCAGGCCTCGACAGACTTAATGTTGTTGTCGCCGCCCACTGCCTCAACGATGGCGGGAATGAGGTCGCTGATCACAGTCTTGGGAGCCTTTTCGGCCTCATCGTCGGACTCTTCCTCGCGGCCGGGGGTCTTAAGGTCCTTCTTAAGAATGATGAACTTGAAGACGAAGTAGTACACCACGAAGTAGATGGGGCCGAGGAACAGGATAACCTGCCAGTTGGAGCCCTTGGCTGCACCCATAATGCCGTTAAAGATCAACGACAAGAGTGGGCCGCCAAAGGATGCGGAACCGGCCACGTTGAACTGCAGGATATAGGTCAGCGCATAAGCAAGACCAGCCATGAGAGCGTGGAACACGTAGAGGATGGGCGCGATAAACAGGAAGGAGTACTCGAGCGGCTCGGTAATGCCGGAGAGGATGCAAGGCACCACAATGGCAATCATGAGCGCTGCGGTCTTCTTCTTGTTCTTGGGAAGCGCCGTCTTGTAGAAGGCGAGTGCAGCGCCGGGCAGGCCGAACATGGCGAAGATAACCTTGCCGTTCATGACAAAACGGCTGACCTCGATGTTAAACGGCGTGCTGGGAGAGCCCAGGATCGCGTTGTAGATATTGATAGCGCCCTGAACAGTCTGGCCGTCGATGGTCTCGACGCCACCGAGCGACGTGAAGAAGAACGGCAAATAGACAAAGTGATGCAGGCCAAAAGGCAGGAGCATGCGCTCGCCGGCACCGTAGACAAATGCACCAAAGGCACCCGTAGTCTTGATGAACTCGGACAGCGCACCGAGAGCGTTCTGAATAAACGGGAAAACAAAGGACATGACCAATGCGAGGATGCTGCATGAGAGCAGCGTCACCGCCGGGATAAAGCGCGTGCCGTTGAAGATGGAGAACACGGCAGGCAGCTCAATCTTGTAGTAACGGTTATGCAACCATGCGACGATTGCGCCCACCAGAAGACCGCCGATAACGCCCGTGTCGAGCGTGGTGATGCCGAGGATCGTGCTCTGGCCCGTCGTAAGATTCGCGGGATCGATAACGCCAGTCGCCGTAAGGAACGTGCCCATCACGGAATTCATGCACATGTAGCCCAAAAAGCCACAAAGCGCCGCGGTAGCCTTCTCGGACTTGGCAAAGCCATAGGCGAGGCAAATCGAGAAGATAACCGGGATGTTGTTCATAACGATGCTGGCAGCGGCCTTGAGAATCGAAAAGAAGATCGCAAAGCCCGGAGCAGCAAGCCAGGGAACAGCTGCCGTAAGGGTGGGACTGGTAAAGGCATTGCCAAAGCCCTGAAGGATGCCGGCGATTGGCAGGATCAAGACAGGCGTCATGAGGACTTTGCCCAGGCGCTGGAACTTTGCCAGCAGCTCATCTTTGTTCATGGGATACCCCTCTTAAAGAAACGGGGCGTGCAGCTCTACAGCCCACACGCCCCATAACAGTTATCAAGCGCTATGGAACTAGCTACTTAAGTTCCGGCCAGTAATCCTTATTGGCCTCGATGAGCTTGTCGAGCACTTTGCGAGCCTTCTTTGCGTCACCGACCAGACGATTAAGCGTGAGTGCCTGCAGAGCCTTCTCGTAGGAACCCTCCATCCAAGCCTCAACAGTCAGGCGCTCATAGGCGTACTGGTTCTCCATAAGGCCGCGATAGAAGGTGCCGATTTTGCCAACAGCATAGGGCTGCGGGCCATTGGCGCCCACGCTTGCCGCAACCTCGACCATGGCGTCATCGGGCATGCCCTCGATAATGCCGTTGTTGGGCACGATGACAATGAAGGTCTTGTTGGTGTTGCGGTAAATGGCAGAAGTAATCTCCACGATCATATCGCCATGAGCATCGTTCTGCACAACCGAAGACCCCTTTGCGGTGCCGACCTGGGCCACGCGCTCGCACTCGGCGAATACGCGCTTCTCACGGCCGTTGATAACCTCGTCGGAGCGAGTGTAGTCGGGGTCGAGGTGAGCGACCTTGTACTCGGGATACAGGTAGTACTGCAGATAAGTGTTGGGCAGATAGTCGGGGAAGTCCTCGAGCATGTCCTTGACCATGGCGTAGGTATCAAGCCAGGACTGGTCACGCTGCTCGGCATCGGCAGGAAGGAAGCCGTTCTTCTCCGTGTACTCCTTAATCTGCGGGACGAGGTCATGACCCTCTTCATCGTAGATGTGCTTGAACCAACCGAAGTGATTGAGGCCAAAGTACACGGGCTCCGTCTTGCTCATATCGCGACCGAGCAGGCGACCGTAAGAGCGCATGAGGTTGACAGGCTGGTCGCAGATGTTGAGGACGCGATGCTCATCGGGCAGGACGCGCTCGAGACCATATGCCACAATAGCAGCCGGGTTGGTGTAGTTGATAATCCACGCCTCCGGGCTATGAGCGCGAACGTCGTTGACGATCTCAACCATGTCATGCATGGAGCGCATACCGTAAGCCATGCCGCCAGGGCCCACCGTTTCCTGGCCGATGATTCCCATATGCAGCGGAATCTTCTCGTCCTTGCTGCGCATCTCGTAGCCGCCGGTACGAATCTGGCAGAGCACAAAGTCGACATCGGTGTAAGCCTCGTCCTTATCGGTGGTGTAACCAAACTCCACACCGGGCTCCTCCTCGGCGAAGAGGATCTTGCCAAACTCGCCGATCGGACGCTGACGCTCGGCATCGATGTCATAGAGCATCACGCGGTTCAGCGGCAGAATGTCCATGTGCTTGGTCAGGGCTTTAAGAATTCCGGGGCACCACGTGGAGCCGCCGCCAACGATCACAATATTGAGCTTATCCTTCATGTTCCGTCCCTCCAGGGTTGGCTGATCGGTGTTCTCGAAGACCTTGGGCTCCGCGGTTGTCCTCGGCTTGCTTCGTTTCGATTGTTATTTTGCGACTTGAGCTCATTTGCAAACCCCTGCGCAGGTCAATGCGAAACGGGGACACATGATTTCGCTCACGACACAAATATGTGTAGGCCGACACGTACGTTTGCCCAGTTCATGGGTAATAGGCAATCTTGACCGATTACCGATTTCTCACCTGGCTACACAAAGCGGTACCATATGTACGGCGAGGTGCGAGGGGCTGAAACATCTTATGAAAGATCAAGAATCTTTTTATGATCATGTGCGAGCTGGCGAGAGCAAGCTCAACGATCTCGAAAGCGAGATCATGCGCTACATCATCGAGCTGCGTGATGATATTGACGATGTCACGCTTAAGAGCGTTGCTGAACGGTTCTTCGTCGCTCCCAATACAATCGTCAGGCTTGCCCACAAGCTTGGCTTCTCGGGGTTTACGGAGCTCAAACAATCGTATTCCGCCTCGCTCGACCGCAATCGATTCACTATCGAGGCACTTCCTCTTGATACCCAGCTCGTACAGACCAAAGATCTGCTTAACGACCGGGTCATCGATTCGGTTGTGAGCCTTATCCAGGACGCCTCGCATATCGTGTTCTTTTGCTCGGGCTTCTCGAAGTACCCGTGCCTCGAGATGGCTGAAAAGCTCAAAATAATGGGCAAGAATACCGACACGCTTAGTGAACGCCACGTCATGAGGCATTACGCAGAACTCCTTGGCAAAAACGACCTGGTCTTCAGCGTTTCCGTAAGCGGTGAGACGCAGGTGTCTATTGACGCCACATCGATAGCCAAAACGCGCGGATGCAAGGTCGTCACGCTCACCGGCTTTTCTCGAAATTCTCTCTCGAAACTAGCCGACTACCCTATCTACACCGTGCAAAAAGAAATCCGCTTGGGCAGCATGGACCTCGACAGTCGATTGATGTTCTATTACGTTTTCGAATTGATATTTGAGCGCTACTTCAAGCTGGCCAAGAAATAAAACTTGGCATGCGCCCGGCTTCGACTCTTTAGCAGCCCTCTATATGAAAGGAACCGCGCATGCAACGTGTACTGTTTATCTGTTATGGGAATATCTGCCGCTCGACGATGGCTGAGTCGGTGTTTACCGAGCTCGTGCGCCGCGCCGGGCGCGAGGCGGAGTTTGTCATCGATTCCGCCGCGACCTCAACCGAGGAGATCGGCAACCCGCCGCACCACGGTACCGTTGCCAAGCTGCGCGAGGTCGGGATTCCCGTCGTCGCGCATCGCGCGCGTCAGGTGCGCCGCGCGGAGTATGGCGACTGGGACCACATTGTCTATATGGACGACGAAAACGCCCGCGGCCTGTACTGTATCTTTGGCAAGGACCCCGATAGCAAGATCTCACGCCTGCTCGATTGGACCGATCGCCCCGGCGATGTGGCCGATCCCTGGTACACCGGCAACTTCGATGCCACCTACCGCGACGTGCTCGCCGGCTGCACCGCTATGCTCGAACAACTGTAGGCTCGCGAGCACACGAACCGCACCATCGACATGCATCGAGCGAGGATTTTCTCCCGCATACAAATCGAGCGTGGATTTTCTCCCACTTTGAGCGCGAAACTGCGTCCAAAACGGGAGACAATCCACCCTCGTTATCTTGGCGGGAGAAAATCCTCGCTCGATTACTCGTTGACGATCTCGGCGAGCCAGACGTTTAAAGTATCGACCTCGGGGCAGCAGAACTTGGCCGTACCGGGCTCGTTGCCGGGCATTCGGAACTGGCCCTAGACGGGTTTGACCTCCAGCTTTATCCCCTCAGCACGGGAGTCGCCCAAAACATCCGGAAGGGTCCAAGTCGCATACAGAGGCAGATAGAGAACAGCGCCGTTGCGCTCAACGTTGCCTCTCGAGAAAACAATCCCACGCTTTACGCCATACTCGGCCGTTTCAAGCACATGGTTCAACGCGGCGTGTGCATGGTAATAGGAGCCCGATTTAACCTCGATCGGAACAGCCGTTCCATCCGGTCCGTCAACCACAAAGTCCACTTCACCGCGCTTTTTTGTCTGATAGTAGTAAAGCTGGCGATTTTGGGCAGCCAGCTGCTGAGCCACCACGTTTTCGTACACGCCGCCGAGGTTGGGCTCCTTGCTGTCGAGGTACGCCGCCTGGGCGACCCCGATGGGATATCGGGCCATCAGCATCCCGGTATCGGACTGGTACAGCTTGAACTGGGACGGCCGTGCCGTCTTAAGCAGTGGGGACTTGGGCTCGGTCACGATGTCGGTCTTGAGAGCGACGCCGGCATCGACAAGCCAGACAAAATCTCGCTGGTATTTCTCGTAATGCGCCTTGGGATCTATGGAGTTGAGCACGAAACGCTTGTTCTCGCCCTCCAACATGACGGGCAGTTGGTCGAAGATGCTCTGCACCTGGAGCGCGCGTCCGTTCGCGTATTTTGAGATATCCCGACGGTATTGCCCGTTCAGCTCGGACTGAAGCTGGTGGACGGACGCCAGATCACCCTGCGTGTCGAGGAATCGCTGCACGACCTCCGGCATACCGCCAACGACGATATAGGTCCTAAAGTTTGCCATCATTGCGTCGTGAATATAACCAGGAACCGGCGTCTCGTTGCGGCACGCATCGCGAATCGAGCGCCTCGCCTCTTCGCTCACCCCAATCGCCCAGCTGAACTCCTCAAAATCCAGCGGGAACATCCTGAGCTCATGGACGTACCCCACGGGATAAGACCTGACGCCCTTGAATTGGGTCCCAAGCATGGATCCCGAGAATGCCCAGCGACAACGGCCGTCCTCGACAAGGAACTTGGCCATCGTCATGATGTCCGGCGCCTCCTGCACCTCATCGATAAATACGAGAGTTTTGCCCGGCGCTATCGACTTGCCCGTGAGAAGCGTCACCCTGCTGATGAAGTCATCAGCATCCCTCGCCCCGAGAAGGGCGTCTTTTGCCTGGCGGTTTTCCGCGAGATTGAGCTCGATATAGGTTGCGTAGTTTGACTTACCGAACTCGCGAATCGAGTAGCTCTTACCGATTTGGCGAGAACCCGTGACGAACAACGCCTTTCGTTCAATGGATCTCTGCCAACAATCAAGCTCATCAGCGATTTTCCTGCGCAACATAAGCTCTCCCATCGCCCCGATAAATGAAATGCAGATATTTATATCGACTATTATCGATGAAATGCAGAGATTTTTAGCGCCTAAATCGGATGAAATGCAGAAATTTGACCTTACTCGCATATAGAATATAGACGATAAGGCCTAGGCGTAAGCGAGGTCGGGATTCCCGCATACAAATCGAGCGTGGACTTTCTCCCACTTTGAGCGTTCAAGCGCGCTTAAAACGGGAGAAAATCCACGCTCATTATCTCGGTGGGAGAAAATCCTCGCTCGCCTACTCTTCGACGATCTCGGCAAGCCAGACGTTCAACGTGTCGACCTCGGGGCAGCAGAACTTTGCCGTACCGGGCTCGTTGCCGGGCACGGTTCCGCCATAGCGCAGGATATCGATATAGGGAAAGCCCACATGGCAGGCCATGGCGCACATCTTGCCCCGGTCGCGATCGAAATCAAAGACGTCGCCCGGCTTGTGACCATGGTGGCAGCGGCACGCACCCAGCTGGTCCACGCAGCTCACGCGGATACGCGGACGCTTGCCACGCGGCGCGCCGAGCGGCTTGTTCTCGCCCGCAGGCTTGATGCCGCCCTCGCCAGCATTACTCATGGTCGATCACGTCCAAGCAGGCCTCGATGGGCAGGCCGGCCGACTTGTCCTCTTGGTCGGCATTGCGCTCGATAAGCTCAGCCACCACGCGCATGGCATCGGACGTCGCGCGCTGCAGACTCCAGCCAGCCATAACGCGGCCGACGAGCACTGCCGAGAACGTGTCGCCCGTACCCGGGAAATAGACCGGAATGAGCTCAAAGGGAATCGTAAAGTGCTCCCCCGCCACGTAGTCGTAACCGATAACCGCGTTCGTGCCATTGACTACGGCGCTCGTAATGACCACCGACTTGGCACCCAGCTCGCGCACGGCGTTCACAAGGGCGCGGGCCTCATCGGGCGTAATTTGCTCGGCGATAGGCGTATCGGTGAGCAGACAGGCCTCGGTGTAATTGGGAACCGCATAATCGGCGCACTCGAGCAGGTGCCTCATGAGACCGATCGTCGACTCGGGCACACCGGCATAGAGCTTGCCGTTGTCGCCCATGATGGGATCGACGAACACCTTGGTGCCCTTTTGCGCGCGGCGGTGGCAAAAGTCCGAGATGATGCGCGTCTCTTCCTCGGTCACGATAAAGCCGGTTGAGATGGCGTCGAACTCAAAGCCGAGCTCCTCCCAGATAGCGAGGCTTTGGCGCACATACTCGGTGGTGTCGTGAATGTAGAACTTGGGATAGTTAAGCGTATCGGAAACGAGCGCCGTCGGCAGGTTATGGATACGGTAGCCCATGTGCGACAGCACCGGCAGCATGGCGGAAAGCGCGACCTTGCCGTAGCCGCACATATCGTTAATCAGCAGCAGCTGAGTGTTCTTCATGAGTGTCCCCCTTGGGTCGGACATGGCGCGACGGCACCACAATGCAACCAAGTGTAGCGCAGGGGACGTTGTGAGCGGAGGCGAGCGGTGCGAAGTGCAAATTGTTGCGGAAAGGTTTCGGAAATGGGGGCTGTTTGCTCCATGGCGGCCTAGTTAATGCTACTCATATAGCGCCATTTCAAAACTATGCCTATTTACTACGTTTAGCCGCCCGCCTCTAACCACAACGAATTTCTCTCCAACAAAACCGCAGGTAGATAGCTTGCGTTTTTTCAGAAACAGCTGTTGTGGTCAGCGATGCTGGATTCATCGTAGTAATTAGGCATAGTTTTTGGCAAGGCCGCTTCGAAAGGCATCATCGCAGCCCAAAACGATACCTTTTCCTCCGTCCCCCAGGGATCAGATTGCCGCTTAGGAGCGTTTGCAGCGTCGGGCCGTTACGGCGTTTGGCAAAACCGCGTAACCACTAGTTTGGTACCTTGACATTCATTTCTCATGCTCCTAAATTGGTTAGGCACAAAACAATTCCACTACCTAACTAAAGAAAGGAGCAACACTAATTCATGTGCGATGAACCTCTTAACCTTTGTTCGCACGAGCCCGGCGGCGACCCGTCACAGCCGGCGGATGTACCCGAAGCGGTTAGCTCAGAAGACAAGCTTGCCAAGCGCATCCTCAATGGCCTGGGCTTTTGCGGCCATTACATGCATTTTCATGGCGGAGGCGTGTCCGGCAAGGCACCCATCATCTGCCTGCTGGCCAAGCAACCCGGCGGCGAGATGTCGCAGCAGGAACTCGGCATGCACTTTGACCTCAAGCCGGGGTCGCTTTCCGAGATCCTGTCCAAGCTCGAGCTCAACGGCCTCATCGAGCGCAGCCGTAACCCCAAGGATCGACGGCAGCTCACCATTCGCCTGACCGAAACCGGCCGGGAAAACGCCCGCATCGACCAGGCGGCCCGCATTCGCTTTAGAGAGCAAGCCTTTAGTGCCCTCACCCACGACGAGCGCGAGCAGCTCGCCGAAATGCTCGAGAAAATCCGTGTAACCTGGGAGGAACTGGATGATTAAAACCCTCATGGGAAGCATCCGCGACTATATGAAAGTCACCGTTGCCACGCCGCTGCTCGTGCTTGGCGAGGTGCTCTGCGAGATGCTGATTCCATTTATCACCGCCAACCTGATCGACGCCATCAAAGACGGCGCCACCGTAGCCGAGATGCTTCCCACCGCAGGCTTTTTGGTGCTCATCGCGCTGACGTCGCTTGCTTTTGGCGCCGCGGCCGGCGTCACCTGCAGCCATGCGAGCTGCGGGTTCGCCAAGAACCTGCGTCACGACCTGTTCTACAAGATCCAGACGTTCAGCTTTGCCAACATCGATGAGTTCTCGAGCTCCTCGCTCGTCACGCGCCTGACCACCGATATCAACAACGTGCAGCAGGCCTTTATGATGATCATCCGTATCGCCGTGCGCGCGCCGCTGGTATTGATCTTCGCCTTTACCATGGCGTTTATCATGGGCGGCAGCGTCGCCATGGTCTACCTGGTCATCATTCCGCTGCTGGGCTTTGGATTGTTCTTTATCATCTTTAAGGTGCGCCCCATCTTCTCGCGCGTGTTCCACAAGTACGATGCCCTTAACGAGTCCGTCGAGGAAAACGTCACCGGCATGCGCGTGGTCAAGAGCTATGTGCGCGAAGACTTTGAGAAGGAGAAGTTCGCGACCGCCGCGCGCGACGTCCAGATGGACTTCACCCGCGCCGAGAAGCTGCTCGCCTTTAACAACCCCATGATGAACATCTGCGTCAACGGCGCGTTTGTCGTCATCATCTACCTGGGCTCCAAGCTCATCATCACGAGCCAGGGAACGCTGTTCGACGTGGGCCAGCTCTCCTCGATCTTTACCTATGGCTTCCAGATCCTCATGAGCCTGATGCAGCTGTCGATGATCTTTGTCATGGTGACCATGGCCGACGAATCGGCGCACCGCATTACCGAGGTGCTGGCCGCCGAGCCCACGATCGCCGATCCCGCCGAGCCCGTGCTCGAGGTCGCCGATGGCTCCATCGACTTTGACCACGTGAGCTTTAAGTATTCCGCGCATGCGAAGCGCCAGGCGCTCGATGACATCGACCTGCACATTAAGAGCGGCGAAACCATCGGCATCATCGGCGGCACCGGCTCGGCCAAGTCCACGCTCGTAAACCTCATCGCCCGCCTGTACGACGCCACCGAAGGCACCGTGCGCGTAGGCGGCATGGACGTGCGCGACTACGACCTGGACGCGCTGCGCCACCAGGTCGCCATGGTGCTGCAGAAAAACGTACTGTTTAGCGGCACCATTGCCGAGAACCTGCGTTGGGGCGATCCGAATGCCACCGACGAGGAAGTCCGCGAGGCCGCGCATCTGGCCTGCGCCGATGAGTTTGTCGACGGCTTCCCCAAAGGCTATGACACCTGGATCGAACAGGGCGGCTCCAATGTTTCCGGCGGTCAGAAGCAGCGCCTGTGCATTGCGCGTGCCCTGCTCCGTCGCCCCAAGATCTTGATCCTGGACGACTCCACCAGCGCCGTCGACACCAAGACCGACGCCAAGATTCGCGCAGGGTTGGCAAGCTATCTGCCCAACACGACCAAGCTCATCATCGCCCAGCGCATCAGCTCCGTGCAGGACGCCGATCGCATCATCGTCATGGAGGGCGGCCGCATCGCGCAGATCGGTAACCACGACGAGCTGCTTAAGACGAGCGAGATCTACCGCGAGACCTTTACCTCGCAAAACAAGATGTCTGCCGAGGGCGAAGGGGCCGTCGAGGCCGACACCGAGGCATCCGCAACGCAAGCTCAGACCCAGGAAGGAGGCGAGGCACATGAGTAAGGCAACGACCGCCGAGCGCGCGCTCAACCGCAAGGGTGGCACCATGTCGCGCCTCATCAAGACGCTCTTTGGCTTCTACCCCGTGCTTTTGCCCCTCGTCGTCGTCGGCGTGGTACTCTGCGCCATCATCAACTCCATCGGCGCGACCTTCCTTCAGAGCGCCTTGCAGATCATTAGCGAATCGTGGCAGTCGGGCGATTGGACGACCGCGCAGCCCAAGATCGCACAGCTCGTGACCACCCTCGCCTGCATCTACGGCGTCGGCATCCTGTCCTCGCTGTTCTGGAACCGCGCAATGGCCATCGTCACGCAGGGCTCGCTCGAGAAGCTGCGCGAGAAGATGTTCAACCGCATGCAGGACCTGCCGATTCGTTACTTCGACACGCACCAGCGCGGCGACATCATGAGCCACTACACCAACGACATCGACACGCTGCGCCAGATGATCAGCCAGTCGCTGCCCAACCTGCTCATGACGACCATCGTCATCGTCACGGTGTTCTTTATCATGCTGTACTACAGCGTGTGGATGTGCCTGGTCATTGTGGCCGGCGTCGCCTTTATGACCTTTATGACCAAGCTGCTCGGCTCCAACTCCGCGCGCTTCTTTATTGCGCAGCAGACCGAACTCGGCGTTGTCGAGGGCCATATCGAGGAAGTCATGAACGGCCAGAAGGTCGTCAAGGCATTCTGCCACGAGTCTGCCGCCGAGGCCGATTTTGACGAGCGCAACGAAAAGCTCTTCGAGGTCTCGCAGAAGGCCAACATGTACGCCAACATCCTCATGCCCATCCTTATGAACCTGGGCAACCTGCTCTACGTGCTGGTCGCACTGGCGGGCGGCATTTTCCTGGCGCTGGGCGTGCCTAACCTGAGCATCTCGGGCATGACGCTGTCCATCGCCGTCGTAGTGCCGTTCCTCAACATGACCAAGCAGTTCTGCGGACAGATCGGCCAGATCTCGCAGCAGATCAACGCCGTGGTCATGGGCCTCGCCGGCGCCGACCGCATCTTTGAACTCATCGACGAGAAGCCCGAGGCCGACGAAGGCTACGTGACGCTTGTCAACGCGCAGGTGAACCCCGAGACCTGGGAGTTCGAGGAAGCCGACCACCGCACCGGCATGTGGGCATGGAAACATCCGCACCGCGCAACCGGCGAGATCGAGTACGTACCGCTGCGCGGCGACCTGGTCATGGACAACGTCGACTTTGGCTACACGCCCGACCACGAGGTGCTGCACGGCGTGTCCGTGTTTGCTAAGCCGGGCCAGAAGGTCGCGTTTGTCGGCGCCACCGGTGCCGGCAAGACGACCATCACCAACCTCATCAACCGCTTCTATGACATCGCCGACGGCAAGATCCGCTACGACGGCATCAACGTCAACAAGATTCGCAAGGCAGACTTGCGCCGCTCGCTGGGCGTTGTGCTGCAGGACGTGAACCTGTTCACCGGCACCGTGATGGATAACATCCGCTACGGCAACCTGGACGCCACCGACGAGGAGTGCATCGCGGCGGCAAAGCTCGCGGGCGCCGACGACTTTATCACCCGCCTGCCCGACGGCTACGACACGATGCTCACCGGCAACGGCGCGCAGCTGTCGCAGGGACAGCGCCAGCTGATTTCGATCGCACGCGCTGCCGTTGCCGATCCGCCGGCAATGATTCTGGACGAGGCAACGAGCTCCATCGACACCCGCACCGAAGCCATCGTGCAGGCGGGCATGGACAAGCTCATGGAAGGCCGCACGACGTTTGTCATCGCACACCGCCTGTCCACCGTGCGCAACTCCGACGCGATCATCTGTCTTGATCACGGCCGCATCATCGAGCGCGGCAACCACGACGAGCTGATCGCCAAGCGCGGATATTACTACCAGCTGTACACGGGTGCGTTTGAGCTGGAGTAGCTCAAAACAGCCCTACGCTCCCAACGGAGCTCCCCGAGGGAGACGGGGTGTTTACTCCGTGCTCAAACATTCTCGCTTCGCTGCGAAACTGCGCGCGGAGCAAACACCCCGTCTCCCTCGGGGAGCTCCTGCGCATACGGTCTTTTCTCGCAGCCTGAAAAGAAGTGGTGAGGCCCTGGCCGTTTGGCCAGGGCCTCGTTTTGTAAGGAGGAACTCCACCGTCTCCCGTCCGCAGTCCCGTAGCTAAAAAAGCCCCGTCCCAAAAAGACTGCTTTGGCAGAACGTCGGGTGGTATCCTTGGTAGCTCTGTGCTGCAAACGCACCTTAAACGCAAGGAGTTTCATGGATCTTATCGCCCAGCTCGCCCGCGAGCTCAACCTTAAGGCCGCCAACATCGAGGCGGCCGTCAAGCTCATCGACGAGGGCAACACCATCCCCTTTATCTCGCGCTACCGCAAGGAAGCCACGGGCGGCATGGACGACGTCGCCCTGCGCGCCCTCGACGAGCGCCTGTCCTACCTGCGCAATCTTGAGCAGCGCAAGGAGGACGTTATTCTGCTCATCGACGCCCAGGGCAAACTCACGCCCGAACTCGAGCAGCAGATTCGCGAGGCCACGCAGCTCCAGCGTGTCGAGGACCTCTACAAGCCCTACCGCAAAAAGCGCATGACCCGCGCGCAGAAGGCCCGCGAGGCAGGCCTGGAGCCGCTCGCCAACATGATCATCATGCAGGCGTCGGCCAAGGGCAGCGCACTCGACGCCGCCGCGGAATACGTCAACGAGGAGGCCGGCTTCGACACGCCCGAGAAGGCGCTCGCCGGCGCGGCGGACATCGTGGCCGAGACGGTGGCCGAGGACCCCGAGAACGTCGCCGACCTGCGCGCCTTTACGCAAAACACCGCCGATATCGTCGTCGAGGCCGCCGACCCCGCCGAGAAGACCCCCTACGAGCCCTACTACAACTTTGACGAGCCGCTGCGTCGCATCCCCAACCACCGTGTGCTGGCCATCGACCGCGGTGAGCGCGAGGGCAAGCTCCGCGTGCGCGTGAACGTCGACGGCGCTGCTGCCACGGCACGCCTCGGCAGCCGTTGGCCCCGACGCCAGGGTGTGTTTGCTCCCATCTTCGATGCCGCCATCGCTGACGGCTACAAACGTCTCATGGCCCCCTCACTGGAGCGCGAGGCCCGTGCCAAACTCACCGTCCGCGCCCAGACCGAGGCCATCAACGTCTTTGCCAAGAATCTCGAGGGCCTGCTCTCGGCACGCCCCGTACGCGGCGCCCGCGTGCTCGCGCTCGATCCGGGCTACCGCACCGGCTGCAAGGTCGCCGTCATGGACGAGACCGGCAAGCTGCTCGACCACGGCGTGGTCTACCCCACCAAGCCGCGCCACGACGTCGCCGGCACCAAGCGCGAGCTCGCTCGCCTCGTCAGGAAGGACGGCGTCAACACCATCGTCATCGGCAACGGCACCGCCAGCCGCGAGACCGAGGAAGTCGTCTCGGAGTTCATCGCCGAGCAGGCGCCTGGACTGCGATACACCATCGTCAACGAGGCCGGCGCATCGGTGTACTCCGCCTCCGAGCTCGCCAGTCAGGAGTATCCCGACCTGGACGTCACCGTGCGTGGCGCCATGAGCCTGGGCCGCCGCCTGCAGGACCCGCTGGCAGAGCTCGTCAAGATTCCGCCCCAGTCCATCGGCGTTGGCCAGTACCAGCACGACCTTGACCAGGCCGAGCTCTCGCGCACCCTGGGCCACGTGGTGGAGGACGTCGTCAACCGCGTGGGCGTCGACGTCAACACCGCGAGCGCGAGCCTGCTGGGATACGTATCGGGCATCACGCCGAGCGTGGCCAAGAACATCGTGGCCTATCGCGAGGAAAACGGCGCCTTCACCGATCGCCGCCAGCTCAAGAAGGTCCCCAAGCTGGGACCCAAGGCATATCTCAACGCCGCGGGCTTTTTGCGCATCAGCGGCGGCAAGAACCCGCTCGACGCGACAAGCGTCCACCCCGAGAGCTACGAGGTGGCCACGTCCGTCCTGGAGCGCGCAGGCGTTAAAGCCAGCGAGCTCAACCGCGGCGGCGTGCCCGACATCGAGCGCCGTCTGGGCAGCATCTCGGCGCTGGCAAGCGACCTGGACTGCGGCACCCTGACGCTCATCGACATTGTCAACGAGCTCAAGAAGCCCGGTCGCGACCCGCGCGACGACGCGCCCGAGGTGGTCTTTAGCCGCTCAGCGCTTTCCATCGACGACCTGGAGCCCGGCATGGAGCTCAAGGGCACGGTGCGCAACGTTGTGGACTTTGGCGCCTTCGTCGACGTGGGCGTACATCAGGACGGCCTCGTGCATATCTCCAAGCTGGCCAACCGCTTTGTCAAGCACCCGAGCGACGTGGTGCGCGTCGGTGATACGGTCAAGGTGTGGGTCGAGAAGGTCGATCGCGAACGCAAGAAGATCTCCCTCACCATGGTGCAGGGCAAGTAAACCGCCAAAGCAAGGGTCCCCCCCCCTCTCGCGACGTGCAAAATCGCGAGTATTCTGCAAATTCCACCGTTCCGGATGCCCCTCAGAGACGAAAAAGCACGGAACAGCCCCCGTTTTAGCATCGTCAGAGCCAAAACGGGGGCTGTTTTTTGCTTCGGCTAACTGGTAAAAACCTTTACCTTGCTGAATACTCTCAATTTTGCACGTCGCAGGCGGGGGTACCTTTGCCCACGGCAGGATATGGAGGCCGATTACCAGCCTACCGGCAAGCTCGCGTCGGCAGCCCCGGCCTTTCCTTTGCCTAGCGCGACCCACGCGAAGCGCGTGAGCGTTAGGGAAAGGAAAGGCCGGGGCGAACAACCCTCGGCACAGCCAGTGTTCGCGCTACGGCAGGATATGGAAACCGAGCGCCGCGATATCCTTGGCAAAGCCGCGGACGGTGTCGAGCGAGACCTCGTACGGGTCGCGGCCGATGTTCTTGCGCTTGGCCAGGATGCTGTTGGGCACCGTGATGATCTGGCAACCGCATCCTTCCGCCTGGTAAATGTTGATGAGCTCGCGCGTGGACGCCCACAGGACTTCGCAGTTGGGCTTGGCAGCGGCCTTCTTAACCGACTCCGTCATAAACGGAATGGGATCGACGCCGGTATCGGCGATGCGGCCGGCAAAGAGCGAGATGATGGACGGCGTCTCGGCGTCAACGGCCTCGACCATCTCATCGACCTGCGTAGGCGTAAAGATGGTGGTGACGTTGACCTTGATGCCGTCGGCGGAAAGCTTGCGGACCAGCTCGGCGGTGGACTCGCCCTTGGTGGTCACGCACGGAATCTTGACGTAGACGTTCTCGGCCCAGGTAGCGATCTCGCGGGCCTCGACCTCCATGGTCTCGACGTCGTCGGCAAAGACTTCAAACGACACGGACACATCGGTGATGTGGGCCAGGACCTCCTTGGCAAACGCACGGTAATCCGTCACACCGCCCTTCTTCATAAGGGACGGGTTGGTCGTGAAACCCTGAACGTTGCCGTTCTCGTACATGTCGAGCATGCCCTCGAGGTTTGCACCGTCAGCGAACACCTTGATTGCCATCTGCCTGATTCCTTTCGTTAGCATACGGCCGATAAACTGCTAAACACTTTACCTACGTTTATCAAGGCGTGAGCTGCGGGTTTTTATCTTCTCGGCGAACGGTATAAACACCTCAGTGTTTGGATTGATAAATCGATTGAGCATGCAAAAGCAAAGAGTCGCAAGTTTGAGCAAACGTCAGAACGCGGGATTCATTAGATGAGGCCGAAATGCTGCATCGCCGTGACGGTACCGTCGTGTGCGACGTCGTCGGTCACGTAGTCGGCAACCGCCTTGACCTCGGGCATGGCGTTGCCCATGGCCACGGCCGTCTCAACGGCAGTGAGCATGCCCAGATCGTTGCCCGAATCGCCAAAGCCAAAGGTGCGCGCATTGCCAGTGCGGCCCAGATACTCCAGCGCTCGCGCCACGCCCACGCCCTTGTCGATACCCTTGGGGCTCAGCTCGCGGTTTTGGCCGCCAGTATTGCACAGCTCAAAGTTGCGATCGATAAAGCCGTCATCGTTGGCTACGCAAGCCAAGTCGCGCGCGTTAATGCACACCTTGCCTACGCGCAAGCGGCCATCGACGCGCATCTGATCAACGCCATGTACCACGCCGGCGCCTAGCAGAAATGACTGTTCGACACCAACTGGCTCAAGTGAATAGGTGGCACCGTTCGTCTCGAACAACGCCTCGCCGCCCGCCACAGTAATGCGACGCGCGAGCTCCTCAACAATGTCCTCGTCAATGCAGTCCTCGTGTGCCACGCGGCCCTCGACCTCGAGCGTGGCCCCCGCCATGGCAACGATACCCGCCGGGTTCAGCGCGCGCAGGCCATCGGCAATCAGCCACAAGGGGCGACCCGTGCAGATAAATGCCTGATGACCCGCATTGCGCAGGCGACCAAATGCATCGACAACGGCCTTCGACGGATGGATTGCATTGAAGTCCTTATCGGTCATATCGTCGGGATCGAACGACGTCAGCGTGCCGTCCACGTCAAAAAAGAGCACAGCGGGTTCGGGACACGCATCAATCATATGGGTTCCTTTCGAGGATAAGGGCAAACGAAGCATCCATCATATAATGGAGCGACGCAACCAGAGAGGTCACCCATGGAATTTTACGCAAGCTGCCCCGAGGGCTTTGAGTCCGCACTCGCCGATGAGCTTAAACGCCTCGGGCTTTCGCATGTCCGCCGCCTGAAGGGCCGCGCTACATTTGAGGGCGAGCTCGAAGAAGGTTACCGCGCCTGTCTGTGGTCGCGCCTGGCCAGCCGCGTGTTTGTAGTGCTTGGGCGCTTTGAGGCGCAGGATGCCGATGAGTTGTACGACGGCGTTTACGACATCGCCTGGGAAAGCATCGTTCACCCGGGCGCTACCATCGCCATCACCGCCCGCGGCGTGACCGAGCAGCTGCGCAACACGCGCTTCTCGGCCCTGCGCGCCAAGGACGCGCTGTGCGACCGTCTGGCCGAGACCACGGGCCGTCGCGCCGACGTCGATGCCGCCGACCCCGATGTTCACCTACTGCTTTCGCTGCGTCAGCGCCGCGCGAGCATCAGCCTGGACCTTTCGGGCGACCCGCTGTTCAAACGCCTGCCGCCCGCTGCGACTCGTGCCGGCGAGGGCGCACACGTGTTGCGCCCCGACTACGCCGCCCTGGTGCTGGCGCAGGTCGGCTGGACCGCACTATGCGAGCGCGAGCTGACGGCCGACGATTACGAGAACGAAGCCCTTCCCACGCTGATCGATGCCTCGTGCGCCGGCGGCGGTCTGCTGCTGGAGGCCGTGAACATTCTGACCGACCGCGCCCCGGGCGCCACACGCGAGCGCTGGGGCTTTGAGGGCTGGCAGCTGCACGATGCCGCCCTGTGGGAGCAGCTGCTCGCCGAGGCACGCGAGCGCGAGGCGGCAGCGCGCGAGCGCCAGGTGCGCATCGTGGCCGTGGACATCGACCCCGCCGCCCGCAAGACCGCTGAGCGCATGGTTAAGTGTGCCGGCTACAAGCGCTTTGTCGATTTTTGCGCCGCCAAGTCCGCCACCGTACTGGACCACGCGGGCGCTGCCGCCGGCGCCGCCGTGGTCGCGGATACGACCGAGACACCGCTTTCGCTCATGCACGACGCCATGACGCTGGTCGGCGAGCTGCGCCGCGCGCCCGAACTCGCTTCGGCACCGGTCGCCGCGCTCACCCACGACGGATTGCTGGCCCGCGCGCTCCACACCGAGCCCGAGTGCTCGATCGCCGTCATGCCCAACAACGAAGAGGCGACCGTCGAAGTCTGGCCCTCGCTCGACCACGCCGCCGCAGCGTTTGAGGCTGCGACCAGTGCGGATGCCGAGGCTGCGGATGCCAACGAAGTCAACGATGAAGCCGCCGTTTCCGCCATGCCCGAGCCTGCCGCCATGCTCGACCTGGGCGACGGCAAGCCGCTGCCCGTGCTCATCCCCGAGTCCGAGCAGTTCGCCAACCGCCTGCGCAAGAATGCCCGTCTGCGCCGCAAGTGGGCCAGGCGCGAGGGCGTGAGCTGCTACCGCGTCTACGATGCCGACCTGCCCGACTACTCCGCCGCTATCGACCTGTACGAGGGTTGCCCGCAGACGCCGGGCCGCTGGCTCGTCATCGCCGAATACGCCGCGCCCAAGACCATCGACCCCGCACTGGCCCAGGCCCGTATGCTCGACATTCTGGCCATCGCGCCGCGCATCCTAGATGTTCCCGCCGAGCATGTGCACGCCAAGGCCCGCATGCGTTCGCGCGGCGGCTCGCAGTACGGCAAGCAGGGCGCCGGCAAGGGCGGCTCGGGCGAGCGCGCCAATATCGCGCGTCGTCGCCTGCCGCTCATCGAAGAGGGCGGCCTCACCTTTGCCGTCAACTTTGACGACTACCTGGACGTGGGCATCTTCTTGGACCACCGCGTCACGCGCAACCTGGTGCGCGAGCACGCCAAACAGGCGCGCCGCTTCCTCAATCTGTTCGCCTATACCGGCACCGCCACCTGCTATGCGGCAGACGGCGGCGTCGAGGAGACCGTGACGGTCGACCTCTCCAACACCTACCTGGACTGGGCCGAGCGCAACATGCGCCAAAACGGCTTTGTGGGACCGCAGCATCACTTTGTACGCGACGACGTGCTCGCCTGGATTCGCGACCAGCGCCAGACGCGCAATCGCTGGGACCTGATCTTTGTCGACCCGCCCACGTTTTCGAACTCGTCCAAGATGGGCCGCCGCACCTGGGATGTCCAGCGCGACCATGTTGAGCTTTTGGCTGGCGTATCGCGTCTGCTCGCGCAGGGCGGCCATGCCATCTTTAGCTGCAACCTGCGCGGCTTCCGCCCCGAGACGCGCAAGCTCGCACGCGCGGGCGTGGTGCTACAGGACATAACGGCGCAGACCATCCCCGAGGACTTCGCACGCAACCAGAAGGTGCACCATTGCTATATCGTGCGCCGCCTGCCCATCGAGGACGCCATGGCCGAGGTCGGCTTTAGCGCCGAGGAAATTGCCGAGCGAACCGAGGAGCTGCGCAACCCCGAGGCCCGCAAGCCCCGTGCGGCAGTACCCGCGCACGCGCAGGCCGGCAACGGCAAGTCCAACTTTGCCGGCAAACCCTCCCCCGCCGGCAAGTCCAAAAAGAAGAAGTTCTACGCCAGCAAGCCTAAGGGCAGATAACAAAGTTGCGGTGGAATACGGACTGTTTTGCCTGGAATTAGGCAAATTTAGACCGTATTTCACCGCAACTCATATTGGGATGGTGGTTGGCGATCTAGCCTTGGGTGACTAGGCGGTAGCCAATGCCTACATGGGTTTGGATGTAACGCGGATGCGCGGGGTCGGACTCGATCTTCTTACGCAACGTGCCCATAAAGACGCGCAGGCTCGCCAGGTCGCTCTTGGTCGCCGTACCCCAGATCTCGTGCAAGATAAACTGGTGCGTCAGCACCTTGTCGGCGTTGTGTGCCAGCAGGCACAAGAGCTTGTACTCGATCGGCGTCAGATGCAGTTCCTCGCCATCCATCGTGGCGATGCCGGCATCAAAATCGATATGCAACTCGCCGGTATCGAACGAGCCCTCGGAGACAACACCGCCCGCCTGCGCATACGAAAGGCGCCTGAGCGTGGTGCGAATGCGCGCGAGCAGCTCCTCGACCGAAAACGGCTTAGTCAGGTAGTCATCGGCGCCGGCATCGAGCGCTCGGATCTTGTCCGCGTCCTCGCTGCGCGCCGAAACCACGATGATCGGCATGCCCGACCACGCGCGCACCGACTCCACCACCTTGACGCCGTCCATATCGGGCAGGCCCAGATCGAGCAGCACAATGCTCGGCGCCTGCGACGAAGCGGCGGCGATGGCGGCGTGGGCGGTCTCCACAGCCATATGGCGCAAACCGTGCGCCTCGAGCGCGGCGACGATAAGGTTGCGGACGGCGGGATCGTCCTCAACGACCAAGATGAGCGGTTTCACGGCAGAGTTCGGCACAGCGCTACTCCTTATCAAACGAAACGTCGGCGGCGGGAAGCTCAATCGTAAAGACCGAGCCGTGCGGGGCCGCCGCGGCAACCCCTATGCTACCGCCATGTGCCAGCGCAATGGAGCGGCAAAGCGAAAGCCCCAGACCCACGCTGCGCTGGCTATCGGCCAGACCATGGTTGGCGGTGTAGAACGACTCAAAGATGCGCTCGCGGTCCTCGGGCGCAATGCCCGGGCCGTCATCGGCCACCGAGCACGCCACACATCCATCATGGACGCCAATCGAGATTACGATATGCGAACCCGCAGGCGTATAGGTGATGGCGTTGTTCACCAGATTGACCACCAGCTGCACCATCAGACGCGCGTCGACGTTGACAAGCGCCGGCTCATCGCACGCCACCACCTTAAGGTCGTGCTCGCGCACGGCCGGGTTTACGTGGCGCAATGCCTCCTCGACGATATCGTCCATGAGCTCGAGTGTGGTCGACAGATACATGCCGCCGCCCTCGAGCTTGGTGATGGCGAGCAGATTCTCGACGGTAGCATTGAGCCATTGCGCGTCCGAGCGAATGGATAGGAGCATACCGCGGCGTGTCTGGTCGTCAAGCACGGCCGTGCCGGTCGAGCCCTGGTCGAGCAGCACGTCGGCATTACCCGAAATGCTGGTAAGCGGCGTGCGCAAATCGTGCGAGATGGAGCGCAACAAGTTGGCGCGCAGCTGCTCGTTTTTAGCGAGCACCGCCGCTTCCTCACGGGCCTCCATGGCGCGGGCGCGATCGAGCGCCAGCTCGCCTTCGCTCGCGATGGCATCGGCAAGCGTCCGCTCCTCGGGCGTCAGCGCATCGGGCTCGGCGACAATGGCGAGCACCCCCACCACCGAGGCGGGATCGCCCGCGCGCACCATGGTGTCACCCGAGCGCACAGTCAGGTATATGCCATAGAACGCCGAGCCGCCGTAGGTGGCATCGAGCGGCGTTCCCACATAGGCGGACGCCGAGAGCCGCGGCGGCATCTGCGGCGCCAGTTCATGCACCGGCGCGACATCGCCCACGGCCGTGTATGTCGCACGCGGCAGCAGGTCATCGCCCTCGGCGTCGGCGCTGTACCACACGACAGGACAGCCCGAAAGACGCGCCAGCTGCGTTGCCATAGCATGGACAATCTGCTGCTGATCGGCGCAGCGCTGCAGCATGCGGTTGGTCTCGAGCACCATCTGCGTGCGGCGGTCGCTGGCGGCGGCCTGCGCCAAGGCACGGCGCAGGGCCAGCGCAATCGAGCTCGACACGAGCGAGACCGCAAACATAATGAAGAACATGCCGGGATAAGCGCGGTCGATAAACGACAGCGCGTAGCGCGGGTCGACAAACAAGAAGTTGTAGAGCGCCACGGCGGCGGCAGAGCTCAGCAGGCAGTACAGGCGGCTCCAGGTAAAGAAGGCGCACAGCTGCACAGCGAACACATAGACGATCATGATGCTCGGCGCGAGCCCCGGATGGTCGAGCAGCACGCCCACAATCGTCGCCGCAGCTAGCAGCCCCGCCGATACGCAGGCGTCATACAGAGGGCTGCGACGCGTCAGCGTTGTACGCCGCCACCAAAAGTTCTCGGCAATATCGCCGTCCGCACGGACGTCCATCAGCGCCCCGCCCCTCTCTCAAAAACAAAAACCACCACAAAGGGGACTGTGAACTGCCTCCCATTTCTTGGACATCGGGAAATGGGAGGTTTTCCATGAGTATAGACCTCAGGGTGAAGCACGACCTGGAGTCCAGGAGGCGGGCCGTCGAGCTCTTCGACGCCGGCGTCGGCTGCAAACCGGCGGCCGAGGCCCTGTC
>UQTU01000017.1 GCA_900544135.1 uncultured Collinsella sp.
GGTCAGAAGTTCAAATCTTCTAACGCCCACCAAATGTTCGCAGCTCAGAGGCTATGTCCTCTGGGCTGTTTTGTTTTTTGCCACCAAGCGCGCCGCCAAATAAGTCATCAAATATTGATCCAAGGTCCGTACGCGATGGTCTTTGTATCCCGTAGGGGTGCTGGCAGATTGCATGTGTCCTGGCCCATCATGACCGCAACATGTTGGTCAAGGACAATCTTTTGGATTCTTTTGGCGCGAGCAGCTTGGTTTTGGCGCTATTTGGCGGCGGCACGGTTGAGGGGGTTTCAAAACTGCTGTGCAGGTAGTTGGGTTGATAACGTTTTAGCAGTCTGCCAAGAGGCCTTCATTTATAATGCGTCTGCAAATTGACCAATTGCTTTGACCTGCTGAAACACTATATGTTGTGTTTGACCTAAAAAAAGAATACAGGATATAGATGCCTCTTTGTCGTATGATAGATGGCGGACAGAGAACGAGAACCTTATTCGCCCCATTATTTGGATGGATCTTTGAGCCCCTTGATTGGCTGCGAGGATTGTCCGCATGAGGGCCTATGGTTATCGAAAACACAGATTGCGCGACGGCGCCGCAAGACAGGGTAAGCCCTGCCGGGCATCGTTTGGCTCTGAAGCGCAATGAGGCTACGATGCGAAAGAGGCAAGAGGATGAAGATCATCAAGCGCAGCGGCACCGAGGTTACCTTTGACATCGATAAGATCGTCAATGCGATCCGCGCCGCAAACTTGGAGGTCGAGGAAGGCTCTCGCCTTACCGACCGCCAGGTGATCTATGCGGCACAAAACGTCGCCGAGGCATGTGAGAAGGCCGGCCACACCGTATCGGTCGAGGAGATCCAGGATCTGGTCGAGGACGAGATTATGCGTCTCGACTGCTACGAGGTCGCTCGCCACTACATCATCTACCGCTATGTTCAGAGCCTGAAGCGCCAAAAGAACACGACCGATGACAAGATTCTGTCGCTGATTGAGTGCAATAACGAAGAGGTCAAGCAGGAGAACTCCAACAAGAACCCGACTGTCAACTCCGTTCAGCGCGACTACATGGCCGGCGAGATTTCCAAGGACCTGACGCAGCGCGTGCTGCTGCCCCAGGAGATCGTGGATGCCCACAACGAGGGCCTGATTCACTTCCACGATTCGGACTACTTCGCCCAGCACATGCATAACTGTGACCTGGTGAACCTGGAGGATATGCTCCAGAATGGCACCGTTATCTCGGGCACGCTGATCGAGAAGCCGCACAGCTTTTCGACTGCTTGCAATATCGCGACGCAGATCATCGCGCAGGTCGCCTCTTCCCAGTATGGCGGTCAGTCGATTTCGCTGACCCACCTGGCTCCGTTTGTCGAGGTGAGCCGTCAGAAGATTCGCGGCGAGGTTGCCCGCGAGCTCGAGGAGCTTGGCGTCTCTGCGTCTGCCGAGAAGGTCCGTGAGGTCGTTGAGGATCGTCTGCGTGACGAGATCCGTCGCGGCGTCCAGACGATTCAGTATCAGGTCGTGACCCTTATGACCACGAATGGCCAGGCGCCGTTCGTGACGGTCTTTATGTATCTCAATGAGGCCCGTACGCCCCAGGAGAAGCACGACCTTGCCATGATTGTGGAGGAGACGCTTCGTCAGCGCTATGAGGGCGTTAAGAACGAGGCTGGCGTGTGGATCACTCCGGCGTTCCCCAAGCTTATCTATGTGCTCGAGGACGATAACGTTTACGAGGATTCCCCGTACTTCTACCTGACTCAGCTGGCTGCGAAGTGCACCGCCAAGCGCATGGTGCCCGACTACATCTCCGAGAAAAAGATGCGTGAGCTTAAGCTGTCGAAGGGCGAGACTGCGGGCAACGGCGATTGCTACACCTGCATGGGTTGCCGCAGTTTCCTGACGCCCGATCGCTCGGGCAACGGTTTTAACAACGTTGCCAACGCGTTCAACTATGACCCGAGCAAGCCCAAGTACTATGGCCGCTTTAACCAGGGTGTTGTGACCATTAACCTGCCCGATGTCGCGCTGAGCTCGCATCAGGACATGGACAAGTTCTGGAAGATCTTCGACGAGCGCCTTGAGCTGTGCCACCGTGCCCTGCTGTGCCGTCACGAGCGCCTGATGGGCACGCTTTCGGATGCCGCGCCGATTCTTTGGCAGTACGGCGCCCTGGCGCGCCTTAAGAAGGGCGAGACGATCGACAAGCTGCTCGTGGGCGGTTATTCCACCATTAGCCTGGGGTATGCCGGTCTGTATGAGTGCGTCAAGTACATGACGGGCCACAGTCACACCGAGAAGGAAGGCACGCCGTTTGCCATGGCCGTCATGCAGCACATGAACGACAAATGCGCCGAGTGGAAGGCCGAAAGCGATATCGACTTCTCACTGTACGGCACCCCGCTTGAGTCGACGACCTACAAGTTCGCCAAGTGCCTGCAGCGTCGTTTTGGCATTATTCCGGGTGTGACGGACAAGGGCTACATTACCAACAGCTACCACGTCCATGTGTCCGAGGAGATTGATGCTTTCGATAAGCTCAAGTTTGAGGGCATGTTCCAGCAGCTTTCGCCGGGCGGTGCCATCTCCTACGTCGAGGTTCCTAACATGCAGGACAACCTTAAGGCTGTCATTCGCGTGATGCAGTACATCTACGACAACATCATGTATGCCGAGCTCAACACCAAGAGCGATTACTGCCAGGTGTGCGGCTATGACGGCGAGATCAAGATTGTCGAGGATGACGGCAAGCTGGTGTGGGAGTGCCCCAACTGCGGCAACCGCGATCAGGAGAAGATGAATGTCGCCCGTCGTACGTGCGGCTACATCGGTACTCAATTCTGGAACCAGGGTCGAACCGAGGAGATCCGCGACCGCGTGCTGCATCTCTAATACCGCTCCGGGGCTGAACCGAGAGGGCCGCTTGGGCATTTGCTCGCTATTTCGGACAGTCCTGCGCAAGACGAAGACCACATTAAGTGGCCTTCTTTGCGTGCGGAACTCATATCGAGCAAAAGCCCAAGCGGCCCTCTCGGTTCAGCCAAGTTGACGTAGTTGAGATGCAGCATGCGGTCTGCTCACTTCTCGAAGTTCTTAGCGGAAATGAGTTGACTTGCAACAACGTTTTGCTTGCGATGGCGGTTGGGCTGCAACAAAGTTTTTATTGGACCTCGAACCCTATACTCGATGTTCGCTTCGTTCATTGAGTTACCCTTTGCATGAGGCCGGGGCATATCGTCCCGCCCGCAGTTTCGCAGGCCGCAGGCCGAGAATGTTTGAGGACGGGATGATATGCCCCGGCCTCCCGGGAGAGTTACCTATGAACTACGCGAACATTAAGTATTTCGACATTGCTGATGGGGAAGGTGTTCGTACTTCTCTGTTTGTGAGTGGGTGCCGTCGTGGGTGCAAGAATTGCTTTAACTCCGTCGCGTGGGACTTTGCCGCGGGTGAACCGTTCGACCGTGCCGTCGAGGACAAGATTATCGACAGTCTTGACCATCCCTTTATTGATGGCCTGACGATTCTGGGTGGCGAGCCCATGGAACCCGAGAATCAGGCGGGTCTCGTTGACTTTATCGAACGCGTGCGTGCGGCCTATCCTGTGGAGTCGGGGAAGACCATTTGGTGCTTTACCGGCGACGTGCTCGAGGAACTTATGCCGGGCGGCCGTCATCATACCGAGGTGACGGACCGTATCCTTGCCTGCCTCGATATGTTGGTGGACGGCCCGTTCGTTCAAGACCTGTACGATATCTCCTTGCGTTTTAGGGGTTCGAGTAATCAGCGGGTGATCGACATGAACGCCACGCGCACTCGTGCCGCGCGCGAGGGCGTTTCGCTTTGCGACGCTGTGGAGCTTTGGCGGGACGATCCGGTCTATTCGACCCATACTATGTAGCTTGTGGCCGATGCCGGAGGGCGTGGTACCATAGCGCGAACGCAAAATCGGAAGAGTGAGGCCTAGATGGTCGATCAGGAAAAAGTTGAGACCGCCATAAAGCTGTTGCTTGAGGGCATAGGCGAGGACCCAACTCGTGAGGGCCTGCTGGAGACGCCGGCACGCGTCGCCCGTATGTATGGCGAGATTGCCGGCGGCATGGACCAGAGCGCTGAGGAGCACCTGTCCAAAACTTTTGCCGTCGCTTCGAACGATTTAGTTATCGAGCGCGACATCACGTTTTACTCGCTGTGCGAGCACCATCTGCTGCCGTTTTATGGCAAGGCTGCGATCGGCTATATCCCTAACGGCCGCGTGGCGGGTCTGTCTAAGCTTGCTCGCACGGTTGAGGTCTATGCCCGTCGTCTGCAGCTGCAGGAGCAGCTGTGTACACAGGTTGCCGATGCCCTCATGGAATATCTTGCCCCCCAAGGGGCAATCGTGCTGATGGAAGCCGAGCATATGTGCATGACCATGCGCGGCGTGCAAAAGCCCGGTACCAAGACCGTAACGCTTGCTCGTCGCGGTGTCTTTGAGACCGATCCGTCGCTCGAGGAGCGATTCTTTAGGATGCTGGGCCGCTAACCATGAGAGTCGTCAACGACTTTGCATCGAAGACCGATGAAGGAACGTCGCGTCGCGGCTTTATGGCTTCGGGCCTGACTCCCTTTGGTGCCATGCCTCGCATTGATTACATCTGTGCCAACGGACTGTTCCGGCGGCATCTGGGAAACATTGCGCAGTTGGAATCGGGGCGCATCTTTTGCCGCCACGGTATCGACCATCTGCTGGATGTCGCCCGTATTATGTGGATCAAGAATCTCGAGGAAGAGCTCAAATTTGACCGCGAGGTCATCTATGCCACGGCACTTCTTCACGATATCGGCAAAGATGAACAGTATGAATCGGGTATATCCCATGATGTTGCAAGCGAACGCGTCGCCGATGCGATTCTCGGCGGCATGCCCGAAGACGTGGCGTTTGAGCCGGCAGATGCCGCAGCCATTAAGACGGCCATTCTGGGCCATCGAAAGCTGCGCGTGAACAGCCAGCCGCTTGAGCGTCTGCTCTATGCAGCCGACAAAGCGTCGCGCGCCTGCTTTGCATGCCCTGCGCGCAATGCCTGCAACTGGAGCGATGATAAAAAGAACCTGTCGATTCGCGTGTAGTCGGTATGCGCGGTCGGGGTTCTGAACGAAGGAGACGATCGCGATGACTAACAAAAAGCTGCCCGAGAATGCAACCAAGACCGAGGGTGCCGAGCTTGCCCGTCGTGGCAGGGGCGAGATTTCCGCCGCAACGGCGGTGCCCCATGTGAGCTATGACGACCTGCGCCATGCCGACCGCATTACTATCGATGGTCTCGAGGTCTTTGCCAACCACGGCGTGTATCCCGAGGAAAACGCCCTGGGGCAGAAGTTTGTCGTGTCCTTGGTGCTCTATGCCGACCTGCGCGCGGCGGGGGAGCACGATAACCTGGATGCCTCTATTGATTACGGCTCGGTGTGCCACGATGTCGATGGCTATCTGCGCGAGCATACGTTTAAGCTCATCGAGGCTGCAGCCGAGGGTGTGGCCCAGATGCTGCTACGTCGTTATCCCTTGCTGCTTGGCGTGCGTGTTAAGCTCGATAAGCCTTGGGCGCCCGTCGGTCTTCCCCTGGCAAGCTGTGGCGTCGAGATCGAGCGCGTGCGCTAGCTGACGCTAAAGCTCGTTGGCGGGCGGTTTTTTGAGTCGCTGCGACAGAGCTCTATTGTTGGGGCAGTACGTGTCGAGCAGGGCGTGAAACCGCTGATTGTGGCTTGGCTCGAGCAAGTGGACGAGCTCGTGGGCGACAACCATGTCGAGGCATTCGACGGGGTAGCCGGCAAGTTCTCGTGCGATGCGAATGGCGCCGGATTTGGGCGTGCACGAGCCCCAACGCGTTTTCATGCTGCGTACGGAAACGCGGGAAACGGAGACGCCCATTGCGATTTCGTACGCGTGCAAAATATCGCGCAGCGCCGATGTGACCTCGGACGTATAGAGCTGGTCGATGTGGGCTTGGAGCTCGTCGGACGTTAGACCGTCGAGGATTGCGAGCCGCTTGGCCTGTGGGCGTTCGTTCGACTTGTCGGCACCCATAAAACTTGCGAAGGTGGCCTGCTGGGGTCGCGGTGCGGGTGATACAAAGTTGTGATTGAGTGCGTCCTGTACCGTGATGGGCTTGCCCCAAAGCGCAATGATGGACGAGGGGCTGAGCGGCTCCTGTGCCGTCGTCTGACGTTGCTCGCGCTGGGCAAGTCGGCTGATAATCCAGGCGCTGTTGCGCTTCACAAACGCTTCGATACGCTCGCGGCTGGCGCCGAGCGGTGCGCTGGCGTGGACCTCACCGCTCGATGTGACGCGTAGGCTGAAGTTCTTGACGCGCTTTTTGGTAACGACGACGGGGATGGGCATCCCATCCGGTCGGGGTAGGAAAATCGTAAACTGCTGCGTCAAAAGCGGTCCTTCAGATTGGGGACGGGCCGGCATTTCGACCGTTCGGTATGCCGGCCCGCTCAAGGGATGTGAAATTAATAACGCTCGAAGAAGGCAAGGGCGTTATCGCTGCAGAGCTTCTGCATCACGGTCTTGCCAAAGTGCTTGGAGAGCATGTTCTGGAATTCGGGCATCTTGCTGGCATCGGAGAGGAAAGCGGGCACCTTGGCGCCGTCCCAGTCGCCGCCGAGTGCGATGACATCTTCGCCGCCCAGGTCGAGCCAGTGCTCGATATGTGCCGCTAGCTGGTCGAAGGTGACGTCTGCGGTGGTCTTGTCGGTCGCATCGTTGGATAGGAACTCGCTGCAGTAGTTGAGGCCGACGATGCCGCCCATGTCGCGAATGGTGCGGAACTGGTCGTCGGTGAGGTTGCGCTTGACGCCGCAAACCGCACGGGAGTTGGAGTGGCTGGCGACGAAGGGGCGCGTGGCGTGGGCGACAACCTCGTCAAAGCACTCATCGTTGAGGTGGGAGACGTCGAGTATCATGCCGGCGTGCTCCATCTGCGTAAGTGCCTCGATGCCGGCGGCGGTGAGGCCGGCGTGGGTGTCGTGGCCGCTCGCGAGCGGTCCCTGCGCGTTCCAGCTGAGTGACGACATAAGCACGCCCAAGCTCTTGAGCACCTCGATCAGCGCGGGGTCCTCGGCAAAGAACGTGGCGTTTTCGATGGTGTGGATGCAGGCGACCTTGCCGTCTTTGAGCGCAGGGCGAATATCAGCGGCGCTGCGCACGTTGACCATGCGGTCGTGGTTGAGCATTGCCTGGCCGCTCATATGCGCCATGATCTGCGCCTGGAAGCGCGCGGCGTGGGCGGTGGGAATCTCGTCGGGGACAAACGTAGCGAAGCACTGCGCCCACGGCGTGTTGCCGATCTTTGCGAGCGAGATGGCGCAGGCGTTGCCCTCGATAAGGTCGAAATCCTGCGGATGCGTTTCGTCGCCGGGGAAATAACCGTCGGTGCCGGCGGTAAAGCGCAGGTCAAGATCGAGTGTGGCCCAGCCGATACGGTCGGCGGTGTCGCAGTGTAGGTCAAATACGGGATATGCCATGGTTCCTCCGGTTGCAGCGTTTCTTTGCAAACTGTCAATGAATTGTATGACTAGGGTATAGTTAGCGCCATATGTTCACGGCGGCCCGCGTTGTGCGCCGCCCTTATCACGGAGGTTACCATGTCCAACCAGGGCAAGAAGGTCAAGACCCATTATCGTGGCACGCTCGATGACGGCACGCAGTTCGATAGCTCCTACGATCGCGGTGAGCCGCTGGAGTTCACCTGCGGTGCCGGTCAGATGATCAAGGGCTTCGACGCCGCCGTTATCGATATGCAGGTGGGCGAGAAGAAGTCCGTGCACATTCCTGCTGCCGATGCCTACGGCGAGCACAACCCCGAGATGGTTCTGACCTTCCCGGCCGAGCAGGTTCCCAACATCGAGCAGATCGAGAAGGGCATGAAGCTCTTCCTGTCCACGCCGAGCGGCATGCCTGTCCCCGCTGTCGTCATCGATGTGACGTCCGAGGCCGTGACGCTCGATGCCAACCACGAGCTTGCCGGCAAGGATCTCAACTTTGATATCGAGCTCGTTGAGGTCGAGGACTAGTTGATGTCCGTGGACCTGGTAGCTACGGAGCGCTTGGGAAATCTCAACGACCCGTCCTATGAACTCCTGCTTCGTCGGGAGCTGGGTGGCGTCTTTGAGGTTGACGAGCTGCTACTCGATTGGGACCAGGCTGATGCGCGCCTGTTTGTGGGCGTGACGGAGCTGGGGCGCACGGTGAATGCCCGGCTGGATGCCACTGATGGCGAGCGTCTTGCCGACGGTGACGTGCTCGCTGTCGACCGCACGGGCACGGTGCCCGTAGCGGTTGTCGTACGCCTGCGCAGCGCCGAGGTCTATTTGGTCGAAGTCGACCGCATGGATCCGATTGTGCTCGCACATGCGTGCTGGGAGATCGGCAACATGCATGCGCCGCTCTTCCGGGGTGACTCGGACGAGCATACCGTGCGCATGTATACGCCGGTGCAACCGGTTTTGGGTCGTATGCTCCGGGGCATTGGGGGCGTTCGGCTCTCGGTGGTCGCACGCGAGCTCGATGCCAGTCGACGCTTTGCATCGAGCGCGGCGGATGTTGTTGTGAGCATGGCTTCAGACTTTACGATCGTAAAAAAGACGCGCGGCTAAGCGCGCGTATGCGCAAGACGGGCTTTGAGGGATTGCCATTCAAAGTCCGTCTTGCTGTTGATGAGAGGCTTTGGGGGAAGCATATGGGTCTTGAGGGAATCAAGCTGATCGCCTGCGATTTGGATGGCACGTTGCTGCATCCGGGGGAGCGCGAGCCGCGTCCCGAGGCCTTTGAGCTCATTAATGAGCTGCATCGTCGCGGTATTGTGTTTATGCCGGCGAGCGGCCGTCAATATGCGAGCTTGCGCTATCTGTTTGCCCCGGTGGCCGATGAGCTCGCCTATGTATGCGAAAACGGAGCCCTGGTGATGAGCGAGGGGCGCGCCGTTGTCAAACGTTCCATGGAACGTAGCCTTGCTATGGATATCGCGAATGCCGTGGTCGCCTACCCCCATGCCGACGTAACCCTTTCCTGCGAGGGGCACCTCTACACCATAAGCGGTAACGATGCATTCATCGACCATTTGCGTTACGAGGTCCACTGCGATGTGACGGTGGTCGACCGTCCCGAGGACATTGACGAGGATGTCATTAAGATTGCGTTTCAAACGCCCGAGACAGAGCAGCCGGCGGCGTTGGAGTATTTTGCGCGTCGCTTTAGCGACCGGGTCGATGTGATGACGTCGGGAACCGAATGGACCGACTTTATCGGCTTTGATTCAGGCAAGGGGTCCGCGCTTGCCGATTATGGTCGCGCACTGGGGATCTCACCTAACGAAATGATGGCGTTTGGCGATAACGAAAACGATCGCGACATGCTCAACGTGGTGGGCCATCCCTATCTGATGGAGAGCTGCAATCCCAGCATGCGCGGTGTCAATGACCGTGTCCGCTACGTGCGCACGGTCGAAGAAGAGCTGCGTCGTCTACTTGCTGAGTAGGCATGTCCCAAAATCTACCTACAGTTGGGGCAGAGACCCTCGAAGATGGTGTAGTGCGAGGTGACGTTCCAGCCGATTTGCTCGGACGCCTTGGCGTCGAGCTGGGCATCGAAGGGGAGCGGTACGTCGATGACGCGGCTGCACGAGGTACAGATGATATGCGCATGCGGCTCGATCGTGCGATCGAAGCGGCTGCCGCCCGGCGTCTTGATGGAGAGGATCTCGCCGGCGTCGGCCAAGAGATTGAGATTGCGGTAGACCGTACCGCGGCTGATTTTGTCATCCTGCGCGCGCACGGCGTTGTAGATCTCATCGGCGGTGGGGTGGTTATAGCTTTGGCGCACGGCGTCAAGAACCAGCTTCCGCTGCTTGGTGTTTCTTCTTTGCACCGCCATGCGCCTCGCCTCTTTTCTATCAACGGTCGTAGGTAAATGATACCGTATTTAGCACACAATACTAATAACGAGGACTGAAACCGTCTTCATTGGTAAGTGGGGCTCGGGCCTGGGCGTCTACGAGGCGAAAGCGCGTTCCCATGCGCTCGTAGGAGGCATGAAGCGCCTCGAGATGAGATAGGATATTTGCCGGAGCTCCCTGTATCTCCATCTCGACTGAGCCGTCTTCCATGTTACGCACCCAGCCGGTGAGTGCGCGTGCCTGTGCGAGGTTGGTGTTGGTAAAGCGAAAACCAACGCCTTGGACTTGCCCCGTCCAGTGCAGGAAGTAGCGCAGGGGAGTGTCTTGAGTGGCCTCGTCGCTTGCGAGCACAGTAAGCCTGCGGCGCAGCTCGAGCTCGATGTTTGATGGTTTTTGAGGCTCTCGACTGCCGCCGGTGACGCTGGAGAAGAACGTATCGAAGAGGCCCATCGCTATGCCTGCTTGACTGAATCGGCGGGGAAGGTAATGCCGGCCTGCTGACGCACGGCATCCATGATGCGCAGCGAGACGAGCGTGACATCGCGGTAGTGGCCGAGATCATGGCGTCCCGCCGGGGTCTCCCAAATCTCTTCCTTAACGTTATCGATGCCGCCGATGGCGGTGATAAAGTCTGTGAGTTCGTATTCCATGGTGTTGCTCGATTTGGGCAGGTCGAGCACGCGGCCGTTGTCGCCCTGTTCGCGCGGTGCCTCGGTCGCCGAGCCGCGTACGACATCGCCGCGATAGTCGATGCGGACGTTGCGGGGCGTGGACAGATGGTCGATCTGGATAGTGCCACGCTCGCCTTCGATCTGCGAGGGCAGCAGGTCATTCGTAATTTTGGAGTGCGCGAGCTCGACGGAGATGCGGCCACCGCCGTAGCTGGCGAGGATAGAACCGCAGCCGTCGATGGGGCCGTGCGTGAGCTGTCGCGTGGTGGGGTCGAGCAGAGTAGCCATGCTCGTAAGGCCGGAGGGCATGCCGAAAATCTCGACCATGGGCTCGACGGTGTAGACGCCAATGTCCATGAGGGAACCCGATGCCATATTGCAGTCGAAGATATTGGTGGAGCGTCCCGCGAGAATCTCGTTGTAGCGCGAGGAATACTTGCCAAAGCGCAATGAGGCACGACGAATGGGCGCAATCTCGCCCAGGGCGTCCTCGATGGCGTGGAAAGCGGGGTCATGGAGCGGGCGCATGGCCTCGAGGGCCACGACACCTGCTGCCTCGGCAGCGCGGAAGACTTCCAGCGCCTGCGCCTCGGTGGCGCAGAAGGGCTTCTCGACGATGACGTGCTTGCCACCGGCGATGCAGGCAAGGGCCTGCTCGTAGTGAAGTGCGTTGGGGCTGCCGATATAGACGGCGTCGACGTCGGCAGCGGACGCAAGCTCGTCAAGTGCGGTGAAGTTACGCTCGCCGCCGTGCTTAGCGGTGAAGGCGGTGCCGCGATCTGCGTCGCGCGAGAGCGTGCCCACAAACGCGGCTTGGTCGTTGGCGTTGACGACCTGGATAAAGTCGTCGGTAATCATGGATGTGCCGATGGTCGCTATACGCAGCATGTATCCCCCTCGTGCCGTTCGGTTTACAGGATGAGTGTAGCGCGGGAGGACACAAAAGCGTGCGAAAACGCCGTTACAGGTCGCTCTCGTTAAAGCCGGTGTCGATGTCGAGGTTGCTGCCGTCGGCCGCCGTGGTGGCAAGCTCGTCGCAGCGCTCGTTGAGCTCATGGCCGGCGTGACCCTTAACCCAGATGAACTCCACCTTATGCTTGCTCTTTGCGGCAAGCAGACGCTCCCACAGGTCGCGGTTCTTGACAGGCTGCTTGTTGGTGGTCTTCCAGCCGCGTTTTTTCCATCCGTCAATCCAGTGCTTGTTGAAGGCGTTGACGACGTACTGCGAATCGGAATGGACTTCGACGTCGCAGGGGCGGTTGAGCGCCTCGAGTGCCACGATGACCGCCATGAGCTCCATGCGGTTGTTGGTGGTCTTGGCGTAGCCGCGCGAAAGCTCAGAGGTGAAGGTCTTGCCGGCGGGGTTGGTGTATTTGAGCACGGCGCCGTAGCCGCCACGTCCCGGATTTGATCGGGCCGAGCCGTCGGTATAGATGATGACCTTCACATGGTTCCTTTCGTTGGGTACGTTTCGCGTGAGTGACCATTGTAGCGCCATGCCCGCCGGGGGCTAGCAATCTACGATTTCTACCCCGTCTTCCGACAGTTGGTTGGCATGGATGATGCGGTTGAGCTCGTCGAGGTATTGCTGCAAGAGGGGAGAGGGTTTGCGGTCGTCATGCATGATGTAGCCCACATGCATCGTCGGGGCGTCTGCCAGGGGGATCGAGGCCATGCCCCACTGCATTTCGCTGGAGAGTACGCCGGTCGACAGCGCATAGCCGTTCGAGGTGATAAGCAGGTTGGTGAGCGTCCCGCGGTCGGATACGCGGATATTGCGGTTGCAGGGAATATAGCTAAACGGTTCCTCGGCGTAATAGAAGGAGTTCGAGGTGCCTTGCTCAAAGCTGTAACGCGTATAGGGCGTGAGGTCGGCAAGGGACAGCTGAGGGTGGCGTGCGAGCGGGTGGCGTTCGCTGACGAAGACGTGGACCGTCGCGTCGAAGAGGGGATGGAAGCTCGCGCGGGCATCGGCGAAGGCCTTCTGCAGAACGCGGGCGTTAAAATCATCTAGATACAGAATGCCGATATCGCTGCGAAATGCGCGGACGTCGTCGATAATCTGCGATGTGGTGGTCTCGCGCATGATGAACTCGAACTTGCTGTCGCGGCAGCGCTCGACCACGTTGACAAAGGCCTCGACCGAAAACGCGTAGTGTTGGGCCGAAATGGCAAGGCGCGCCTGGGGTGTACCGCCGTCCTCCCAGCGGGCCTCGAGCATGTCGGCCTGCTCTACGACCTGGCGTGCATAACCCAAAAGCTCGGTGCCGTCGTTGGTGAGTGCAACACCGCGGCTGGAGCGCGTAAAGATTTCGATATGAAGTTCCTGCTCCAGGCTTTTGACGGCATTGGAGATATTGGACTGCGCCGTATAGAGGCGCTGGGCTGCGGCGTTGATCGAACCGGACTCTGCCACGGCGATCAAAAAGCGAAGCTGCTGGAGGGTCATCGGCGCCCGTCCTTTCGAGTGTTATCTATAAAACCGATAACAAGTTAGCGCTTTTAAGTGATTGACCGAGGGAAACAATGCCCGTACTATTCAAAACACACAAAGGCGGTAGGTAATTAAGCCGACCATGAGAACGGGATGTCAAAAGGAGGACCGCATATGAACTGCTTACTAAGACGAATGCCGGGCTCCTGTTTGCGCCCGTCGGCGTGATCGGGAGACAGCGACTTACTTCTCTTACTCTTATTTACTTCTATTTGATCAAGGAGATCATCATGAGCCAGTTCATCAACAACCCCGAGCATACCTTTGGTTTCGATACCCTGCAGCTGCACGTTGGCCAGGAGAGCGCCGATCCTGCATCCGACTCCCGTGCTGTGCCTATCTATCAAACCACGAGCTATGTGTTCCGCAACTCCCAGCACGCCGCCGACCGCTTTGGTCTTGCCGACGCCGGTAACATCTACGGCCGTCTGACCAACTCCACCCAGGGCGTCTTCGAGGACCGTATCGCCGCGCTCGAGGGTGGCGTGGCCGGTCTTGCCGTCGCCTCCGGTGCCGCTGCCATCACCTATACCCTGCAGGCACTTGCCCAGGCTGGTGACCACGTGGTCGCCCAGAAGACCATCTACGGCGGTTCCTACAACCTGCTGGAGCACACGCTCTCCCAGTTTGGTGTCGAGACCACCTTCGTCGATGCCCATAACCTGGACGAGGTCGAGGGCGCCATCAAGGACAACACCACGGTCATCTATCTCGAGACGCTCGGTAACCCCAACTCCGACATCCCCAACATCGACGCCATCTCCGAGATCGCCAAGAAGCATGGTCTGCCGGTTGTCGTCGACAACACCTTCGGCACCCCGTATCTGTTCCGTCCGCTGGAGCATGGTGCCAACATCGTCGTCCACTCCGCAACCAAGTTTATCGGCGGCCACGGCACCTCGCTGGGCGGTGTGATCGTCGACGGCGGTAACTTCGATTGGAAGGCGAGTGGCAAGTACGCCCAGATCGCTGAGCCCAACCCCTCCTACCACGGTGTTTCGTTTGCAGAGGCTGCCGGTCCCGCCGCCTTTGCAACCTATGTCCGCGCTATCCTGCTGCGTGACGAGGGCGCCTGCATCAGCCCGTTCAACGCCTGGGTCCTGCTCCAGGGCACCGAGACTCTGTCGCTGCGCGTTGACCGTCATGTCGAGAACACCAAGAAGGTCGTTGAGTTTCTGACCGGTGACAGCCACGTCGCCAAGGTGAACCACCCGAGCCTGCCCGAGCATCCCGACCATGAGCTGTACCAGAAGTACTTCCCCAACGGCGGTGCCTCGATCTTTACCTTTGAGGTTAAGGGTGGCCAGGAGGCAGCTTGGAAGTTCATCGATCATCTGCAGGTGTTCTCGCTGCTCGCCAACGTGGCCGACGTCAAGTCGCTCGTCGTGCACCCGGCTACCACCACGCACTCCCAGCTCTCTGCCGAGGAGCTCGCCGAGCAGAACATCACGCCCTCCACGATCCGTCTTTCCATCGGTACCGAGAACGCCGAGGACATCATTTGGGATCTGAAGCAGGCCTTCGCCGCGCTGGACGAGTAAGGCGACTTGTGCAAGGACCCCTTGCGACTCGATGGTATAACTGCATTAAATGCCTGCTCAAGGCGCCTGTGCGAACAATGGTCGCACCGGCGCCTTTTTTGCATAGAGAGGGTGCAAAAACAGGGTTTTTGGCACGCTTTATGCATTCGAGTTGTGGAAAACTCCTGTTGAGAGGATGTGAGTTTTACGCAATTGACGTGCACCTTTTGAGTAAAACCGCAGGTCGCGATTTGCTCGGGGTACTATGCAGCGCGATCGAATCACACACAGCTCAAACGCAGCAAAAACGCACTACGGAGGTTTCCAGCTACATGAGGATTGATTCACGAAAACCGAAAGCCGCCGCCCTTTCCGCCGCTCTGACCGTGGCACTTTTGACGGGCGCCGGCGCAACTGATGTCCACGCGGCAACACTATCCGATACGGTCGGATCCACGCCGTCCGAGGCGACGCTGATGCAGCCCGTCGACTATCGCGGCGACGGCTTTGGCTCCATGCAGGAGTGGAACGCCTCTATGGGGGCCAAGCGCGATTCCCTAGAGGTTCGCGCCCAGATCATCATGAACATGTACGGTGACTATGCCACCGATGACGAGCGCGCTGTACTGCAAGGTTGTATCGATGGTGCGGGCAGTCTTTTGACGATGGAGGAGGTCGACGCGAAGTCGACCGAGCTCGATGAGCTGCGCACGACGCTTGAGGATGCCAAGCGTGAGGCGCTCGAGGTTGCGGCCGCCGAAGCCGAGGCCGCTGAGGCCGTTCAGGCTTTGTATTACAACGCCGGCTCCGGCTCGTCTTACGCGTCTGCTGCGTATTACGCGAACGGCTCGGGCCTGACGCGCTCGAGCGGCGTCAATAACTATAACGGTCGTCGTGAGACCTATTACAGCAGCAACGTGCTCTACCATCACCGCACGGGCGAGTGGACTCAGGATTCCGAGGGCTTTTGGCGCGATTCCGATGGTTACTACGTCGTTGCCGCGGGCGATAAGGCTCAGGGCTCCACGTTTACCGGTTCCAAGGGCGAGTGCAAGGTCTATGACTCCGGCTGCGCAGCCGGAACCACCGACTACTATACCGGTTGGTAATCTGCCATAAGCCAATAGGACATGACGGGCGGGCGTCTTTACCGAGCCTTTGGGCAACGTAAGGGCGTCCGTTTTTTGTGCATGCTTGAGCTAACAGAGCGCTTACCGTGGCAGTACGCCGCGCATATGGGCGCGGGGCACACTGGTTCTTGAGAATTAAGGTCTTTCTCTTGGAGGAAGTGGTCTTGTGAACGCTCGAGATATCGCCGTTGCCGCCGTCGCATTGGTGCTTGGCTGCCTTGGTCCTACGGCCGCGCTCGTTGCGGGCATGCAGGGGGCATGCGGGGCTACTCGAACCGTGGTTGGCGCGCTGATCGCAGCGGCGCTGCTGGGAAGCGCCGGCGTGCTGCTTTGCCGCGATGACGAGGACGAGGTGCTGGAGTCGCAACGCTAACTGTTGAGAGATTGGCCGCCGGTCATAGACGAAGATGAAAGCCGCCGCAGGGGGAACGGTTTCCTTGCGGCGGCTTTGCTGTTAAGGCTGTTGAATGCGGTGCGTTGGCGCTACCAGCTTTTCTCGATATCGCGAATGCGTCGATAGAGCCAATCGTTTTGCGGCACCTGGATATCGTGTTTGGCTGCGAGGCGGCAGATGGTGCCCGCGAACTCATCAACCTCGGTTTTGCGCCTTGCGATGCGGTCTTGAGCCATCGAGGGCATACCGGCGGGGTCGATTCCCTCGATGAGGTGCACCATTTGCGTCAGGTCTGCCTCGGTCAGCTCAATGCCCTCGGCGTTAGCGACCGCAAGCGTTTCGCGCATGGCGGAAACAAAGCAGCGACGCTGCTCGGAGCCCGGCTCCGTGGCGCTTCCGTAGGTCCCGCCGTAGGCCATGCAGGTCTGGTTGATGCCGTCGTTGAGCATGAGTTTGGCCCACATACGGTGCGCAATGTCGCTCTCGACGGTATGGGCGACGCCGCAGCGCGTATAGAGCTCGTCGATGGTGGTAACGGTTGCGGGCTCGGTGCCCGCTGCCGCGCCAAAGCGAATCTCGCCCGCATTGGTAAAGGTGAGCTCTCCGTTGAGGAACACGGCGTCCATGCCTTGGCAGATGCCCAGGACGGTGTGCTCCCAGCCAAAGCGCTCGGCAATCTTTTGCTCGCTCGTAATGCCGTTGCACAGCGAGGCGATGAGCGTATTGGGGCCCACGATGTGTTCCATAGTCTTGAGCGCCTGGTCGAGTCCAGTCGTCTTGACCGTGAGAATGACCAGATCGGCGGGCGTTGCCTCGCTGGCGCGCACGGACTTGAGTGCGCAGGGCTCGCCGTTGACCGTAAGGGCGTCGCCTGCGTGACGCTCGAAACGGGCGTCGTCCATGACGTATTCGACGGCATCGTCGCCGAGTGCCTGGGCGATCATGCTGCCGTAGAGTAGCCCGACGCCGCCCTTGCCGATAAAGGCGACCTTGTTGATCTGCATGTGAATCATCTCCTCATATAAAAGGCGCCCGCGTAAGGGGCGCCTGATGGATTGTATGCTGCCAGGGTGATCGGTGGATGCGCGGGGCTGCTGTTATGAAAAAGAAACTATTGCACTGTGCGCTTATGCCGTGGAACAGGCCGCGAAAACGCGTGCGGGATATCCAACGCCATCGCGCATCTTGGGGAAGGTGCAGAAGATGACGGCGCCTGTGGCGGGAAGCTCGTCCAGATGGTCCATGACCTCGATCTGATAGCGGTCGACCGAGAGGATGTATTGCTCGCCGGGATAGGGGTGGGCATCCTCACGTGTGGTCACGCTCGCCTCCCTTCATCGGGCTTTTTGCTGATGTTAAAGCGGTGCCGTGACAGCTCGATTTCTGCTGCGTTACGATACGTTCTCGATTGCGATTCCACGATGTTTCGGCCGCGTGACCATTGTGTTTCGCCTTGCCGAGCGCTGATGGCGAAGGGAGGGTCCGTGCAATACCGCGTTGACCCCAAAAGTGGTAACCGAATATCTGCTCTGGGTCTGGGCTGCATGAGGTTTCCCGGTGCGCCGGGACATCCCGATGCGAAGACGGCCGATGCCATCATTTCCCGTGCGGTGGAGCAGGGGATTAATTATCTGGATACCGCGTATCTCTATCCCGGCAACGAGGTGTGCGTGGGCGCCTCGCTTGAGCGCTTGGGACTGCGCGACCGGGTGTTGCTGGCGACTAAGTTGCCGCACGCTTCGTGTACTTGCGCAGAGGATTTCGACCGTTTCTTTGACGAACAGCTGCGTCGGCTACGGACCGACCGTATCGACTATTACCTTATGCACAACATTACCTCGCCCGCCCAGTGGGAACGTGTGGTGGCGTTGGGCATCGAGGACTGGATCGCGCGTCAAAAGGCGGCGGGGCGCATTCGCCAGATTGGTTTTTCGTATCACGGCAGCGCGGCGGATTTCCTGACGGTGCTTGACGCATATGACTGGGATTTTTGCCAGATCCAGTACAACTATGCCGGCGAGCGTTACCAAGCGGGAACGGCAGGACTCATGGCGGCTGCGGAGCGCGGTCTTGCGGTGTTTGTGATGGAGCCACTGCTGGGCGGTCGTCTAGCGGGCAAACTTCCGCCGCGGGCACGCGCTGTGCTCGATGGCGCCCGTGACCCGCATTTGCGCACTCCGGCCGCCTGGGGGCTTTCGTGGGTGTGGAACCATCCTCAGGTGACGATGCTGCTTTCGGGTATGACCGATACCGCGCAAGTGGATGAGAACGCGGCGTTGGCCGATCGGGCCCTGCCGGATTCGATGACGGCTGCTCAGCTCGATGCCATCGCACGCGTGCTGAGGGAGTTTGAAAAATCGAATCGCGTGCCCTGCACGGGATGCGGCTATTGCATGCCGTGTCCTAAAGGCATCAATATCCCTGGGTGTTTTGCTGCCTACAACGCAAGCTATGCGCACAGCTGGTTTACGGGGCTGTCTCAATACTTTACGGCGAGCGCGGTGCGGACGAACGAGCCCAAGCTGGTGAGCAATTGCGTCAAGTGCGGCAAATGCGCGCGGCATTGCCCGCAGCACATCGATATCCCCGGGCGCTTGGACGACGTACGCCGCCGTTTTCAGCCTGGCCCCGTGACGGCGGTGCTTAAGGCCTTCGGCAAAACGCGCTCCTCGTGACCCTTTTATAACTTGCGGTGGAATAGTTCCTGCTTGCGGCAGAATAAGGCATCGACAGGAACTATTTCACCGCAACTGAAGGGGGCTGTCGTGGGCCATCGGGATTCATGTGATGATTTGCGTGAGGTTCGTTGGGGCGTTTTGGGCGCTGGACGCATTTCTCATCGATTTGCATCGTCGCTCAAGAAGGTCGACGGGGCACGGCTGGTGGCTGCGGCCGGCCGCACTCCTGCACATGTCGAGGAATTTTGCCGAGCGTTTTCGATTGATGCCGCGCACAGTTATGCCACGGCTGACGATAGCGGCGATGCGGCTTATGATGCGCTGATTGCCGACCCCGATGTCGACGCAATCTACTTGGCTCTTCCGCATGGCATGCATGCGCATTGGGTCTGTCGGGCACTGCGCGCGGGAAAGGCCGTACTGTGCGAAAAGCCGGCCGTTTTGAATGAAGAAGAGGCCCATGCGATCGCCTCCGTTTCCCGTGAGTGCGGTGTGCCGTTTATGGAGGCGATGAAAAATCGGTTTTGTCCGATGCGTACTCGCGTGAAGGGCTTGCTTGCGTCGGGCGAGCTCGGCCGTATCGTTTCGATCGAAAGCGTGCAAAAACTCGATTATGGTGAGTCCCCTTCGAGTTATCTACTCGGTCCGTTGCAGGGTGGCTGTCTATATGACATGGGCTGCTATGCAGTCGGGTGGTTTGAGGATCTGCTTGCGGGCGCGTGCGATGTTTCGTCTCGTGAAGTTCGCTGGCGTGACGTATCGGGCGGCCGCGTGGATTGGGCCGATGAGATCCATATGAGTGTCGGCGGTATACCCATTCATATGGCGTGTGACGGCAAAGCAGCATATGAAAGCCGCTTAATGATTGCCTGCGAGCGGGGCTCGTTGGAAATCGAGCGCCTCCATCGCCCCGAGCTCGCCCATGTGAGGTACTCCGACGGACGAATGCTCGAAGTAAATGCCCCGTTTGAGGTCGATGATTTCTACGGCGAAATCCAGCATGCGACCCAGCTCATCCGGGCGGGGAAACTCGAGAGTCCCGTCATGCCCCTTGCCGCCACACAGCGCTGCGCGCGCATTATCGATGCAATCCGTCTAGCCCTCTAGGACCTGGCGCTGACGCGTGAGGGATCATGACGCCGGCGCCCGTAGCCGTAGTGCTTGGTGCCCCGCATCTCTGATGCCCCTTTTATAACTTGCGGTGGAATAGTTCCTGTTTGCGGCAGAATAAGGCATCGACAGGAACTATTTCACCGCAACTGATGAGGGGGAGCTGGGGATGCTGACGATCGGGTGTCATCTATCCACGACGAAGGGCTATCGGGCGATGGGGGAGACGGCGTTGTCAATTGGCGCCAATACCTTTGCATTCTTTACACGCAACCCGCGCGGCGGCAAGGCGAAAGACCTTGACATGGATGACGTGGCCGCCCTGCGCGAGCTTATGGAACAGAACGATTTTGGCCCGCTTGTGGCTCATGCCCCGTATACCTATAACCCTTGCTCGGCCAAAGAGCGGGCGCGCGAGTTTGCCTTGGAGGCCATGGCGGAGGACCTGCGGCGCATGGAAGCGCTGCCCGGCAACTACTACAACTTCCATCCCGGTGCGCATGTGGGGCAGGGCTCCGACGCCGGCATTCAGATGATCGTCGACACCCTGTGCCAGGTGATGTTTGAGGGCCAACAGACGACGGTGCTGCTCGAGACCATGGCCGGCAAGGGCACCGAGGTGGGCCGCAGCTTTGAGGAACTGGCACTCATCATCCAGGGCGTTGCCGACAAGTGCCCCGAGCTGTCGGCCAAGTTGGGCGTTTGCTTGGACACCTGCCATGTGAATGACGCCGGCTACGACATCGTCCACGATCTTGAAGGCGTGCTCGACGAGTTCGATTGTGTGGTGGGTATCGAGCGCCTGCGCGCCGTGCATATCAATGACTCCAAGAACCCCTGCGGCGCCCATAAGGACCGCCACGAATGCATCGGTAAGGGCTACCTGGGTAGCGAAGAGTTTGGCGGCGGTATGCAGGTTATGCAGAATATTGTATCGAATGGCCGCTTGCGCGCATTGCCATTCATTTTGGAGACACCGAACGAACTTGCAGGTTATGCGGCTGAAATCAAATTGTTAAGGTCATTGCAGCAGTGATGACTGTCATAAAGTGGAGTGCTCCATTCACGTTATGGGTTTGTTTCAATCAGTTTTCTAATTGCGGATTCTTCCAAGCGGGTGCATAATAACCCTCAGTTTTTGCAGACCCCTGAATCACGTGGGGTCATTGGAAGGAGACTGATTATGAAGCTGAAGAAGCTTGGCGCATTTGCCGCCACGGGTGCTATGGCGCTCGCCCTTGCTCTGACGGGCTGCGGCTCGTCCAACGCCACCTCTGGTTCTGATGCCAGTTCCAGCAGCTCTGACGACGCTAAGGTCGAGAAGGTCGACGGTTCCAAGGAGTACGCGCTCGTCAAGGACGGTACGCTGACCGTCGGCACCTCTGCCGAGTACGCTCCGTTTGAGTACAAGGATGACAATGGCGACTACCAGGGCTTTGACCTTGAACTCATTAAGGCTATCGGCGATAAGCTGGGTCTGGATGTCGAGTATGTCAACAATGATTTTGACACGCTCGTCCCCGGCGTTGCTTCGGGCGCCAAGTACGACGTCGCCATCGCGGCTATCACCGACACGCCCGAGCGTGAGAAGGAAGTCACTTTCTCCGATTCCTACTACATGGACGATCAGGCTATCGTGACCAAGGTCGATAACACCGATATCACGGCCGACAACTTCAGCGAGAAGCTCAACAACGCCGACGCTACCATCATCGTCCAGTCTGGCTCGACCGCCGAGGCCTTTGCCCAGGAGAACTTCCCCAAGGCCAAGATTGTCCCCTACAAGGACGCCACCGAGTGCTTCAGCGCCCTGCAGTCCGATAAGGGCGACGCCGTAGTCACCAACCGCTCCGTTGCCAGCCAGCTGACCGCCGAGCAGTTCAACACCTGCCAGACCATCAAGCAGGTCAGCACCGGCGAGGAGTACGCCATCGCCATCAACCAGGGCAACACCAAGCTCAAGGACGACATCAACCAGGCCATCAAGGACCTGACTGACGACGGTACCGTCGACGCCCTCATGGCTAAGTACAACATCAAGTAAAATAACTACTTGATTGCGCGCGGGCCCTTTCCGTTTTGGCGGAGAGGGCCTTTGGGCTTCTCTTGACGGAGAGTGTTTCCGTCTCGTTTTGCCGGCAACTTCTACGATAGGAGCCACCTTGTCTCGACTGAACAAAGGGGCTGCGGAGCAGCGTTTTCCACTGCCCGCCTTGCTCCAAAAGCTAGCCTGCGCCATGGCCGTGGCGCTCGCGCTGGTGTGCGTGGGGGCATATGCGCCCACGACCGCCCAGGCGCTTGAGACCGCAAAGATTACCGCCCGACCCAACACCGGTTCGGGCAGCGCTGTGGTCGGCGGCACCGAGACGCGCATTACCTGGGAAGTTCAGGCCGATGCCGACGAGGAGCTGAGCGGTCTTTCTCTGACGTTTGTCGACGGCACAACGTTTGGTACCGATGACACGCGATTGACGATGCTCTCGGGCGAGGACCTCATGGATCGTACGCCCATGAAGCCCACGTGCAAGGCTGACGGCCAGACGCTCAAGATTGACTTTGGCGAGACGGCGCCTGCCGGCGGCTTTTTCCGTGTCGAGGTTTACGGCGTGACGTTCCCCGTCGAGGGCGGCGATGAGGCCTTTAGCGGAACCTATACGCTCGCCGACGGTTCGACCAAGAAGATTTCCAAGATTCCTTCCGTCGAGATTAAGGGCGTGACGGCGTTCGATAACTTCCTGGCCGACCTTAAGGAACAGCCGTGGGTCGAGGCATGGAATTCCAACATGTTCCTTCGCCTGTTCCTGAACCCGGTCATTTTGGTCCAGAGCCTGCCGATCGTCTTCAAGGGCTTCCTTATGTCGCTCTCGATCGTGCTCGTGGCGTTTCCGCTGGCGATCCCCTTTGGCTTTGCCCTGTCGCTTATGCGCATATCCAAATCGCGCATCCTGCGTTGCCTTGCCGGCATCTACGTGAATGTCATCCGCGGTACGCCGGCGTTCCTGCAGATCTATATTGCATTCTTTGGCCTGCCGCTTGCCGGCGTCAAGGTGGACGACTATGTCTTGGGCGTTATCGTCATGGCCATGAACTCGTCTGCGTATCTGTGCGAGATTTTCCGTGCCGGTATTCAATCGATCCCCAAGGGCCAGAACGAGGCCGCTCGTTCGCTGGGTATGAATGCCTTCCAGACGCTGCTCTACGTTATGATTCCGCAGACGTTCCGCAATGTCCTGCCTACGCTGACCAGCGAGTTTATCCTGCTCTACAAGGATACGTCGCTGCTCGCCGCCGTGGGCGTGGTCGAGATCGTCATGAACGCCCGCACCATCGTGGCAACGACGGGCTCCATTACGCCGTATGTGGTTGCCGCCCTGTTCTATCTGGTCATTACCCTGCCGCTTGCGCGCTTGGTGAGCGGTCTTGAGGCGAGGCTGCTGGGTACGGCCGAAACCAAAAAGAAGCGTCCCACCAAGAGCGCCGGACAGGTTGTCGCGACGCCCGCCGACCATATCGCTGGTCTGTAAGGAGGTTCTATTATGAGCGAAACCAATAACTCGAACGAGGTCGTCGTCAGCATCAAGAATCTCCAGAAGGCCTTTGGCGATAACGTGGTCCTGCGCGACATCGACCTTGATGTGCACAAGGGCGAGGTCGTCGTAGTCCTGGGCCCTTCGGGTTCGGGCAAGTCGACGATGCTTCGCTGCATTAACCGTCTCGAGGAGCCCACGAGTGGTTCGATTGTCGTCGAGGGCGTGGATGTGTGCGCCAAGGGCGTTGACCTCAATAAGGTGCGTACGCACTTGGGCATGGTGTTTCAGCAGTTCAACTTGTTCCCGCACCTGTCGGTCAAAAAGAACGTCATGCTTGCGCAGCAAAAGGTGCTCAAGCGCAGCAAGGAAGAGGCCGAGAAGATTGCCATCGAGGAGCTGACCAAGGTCGGCCTGGCCGAGCGCATCGATTTTATGCCGAGTCAGCTTTCGGGCGGTCAGCAGCAGCGCGTGGCCATCGCCCGCGCCCTGTCGATGAATCCGCACGTGATGCTCTTTGACGAGGCCACGTCGGCGCTCGATCCTGAGCTTGTCCGCGATGTATTGGGCGTCATGCGCGATCTTGCGCATGACGGTATGACCATGATCGTGGTGACGCACGAGATGGGCTTTGCCCGCGACGTCGCCGACCGCGTCGTCTTTATGGACGGCGGCGTTATCGTGGAGGATGGCACGCCGAGCGAGGTCTTCGACCATCCTAAGAGCGAGCGCACCAAGGCGTTCTTGGGTAATATCTCGTAGCCGCTTTATATGACTGACACAGCAGAAAACGGGAGCCGGATGTGATCCGGCTCCCGTTTTTGTTGGGACGCGAATGTGTTTTGGTGCAGAGCGCGTTACGGGCGGAGCTCATTGCAGCTAGGCGAGCTCGGCTCCAAGGGCGCGGCAGGCCGCCTCGCCCTCATCGTCGGGGGCGTCGTAACAGATGACGGAGTCGACCACGTTGACGCCTGCCTCGTCGGCGTCCGCCTTCCAATTGTCCATCCATTCGCCTTCGGCCCACGAATAAGAGCCAAAGAGGACGACCTTCTTGTCGCCGAGGGTCTCCTTGACTTCGTCCCACATCGGTTGGAACTCATCGTATTCAAGCTCCTCGGAGCCCATGGCGGGGCAACCGAAGGCGAAGGCATCATAGTCGGCGGCCCTGTCGGCAGAGAAGTCGGCGCAGGGGATGACTTCGGCCTCGGCGCCCGCGGACGTGGTGCCCTCGGCAACGAGGTTTGCCATGGCCTCGGTGTTGCCCGTGCCGCTCCAGTAGACGACGGCGATCTTGCTCATGTTGAGTCCTTTCGGTTGTGCGGCGTGCGGTCGCGGTTTGTACGTTCTATCGGGTCGCCTGGGCAAGTTGCGCCAAGCTGCAGCCCTGCTGATAGATAAAGGTGAGGTGTTGGGTGCAGGCACGGTACGCATCAAACGTCGCAAGCGCCTGCTCGATATTCGTATAGACCTTCCAGGCTCCAAAGATCTTGTAGTTCTCGCCACGCTGAGCGATGAACTCGTATACGTCGTCGCAGGGGTACCCCAGGAAGTAGCCAATCTCGTGTGGAAATTCGCAGGCGCAGTCGTTGTTGCAGCAGGCTTGCTGATCCAGTGCGCATCGAGTCTGGCCGCAGGCGCATTCCGCGGCGTTATTGCTCGCGAGCGTGATGCGTGATGCCAGGTGCACAAGACATGCCGAGAGGTTGCCGGTGTCGTAGCCCTTCTTGGCGAGTGCCGTTTTGGCGCGCGGGTCAGCAAGGTAAGTGGCGAGGCTATTGGGCCGATATGCGTATACGAGCGCCCCGCAGGGGCGCCAGACCAAAACGCTCAGATGGATACCGAACGGATTAAGCTCGCGGTTGCACCGGGCGATAACGTTGAGCAGGCGTGCTCGGCGATCCTCGATCGCCGCAGTTACGCTTGAGCCGTCTTGATCGGCATAGACTCCTGGATAGGTAAAGAGCGATGCCGGTTTGATGCCCGCGAGCGTGGGGGAGCAGTTGCGCACGACTGCCGCCTGAAACGTTGGGATGTCTATGGTTCGAGTCACGACGCTCCTTACGGATCTAAACTGTTAGCCTAGGAAAACTTATACACGAAAGTAAGCCTTGGTCAACTAAAAAGTTTGAAGAGGGAAACTAATTGACCGAACGGACATGATTTTGGGTTAAGATGGGAACACCCCATGGGGGTATCTAGATAGGGCTACTTGAAAGGGGAACGCATGAGTGACTTGCTCAACCCTGCGAATCTCATCGTGCTGGCCGTCATTGCCGTCGGCATGTTTTTTGGGCTGCGTCGCATTGCGGCGTCGACGCATGGAAAGAGCTGTTGCAGTGATGGCGCGAGCGGCAAGAAAGCCAAGAAGGTTGTGGTGGCAGACACCGACGAGTCCCACTATCCCTATAGCGATGAGCTGCTCATCGGCGGCATGAGCTGTGACGGCTGCGCTCAGAACGTAGCCAATGCCCTCAATGCACTGGACGGCGTGTGGGCTACGGTGACGTATGCGGACCACACAGCACGCGTACGCTCGAAGCTCCCGGTTGATCGCGACACACTCGAGACGGCGGTGAGGGGCGCGGGCTATTACGTTATGAAAATGTAGGCGTTGCCTCTCCGGTGGATACCGGCCTCCTGCTCATTGCGACTATCGACATCCAAAAATTTGCGTAAAAAATAACCTTTAGATGCGGTAAAAGTGGAGTTTGGTGACGGTTTGCGCGGAATTCGCTACCAATCGAGCATCTATTAACCCGTCCAAAAAATTACAGGTGTATATTTATACGCTGATTATTGCTGTGCTCAGATTGCAATTAACCGTGGACAGAAATGAAGAATGCTAAAGCTGGGCTTTAGGACAGGGGAGGTTATAGCCTTATGAGACGAGTGGGAGCACTTGGCTTGGTGGCAGCGCTTGCCGCTATCTTGGTATCGCCGCTGCCGGCGCATGCCGAAGACGCTTCGGGTGCCGTTACCTACAATGCGGGAAATGGATATTCCTTTGAGAAGCTCTCGCATCCTACGGTAGGAACGTCGCAGCCGGATGGTATCGTCGACTACCAGGGTAACGGTGCCGTTGCCGTTCCGGGCGCCGATGGTAACACGGCCAACAACGAAGGCGATCGCGGCCAGAGCTACACTTGGGCGGCTGCGAGCTATGGTGACTGGCTTTATGTGGGCACCTGCTATGCGGCGATGGGCAACACACTGACGCTCATGAACGGCACGCTGGGCGATTCCTTTGATGCCGAGACCATGCGCCTGACGCTGGAGGCCATGTTTAACGGCACGTTCTTCTATGGACAGCAGAAGGAGGACGGCACGGCCGACAAGGACAGCGGCGGCATCTTGGTTAAGATCAATACCAAGACCGGTGAGACCAAGCTGCTACTCTCTGAATCGCTCAACGGCGTCGGTCCTTTGTTCCGCAATGCCGTGAGCTATAAGGGTAAGCTCTATTTCTGCGGCAGCGTCAGGACCAATGGCGGCAAAAGCGGCCTGCCTGCTGTATATGAGATCGATCCTAAGACGGATGATTGGAAAGTTGTCTATCAGGGCCTTTCGAGCGCGGACGATTACCGCGATGCCTACAAGCAGGGCATTTCTACCGGTATCCGCGGCATGTGCGTCCATGATGGCCAGCTCGTCATCAGTAATGTGGGTAAAGACGCGAACGGTAATTTTGTGTCGACAATCCTGACGTCGTCTGACCCCTCGAAGGGCCAGGACAGCTTCACCGAGATTGCCAACTCGGGCACGCTGTTTAACTATCCGGCGATTCGCTATAAGGACAGCATCTACGGCGGTGCCATTTGGGATATGGTCTCGTACAATGGTCATCTCTATGCCACCATCTGCACCGGTACGCCCGAGAACGCTCCCGATGATAATTCCATGCAGTCGTTCGCCATGGTCCGTGGCGACAAGAACGCCGACGGCAGCTATGAGTGGACTCCCATTGTTGGCGATAAGGCGGACGGTGCAAAGTACTGCTTTGGCATCGATCCTGCCCGCACCCGTTCTGGTGCTGCCAACCTCATCGTCTACAACGACTACCTCTATATCGGTGAATACAACGACGAGGAGATTGCTCTCGAGCGCATCCTGTTCAACAAGTCCAACACCGAAGAGGGCGGCAAGAGCGGCATGGGCGGCGTTGACTGCTCGTTTGTGAATGCCAATCTTGAGCAGTCGGTCAACATCTATCGCATGGACAAGAACGAGAACATGGAGCTCGTCGTTGGCGATCCCACCGAGATGTTCTCCGAGAAGAATGGCAACGGCCCTCTTTCCGGCCTGGCTTCGGGCTTTGGCCGAAACGAGAACCAGTACATTTGGCGCATGCAGAAGTTCGACGGCAAGCTGTATATCGGTACCTTTGATACCGCGAGCCTGCTCGAGCCGATCGGCCAGTTCTCCAATGGCGACATTATCGATATGACGCCCGAGGAGTGGAACTCTCAGGTTCAGCGCCTTAGGGACCTGCTCGATCACCTGCTCGACAAGAAATCGCCTGACGACCCCATCGTTCCCGTGAACACGCTTGCGGACGATGATTCAAACGAGGCCGTCGAGGTCGATGACGAGAAGGCTGAGGCCGTCGAGGCCGATGACGAGAAGACCGAGGTCGCTAAGGGCTTTGGCGACCTGAGCGATGCGCTGGAGGATGCCGCGGGCGACCTTTGCGATCAGGCCGCGACGATGTCCCAGGACGTTGAGGACGACGCCGCTTACGTCCAGAAGATCGATGGCGAGATCGCGTACTTCAAGTCCTTTGCCGACCAGTATCAGGACATGCTCGATAGCTATGAGAGCCTGAAGCAGCAGTACGAGGATGCCTATGGCACCGAGCTGCCGGGCGATATTCAGGATGCGCTCGATAAGCTGCTGAGTAAGGAGAACCTCAAGAAACTGCAGAGTGTCCTTACGTGCATGTCTTACCTTCGCAATGCCGAGCGTGGCTTTGATATGTATGTGACCGAGGACGGCGTGAACTTTACGACGCTGACGACCAATGGCTTTAACGATCCGTATAACCATGGTCTGCGCACCTTTGCGGTGACCAACCAGGGTCTGTGCCTCGGTACCGCCAACCCGTTCAATGGCTGCCAGGTTTGGATCCAGCGCAAGGAGAATTCTGAGAATCCGATTGATCCCGGTACTCCGGATCCGACGGAACCCACCAATCCTTCGCAGCCGGGTGGCGGCGATCAGCCTGGTGGCAGCCAGACGGGCGGCAACGGCCAGTCGAGCAGCACCACGACGACCGTTTCGACGACCACTAAGAAGACTCCGAAGGACGGCTCGCTGCCTCACGCTGGCGACTCGACCCTCACGCTGGTCTTGGGATTGCTGGTTGCAGCTGCCGCAGTGCTTGGCATTGCTCTCGTCTTGCGCAAGCGTTCTCGTCGCTAGGCTCGACCACGCAGCTCGATGCCTTGGATGTCGTCGAAGTTGATGGCGATATCCCTGAGTTTGAGCAGCTTGAATGCGGGTAACACTTCGTCGAGGATGCCCGTGCGGCTACGATAGCCGTACATATCGTAATAGGTGACGCGCACCAAGTCGCCGCGTTTGAGGCCCTCGAGCTTTTTCGAAAGCTCGAGGGCTTTTTCTTCCGTGAGTTCGCATTTGGGCTCAACAGTGATTTCTTGTTTGCGCACGAGCTCGTAGTATCCCGTGAGGGCGGCAAAGGGCATAAACTGCGCGGCACGGCCGGCGCGGACGGCGCCGTTGGCGGTGAGCTTGGGGTCGGAGGAGCGACGTCTTCCCTCGGGGTCCGCTAGACGTTCAAAAGGCGTCGGTGGCCGCATCGGCTGTTGTTGGGACTTAGGCACGATGTCCTCCTACCTGATCGTTGCGTTCGCGTGCGGTGGCGCCGGCGGTGAAGCTTAATCCCTTGACGAGCGCGTTCTTGCCGTACTTGCCCTTCACGGCCAGGACAGCGCGCGCCAGGTCGCGCTCGCGCTCATCGGCCTTAACATCGCTGAACAGGTCGATAGTGGTAAATTCCTCGGGCACCAGATTGCCAAATCCCAGGTTGATGCGCTTGACCGGTCGTTTGGGATCGACAGTCTGCGCCCAGAGCTCATCGAAATAGCCCATGATCTTCTTAAACGAATTGGTGCGCTCGGGCAGCTTGCGCGAGGCGTTGGAGTGCGCAAAGAGCGCGGCATAGCCACCACGCGGCTTGCCGCCGTGTTCGCCCACAAAGATGCCGTCAATCGCCTGTGCCTCTCGCACCAAACGTCGGCGTTCGTCGTCGCGTTGGACGGGCTTGGGCGCGCGGGGCGTGAGCTCGGGGCCGTCGGTTGCGGCGGGTTCGATGCTCGACGTGCTCGAACGCAAATGCCCGCATCCGTCTACATATTGTGCTGTGCCGCTGGCGTCGAGGCGGCGTATGTCGGCGCGCTCGCTCGCGTAGCCTACAAAGAGCGAGATACTGTTGCACACCACGTGCTTATCGACTAAGTCCAGCACAGCGTTGTCGACCATCTCGCGCAAGACGGTGTAGGCCTGTTCATAGGCATAGCCTTTCGAGAGCACCTGTCCTGTGGTAGTTGAGGTTGCCTGCGGGCGATAGGCCTGAATATCGGCGATAGTTGTCGGCTCGCGCCCAAAGGCGTGGTCGATAAGATACTCGGCATTGACGCCGAGCTCGTCGTAGAGCAGGTTTTCGTCGAGCGCCGCGACGCCCATCAGATCGTAGACGCCGTATTTTTCGAGCCGTGCTGCCACGCCGGGCCCAATGCCCCAGATGTCGGTGATGGGGCGATGGGGCCAGATCTCCTTGCGAAAGGTCTCGTCATCGAGTATGCCGATGCGGCTGGGTACGTGCTTGGCGGTAATGTCGAGTGCCACCTTGGCCTGGAATAGGTTGGGGCCGATGCCAACCGTTGCCGTGATGCCGGTGCGCGCCAGGACCTCGTCGCGCAACATGCAGGCGAAGCCTTCAGCGTCGGTGTGATAGAGGTCCAGATAGGGCGTCACGTCGATAAAGCATTCGTCGATGGAGTAGACGTGCACGTCCTGTGGGCTGACGAATTCCAGATAGATACCGTAGATTTGCGCCGACACCTCCATGTAGTGCTGCATGCGCGGTACGGCCTTGATGTAGTCGATACCGTCGGGAATCTCGAACAGGCGACAGCGGTTATGGATTCCGAGGTCTTTCATGGCCTGTGTGATGGCAAGGCAGATGGTCGTGCGCCCGCGCGATTCGTCGGCAACGACCAGGTTGGTGGTGAGCGGGTCGAGACCGCGGTCGACGCACTCGACGCTAGCGTAGAACGTCTTAAGGTCGATGCAGACATAGGTGTGACGCTCGTGCCCCACGCGTCCTCCCATCAAACACATGTTCTTATCGAATACATGTTCGATAATACCCGCTTGTGCGGACATCGTCAAAACCTGTCCCTTTTTGGTCGGTCGCCGTTTGAGGGCGGATTGGCAACGCTCGCTGATTGTAGTCTTGACCTGCGCTAGAATAGTGGCATCTGAATGTCCGGGCGCATGGAGGCGTGCGCCCGTATGCTGAGGAGGACTTTATGGCAACTGTTGCCGCACCTATCGATGCTACGTCGACTGCCGCTTGGAAGGCACTCGAGGCTCATCAAGAGAAGCTCGAGGCCGAAGGTATCGACCTCAAGGCCTGGTTCGCCGCCGATGCCGAGCGCGTGAACAAGCTGAGCTTTGACGCCGGTGACCTGCACTTCGATCTGTCGAAGAACCTGGTGACCGATGAGACCGTCAAGCTGCTGTGCGATCTTGCCCGCGAGGTGAAGCTCGAGGAGCGCCGCGACGCCATGTTCTCCGGCGAGCACATCAACACCACCGAGGACCGCGCCGTCCTGCACACCGCGCTGCGCCGCCCGGCAAGCGAGAAGGGCCAGCTCATCGTTGACGGCCAGGATGTCGTCGCCGACGTGCACGAGGTCCTCGACCGCATGTATGCCTTCGCCGAGCGCGTGCGCTCCGGTGAGTGGAAGGGCGTTACCGGCAAAAAGATCGAGCATCTGGTGTCCATCGGCATCGGCGGCTCCGACCTGGGCCCGGTCATGGCTTACGAGGCTCTGCGCCCCTATGCTGACGCCGGTATCGACTGCCGCTATATCTCCAACATCGACCCCAACGATCAGGCAGAGAAGCTCAAGGGCCTCGATCCCGAGACCACGCTCGTGATCATCGTGTCCAAGACCTTCACCACGCTCGAGACCCTCACCAACGCCCGCGAGGTCAAGACCTGGATGCTCGAGCAGCTCAAGGCTCAGGGCGCCATCGACGGTTCCGATGAGCAGAACGCCGAGGCCGTGGCAAAGCACTTCGTCGCCGTCTCCACCGCACTCGAGAAGGTTGAGGCCTTCGGTATCGACCCCGCCAACGCCTTCGGTTTCTGGAACTGGGTCGGCGGCCGCTACTCCGTCGACTCCGCCGTGGGCCTGTCGCTGATCGTCGTGCTTGGCCCCGAGCGCTTCCAGCAGTTCCTCGAGGGCTTCCACGCCATCGACGAGTACTTCTGCAACACGCCGCTCGAGAACAATGCCGTCGCGCTGATGGGTCTGCTCAACGTCTGGTACGTCAACTTCTTCGGTTCCAAGAGCCACGCCGTGCTTCCGTACTGCCAGTATCTGCACCGCTTCCCGGCCTACCTGCAGCAGCTCACCATGGAGTCCAACGGCAAGCATGTCCGCTGGGACGGCAGCGCCGTGACCTCCGACACCGGTGAGATCTTCTGGGGCGAGCCCGGCACCAACGGCCAGCATGCCTTCTACCAGCTGCTGCACCAGGGCACCGTGGTGGTTCCGGCCGATTTCATCGCCTTCGCCAACACTGCCAACCCTGCGACCGATAGCGGTCAGGACGTGCATGAGCTGTTCCTGGGCAACTTCCTGGCCCAGACCAAGGCGCTCGCTTTTGGTAAGACGGCCGATGAGGTGCGCGCCGAGGGCACGCCCGAGCAGATCGTCCCGGCCCGTTGCTTTGAGGGCAACCGCCCGACGACCTCGATCTTCGGCGACACGCTGACCCCGTTTGCGCTCGGCGAGCTCATCGCCCTGTACGAGCACATCACGTTTGTCGAGGGCACGGTCTGGGGCATCGACTCCTACGACCAGTGGGGCGTCGAGCTGGGCAAGCAGCTTGCCAAGCAGATCACCCCGGCCTTCCACGACGACGCCGCCAAGGCCGAGCAGGACGCTTCGACCCAGGCGCTCATCGAGTTCTACCGCGCTCACCGCAAGTAGTCGCTGCTGTTAACGCATTGCGCCTTATAGTCAGGGGCCCGTATCCCATCGGATGCGGGCCCCTTTGCTTTGCCGTGGTCCCGGGGCGCACGGCCTTTGTGGAACATCGCCGGGGCGCCGCGCGCTGCGAGAACCCTGCGCCTAGATCTCGGCCTCCGCATGGACTCGCTGCGCCTCGGGCAGCTCCCCGTAGAGCGGATGGTCTTCGAGCCTAAAGCGCTCGACCTGTTCGGGAGTGCGACCGCGTACAAAGAGCCACGAGCGATCGATCGGCGTCGCCATGAGCGTGCTGGGGAGCGCGTCGGCGCGGTCGGAAAACACCCGGGCACTCTCTGGATCCTGGAATGCCAGCACCAGATGCGTGTCGCAGTTGCCCATGATGGAGCGAGCGCGTGCCTCGCCATAGAGCGCATCGAGCTGGTTGGTCGACTGCAGCAGCAGCGTTGCCCAGATGTTGCGGCTTCGGATAATCGAGAGCACGTTGTCGATCTGGAGGATCTGCAGATTTGCGAAGTCATCGAGCATAAAGCGCACGGGCATGGGCAGGCTGCCGTCGGGCTGCCTATCGGCCTCACGAATGAGGCCCATAAACGCCTGCGAAATAAAGAGGCCGGTCAGCGGATCGAGATTGCGGTCAATATCGCTCACGGTTACAAACAGGGCGCAGGGGGTGTGTCCCATGGAAGCGAAGTCCACCTGATGGCACTCACGATAGAGCTGTGCCGCACCGTCGAATCCCAGACACATGACCTTTTCGGCAAGGATGCCGACGATGCTCGCGTGCATGCGCTCGGCATTTTGCGTAATGGCGTAGCGCCGCCATAGCGAGAGGGCATAGCTTTGGGGGTCGGTCGTGATCAGGTCGTCAAACAATCGACCCGTGGCACCGTCCTGCAGGTGCTCGATCAGCTTGATGACCGAGCTGATCGTCTGCTCGTCGGCGGGTAGCTGTTCGGTGACGTAGGCGATAAGACACGACAGCAGGTTTGCCGCCGCATGATCCCAAAAAGGCTGGTTGTTGTCCTCGATGGGGCAGATGGCCTTTGCCACCGAGAGGATGTCCTGCTGGTTGGGCCTGCCGTCCGCCTTGCGGCGAATGTGCCTCAGGGGGTTGTAGCCGCAGCGCTCGATGCCGGGCGCAAGGGCCGGGACGGTGTTGAGGTCGGCGAAGTTGAGACATTGCACGCGGTAGCCGTGGGCTGCCAGCACGGGTCCCACTTCGCGACAGAGCGTGCCTTTGGTGTCGAGCACGATGTAGCTTGCGTTCATTTGCAGCAGGTTGGGCTTGAGGACGTTTCGGGTCTTGCCGGCTCCCGAGGGGCCGATCACAAGTGCATTGTTGTTGAGTCCCGTTTGGCGGGTGTCGCAGGAAAGCGTTCGATCCTTGGCGAGGATGGTGGACGATGCGGACTCAGATGCGGCGAGGCGGCTGGCGAGGTTAGACATGGGCGACCTCCTTGGTGGCCGAGAGGATTTCGTGGGCAAAGCCGAGCTCGACGGCGCGCTCGGCCGAAAGGTAGGTGTCTTTTGCAGTGAGGGACTGGATGCGCTTGGGCGTGAGGCCGCTGCGGTCCGAGAGGATTTGCGTGAGGGTCTTGCGGGTCTGCATGAGACGCCGGCTGGTTTCCTGCAGCGCAAGTGCCGAGCCGCCTGCCCCCTGGGGGATCAGCGGGTCGTGAATCATGAGCTCTGCATGGGGCGCCATACGGCGATCGTCGCCGCCCATAAAGATCACGGCGCCCATGGACGCGGCGAATTCCAGGCAGACGGTGCGGATGGGGCACGATGCGAGGCGCATGGCGTCATAGATCGCAAGGCCCGATCGCACGCTTCCGCCGGCGCTGGCGACAAATATGGTGATGGGGCGGCTGGGGTCGGTGGCATCGAGCAGGCGGATCTGCTGGCATAGGTCGTGGGCCATCGGGGTTTCGATGTTTCCCATGACGGAGAGCTCGCGACGGGCGAGCATCTCATCGTAAATGCTGGTGAGCGTGATACCTCGGGCGGATTCACGCATAGTGAGGGGACTGATGATGGGGGAATGATTGGTGTCCATGAGGACTCCTTTCTGTTGGTTGTGTTGTGGAATAGGATTGTTGCCCGCGGAGGGGCTGGCGGGCTACAGGGCTCGTCCGAGCCTGAGATCGAGCTCGGTTGTGGGGCAGGCTGCCTGTTCGTGCGGCTCGCAAGCACCAAGGGCTCCAAAGCGATGGAGCGTTGCGGCGGGCGTGGTGTAGGCGAGCCGCAGCTGATGCTCGACAGGGGCACATCCGTCATTTTTGTAATGAGCCGCGTAGTACTGCGCGATGCTGGCGTTCATCTCGCTGCCATTGCGATGGCGCTCAAACTGGCGTCTGCAGGTCTCGATGATCTTTGCTACCGACTTGGGTGCCGTCGCGGGAACAAGGGCGAGATAGCCCTCAAATAGCTCGTTGATGCTCAGGAGGCACAGCAGATCGATCAGCGTCCTTATGGCTGCTCCCTCGGCGGAAAAGTGCGCGGTCATGCGGTTATATCGGTTGCGGTCGACGATGGCCGCATGGGGTCTTGGAGTTTTCTGCCCCGTGGTCCCGGGCTTTTGCCGCGCCTGTGCATTGAGCTCGACGTTGCAGCGCTTGAGGCCGTCCAACGGAAGGAACAGTGCGGTGCGCAGGGTGTTCCGCTTGCTTTCGAGTTCATGACGCTCGTCGGGTTCCCATTCGAGCTTGAGTTTCGTGTCGAGTGCCGTAAGCATATGGGCTAGGCAGTCTACGGTAAGAACGTACGAATCGTTGTCGCGTTTTGGGGCATAGGGGTCTGTCAGCTTGCGAATGTCGGGGTCGCCCATGATCTTTGTGCAGCGCTTCAGCAGTTGAGGGTGGTCGGCCAAGATCGTCGCGAGCGGTAGCGACGCGTAGTTCTTGATGGTCGCGGCGGCAAAGGCGGCGTCATATTCGTTTGCATATGCTCGCTCAATGCGGGCATCCAGAATGCTTTTCTTATCGCCGTCTTCAGCGTGGTGGTTTGTCATAGCTTCTCCAATCGGTTGATGTTCGTGCTGTTTGTTGATGTGTTGGTTGTCGTGAGTGATGTGCTTGCCGTGGGTGATGTGCTGACGTTGGGGTGCTATGCGGTTTTCAATGAGCCCGTGAGGCGGTTGCTGCAGGGGCGGGATGAAACGGCCCATGCAAGGCGGAAGGCATCGTGCTCAAAATCGAGACAGCAATGCCCTGGGCGCCTCACATGTGGCAGTTACCTCATTAAGTTGTCATTGCGTTTGGGGTTGTACTTTGCCGATCTTCCTTCTCTTACACGCTGAAAACTGAAACTGAATATGCTCGATCTACTTAAAACCGCAACAGCGATCTTTTATCAACTTATATGTCGGAACGCGTCTTTGCAAGTACTTTTTTGCCTTTGTTTCAAATGGGGTGGTTTTGCAACCGTCATACGCGCGCTGTGCGAACGTGCCCCGGCTCGGATAAGATAGTGCGCGATAAAAACGATGCAAGGAGGCACATATGGCAATCAAAGCCATCGCGATGGATATCGACGGTACGCTCACCAACGACCAGAAAGTGATTAGCTCGCGTACGCGCGAGAAGTTGCTCGCGGCGCAGGAATCGGGCATTAAGCTCATCTTGGCTTCGGGCCGTCCCGCATGGGGGCTGCACGCCTTGGCGCAGGAGCTCGACCTTCAAAACCATGACGGTCTGCTGGTGGCCTTTAACGGCGCGCATGTGGTCGACGCTCAGACCGACGAGGTGCTGTTCGATCAGGCTATGCCTGCCGACGAATTGCATCGCCTGATTGATCACCTGCGTAATTTTGACGTGATCCCTATGATTTCGCTCGGTCGTGATTTGCATGTCGAGGACTCGTACCATTGCATGATCACGCTGCCTGACGACTCGCAGAAGAATATCGTCAAGTATGAGCGCGATGCGTGCGATCTTAAGATTCGCGAGGTCGAGAGCTTGCATGAGGTTGTGGACGCTTATCCCGTGGACAAGCTGCTGACGGCGGGCGATCCGGCCTACCTGCAGGCGCATTACGAGGAGATGTATGCGCCCTTTAAGCAGACGCTTTCGGGCATGTTTACGGCCGACTGGTACTTTGAGTACACGGCGCCCGGTATCGACAAGGCCCGTGCGCTCGAGGGTGCCCTGCCCAAGCTCGGCATCGATGCCAGCGATGTCGTATCGTTTGGCGACGGCCAGAACGACAAGTCCATGATTGAGTGGGCCGGCACGGGTGTAGCCATGGGCAACGCCGTCGATGAGGTTAAGGCTGTGGCCCAGATGGTGACCGCCAATAACAACGAAGATGGTATTGCGGTGGCGCTGGATAAGCTGCTGGGCTAGAATCGCCGATTAATGCATGATTCGGGCGCCTGCTCGCGGGCGTCCTTTTGTTAGGGAGGGTGCCGTGTCCGCATTTCCGTTCGACGCCGTTATCTTTGACATGGACGGCGTCATTGTCGATACCGAGTATTACTACTTGGGCGAGACTGCCGCGTTTGCCAAGGAGCTGGGGCTTAATCTGACTCAAGAGGAGTTGAATGGGCAGGTCGGTACCTCCCATCAGTTCTTCCTGCATATGCTGGTCGATTGGTTTGAGCGCGCCGGTAAGGGGCATTTCACTGGCGAGGAAGCGTTGGCCCGTTGGGACGAGTGGGCGCATAAGCGTCCGCGCGACTATCAGGCTTTGATTAACCCAGGCGCCGTGGATACGATTCGAGAGCTGCCGCGCCGTGGCGTTCGCGTGGCGCTTGCCAGCTCGTCTCCCATGGATAGCATCGAGGAAGTGCTCAACGCATGCGGGCTGTCGGATGCCTTTGAGCATGTGGTGAGTGGCGAGCAGTTTAAGGAGAGCAAGCCCGAGCCCGACATCTACCTGCATGCGCTGGACCTGCTGGGGCTGCCCGCGAATCGCTGCTGCTGCGTCGAGGATTCGGTGCCTGGCATCACTGCCGGCAAACGAGCTGGCCTGACAGTCATTGCCAAGCGCGAGGAACGCTTTGGCTTTAGCCAGGATGCCGCGGACAAGATTATCGACCAGCTGCCGGAGCTGCTCACGCTTTCTTAGGAGTGCGGTAGTTGCGCGTTTTTCGGGTCAGATGAGTAAATACCTGACATTTTGGTGCGGCAGCAAGCATACTTAATGCTAATGCGGGCTTAAGGGCTTGCTGAATGCCCTTGGGCCCGCTTTAGACTTAATTGTGCTGGGAGAGGGTATATGCCACCGACTGAAGGGCTAACTGACGGTAAAGCAGCGATACCGCTGTACCAACAGGTTATCGATATCATTAAAAACGAAATCAACTCCGGTGCCTACAAGGCGGGCGCGCGGATACCCAACGAATTCGAATTGGCTGAGAGCTATAAAGTTGGCCGCGTTACCGTGCGACGCGCTATTGAGGAGCTCGTCCAGCAGGGCTATCTAACGAAGCGGCAGGGGAAAGGCACGTTTGTCAATGCCCCCAAGCTTAAGCGCAAGATTCGCCAGAAGGATGACGTCCAGAGTTTTTCGGACGCATGCCGCGTTAACGGAATGGAGCCGGGGGCGTGCGTCATTTCGAGAAAGATACTGCCGGCGGATTCCACCGAAGCGCAGTTCTTTGGTGTTCCCGTTGGAACTGATTTGATTTGCGTTGAGCGTGTGCGTACTGCCGATGGAGTCCCCGTCATGCTCGAGAACAATATATACGTTTACGAGGACAACGCTTATCTATCAACGGCACCTCTATCTAACCAATCCATTTTTGAGTTCGTGCGTAACCGGACGGGCCGTACGCCCGCGTTTACCGACCCGTGCACACTCGAGATCGCGTGCGCGTCGCCTGAGGTCGCTCGGCTGTTGGCAGTTCCCGTTGGCGAACCCTTGTTTTATATGGAAGCCTTCTTTTTCGATGAGCAGCGGCGGCCGTTTATCATCGGTCGTCAGCGGATCGTTGGGTCTCGCTACGTCTTTGACATCTAGGACATTGCGAATGGAGACGCCCGGTTGATCATCTCACCGGGCGTCTCCATACCGTTCACGGCGCGAACGCAACCGTTCAACCGCGTCGCGGCAATCAGTTTGAAATTATCTTGATGATGGGAAAAACTGCTGGTAATCTATGGAACGTCATAGAACGTTTGCCTTGCGCAGGCGTTGAAGCGAGATGCGATGCAGTCTCGAGTTCTTTGGAGGTATCTATGTCAGATACGAAGGCGAAGAAGACAAACAGACGTTTTAAGTTCAAATTACCGCATGTCTATACGATCATGTTCTTGCTGATCGTTGTCTTTGCGGTCCTGACTTGGATCGTTCCCTCTGGTCAGTATCAGCGCAAGACGATTTCGACAGCGGCGGGCGAGCGTGAAGTCGCCGTTGCTGGAACCTATGAACAGGTCGATAAGAACTACACCGATTCCGAGACCGGCGAGACCATCAATCTGGGCCAGGATATCTTTGCGGTCCTGCAAGCGCCTACTAAGGGCATCCAGGAGGCTGCCGACGTCGTTGCGTTCGTCTTATTGATTGGCGGATCGTTCGCAGTCATCACCAAGACCAACGCTTTGAATGCCGGCATGAGCCGTGTGATTAAAAAGCTCAAGAACAAGGACATCCTCATCATTCCCATCACGATGACGTTGCTGTCCATTTGCGGCACTACGTTTGGTATGTCTGAGGAAGCCCTGCCGTTCTATGCCATCTTCATTCCCATCATGATGGGTATCGGTTATGACTCGATGACGGCATTCATCATCTGCTTCCTTGGTCCTAACTTGGGATATTGTGCTTCGACCATCGACCCGTTTAATGTTTTGATCGCCCAAGGCATCATTGGCATCGAGGGTAATCCGCAACTGTGGCTGCGTGCCGTTTCTTGGGTCATCTTCACTGCCGTCGGTATCGCATGGGCCATGCGCTACGCCATGCGCGTCAAGAAAAATCCCGAGTCGTCCATTGTGTACGAGGACGATAAGCTCAAGCGTATTGAGTTTTCCGTGACCGATGCCTCCATCGAGGAAGAGTTCACTATCCGTCAGAAGCTCGTGCTTATCGATTTTGCTTGCGGTATGGGCATTATCGTCTGGGGTCTTGTTACCCAGGGCTGGTACATGAATGAGATTTCCGCCGTGTTCCTTGGCATGGGCTTGCTTGCCGGTATCCTGGGCGGTCTTGACCAGCAGACGATCGCAGAGGAGTTCGTTAAGGGTCTTGCCGACTTTGCGTACGCTGCCATCGTTATCGGTATCGCTCGCGGTATTCTGGTCATCGCCGAGGGCGGCATGATCATCGACACCATCCTCCAGGCGCTCGCTACTGCGCTTGCCGGTGCACCCGCCGCCGTCTACACCACGTTTATGTATATCGTCCTTGGCCTGCTCTCTTTGCTGGTTCCCTCGAGCTCTGGACTTGCGGCGCTCACCATGCCCGTCATGGGTCCGCTGACCGAGCTTATGGGCCTCAATCCCGAGGCGGCCGTCACCGCGCTCCAGTTTGCCAACCAGACCATCAACACCATCAGCCCCGTGGCGGGCATGACGGTCGCCGGTCTTGCCGTGGCTAGGATTTCGTTTGGCCAATGGTGGAAGACCATTTGGAAGTTCTTCATTTTCATGGTCGTCTTTGGCCTGATCGTAACGGCAATCTCTGGCATGCTTCCGGTGTAGGTGGTTGTGATGTCTGATCGTTTGACGGTCCTGACGTCTAAGAGCGTCTTTACCGGTACGGGGGACCTGCCGTTTGAAGGTTTCGTAGCGGTCCGTGGCAATCGAATTGAGGCTGTTGGCACCAAGTGTGAGGTAGCTTCGTATTTGACCCAGGCGGACGAGGTAGTTGACCTGGGCGACCGCACTGTCATGCCTGGCCTGATCGATGTGCATACCTTCTATACAGGTTGGGCGCTGCGGACGTTGGGGTCTGATCTATCCGGCATCGCTGATGCCAAAGAGGCCGTGTCGCTCTTGCGTGCATGGAAAGAAGGTCATCCGGATTGCGCGGCGGCTTTTGGCCACAACCTACCCGAAACGTTGGCATCGGATGCCGAGAACGCAAATACAGCAGCTGTGTTTGACGAGTGTTTTGGCGATATCCCTGTCGTCTGCTTTACGCCGGGCGCGGAGACCTGCGTTCTCAATGCTGCCGCCAGTGCGCGATATGGCTTTACACCCCAGGCGTGCTATGCCGAGAAGATCTGGCGCATGATGAGCGATTTCCTCGCGCTGCCCGAGGTGCGTGCCGGGTATTCGGACTACATGAGCATGCTTAACGAGCGCGGCGTTACCGCCATCAAGGAAATGGCGTTTGATGACTACTACGGCTTTGCCGACGAAATGGCTCGCCGTGAGGAATCTGGTGAGCTGACGGTTCGCGTCTCTATGATGTCGCAGCCGGTGGGCGCCGGTGCAAATCTGGCATATGCCCGCGAGGCGCGAGAGCGCTTCCGGGGACCGTTCGTTCGTTTTTCTGGCTTCAACCGTATGACCGATCGCGGCGTATGGGTGGGGCTTGCCGAGATGATTGACCCCTATGAGGACACGGCCGATGCGGGCGCTGCCGGCAAGACGGTCGTCGAGGAGCCAGAGTGGGATCTGATTGAGAACGAGCTGCGTGCAATTGATGCTGAGGGCTTCCGATACTCCTTGCATTGCCAGGGCGATGGCGCCGTTCGCCGCACCGTGGCGCTCTATGCCTCGCTGCCTCGAGACGAGCATGGACGGATGCTTCGCCGCCATGCGATTACCGATCTCGAGAACTCTGACCCGACCGATCTTGTCGAGTTTGGCAAGTTAGGTGGAATTTGCGAGGTCTATCCGCAGATTCTGACGCTGGACCGGCGCGAGGATTGCCTGTCGATGATGCGTCGACAAATTGGCGAGACGCGACTTTTGCACAGCTGGAATCGCCGCGGCATGGAAGATTCCGGATGCACAGTGTGCTGTGGAACGGATTTGCCACTGCTGATTCCGAGCCTGGGCGAGTCAATATACAGCGCGTGCGGTGGATTCTTCGCCGACGGACTGCCCGTGAATGAGGTCAACACGCTGACGCTTGTCGAGCTCTTGCGCGCTTGGACTGCCGGGGGCGCGTACGATCTGATGCGCGAAGACGAGCTGGGTACGCTTGAGGTTGGCAAGCTTGCCGATATCTGCGTGCTCGATCGGGATGTGTTCGACCTCGATTATCGCGACGCACGCGATCTTGCGGTTGATATGACGATGTCGGACGGACAAATCGTGTTCGATCGAAATAAGGAGGCATAAGATGTCTGAATCCAAACCGACGCTGCGTCGCGAGCAGATTGCGGGCATGAATATCCACTACATCATGTGGTCGCTCGATTACTTCCTTGATGTGCAGCAGCGCTTGGGCTTTGAGTCTATTGAGCTGTGGTGTGCAGAGCCGCATGTGACGCTCGACCATACGGGCTACTTTGAGGCTGAGGTCCTGGCGAAAAAGGCTGCAGACCGTGGGCTTAGGTATCGTACTCTGTGCCCCGAGAATGTTGTCTATCCTTGGCAGTACTGCGCACGCAAGCCGCTGCATGAACAGCGCAGCCTGGCGTACTTTAAACACGGCATTGAGCTTGCCGAGGTACTTGGGTGCGACCGTATGTCCATCAACTCGGGCTGGGGCGACTGGGACGAGGACCGCGAGGAAGCCTGGAAGCGCAGCCGCGAGCACTTGTCCATTCTGGCGGAGTATGCCGGCGAGCACGGTCTGGTGCTTACGATGGAAAGCCTGCGTCCCGAGGAGAGCAACCTCGTGACGACGGTTTCCGATGCGAAGCGCATGATTGACGAGGTCGCGAGCCCGTACTTACAGCCCATGGTTGATACAACCGCGATGGGCGTCGCAGGCGAGACGCTCGAGGACTGGTTTGCCGCCTTTGGCGATGGGGCAATTCACGAGATGCACTTTATCGACGGTGACCCGTATGGCCATCTGGTGTGGGGCGATGGCAAGCACGATATGGACGCCTTCGTCGCCACGCTCAACGCCCATGGTTTCGACGGCATGCTGGGCCAGGAAATCACGGACGGTCGTTACTACGATGACCCGGCGGCCGCAGATGCCAAGAACATGGCCGCATTCGAGAAATATCTGATTGACTAAAACAACCATCGGCCACGCAACCAACGTCATTGATTGCGGGCCAAACAAGAAAGGAACTGGATATGAACGCACACGATCTGATTAAAGAGGCAATTGCCGAGAAGGGCAAGTTCGACAGCGTCTACTGGATTGCTTGCGGTGGCTCCATGATCGATTTGATCCCGGCTCATGAGCTTCTGCAGCGCGAGGCTACCACCTTCACTTCGTATATCTATACCGCGCGTGAATTCGACATTATGCGTCCGCGTCGTCTGGGCGAGAAGTCCCTGGTCATCGCTTGCAGCCACAGCGGCAATACCCCCGAGGTCGTCGAGGGCTGCGAGATTGCCCTTGCTGCCGGCGCTACGGTGATCGCCCAGACCGACAACGCTGGATCCAAGATTGACTCCGGCAAGTGGACCACGTGGGTCTACCCATGGGGCGAGGGCGTGCCGCAGGCCGAGGTCCCCGCTGGCATTTCGCTGTCGCTTGCGGCAGAGCTGCTCGATCAGCAGGAGGGCTACGCCGATCTTGCCGATATGTATGCCGGTATCGCCGAGATGGATAAGATTCTTCCCCCGGCACGCGAGAAGGTAAATGCCGAGCTGGGCGATCGCTTTGCCAAGCTTTGCCAGGAGCACGAGTTCTTCTATATTCTGGGCAGCGGTCCCAACTTTAGCCAGACCTACGGTTTCGCTATCTGCTCTCTTATGGAGATGCAGTGGCAGCACTGCAGCTACATTCACTCTGCCGAGTACTTCCATGGCCCCTTCGAGGCTACTCAGGATGGCGTTTTTTACTTCCTGCAGATGGGCTCCAGCGAGTGCAGTGCTATGGACGAGCGCGCCCTGGCGTTCCTTAAGACGCATACCGATACGCTGATGGTGCTCGATGCCAAGGAGTACGGTATGGAAGCCGTGCCGGCGAGCGTCCGTGCTTATCTGGACCCGGTGCTGTTCTACGCCATGAACTGCGAGCTGCGTGCCGCACGCGGCAAGGTGTTTGATCACGATCCCGATTTCCGTCGCTACATGGGCGTCGTCGAGTACTAGAAGGATAAATACCATGGCATTTAACGTTAACGCGCTCGGATTTGGCGACAACGTCGTCGATCGCTACGAGCATATCCACACCATGTATCCTGGCGGCAACGCGGTGAACTTCGCCGTTTATGCCAAGAAATGCGGTGCCGCACGCTCCGCATACATGGGCATTTTTGGCAATGACGCCGCTGCCGAGCATGTCATTGCAAGCCTCGAGGATGAGGGTATCGAGCTTGACAAGTGTGAGCAGATGATTGGCGAGAACGGAGCGGCTCGCGTGACCGTCGTTGACGGTGACCGTGTCTTCCTTGGCTCCAACGAGGGCGGTATCCGTGGCGATGCGCGCTATGTCCTCGATCGCTTTGACCTTTCGTACATGAAGCAGTTCGATGTGGTTCATTCGGGCAACTATTGCTTTACCGAGCGCGAGCTGCCCAAGCTGAAGGCTGCGGGCGTCACGGTCTCTTTTGACTTTTCGGACGACTCCACCGACGAGTACTACGAGCAGATCGCACCCTACGTCGATTTTGCCTTCTTTAGTGCGGCGGATGCCGCGAGTGAGGACGAGATTCGCGAGCGTCTGGCATGGGTGAAGGGCCTGGGTCCGCGTTTTGTGTCGGCTACGGCGGGTGCCGAGGGCTGCATTGCTTACGACGGCGAGCGTTATTACCGCCAGCTGGCTAAACCGGTAACGGACATGAAGGACACCATGGGAGCGGGCGACTCGTTCCTCACTTCGTTTTTGATGTGCTATCTCGATTCCGCCAAGCGTGGTGAGGATGGCGCCGAGGCCATCGAGCGCGCGCTCGACTTTGCTGCCGGGTTTGCCTCGACCGTGTGCGGCATGGAAGGTTCTTGGGGCCACGGAGCACCAATCGTCGAATAGCTTAAGAAAGCGTACGGCGGTCTGGCTATGAGGCTTTGGACAGCCGATGCAAAACAATAAGCGAAACGCGAAAAGGGGGCTCGCCATGTGGTGGGTCCCCTTTTGAACATTGGAGAAGACCATGGGTATTAAAGCGTGCGCAGCTGGTTTTTGCTGTGCGGACGTCTATCAAAACATCGGCGTGTTCTATCCGACTGGTAATGGCATTGACTGGGGTATCCATCTTGCACGAATGGGCGTTTCGGTATCCGCCGTGTCGGTTGTCGGCAAGGACGAGTACGGAGACAAGATGAGGGAGGCGCTGGCCGCTGAGGGGTTCGATATCTCACATCTGCGGGTGGAGGATGGCGACACCTCGGTGATGCTCATGGCGTTGAAAGACGGCGTCGATCGCGTACATCTCGAGGCAATCGATGGCGTAATGGAGGCATATCGACCGAATGAAGATGACCGGGCGTTTATCCTAGAACATGACATCATTCACACCGACCTGTTTGGCAATTGTTTGGACCTCCTGCCCGAATGGCATGATGCGGGCAAGACGGTGGTTATGGACTTCTCGGTGTTCAGCCAGGATCCCGAATATGCCTGCGAGAACCATTTTCCCTACGTTGACTATGCGTTCATGTCGTTTGAAGAGGACACTCCGGAGCTGCGTGATTGGGTACGTCACGTACAGGAGCTGGGACCGCGGGTGGCAGTTGCCACGCTTGGTGAGAAGGGAAGCATTGCCTATGACGGTGAGCGCTTCTATGAGTGCGGGATCGTGCCGGCGGAGAAGGTCGTTAACACCGTGGGTGCCGGCGACTCGTATATTGCCGGGTTTACCAAGGGCGTGATCGATGGCCTTGATATTCCGGCGTGTATGAAGGCGGGCGCTGAACTGTCGTCCCGAGTGATTGGTTCGTTTGAGCCGTACTAGGGCCAAATGCCTGGAAAGGAGTACGAAATGGTTATCGACATGTTGGTCCATCCTATGCTCTATGGCGAGATCTGTACGCCGGGTGATGAGCCTGATGGATTCGGTTTTTGGTCACGAGAATTTGGTATGGGGCATATGGGCCCCATGGATTGGGATGAGCTTCAAGTCGAGATGGACGTCTGCGACGTGCGGAAGAGCGTGCTCATGCCGCTCGATGTAACCACGGCATGCGGAGGACACTTTGGCACCAATGACCAGATTGCCATGCTGGTTGCCGCGCACCCCGATCGTCTGTGGGGATTTGCGAGCGTAGATCCGCAGGTGAGCGGTGCCGCAGACGAATTGGAGCGCGCCTTTACCGAGTTGGGGGCAAAGGGGCTTTGCCTGCATCCGGCAAAGCAGGGTTTTGCCCCCGATGATGCTGTGGCCGAGCCGCTTTACGAGCTGTGCGAGCGCTATAACAAGCCGGTGGTTTTCCATGCCGGTATGTCTTGGGAGCCGGGCGCAGAGCTCTCGCGCAGTAACCCGCTTGCATTTGAGCACACAATCGCAACGCATCCAAATGTGCGCTTTAGTTTGACCCACTTTGGCTGGCCCTGGGTGCGCGAGACCGTGGCGATGCTGCTCAAGTATCCCAACTGCTACACGGACACCTCTATCACTTACATCGATTCGCCCGAGGAGATGATGCAGCGCCTTTTCACGGTCGATATGGGGCCGCTGTGGTATGAGCGCGCGCTATCGCATCAAGTGATGTTCGCCAGCAATACGCCGCGTTTCCGTGCATTCAAACTCAAGCGGGCGCTCGATACCGTGCTCATGCGCGATGATGCGCGAGAAAGGCTCTACTGGGGTAATGCCCTGCGTTTTCTTGAAGGGGATGAGTAAACATGGTGACGCTCGAGACATTGAGCTATCTATCGACTGCTCCGGACCAGTTCATCGATATTACCGAAGATGTGCACGCTGCCATCGAACGCAGCTCGGTGACCAATGGCTTGGCAGCGATTATTTTGTCGCATACGACCTGTGGAATCGTGGTAAACGAGGGACTGCCCTGCGTGGAGACGGATCTTATGGAGACGCTTGATCGCATCGCCCCACTCGATGCCCCCTATGCGCATGCACACTTCCTGCCGAGCTATGGAGCCACCGGTAACAACTCCTGTGGGCATATCAAGAGCATGATTTGTGGAAACAGTTGCTTCTTTCCCGTCCAAGATGGCCACATCGTGTGCGGAGGTGCCCAGAACATCTATCTTGCGGAGTTTGACGGTCCGCAGAAGCGAAAAGTGTACGTCGAGGTGCTGGGGGAGTAACGTCCCTGCAATGACCCTAAGAAGGAGCACGTTATGTCGTTTCTAACCTCGATGTTCAAGACCGAAAAGCCGGTTATTGGAATGCTGCACCTGCGTCCTCTGCCGGGCGATCCACTGTATTACCCGGGCGGAAGCGTGTCGCAGGTCGTGGAAGCCGCCAAGCGCGATCTCGAGGCGTTGCAGCAGGGCGGTGTCGATGGCATTTTGATTACCAATGAGCTCTCGATGCCCTATGAGCAGCATGTTTCTCCCTCAACCCTTGCGTCGATGGGCTATGTAATCGGGGCTCTATCCCATGATTTGTCGACTCCTTGGGGAGCTGAAGCTATTTACGATGGTGATGCCACAATCGAGCTGTGCGCTGCCGTCGACGCGCAGTTCACGCGTTGCAATTTTTGCGGTGCCTGGGCCGGTGATCTCGGGCTGATTAACCGAGATTTCGCTCACACCATGCGTCGCAAGGCGGCGCTGCGCCTGGACGACCTCAAGCTTTTTCACTTCATCACGAGCGAGGGGGAGGTTTATCTCAACGACCGCACGACTGCGGACATTGCCGATTCACTTCTCTTTAATTGCCTACCGGATGCTATGGTCATCGGCGGTTCGGCTGCCGGTCGTGGCGCTTCGGGCGAGCTTGCCGATGAGGTCCGTGAGCGTGTTGGCGAAGTGCCCGTGGTATGTGGCACCGGTTGTCGCGAAAATACCGTGGCTGACGTATTTGCTCACTACGATGGCGCGTTTGTCGGCACCTGCTTAAAGCGCGACGGAAAGCTGGATGCCCCGGTTGATGTTGAGCGGGTAGCTCGTTTTATGGCTGCCGCTCGTACGGCGCGAGGGGAGTAGGCACCTATGGCGCTCTATCTGGGTATTGATATTGGGACAAGCGCCTCTAAAGGCGTTTTAATCGATGATCGATGCAACATCGTTTGCCAAGCCTCTTGTGGACATGAGACGGACAACCCGTGTGACGGATGGTACCAGCATGATGCCGAGGCCGTTTGGTGGGGCGATTTTTGCCGCTTGTCGCGCGAGCTGGTGGCGCGATCGGGGGTTAACGCGGCACAGATCGGATGCGTGGGCCTTTCCGCATTGGGCTGCGACTGTGTGCCGGTCGATACCGAGTGCAACGCGCTGGCGCCCGCGATTTTGTATGGAGTCGATGCACGTTCGAAACCGCAGATTGACGAGCTTCTTTCCGAATATGGGTCAGATCGCGCACGCGAGCTTTTCGGGCACGATCCCTGTTCGTCAGATATTGCTCCCAAGATCTTGTGGTTTAAGGAGAATATGCCCGAGGTGCACGAACGTGCCGCGAAGTTCCTGACGGCGTCATCGTTTCTGTGCGCAAAGTTGACGGGGCGTTTTACGGTGGACCGTTATTTGGCGGAGGATTATCTTCCCCTATACGACCGCTTCACTTGGAAGGTTGATGCTCGGGAATGTGCTCGTTTCTGCCGGCCTGACCAGATGGCGGAGGTAATGTCGGCTACCGATATTGCCGGGGTGATTACTCAGCGTGCGGCTGAGGCGACGGGGCTCGCGGCAGGGACACCTGTCTTAGTGGGAACGGGCGACTCTGGTGCCGAGGCCATTTCGACGGGTGTATTTCGTCCCGGCGATATGATGGTTCAGTTGGGGAGTACGGCGTATTTCATCTATCTAGCTGATCATATGGTCGATGATGCCCGCCTGTGGCCAGGGACGTTTATCATTCCCGGAACTTACGGGATCTGCGCGGGGACCAATACGGCGGGTGCGCTCACATCGTGGCTGCGCCAAGAGCTGTATCGCGACGCCGTGGAGGCCGAGGGCCACGGTGGCCCCGATGCATATTCGGTTATGGCGCATGATGCCGCCGGTGTGGCGCCGGGTGCCGATGGGCTCCTGTGTCTGCCGTACTTTGCGGGGGAGCGCACTCCGCTCAACGATCCCGAGGCGCGTGGCGTCTTCTTTGGCCTGACCGGAAGGCATACGCGAGCCCATATGGTTCGTGCCGCCTTGGAAGGCGTCGCGTATACCGTTGCATCCCATGTCGACATTATCGAGCGAGAACATGGACTGCCAATTGGGCGCATCATGCTTGTCGGAGGTGGAACCAAGAATCCAGTTTGGATGCAGGCTATCGCCGACGTATGTGGGCGCGAGGTCTCGGTTGCCAAGGTTACGGTGGGCGCATGCTTCGGTGATGCCATCATGGCAGCTCTCGCAGGTGGCGCCTATGCATCATGGGATGAGCTCGCCCAAGTCCTTGGCGTTGCGCAAACAATCGTGCCTGATATGACTGCCCACGAGTTATATGCGTCGCGCCGTCATATCTTTGACGAATTGTATGCACGCAACCGTGATCTCATGCACGAATTGGTGTAATGCTGCCGAATTGTACTGTCTTCCAAAATAGGGACTGCGTTGTGCGATTTGCATGCCCCTTGGCATTTTTGCCCACAGGAGTTAGCGAAGGTCAAAAACAGAGTGCGCATTTGCTAAAACTGCCGACTCGATGCGCTTTGCGTCACAGTTTTTGAGTGAGGCGATGCGCATCGAGGTCCTTGCGAGCGATCTGATGAGCGACTGCGCGCTTGTTTCTGTGTTTGGTTCGGCTGGCGCATCGGTCTCGAGCAGTAGACGGTCGAGTGGAATCTGCCGGGCATATTCGCGACCGCGCTTGGTGGCGAGCATACGCTCGTTCACGGAAAAATAGCAGTTTGCGTTTCGCGCGCGGGCGAGTTCGTTCGAAGTGCCGCTAAACCAGTGGAAGATGATAGCGGGGGAGTCGGGGTTTGGGATGAGTAGTCCATGCGATTCGAGGACGTCCAGTACGGCTCCTGCCGAACGAACGGCGTGAATTGATATCACGCGCCCGGTAAGAGGATGCTGCACGAGTGCATCGCAGAGCCGGTTAAGTGCCTGTATTTGTAGCGGCTCACTTCCAGCAAAGCGCGCGGAAAAGTCGAGCCCGACTTCGCCGATGTAGCGCTCTTGGGCAGCAACTTCGCAAAGCAGATTGACTTCGGCGGGACCGCAGCGGCCGTCGGCGAGCCACCAGGGATGGAGGCCGATGCCCTTGATGACGGTAGGAAGGCGACGGGTTCGCCCGTGTGCGCTAGCGAAGTCGCGTGGATCGACGCCGCAATCAAATAGACCCAAGCCCAGCGCCGTTGCCTCATCGGCAACGGCGTCCGGGTGAGCCATTAAATCAAGATGGCAGTGTGCATCAAATAACCGGGGCTCCATCTCGGCGCGCTCCGCTAGTCCAGGCGCTGGCCATCGGAGCGTACGCGCTCGGTGCCGCGTCCGCCGATCTGGCGGATAACCTCGCCGGCAATCATTTGACCCATGATGGGCGGCATAAAACTGGCAGTTCCCAGCTCGGTGCGCTCGTGGATGTTGGAAGGGTCGCGGGGCTGTGTCTTAACCGATTCCTCGCAGCTAAACAGTACGTGTAGGCTCTTGATTCCGCGCTTCTTGCATTCTTTGCGCATAATGCGGCTCATGGGGTCACGTACCGTATCGAAGATGTCGGCAAAGCGGAGGCACTCGGGATGGAGTTTGTTGGCCCCGCCCATGGAGCTAACCAAACGGATGTCATGGTCCTGAGCATATTTGGCAATGGTGAGCTTGGCCGAGATGGTGTCGATGGCGTCGACGACGTAGTTGAGCTTGCCGCCCGTCTGCTCCAAAACGCTCGCGAAGAAATCATCGATGTTGTCGCTCAGCAGATATTCAGTTCGCTTGATGACGGTGGTGGCGGGATTGATATCGTGGATCATGGCTTCCATAACATCGACCTTTCGCTTGCCGACGGTGCTGTGAAAGGCGATGGCCTGGCGATTGATATTGCTGGGCGCGATGGTGTCCTTGTCCAGAATCACAAAATGCCCGATGCCGCCGCGGGCAAGTGCCTCGCAGCAGCTAGAGCCCACGCCTCCGCAGCCGAGTATCAGCACCGTGGCGTTGGCGAGCTTGTCGAGTGCCTCGCGGCCCATGATGATCTCGAGCTTGGTGTCGCGTGTCTCGACGGGAGCTGCGGCTGCTGATTCGGTCATAGATATCCTCCGATGGGGAAGCGGGTCGTGTTTAGCTATCGTCATTATAGGTATTATCGCGATTCCATTTGAGCCCTTGAGGCTTGTTGAAATGGGACCGGGATTCGCATAAGATGAAGCAGATGGCACCCGTTGCAGCGGGTTGGCCAACTCCAAAACACGTTTGTAGCGTGAGAAGTGGCTGTCCTCGCATTACGCGGAGGCGGCTATTTTTTTGAGTACAAGATTAGATAGTTAGACAAACATCTAAATATCGAGTATAGTGTGCACGTCGCGAGAGATAGCGAGAGGAGGTTCTATGCCGGGAGAGGGTTTTAAGGCGCTGGCCGATCCTACGCGGCGGCGCATTTTGGAACTGCTGCGCGAGGGCAATTGCACGGCCGGGGAGCTTGCCGAGCATTTTGACATTAGCAAGCCGTCGCTCAGCCATCATTTGGCGACGCTCAAAAACGCCGGGTTGGTGACCGACGAGCGCCATGGCCAAAACATCGTTTACAGCTTAAACACCACCGTCATGCAGGACTTGATTGGCTGGTTTATGGGCTTTACAGACACTGAAGGTGATGAGGATGAATAACGAAAACAAGGGCATTCACGCCACGGGGGTATCGCCGCGTGTATGGGCCATGCTTGTTGTGGTCTGCGCTATTAATGTCGCGGCGCACCTTATGGTGATGCCGAGCTTGCCTGCACAGATTCCCACGCACTGGGGAGCGAACGGCGCCGTCGACGGTTGGGGCCCTAGCTGGATGGCCTCCGCGCTCGGCGTGCTGCCTCTGGCACTTCTTGCAATGTTCTACGTGGTGCCACGCATTGACCCCAAAGGTGAGGCATATCGAACCTCGGGCAAGTTCTATCAGGGCTTCGTAATCGCCTTCACCTTGTTCATGTGTGCCATAAGCTGGTTGGGTGAGCTTACGGTCTGGGGCGTGGTGCCGGCGGTCGGTTCGGTCAACGTGCTGATTTCCGGTGCTATCGGTTTGCTGTTCATCGGCGTAGGCAACTACTTGCCGCGTGTGAAGCAGAACTATACGCTCGGTATCAAGACGCCTTGGGCGCTTGCCGATCCCGAGAACTGGCGCCGTACGCAGCGTTTTGGCGGCGCCTGCTTTATGGTGCTGGGCGTTGGCCTGATCGTGATGGGCGTGGCGGGCAGCGTGCTGTCGAGCGAAGTCGTCGCCGCGGTGATTGCGGTTCTGGCGTTTGGTTCAGCCGGAGCTGCCTACGTCTATTCGTATCTGCTGTGGCGCAAATCGCAGCGAGCCGCTCGTTAAGGTTGCGGAAAACTAGCGTACGCAGTTCATAGTATGTTCCGGGGGACTTTTCCCAGGTAGTATTAGGGGGTGTGGGCAACCATGCCCCTTTTTCGTTACGTTTCAGAGCTGGTTTCCTCATTTCGTTTCTACTAAAGCGAATCAAGAATAGGGAAACAACAGGTAGAAAGGATAAAACAGGCAAATGGCGGAGTTTATCTACCAGATGTATCAGGCTCGCAAGGCCCATGGCGACAAGGTGATCCTTGACGACGTGACCCTGAGCTTCTACCCCGGTGCCAAGATCGGCGTCGTGGGTCCCAACGGCATGGGCAAGTCGACCCTGCTCAAGATCATGGCCGGCATCGAGGAGGTCTCCAACGGCGATGCCAGGCTCACCCCCGGCTACACCGTGGGCATCCTGCAGCAGGAGCCGCCGCTCGACGACGACAAGACCGTTATCGAGAACGTGCGCATGGCGTTTGGCGATATGATCGCCAAGGTCGATCGCTTCAATAAGATCGGCGAGGAGATGTGCGACCCGGACTGCGACATGGACGCCCTCATGGCCGAGATGGGCAAGCTCCAGGGCGAGATCGACGCCGCCGACGGCTGGGATATCGATTCCAAGCTCGGTCAGGCCATGGACGCCCTGCAGCTGCCCGATTCCGACATGCCGGTCAACGTGCTTTCCGGCGGCGAGCGCCGTCGCGTGGCCCTGTGCAAGCTGCTGCTCGAAGCTCCCGACCTGCTGCTGCTCGACGAGCCCACGAACCACCTGGACGCCGAGTCGATCCTGTGGCTCGAGCACTTCCTGCACAACTACCAGGGTGCGGTGCTTGCCGTCACGCACGATCGCTACTTCCTGGATAACGTTGCCGAGTGGATCTGCGAGGTCGACCGCGGTCACCTTTATCCCTACAAGGGCAACTACTCCACGTATCTGGAGACCAAGGCCGCCCGTATCGAGGCGCAGGGCAACCGCGATGCCAAGCTTGCCAAGCGCATGGAGGCAGAGCTCGAGTGGGTGCGCAGCTCGCCCAAGGCCCGTCAGGCCAAGAACAAGGCCCGTCTGGCTCGCTACGAGGAGATGGAGGCCGAGGCCCGCGCAAGCCAGAAGCTCGACTGGACCGACATCCGCATCCCTGTGGGCCCGCGTCTGGGCAGCAAGGTGCTCGAGGCCCATCATCTGCACAAGGAGTTCGATGGCCGCGTGCTCATCGATGACCTTTCGTTCACCCTGCCGCGCAACGGCATCGTGGGCGTCATCGGTCCCAACGGCGTCGGTAAGACCACGCTGTTCAAGACGATTGTGGGTCTGGAGCCGCTGACTTCGGGCGAGCTCGAGGTGGGCGAGACCGTCAAGATTTCTTACGTCGACCAGAACCGTTCCGGCATCGACCCCGACAAGAACCTGTGGGAGGTCGTCTCGGACGGCCTGGACCACATGATGGTCGGCGAGACCGAGGTTCCGAGCCGCGCGTACGTGGCGAGCTTTGGCTTTAAGGGCCAGGACCAGCAGAAGCGCGCTGGCGTACTCTCCGGTGGCGAGCGCAACCGTCTGAACCTGGCGCTTACGCTCAAGCAGGGCGGCAACCTGCTGCTCCTCGACGAGCCCACGAACGACCTCGACGTCGAGACGCTATCCTCGCTCGAAGCGGCGCTGCTTGAGTTCCCGGGCTGCTCGGTGGTCATTAGCCACGACCGCATGTTCCTGGACCGCGTTGCCACGCACATCCTGGCGTGGGAGGGCACCGACGAGAATCCGGGCAACTGGTATTGGTTTGAGGGCAACTTCGAGGCCTATCAGGCTAACCGCATCGAGCGCCTGGGCGAGGACGCAGCCCAGCCGCATCGTATTCACCGCAAGCTCACGCGTGACTAGTAGCAAGTAGAAAGGCCGCCAGCAAGGGCGGCCTTTCTTGTAGCAATTGCACTGCAGCTATGCCCTGGCTGCTGGTTTGATTCATAATCAAAGTCATCTCTTTGGGATTAAAGCCCGTTTTTGCTATGAGTGATTTTCTAATTCCGTTTAAAACGTAAAGATGTATTGGGTTACAAGGACATAAGCAAATCGAATTGAAATATAACCAGTGCTGTAACGTTACAAAAAAGGTTATAGAATAGGAGTATCTTATAAGTCGCTCCTCTAGAAAGAAGAACATATGCTTTCGCGTCGTCGTTTTCTGCAACTTGTCGCGTCTTCAATTGTCGCCTTAGCCGCACGTCCGAAAGAGGTTTTTGCTTCGACGGGCAATATTGATGGTGAGCAGATACAATTTACTTCAGAAATTGCGCAAGAGCTTGCCGATAAGTATATAAAGGGACTCCTCGGCTCTTCGTATACGCCTTCTGACCCTATTCCTTTTGTAGACGTTGATGGGTCCCCGCTTGGCTACATTGTTCCGGTTGTGACATTCAATAGAGCCGCGGGCTATTTGGTTTTAGATGCTTCAGATGATGAAATACTTACGGGATATCGTTTTGGAGACGGCTTAGTCAGCCCTATGGATCGGGGAGGAGATCTTGGTGTTGAGTCTTGTTCTTTCAATAACCCAGTCGTAATGATCAATCCATTTGAATTCGGTGTGCAATCTTTGGACGGTTCAATAACAACAAATTGCGGAAGAACAATCCCGGCTGTTTCCATAGAAGGACGGCCTGTCGTTTTATCGAATAAACCTTCAAGCTGGAACGATGTCGTAATTTACGCAACTCAAATGCAGGATTACACAGTATCTGGATTTCGTTCCATTTCTCAGTTTATGTCATATGATGAAAGCGAGATTAAGAGGCTTACTGCCCACTATGCTTGTATGGTGACAGCTTTTTCGAACGTTGCGGAACTGTATGGCATTGCCAATTTATATAGCGACCCTTCGCAATATATGCAGATATGGAATTACACCAATACCCATGCTCTTTCCGATGAAGAACAGACTGTTCCCGGCGTTGTTTTGGGCGGAACGCCGATATCAACCTGTGCAACGGGGTTTACAAATTACTGCGCAAGCAGAGGAAGTACTCTTATCGCCCGCACTGTCTCCTCTCCGGCTATCGCGAGCATTCAAAATGAGATTAACTCTAATAGACCGAATGTTTTACATGCGAGTTTGTACAACGGATCAGCCCATTCTGTAACAGCGGAGGCTTACGCCACACTTACTGGTAAGAAAACTGGAGAGACAAGGCAGATGATTGGCATAGCGGACGGCTGGAATTCATCTTTATCCTTCCTGAAGTATGATCAGAGCTATTATGCGTGGACTTATGGAACGACTTTTTCGAAGTAGGGCGATTCGTCTAGCTCTGTCTTTGGTGCTGATGGCTTCATTGGTGGGCTGTTCAACAAAGGAAGAGATATCGCGCGGAGGTTCCGGAGAAGTGACTGCGACAGACTCAGGTTCATTAGAAATAGCTGGCGGGCATGCCGATGTGATGTTACAAGGAAAAGGCGTGCTTAGGTCGATTGATGCTGAAGACGCTGTCTGCTCAATAGAGGATTTGAAGACAGGTGAAACTGCATCGTACCGAGTTTCGGATAATGCTGCGAATATGATTGAGTCGATACCGACTGGAGCGCAGGTTTCTTTTAGATACTTTGCTCCGCAACTTGAGGATGAGCTTGCTTCTCTGGTGTCTATATGCGCCGATGACAACTAAAAGGTCTGAATTCAAACGGCCTCGGATGGTCAATTAGCTATCCGAGGCCGTTTTTTACTCGACCGGGGCTTCGACCTTGTCGATGGCCCAGGTGGCTCCGAGGCCGCCGGTGGTGTTGCGGCGAATGCGTACGGTGACTTCGTGGCGCTCGCCGGCCTGCGTGTAGCGCAGGGGGAAGCTTGCGCGGTTTCGCGCGGCCTCGATGGTGCCGCGTTCGCGGGCGATCCAGTAGTACTCGCCGACGATGCCG
>UQTU01000018.1 GCA_900544135.1 uncultured Collinsella sp.
AAAACCCCCCGGCCCGCCCCCATAAAACCCCGGAAAATGGGGGAGCCCCGCCCTCGATCCCCCCCCCCCCCGCCATAAGCTCGCGCATCTTGGCGCAAAATAGCTCCTGCTCCCCCGCCTTAAACACCAAGTGAAGTGTCACGGCATCCGCGTAATCGGTATCCGAAACCTTGGCACCCGAATCCTGCGCCAAACGAAGCACCTGCTCATACTGCGGATAGGCCACATGCACGTCAACAGGCACGACACTCGTCATCTCGACAATCTGCCCGGCCTCCCGAGCAGCTGCCACCGCCGCCTGCGTCGCCGCAGTATAGGCGCGCACCAAGCCACCAGGTCCCAACAGCGTGCCACCAAAATAGCGCGTCACCACGCAGCAAACATTTTTGAGCTCTGCGCCGCGCAACACCTCGAGCGTCGGCATACCGCTCGTGCGGCTCGGCTCACCATCATCGCTCTGGCGCTCGCGTCCATCGACTAAAATCCACGCGGGAACATTGTGTCGAGCGTCGCAATGACGCTTGCGAACCATCTCGATAAAGGCATTCGCCTCATCCTCGGACTCAATATGGACCAGCTGGGCAATAAATCGGCTCTTGCGGTCCACAAACTCGCCCGAAACCTCAATATTTGATTGCAGAGTTAAATAGCTGTCCAACAAAGCCCCTCAACAACAAGCAAAGCAACAAACAGCCTCAATAATACGGCAAAGGCCGTACCGATAACCTCGGTAAATAGAACGGAAACGCCAATGATACCGTCACCAACAGCGAGAACCCGTCAGCGCGAGCAAGGTGCCTTGAAAGACAAGGGCATTGACCTTGTGGTCATGCCCGAAGGCTTGAAAGGCAGATTGCCGCGCTGACGGGTTCGCAGCGTCAACATAGTTGCCAAGTGGGCCTATAAGCCGGGTTCTGTCGTGAACGGTCATTTATCTTGTCTGCACGTTACCGTGCAGCTCCACGCACGCTACCCGAACGCGGACCGGGCCGGCCCATAGCGTTCCTATTCGCGCTTGCTCCGGATGGGGCTTGCCAAGCCGCCGTGTTGCCACGACGCTGGTGGTCTCTTACACCACCGTTTCAGCTTTTCCCTTTACGCCTTGCGGCGCAGGTGGGAGTCTTCTTTTCTGCGGCGCTTTCCGTCGGATCACTCCGCCCGGCCGTTAGCCGGCATCCCGCCCTCTGGAGCCCGGACTTTCCTCACGCGTACTGCAAGCAGCACATCGCGCGACCGTCTGGCCCACTCAGCAGTGCAAGAGTGTAACACACCGTTGCCGCAGGCAATGGCACAACGCAAACGCTCGACACGATAAACCAAGAACCGCCATGCGTTACAATGGTCCTGTCGATGGGCAACGTCGTCAGTCGAGACGCGACCGCGCTCCGCACCCCTCCGTCTACTCGGTGTGTTCCCGCCTCCTCCCCGAGGCGGGATGTCGGCATTTTTTCATGCACCGACAATCCAATAGCCTGTGGACAGCCCGGCAGCATTGCGTATCTCGGCGCCAAATGCAAAAAGGGATCCGTCCATTACGGACGGATCCCTTAAACAAGTGATCGTCAAACCGATTTACTCGGCGTCGGTCTCCTCGTCCTTCTTCTCGGAAGGCAGCGGGGTAACCTCGATCTCGACGCCCAGAGTCTCAGCAGCAGACTTCATGGACAGGGAGATACGACGACGGTCGAGGTCGATCTCCATGACCTTGACCTGAACCTTGTCGCCCACATGGGTGACCTGAGAAGGCTGATCGACGTGCTTGTTGGCCATCTCGGAGATGTGCACCAGGCCCTCGATGCCCTCGCCCAGGTCGACGAAAGCGCCGAACGGGACAAGCTTGGTCACAGTGCCCTCGACGATGGCGCCGACGGGGTACTTCTTGACCAGTGCGCGCCACGGATCCTCGGTGGTCTGCTTGAGACCCAGGGAGATGCGCTCGCGGTTGAGATCGACGTCGAGAACCTCGACCTCGACCTCCTGGCCGACCTTGACAACCTCGGAAGGATGGTTGACGTGGTTCCAGGAGAGCTCGGAGATGTGGATGAGGCCGTCGATACCGCCGAGGTCGACGAAGGCGCCGAAGTCGACGATGGAGGAAACGGTACCCTGGAGACGCATGCCAGACTTGAGCTTGGACAGGATCTCGGAGCGCTCGGCCTTACGGGACTCCTCGAGCACGACGCGACGGGAGAGGACGACGTTGTTGCGGTTGCGGTCCATCTCGATGACGCGGGCCTCGATGCGGGTGCCCATGTAAGAGGTGAGGTCCTTGACGCGACGGAGGTCGACGAGAGAAGCGGGCAGGAAGCCACGCAGGCCGATGTCGAGGATCAGGCCGCCCTTGACAACCTCGATAACCTCGCCCTCGACGTTCTCGCCGGAGTTGAACTTCTCCTCGATGCGGTTCCAAGCACGCTCGTACTCGGCACGCTTCTTGGACAGGACCAGACGACCGTCCTTGTCCTCCTTCTGGAGAACCAGAGCCTCGATGGGATCACCGAGTGCAACGATGTCTGCAGGGTTAGCGTCCTTACGGATGGACAGCTCGCGGACCGGGATAACGCCCTCGGACTTGAATCCGATGTCAACGAGCACCTCGTCATGCTCGATCTTAACGACAGTGCCGTTAACGAGATCGCCCTCATCAAAGTCGGTAATCGTACCGTCGATGAGGTTGTTCATCTCCTCCTCATTGACATCGTCAAGAGAGAAAATGGACGAGTTCTGAATCTCACTCAAAGGTGGACCCCTTTCGAACTACGGGGCCCCGATTGCTAGGACCTACAGAAGGGTGCGACAAGCACACAACGTTTAGGAACACTCGGGAGCCGACAGATACTAATGTGACGCTTATGCAATCACGTTCGTATAGATTACGGGGAATTTACTTCGATTTCAAGCGCGAACTGCGATTTTTTACTCGTATGGAGACTTTTTCGCAATCTTGTGGACGACCGTCTCCATAAATTGACGATAGGCAGTTAGGCATACGGCTTTGGGGTAAAGTATCCGGAGCAACGATTCTGGAACGATTTATCGAGAAAGGTGCCCGCGTGCTCAAAGCAGTCGTTTTCGATATGGACGAGACGCTTCTTAGCATCAACCTCAACGCGTTCATCCTTCGCTATTTTAAGGATGTCTCGTCGATGCTCGCGGATATCGGACGACGCAGCCGAGGTGGCACGATGGCGCGCCTCGGCACCATCCTGGTCGACCTCAACGCCAACCGCCGAAGCGGCACGGACAACCGCACCAATCTTGAGTTTTACCGCACCGAGGTCGAGCGTAGGTGCGGCATCTGCCTCTCCGATCCCCTCATCTATGAGGCGTTTACCTACTACGACCGCGAAGTGCTTCCGCACAAGAATGACGATGTCATCAACGCCCACGCCATGTCGGGCGCACACGCCGCTCTCCAGGCCGTACAGGATGCAGGGCTGCGCTGCGCGCTCTTTACCAACCCCAGCTTTCCGCAGGGGGCCATCGAGTGCCGCATGGGTTGGGGCGACCTGGCCGACGCCCCCTTTGAGCTCGTCACGCATATGGGAAACGCCACCCGCTGCAAGCCCGATGCCACCTACTATCTCGAGCAGCTTCAGATGATGGGACTCGAGCCACACGAGGTCCTTATGGTGGGCAACGATCCCAAGCGCGACTTCCCCAGCCCCGCCTGCGGCATTCAAACCGCCTATGTTGGCCAGGGAAAACCCGGCCGAGCCACCTGGCACGGAACCATGGAAGACTTCGCCCGCAACTTCAACGCCGTAGTAGAAGCCTTCTACGAACACCAAGTAGCCAACGAACTGTCGTAGGACCCCTCGCTCCAAACAAAATAGTGCCGCAGGTTGAGCATAAGTCAGCGAAAACGCCCCTAAGCGAGCAATGTGCCTTGAAAGAGGAGGGCATAGGCCTTCTGGCCATGCCCGACGATTGAAAGGCAGATTGCCGTTTAGGGGCGTTTGCAGCGTCGACTGGTTACGCGGTTTGGTAAAACCGCGTAACTAACAGACTCGAGTCTTGCCGATCATAATGTTGAGGATCTCGACGTCGGTGTCCTTCATGCCCACGCGGCCTACGTAGCCCATGCTGGCGATTGTCTGCTCGACGGTATCCTGGATCAGGCCCTCGCCGGCGCGAAAGCCGCGACCCTGCATGGCCATATCGTGACCCAGAATTGCCGCATCGACGGCAGCGGAAATCTTGGCGGCGCAGCTCGCCTTGGCGCCATCGCACACGATGCCGCCCACGTTACCGAGCGTGTTCGAAACCGTTGCGCCAATCTGCTCGCGCGTGCCACCGCACAGCCAGGTAATCGCGGCGCCGGCGCCGCACGCGGCGCAAATAGCACCGCAAAACGCCGAGAGCGCACCGATATAGCTCTTGATATGCACGGCAATAAGGTCGGACAGCATCACGGCGCGCACCAGGCGCTCGTGGTCGCAACGCAGGTACTCGGCATACTCCATGACGGGCAGTGCGCAGGTAATGCCCTGATTGCCCGAGCCGCACACAATGGCGACCGGCAGCGCGCAGCCGTTCATGCGGGCGTCAGACCCGGCGGCCGCACGGGCACGGGCACGGCAGGCGACGTCATCGGCACGAGCACCCAGCAGCGTACGACCCACCTCGGCGCCCCAAGCGTGCGCAAGGCCCTCGGCACTGATCGCGCCATTCAGCTCAATCTGACGCTCAACGGCAGCGCGGGCGTCCTCAATGTCGCCGTCCTCAATAAAGTCGATGATGGACTCAATCGACATGGGCGTGTCGGCGTTGTCTGCCGCACGCTCGGCCACGACGCGTTCGGCGCAGGCGGCGCACTCCCCCGCCGACTTGCCGCACACCGGAATACCGTCGAGCGTATGGCACGTGACGTTGGTGTGGTGGTCGGTAATCTCGACGACCGCGGTATGGCCCCCGGCCGTCGCAGTCACCTTGATGTAGAGGTTGGGCACACCCTCGACAAGCGACACATCGCAGTAGCCGGCGTCGGCGAGGAGCTCGGCCACGCGAGCGCGGTCTTCATCGTTAACGCTCTCGAGCACCTCGAGAGCGCTCTTAGCGTCGCCACCCACGGCACCCAGCACGGCTGCCGCCTCAATACCGTGCATACCACCCGAGTTGGGCACGGTCACGCTCTTAACGTTCTTGATGATGTTGCCCGAGCAGGCAACGTCCATATGATCGGGCTCGCAACCGAGCGTCTGGCTCGCCAGTGCCGCTGCATAGGCAACGGCAATGGGCTCGGTGCAGCCGAGCGCACAGACAAGCTCGCGGTTCAAAACATCGCAAAACGCGGCATCACGAAGGGAATCGGTAGGCATAGGTATCTCCTACTTGTATAACGGACTGGGCTCTCGAAAATAATTAGTTCTTTTATTTGATAACAATGCATCAAAAACCGCAACCATGGTTCCGGCAGACGGCGCTCAAGCGCAAACTGACGACATTCATTCACGAGAAACCGGTCTTGTTGCATGCTAAAGCGTCTGACCAAAAAACGCCCGAGCGTTTACGCAAAAGTCGCGCTATCATGCAGTCGAACGCGGTAAACACCTTTAGCATTTGCGCCGCACAGACCAGAGAGGAACCATCCATGAAGATCGGTATCGGTAACGACCACGCCGCCGTCGAGCTCAAGAACATCATCTCCGAGCACCTGAAGGAGCGCGGCTGCGAGGTCGTGAACTTTGGCACCGACACCTCCGAGAGCTTTGACTACCCCATCGCCGGCTACAAGGTGGGTAAGGCCGTTGCCAACGGCGACGTCGACCTGGGCATCCTCATCTGTGGCACCGGCGTCGGGATTAGTCTGGCTGCCAACAAGGTCGAGGGCGTACGCGCCGTTGTGTGCTCCGAGCCCTTCAGCGCCAAGCTCTCCCGCATGCACAACAATACCAACGTGCTCGCCTTTGGCGCCCGCGTCGTGGGCTCCGAGCTCGCCAAGATGATTGTCGACGAGTGGCTCGACGCCGAGTTTGAGGGTGGTCGTCACGAGCGTCGCGTTAACCTCCTCAACGAGATCGATCGCACGCGCGGCCTTAAGATCGTCGACGAAGCCTAAACTATTCAGTGCCACAAGCTAACAGCAGGGGCCCGCTCGGAACACGTGTCCGAGCGGGCCCCTTCATAGATTTTGAAATAAAAGAGCGCCGCGGATGGAGTTCCGCGGCGCCCAAGCCACACGCTAACAGCTTTAAGGAGTCAAAGCTGGTTTAGCCAAAGAAGCGCTTGATCTCGATCTCGGCGTTCTCCAGGCAGTCGGAGCCGTGGATCACGTTGGCGTTGACATCAACGGCAAAGTCGCCGCGGATGGTACCAGGAGCAGCGTCAAGCGGATTAGTAGCGCCCATAAGGGTGCGCATCTTAGCAACAGCGGAGAGACCGGAAACGACCATCTTGACGACCGGACCGCTCGTCATAAAGTCACAGAGACCGCCAAAGAAGGGCTTGTCGGCCAGATGGGCATAGTGCTCCTCGACGGTAGCGCGCTCGAGCGTGGTCATCTCCATGCGCTCGATGACAAGGCCGCTGCGCTCGATGCGAGCAACAATCTCGCCGATCTTGCGGTCGCGCACGGCGTCGGGCTTAATCATGATGAAGGTCTTCTCGATAGCCATAAGGTAGCCTTTCAAGTAGGTTCGCGCGTGCCCAAGTCCCATTCCGGCACCCGCCTGGACTGCATCGTAACAGAGTTTTAGCTGCAGTTAAACAAAAAGCTGTTTATTGAAACGTTGCAATTTATTGAAGCGTTCCATATGTGTCACTTCTGTTTCGAAGCCCGATTAGAGTACCATCCGACTGCCCATCAACCGCATCGAGCAGAGCAGACGGTCGGTTGCCGCCCGCGAACGTACCCCATTCACAACCTGCCCAAAGGTTCTACAGAACTTCTCGACAAGCCCCTCCCCCATAGCAACAAAATGCGGGCGCCCACATCAGCAGGCGCCCGTAAAGCGAAAACGATTTATCAATAAATGGCCAAAACGGCTTCAGCCAAACCTCTACTTTGCCCCGTGACCCATCTCGACGACCTTGGTCAGCAATCCAAACACGCCCTCGTCAGCCACGAGCTGTGCCTCGGCGCGCTCAAGCTGCACGGCAACGGCGGCAGGAGCGGTGCCGCCCTCGGTCGTGCGCGCGGCGACAATCGACGGGATGTCGAGCGCCTCGGTGATGTCGCGCTCAAAGAGCGGGCTTGCCTCCTGGAACACCTCAAACGGCAGGTCCTCAAGATTGCAGCCGCGCTTCTCACACATCAGAACCAGATGCCCCACCACGGCATGTGCCTCACGGAACGGCAGACCACGCTTAGCCAGGTAATCGGCAACATCGGTGGCGGCAAGGTGACCCACGCCGCACTCGCGCGCCATGGCATCCTCATTGACGGTCCAAGTCGAAATCATTCCGGCCATAACCGACAGGCACTGCATGAGCGTGTGAGCGGTATCGAGCGCGCCCTCCTTGTCCTCCTGCAAGTCCTTGTTATAAGCAAGCGGCAGGCCCTTCATGGTCACGAGCAGCTGCACCAGGTTGCCATACACACGGCCGCTCTTGCCGCGAATAAGCTCGGCAAAGTCGGGATTCTTCTTCTGCGGCATGATGGACGAGCCGGTGGAGTAGGAGTCGGAAAGCGTGATAAAGCCAAATTCGGAGCTCGACCACAGCACGATCTCCTCGGAAAGACGCGACAGGTGCATGGCCATGACGGAGCCGGCGTAATGCAGATCGAGCAGGAAATCGCGGTCGGAAACCGCATCGAGCGAGTTGGGAATCACGCCCGCAAAGCCAAGCTCGGTAGCCGTCATCTGACGATCGAGCGGATAGCTCGTACCGGCAAGCGCGGCAGCGCCCAGCGGGCAGTTGTCGGCAGCATCAAAGGCGGCCTTCAGGCGTGTAAAGTCGCGCGCGAACATCCAAGAATACGCCAGCAGATGATGCGACAGCAGCACGGGCTGAGCATGCTGCATGTGCGTGTAGCCCGGCAGAATCACCTTGTCGTACCTCTTGGCCGCATCCACCAGCACGTGGCGCAGCTCAAGATTGGCCTCCATAAGCTCCTTGGCCAGCGCCTTGACGCCCAGGCGCGTATCGGTCGCCACCTGGTCGTTGCGTGAACGCCCGGTATGCAGGCGCTTGCCCGCCTCGCCGATGCGACGGGTCAGCTCGCTCTCGATGGACATATGAATGTCTTCGTCGTTGATGTCGAAGGTGAAGTTGCCGGCATCGATATCCTGTTCGATTCCGGTCAGGCCCTTGGCAATCGCCTGCTCGTCCTCGGCACTGATGATGCCCTGGGCCGCCAGCATTTTGGCATGCGCCTTAGAGCCGGCGATATCCTGCTTATAGAGATGTTTGTCGACCGGCAGCGACGCGCCAAACTCCTGCGTGACCTCGGCCACGCCTGCCTCAAAACGACCGCCCCAAAGAGCCATGGAACCGTCCCCTTTCTCCAAATACCAAAACAAGCGCCCAAAGCAATGCGCCATATCGCTAAAGCGATTTTTCAACCGCTAGTTTTACACATTCCCCACCATGCGCGAGGCCATATAGCTAATTTGCAAAGAAGCGACGCGCCATGCACTTGGCGCCCAACGTCTCCCTCCGAATGTTGCCCTGCGAACCATCGATCCAGGCCTTCAAGCTCATAGGGACGTCCTCGACCTTTGCAGCATCGAACTCGGGCGCAAGGGCAAGTAAAGCATGCGCGACAGCATTGAACATAATGGATACTCCTCATATATATAGGCACAGAGCCGCCAAATTGATAGAAGGAGCCCCGCCGGACAACCCCGGCGGGGCTCGGACTCAGCCGCAGACGCGGCATCATATATGCGGGCGGAACGTAGGGGCCACCGATGTTAAGAAGTGTCAGCAAGCATAACGAAAGGTAGGGACCCCATGCGCCCGTTATGTATCACGCGGATGGGCCGCGCGGATACCAAGGAAAGGAAGACTTAAGCCTGGGCGGCAGCAGAGCTGGGACCCTGGACCTTAGCCCACGTCTTGAGCGACAGCGTATCGATCTCGATAAAGCCGGCGCTGGCCTTCTCGTCAAACGTGGTGTCGCGGTCGTAGGTAGCCAGGCCGTAGTCGTAGAGGCTGAAGGGGCTCTTGCGGCCGACAACATGGCAGTTGCCCTTAAAGAACTTCAGACGGACGGTACCGGTCACGAACTTCTGGGTGTCGGCCATAAAGGCGTCGAGCGCGTTTTTGAGCGGGCTGTACCACTGGCCGTTGTACACGGCGGTGGCCCAATCCTGCTCGAGCTTAATCTTAGTCTTGAGCAGGTCGCCCTCGACGCAAATGTCCTCGAGCGCCTTGTGGGCGGTGATGAGCGTCAGGGCTCCGGGAACCTCATAGCACTCGCGGCTCTTGAGGCCCACCAGACGATCCTCGACCAGGTCGAGACGGCCAAAGCCGTTGTCGCCCGAAATCTTGTTGAGGGCGATGACGATCTCGGAGAGTTTCATCTTCTTGCCGTCGACGGCGACGGGCTTGCCGGCCTCAAACTCAATCTCGGTATACGTCGGGGTGTCGGGCGTGTCCTCGGGATTCTTGGTCATAACCCAGGCGTCGTCGAGCGGCTCGTTCCAGGGATCCTCCAGGTGGCCGCACTCAATGGCACGACCCCACAGGTTGTCGTCGATAGAATAGGGGTTATCGTTGGCACCCTCGGGAACCGGCACGTTATGGGCGTGAGCATAGGCGACCTCGTCGGGACGGCACTTCAGATCCCACTCGCGAACCGGGGCGATAACCTTGAGCTCGGGGTCGAGGGCCTTGACGGCAGCCTCAAAACGAACCTGGTCGTTACCCTTGCCGGTGCAGCCGTGGGCGACGTAGGTCGCGCCAAACTCGTGAGCGACCTCGACAAGCTTCTTGGCGAGCAGCGGGCGTGACAGGGCGGAGAGCAGCGGGTACTTGTTCTCGTACATGGAGTTTGCAGCGATGGCCTTAGTCAGGAACTCATCGGAGAACTCGTCGCGCAGGTCGAGCACCTGGCAATCGAGAACGCCCAGGTCGAGCGCTTTCTGCTTCTTGGCATCCAGGCCGGCCTCCTCCTGGCCCACGTTGCCGCAGACGCAAACGACATCGAGATTCTTCTCGTCCTGGAGCCACTTGACACATACGGATGTATCAAGACCGCCGGAATATGCGAGAACGACTTTTTCCTTGCTCATGGCTGTTTCCTTTCGCCCTTGGTAGCTAGTTAGAACATCGGTCAGTTGCAAGTCACCTTGAGGTCAAAAACCGTGCAATATCAGGTTATTCAGCAGAATGCATCACAGGCATGCCCTAGAAACATGCGTCTATGTCGTGCATAAAACCCAACGACCTCAAAATGACTCTGTTGAGGCGTTACGCCCCATAAGGACAGAGACGATTGTTATCGTCGTCGGGAAATTGCGCGCTGGCGTCGGATGGCATTGTCTGCAGTAGTGATGATCTTTACGAACTGCATCTGCCTCTCCTTTCACCTATCGCCGGGCGCAATTCTAATATCGCAAACGGTACCTTTTCCTCGGTAAGCGGTTGTTTTTCCGTCTCCGTTTTCGATGGTCGCTATATTACGCTAAAGTGCCCGCAGCACAAGCGACAAATTCAAATTTCTGAAAAGTTTTTTCATTACTTTGTGAATGATAATGCAAATATGCGCCAATCCTGCGAAAATACGCCCGACTACCAAGTAGAGGGTCAATCACCCGAAACATTCTGGAAACCGAAAGGCGCGTTTTATGCAGACTTACGAATCAGACGCCAATATCGGCAACATTAAGATTCTCGCCGTCGATATGGACAAGACGTTACTGACCGACGAGCGCGTGCTGCCTCAGGGCCTCGACGAGCGCCTAGACAAGCTCGCCGAGGCTGGCATCGTGTTCTGCCCCGCCAGCGGACGCCCTGCCCCCAAGCTCGAGGAGATGTTTGAGGACATCAAGAGCCGCATCGCTTTTTGCCCCGATAACGGAGCCTGCGTTATCTACCGCGGCAACTATATCTATAAGAGCACTATCGACGTGGCGCTGTATCAGCAGGTCTTGAGCCGTGCCTCGGAGGATCCGCGCGCTGTCCCCGTCCTGTGCTGCTTCGACGAGTTCTACGTACTTGCCCGCGATCATCAATACCACGACGAGATCAGCGTCTACTACAACACGATCAACTACGTCGATAGCTTTGAGGGCCTTGACATCGAGTCCAACAAGATTTCGATCTTCTTCCCCGCCTACGATGCCGAGCCAGCGTTTCGCGAGGACTACAGCCCGGCATTCTCGGACCGACTCTATGTCACGAATGCTGGCCGCGAGTGGATCGACTTTATGAACCTGGGCGTCGACAAGGGGTCGGGCGTCGCGCACCTGTGCGAGCAGCTCGGGATCGATATTGCCGACGCCGCCGCCGTGGGCGATACTTACAACGACATCCCCATGCTGGAGCGCGTCGGACACAGCTTTATCGTGGACAATGCCGAAGAGCACATGAACGCGCATGCTAAGTGGCGCATTCCGAGCAACAACGACGGGGGCGTACTGACACTCATCGACGCCATCTTGGCGGCTCGTTAACGTTGCTCGTCGGACCTGACCGGGCGAGGCGGGTAAGTTTTTCGTTCGGTCAGGTCCTGGGCTCGCTCGGAAAGCACATTAAGTGCTTTCCGGCTCGTGCGGAATCTACGAAAAACTTACCCGCCTCGCCCGGCCAGGTCCTGCGGTGACTTGCTTGCCGCCTAGATGGCGTCTTGGCGTCTAGATACTTGGCTGATTATTTGGAATGAAGGGGGCTCCTTGTTGGCAAGGAGCCCCCTTCTGCTTTTGGTTACTCTGGGATTGTTGGCGCATCTTTATTTGGCGTCGGCCCAGGTTATGCCGGTGCTGGCTTCGGCGATTAGGGGTACGCGTAGGTCTACGACGTGTTCCATGACGTCTTGGACCATGGCGGTCAGGCGTTCGACTTCTTCGACCGGGCACTCAAAGTCCAGTTCGTCGTGTACCTGCAGGATCATGTGAGCGGCAAAGCCTTCCTCTTCCAGACGGCGGCTCACGCGGGCCATCGCAATCTTGATGATGTCGGCGGCGGTGCCCTGCATGGGGTGGTTCATGGCCGTGCGCTCGCCAAAGCCGCGGAGTTGCGGATTTTTGGCCTTGAGCTCCGGAATATGACGACGGCGGCCGTACATGGTCTCGGCGTAGCCCGTCTGCTTGGCGCGCGCCACCACGTTGTCGAGGAACGTGCGCACGCCCGGATAGGCCTCGTAGTAGCGGTCGATCATGTCGCGCGCCTCGGCCATCGAGATGTGCAGCGACTGCGACAGGCCATAGGCCTGCTGACCATACACGATGCCAAAGTTCACGGCCTTGGCGCGGCTGCGCAGGTCGGGCGTTACCTCGGACACGGGAACGCCAAACGCGCGCGCCGCCGTCTCGGCATGGAAGTCCTCGCCCTCGTTAAAGGCGCGCACCAGGTGCTCGTCACCCGAAAGATGCGCCAGCAGACGCAGCTCGATCTGCGAGTAGTCCACCGCCAAAAAGACGCTTCCCTCGCCTGCCGAAAACGCCGTCTTGACGGTACGGCCCAGCTCAGAGCGCGTCGGGATGTTCTGCAGGTTCGGGTCGCTCGAGGACAGACGCCCCGTTGCCGTGATGGTCTGGTTGTACGTGGTGTGCACGCGACCGTCACCGCGGCGCAGCGGGCCCAGCGTGTCCAGATAGGTTGACTTAATCTTGGACTTCTCGCGCCAGTCCAAGATCAGACGAACAATCTCGTGGTCGCGAGCAAGATCACTCAGTACCTTGGCGTTGGTCGAATAGTAACCGCGCTTGGTCTTTTTGAGGCCCTTGGTCGGAAGCCCCATAACGTCAAACAGCACGTGCGAGAGCTGCATGGGGCTACCGATGTTAAAGGTCTCGTCGCCTGCCAGGTCGCGGATGTTGCGTTCGACCTCGGCAATCTGGGTAGCAAGCCCCTCAGACAGACTATGCAGACGGTCAGGGTCTACGAGCATGCCCGCGCGCTCCATCTTGGCAAGCACCGGCACGAGCGGCATCTCGATGCCATCGAACACGTTGACGGCGTTCTCGCGGGCCATGCGGTCGCGCAGCGGTGCGACCAGCGCCAGCGTCAAGGCCGCCGTGCGAGCGGCGGGCGCAGGAGCGTCCTCGCCGGCATCCTCTGCACCGCGCGTCGCAGGCAGCGCCATCTGCAGATAGGTATCGGCCAGATACGCCTCGTCAAACTCGGAGCGGTCGGAATCCAACAGGTAGGCGGCAACCACGGTATCGAAGATGCGCGTGGAGTCGACTGCCAGCGGATCCATGAGCTCGGGCTCGGAAGAATCGACGGGCGAAAGCTCATGCAGCAGCGCCTTCGTATCCGGGCTCGCCACGCGGCCCTCCATAAACAGGCGCGCAAGCACGCCGGCGATCACGCCGTGGGCGAAGTTGAAGCCCTCAACTTCAGCCGCCGCACAGCTGTCGCCCTCCTCGAGCGCGAACAGGCCCTTGGACGTCGCCAGCCACAGCGTGCGCGTCAAGCCAAAAAGCGCGCCCTCCTCTTTGTCATCGTCCACCACAGCGGCAATCCACTCGCCTGCCTCGATCACGCGAGAAATCTCGGCGGCAGCGACAGTGAGCGCCTCGGCATCGCCGGCGGCAGCGCGCGAAACCGCGGGTATCTCAAACGTGCTGACAGTGGCCGCAGCCCCACCCTCGCCACCGATCAGCGACAAGAAACGGTTCTGCATGGCCGTAATGCCGAGTGCGCCCAGCGCCGCGGAGACTTCGTCGGCAGAAAACGCCGGGAAGGACGTTTCGTCAAAGTCGAGCTCGACAGGCGCATCGGTGCGGATGGTCGCGACCTTGCGGCTCAGCAAGGCATCGTCGATATGCGCACGTAGGTTCTCGCCCATCTTGCCCTTGACCTCGTCGGCATGCGCGATGACCTCGTCCAAGCTGCCGTACTGTGCGATGAGCGCGCTCGCCTTTTTGGGACCGATGCCCGGTACGCCGGGAATGTTGTCCGACGTGTCGCCCTTCAGGCCGTAAAAATCGGGCACGAGCGCCGGCGTAATGCCGTGATACAGGTCATCCACGCTCTCGGGCGTCATAATCGCTACGTCGGACAGGCCCTTGCGGGTCGAGACCACGTTGACGTGCTCGGTCACAAGCTGATACATGTCGCGGTCGCCGGTCACCAGCAGCATGTCGCAGCCTGCCTCCTCACCCAGGCGCGCCATGGTTCCCAGGATATCGTCGCCTTCCCAGCCCTCGGACTGCAGAATCGGCACGTTGAGCGCGGTGAGCAGCTCTTTAATCATCGGAAACTGCACGTGCAGATCGGGGTCCATGGGCGGGCGCTGCGCCTTATACTGCGGCAGCATCTCCATGCGCACGCGCGGCTTGCCCTTATCAAACGCCACGACCACACCGTCGGGGTTAAAGGCGTCGATCATCTTGAGAAACATGTTCAGAAAGCCAAAGATCGCGTTGGTGGGGCGACCGTCCGGCGCGTTCATGGTCGGCGGCACGGCGTGGAAGGCGCGGTGCATGAGCGAGTTGCCGTCAATAACGGCAAAGGTGCGGCGCTTGTCAGACATATTGAATACCTCGCTTTGGGCTGGGCACGGTTTGCTCACACCAGTTTACACGCTCCCCGCCCCGCGACCACCGCACATCAAGCTCCCCTGCCGCCGCGAGCCCGCGCGTGATACGATGGCTCACGGTACATCAACCAGCACGATCGATCCGAAAGGAGCCTGCGTCATGGAGCGTCCCTGCGCATGGAAAAAGTACACGCCACAGCAGATCGAAGAGCTCGAGGAGCTTTGCCGCGGCTATAAGCAATTTTTGAGTGAGAACAAGACCGAGCGCCTGTGCGTCAAGACCGGTATCAAGATGGCCGAGGAGGCGGGCTACGTCAATCTGGAGACCGTGATCGCCGAGGGCCGCGCGCTCAAGGCCGGCGACAAGGTGTACGCCGCCAATCACGGCAAGGACCTCATGCTCGTCAACCTGGGCACCGCCCCGCTCGAGCAGGGCTTTAACATCCTGGGCGCCCACGTGGACTCGCCGCGCCTAGACCTCAAGCAAAATCCCGCCTTCGAGGCCGGCGACATGGCCTACCTCGACACACACTACTACGGTGGCGTCAAGAGCTACCACTGGGTTGCCTCCCCGCTTGCACTCGTGGGCGTCATCTGCAAAAAGGACGGCACCGCCGTCGACATCAACATCGGTGACAAGGCGGACGACCCGGTCTTTACCATCTCCGACCTGCTGATCCACCTCTCGAGCGAGCAGATGGCCAAGCCCGCCAAGGACGCCGTCGACGCCGAGATCCTTGACGTGATCGTGGGCGGCCGCCCCGTCAAGTTTGACGAGGACGACAAAGACGCTCCCAAGGAGCCCGTCAAGCAGATGTTCCTGGATATCCTCAAGGAGCAGTACGACGTCGAGGAGGAGGACTTTCTCTCCGCCGAGATCGAGGTCGTGCCCGCCGGCCCGGCCCGCGACATGGGCCTCGACCGCTCCATGATTCTGGGCTATGGCCACGACGACCGCGTCTGCGCCTACCCCTCCATGCTCGCCCAGATCAACGTCGCCAACGTGGAGCGCACGAGCATCACACTCATCGTCGACAAGGAGGAGATCGGTTCCGTGGGTGCCACCGGCATGACGAGCCGCTTCTTCGAGAACACCGTCGCCGAGATCATGACGCTCGCCGGCGAGGATAGCCCGCTGGCCCTGCGCCGTGCACTCGCCCACAGCCGCATGCTCTCCTCTGACGTGTCCGCCGGCTTCGACCCGGGCTACGCCGGCAAGTTCGAGACCAAGAACGCAGCCTTTATGGGTCGTGGCCTGTGCTTTAACAAGTACACGGGCAGCCGCGGCAAGGGCGGCTCCAACGACGCCGACGCAGAGTACGTGGCCCTCGTCCGCGACATCATGGACGAGGCCGGCGTGGACTTCCAGACCTGCGAGCTCGGCCGTGTCAACGCGGGCGGCGGCGGCACCATCGCCTACATCATGGCCAAGTACGGCATGAACGTCATCGACTCCGGCGTTGCCGTCCTGTCCATGCACGCCCTGTGGGAGGTCGCTAACAAGGCCGATATCTACGAGGCCTATCGCGGCTACAAGGCCTTCCTCGAGCGCGCCTAACCAGTCCCTTATAACTTGCGGTGAAATACGGACTAAACTGGCCCATAAACGGCCAAAACAGACCGTATTCCACCGCAACTTTTTTGGCAGAGGAGCGTCCATGCTGCAGGTCATCATTTCGCCCGCCAAGCAGATGCGCGCGGCCCAAGATGCTTTTGAAGTCCTGGGCATCCCACCCTTTGTGCGCGAGACGGCTCGCCTCCACCGCGCACTGCTAGATATCGAGCGGAATGAAGGCAGCGGCGGCCTGCAGGCGCTGTGGAACGTGAGTGACAAACTGCTGGGACCTTGCCTCAACACACTGCATGAGTTCGGGCCCATCCTGAAAAGCGGCGATCTCGACAATCCCGCACTCGCCCGTCACCTCTCCCCTGCCGTCATGTCCTATCACGGCATTCAATACCAGAGCATGGCACCCGAGGTGATGGATTCCACGCAGCTCGCATGGCTGCAAGACCATCTGTGGATCCTCTCCGGCCTCTACGGGTGCGTTCGTCCCTTTCATGCCGTCGAACCGTATCGGCTGGAGATGGGCGCGAAGCTCGCCGTTGACGATGCCCGAGACCTCTACGCGTTTTGGAGCGACAAGCTCGCACGGGCCATCGCTCCGGCGGGCTCTAACACCACGATCGTCAACCTTGCCAGTGTGGAGTACGCCAAGGCCGTTCTACCCCATCTCGCAGGCGACGCCACAACCGTCACTTGTCTCTTTGGCGAAGGTGTCCGCAACGGCAAGCCCATCCAGCGCTCGACAGCCAGCAAAAAGGCGCGCGGCTCCATGGTGCGCTGGATGGCAGAAAACAAGCTCGAGGATGTAAGCGGGCTCACCGCGTTCGACGTTGGTTATCGTCACTTTCCCGAGCTTTCAAATAAAAACACTCTGGTCTTCCTGAACGAACAGGCCTTGTAGGACCACCGCTACTTTTGAATGTGCTGCCTAGGCACGGCGTCTATTCCGCCAAGCCGTCGGCTTTGGCAATTTCATTTGTCGAGCCGTCCTGATAGGTAATCTTGACATGCTCCACCTCGGACACCTTGACGCCCGACGGGGGCTCCAGGCGCCATTCCGTCAGCGCGATATCCATTGTCGTGGGCACATCCCCTTGATCTTTGAGCTCGACCGACAGCGTCTTAAGCGACGCATCGAAGGTCACGCGCTCGATCTCTTCACCAGGAATGGATCCGCCACTCAGCTGCAACTGCACAAACTCGTTGCGCGGATACCAATAGTCGCCCGGCGCGGCAACGGTATTGCCGCCCGCGACCTTCACTGTCATGATCGGCAGGGCATCGTCGGCCTCAAACTCCCAGGCAGCGCCGCCGCGACCGCCAAACGTCCAGATACAAAAGGCAATCACCAGCACGGCAAGCACCGCAAAACCAATCGCGACAAGGCCATGGTGCGCACGGCTTTCCTCGGCCGATACATCCCATTGCGTCTCTCGATATAGATGCTTGTCTTCCATGTTCGCCTCCCCACAGGCACGCTCGTTGGCCCAATCGTACCCATTCAGGCTATACTTGAGCCCACCACATAAACGGGGAGCTTGCAGGACAAGACGGCAGGCTGAGACTGGGCGCGCCCGCCCTGACCCGCAAACCTGATATGGGTAATGCCAACGAAGGGAGCCGTGCCAATGAGCACACAGACCGAGCCCAAGCTCGTCACGCAAATCGACTTCGCCCGCGCCGGGCAGATCACACCGCAGATGAAGGAGGTCGCCGAGCGCGAGCATCGCGACCCCGAGTACATCCGCGAGCGCGTGGCCGACGGCCGCATCGCCATTCCCGCCAACATCGTGCACATCAAAAAGGGCATGCGCGCCTTTGGCGTCGGTGAGGGCTTGTCCACCAAGGTCAACGTGAACCTGGGCATCTCGGGCGACAAGGCCGATGCCGCCGAGGAATGGAAGAAGGTCAAGATCGCCGAGGACTTTGGCGCCGACGCCATCATGGACCTCTCCAACTCGGGCAAGACACGTCAGTTCCGCCAGCAGCTCATCGACGAGACGCCGCTCATGGTAGGCACCGTCCCCATGTACGACGCCATCGGCTACATGGAAAAGCCGCTGGTCAAGCTCACCAAGGACGACCTGTTCGAAGTCGTGCGCGCGCATGCCGAGGACGGCGTGGACTTTATGACCATCCACTGCGGCATAAACAAGTCGGTCACCAAGACCTTTAAGGAGACCGGCCGCCTCATGAACATCGTGAGCCGTGGCGGCTCACTGCTGTTTGGCTGGATGGAGGTCACCGGTAACGAGAACCCATTCTATGAGTTCTACGACGAGTTGCTCGAGATTTGCCACGAGTACGACGTGACGATTTCGCTCGGCGACTCCTGCCGCCCGGGCTGCCTCTACGACTCCAACGACGCCACCGAGACCGCTGAGATGATCGAGCTGGGCAAGCTGTGCAAGCGCGCTTGGGCCGCCGGCGTCCAGGTCATGGTCGAGGGCCCGGGTCACATGGCGCTCGACGAGATCGCCGCCAACATGAAACTGCAGAAGCGCCTGTGCCACAATGCTCCGTTCTATGTGCTCGGGCCGCTGGTGACCGATATCGGCGTGGGTTACGACCACATCACCGCCGCCATCGGCGGCGCCATCTCCGCCAGTTCCGGTGCCGACTTCCTGTGCTACGTGACACCGGCAGAGCACCTATGCCTGCCCAACGCCCAGGATGTGCTCGACGGCCTCATGGCCACCAAGATCGCCGCACACGCCGCCGACATCGCCAAAAAGGTGCCCCACGCCCGCGACATGGACGACAAGATGGGCCAGGCACGCCGCAAGCTTGACTGGGACGCCATGTGGGAGTGCGCGCTCGACCCGGTTACGGGCAAGAAGCGCTACGAGGAGTCCCCCGCCGCCACCGAGGGCACTTGCACCATGTGTGGCAAGATGTGCGCCGTCCGCACCGTCAACAAGATCTTCGAGGGCACCACGATCGACCTCGGCATGGAGGACTAGCCTGTCGCCGCGGCCGCTTCTGTCGGCGAGCTGGTGCCTGTCAATTGTTGACGTGTGAACATTTGCTTGCATTTGCGTAAAGATTGCATCGCCCGCCCGGGTTCGACATAGAGTCGGCCCGGGCATCTTTATAATGCTGGCTTAAAGACCCATTTGATTCCGACCGAACAAGGGAGCGAACATGGATCGTAGTAAGGTACCTGCCGTCCTGTCCATCGCGGGATCCGATTCCAGCGGCGGCGCCGGCATTCAGGCCGACATCAAGACCATCACGGCGCACCGTCTGTATGCCCAGACGGCCATCACCGCCATCACAGCGCAAAACACACTGGGCGTTACCGCCGTGCAGGATATCTCGCCAGATATCGTAGCCGCGCAAATTGACGCCGTTTTTGACGATATCCGCCCGAGCGCCGTCAAGATCGGCATGGTTTCTTCTGTCGAGATTATCGATGTTATCGCCGACCGCCTGAGCGCCTGGAAGGCGACAAACGTGGTAGTCGACCCCGTCATGGTAGCCACCTCGGGCGCACGGCTGATTGCCGAAGATGCCGCAGAGGCGCTCACTCGCCGCCTGTTCCCGCTAGCGACGGTTATCACGCCCAATATTCCCGAGGCCATGGCCCTGCTCGACTACGAGGTCGACTCCGAGCGCACGCAGCAAAATGCTGCCATGCTCCTCACCCGCCGCTTTGGTTGTGCATCCCTCGTTAAGGGTGGGCATCTTGTCAACGAGGCCAACGATGTACTGGCCGAACCCGCGCCACTCGATGACGAGGGCAACCATCTGGGAGATCCACTCACCACGTGGTTCCGCCACAAGCGCATCGAGACCGACAACACGCACGGCACCGGATGCACGCTCTCGTCCGCCATCGCCTGCGCGCTGGCTCAGGGCATGGATCTTGCCGACGCCGTCAACGCCGGCAAGGCATACCTGACAGGCGCTCTGGCCGCCGGCCTGAACATGGGCAAAGGCTCCGGCCCTGTCAACCACATGTGGCAGTATTAAGATTCGCAGCCCAAGCCACCGCAAAGGGGACAGGCACCTTTGCGGTGGTTTGGGGTCGCGCTACTCACCGAGCATCTCTTGGAGCTTGGCTGCCACGGCGTGACCCAGGCTCTCATGGCTTTCGGGCATCATATGCAGATAGTCGATATCGCCCGGCTCGGCAAAGTCGGCGGCATTCAAAAAGTCGCAGCCAAACTGCTCAGCCACATGTGCGTAGTACTCACCAAAATGCTCCGAGGCCTCGACGGAACGCTCGTCAAAATCGGTCATATATACATCGGCGATTTGCGGCTTGATCTTGATAGGTGCCATCAGCAGAATACGCGGGCAGGGTGCGGCATTGGTCCAGGGAAATGCACGCACCGCGCGAATCAGCGCCATGGCGCCACGGGCGATATCGGAAGCTGTCACGTTAAAGACCGTCTTACAGTCGTTGGTGCCCAGCATGATCACAATGGCGTCCAGCGGCTTATGGGCCTCGAGCAGCATCGGAAGTGCGCGAATGCCGTTAAGATTGGTGTCCAGATGGCACATGTCGTCGCGTACCGTCGTGCGGCCGTTGAGGCCTTCTTCAATTACATGCCAGCCCTCGCCTAAGTCACGTTGGGCCACGCCACACCAGCGCACATCCCGCGCATAGCGCACCGCGGTGCCGTCGCGCATGCCCGCCGGATCGTAACCATAGGTGTTGCTGTCGCCAAAACATAGAACGTTTTTCATCGTAAGCCCTTCCTTTAGTAAAAAGCCGACGGGAGCAGCCTCTCCCGCCGGCTCGACCTATCTGTCAGCACGTACCGATTACAGGTACTTGCGCCAGTCATCGTCATCCTCGTCGTCCTCGGCAGCAGCCTGGGCCTGCTCGGCGGCACGGGCTGCTGCGGCGCGGGCAGCAACCTGAGCATAGGACTCCTCGTTGCGCTCGGGGAAGTTTGCCAGCACGTGCTCGAACTTGGCAAAATCCTCGTCCCAGCGCGTAGAGGGCACAGCAAAAAAGACCTGCTTGACCTTAAAGTCGCCCGACGCGAGCTCCTTGCGGAAGAGCTCGGCCACGGCCTCTGCGTCAAAGCCGTTGTTGTCGCAGCCCCATGCGCCCAACACGAGCTTCTCGCGACCCAGCTCGTCGCAGATGGCAAGCACAAAGCGAATGCGGTCGCGCAGGGCATCCAGCAGAGCATCGTCGCTCACGCGATACTCCTGGCGGGCGCGCTTAACGTTGGGCGCGGCGGCCACGATCACGTCGGCGTATGCATGCACGTGGTTGCGGTCGAAGCGCACCGCAGGCACCACTAGGGCGCGGTTGCGATAGAGCTCGCAGTTGATGTTGCGGCGACGGTTCTCGCCGTACCACTTACGCTGCATATCGAGAACGTTGTACAGATACGAATCGGCGCACAGCGTGGCCTCCTGGCCCAGATAACCCTGAATATAGCCACCGCCCGGGTTGGTGAACGAGGCAAAGGCGAGCACGGCCATGTCGCAGAGCTGCGCATAGCCACGACCGTTGTCCAGGATGGCCTGCGTGGCGGAGGCATCGAGCACGGTGACCTCGGGCAGAACCGGAGCGGGCTCCTCAGCAGGCGCGGACTCAGCTTCAGCGATTTCCTCGGCAGGCTCCTCGACGGGCTCGAGCGCTGCCTCGACCTCGGCAGCCTCCGCGCCCTCGACGTCCTCGGCAACCTGTTCTTCGGCGGCCACAGCACTCTGAACCTTGGCCTTCATCGCCGCGACAAAGCCGGCAGGCATACCGTCAAACTCGCGAACACCGGCAAGCGAACGCTCGATATCCTTGGCGCACGCTTCGGACACAGTTGCCACGTGACGCTCGGCGGCCTTGGCACGGGCCTCGCGCTTGGGATTGGGCTGACCCGCTCGGTTGGACCTGCGGTTACGGTTCCTGTTGTCGACGTCTGCCATAAGTGGTCACCTTTCTCGGTCTCTGCCGCTATCGGCTTTTCCCATCCATGATACCCCGCCGCATACAAAAAAGACGGCCCCGAAGGACCGCCTTTCGCATCGATTTACACGCACGGCAAACACCGCCGCAATTCGCCACTAGTCGCGACGGCCGAGGATGTTCAGAATGCGCAGGAACACGTTGATGATGTCCACGAACAAGTTGGATGCCATAAGCACGGCGTTGGGCAGCGTAGGCGGCACCGTCGTGGCAACATAGGTGTCGTAGCCGATAAAGCCGGCGAACACCACGATCACGATCAGATCGGTGATGGTCTGCGAGACGCCCATGAACATCAGCACAATCTCAACCAGAATAGTGGCGAGCAGAATGCCAAAGCCGATGCCATATACGCGCTGGAAAAACTTGGGGAACGTCACGCCCAAGGCGCCATAGACAAAGGTGATGGCGGCCGTGGCGATAAAGGCAGTGTTGATGGTGGGCAGGTCGTAGTTGGCAAGGCCAAACGACGCGGTCAGGCCAAAGGTACTCGCAAAGATTATGTAGCCCACAAGGGACAGGCCCACGGACTGCTTGCTGGCGGCGGCCGACATCATGACCATGCCGACGATGGTCAAAATAAACGAGCCAAAGACCAGCGGCAAGGCGGCGCCGCTCATCATCATGCGCGCAAACGACATGGTGCTCGTAAAGTAGGCGCCGGCGCCCATGGCGCAAAAGCCCAAGAAGATCAGGGCAGACATGGCGAGATTGTACGCGCGCGGCGACATCTCCTTGGCGCGGCTTGCGCCGCTCTCGACGGGGCCGTTCTGATAGCCCTGGATATCGTTCATAGGTTCGTCCTTTCAAAAAGCGCCACAAATAACGGCGCAGTAGCTGACAAGATTCCTGTCATTGTACCCGAACGCCGTGCGTCCTTACCTACGGCGCTCGCCCTCGAGCGTACGGTCGAATGCCCACACCCACCAACGCATCAGATGGGCCTGCGAGCCATCTGGTCGTTCACGCGTCTGGTCCTCCAGATACAACTCGGTCGCGTGCCCGCCAAAACGCACCTTATAGGTTGCCGTACGAATGCCGTGAACCGTCAGGCCAAACCCAGTGGTCGAGACAATCTCGTCAATCGTAAAGCAACGACCGTCGACCCAGCAGACGGCGACTGGCACGACTTGTCCGCCCGCGAGGATGCGAGCCACGACGTCCACATACTGCTTGTGTACGCGCCGAGTTTTGCCGTCTGTCTGTCGATATTCCATGCCTCCTATTATCGAACGCATGTTTGCATGTTGTAAAGCGAACAGACTGTGGTTTTGGAGTGTCGTAGCAATCGCACGTGTCCGCATGGCGTGTTAGCAAAAAGAATACCCGCGGTCAACAGGACTAATATTCAATTTTAGTGCCAAAAAATCCACTTCTCACGTCAGAACTCCGTTAAGAAACCCACAGGAGGTGATACGATTTATCATGTTTTTGTAACGTGCCTGCAAACTTCGAGAAAGCCCATATATGGACGTAACGTTCTCAACCTTCCTCGGCCAAATTGTGTCGAACCCAGTCCTTGCCGTCACCGTGATCCTCGCGCTCGGCGCCATCTTCGTCAACGGATGGACCGACGCGCCCAACGCCATCGCGACCTGCGTCACTACGCGTTGCATGCCCGCCCGCGCCGCCATTCTCATGAGCGCCGCATTCAACTTCCTCGGCGTGCTCATCATGACGCACTTTAATGCGAGCGTCGCCAACACCATCTCACATATCGTCGACTTTGGCGGAAACAGCACCATGGCGCTCGCGTGCCTCTGCGCAGCGCTGTTCTCCATCGTCGTCTACGGCGCCACAGCATCGCGTTTTGGCATCCCCACTTCGCAAAGCCACAGCCTTATCGCCGGCCTGACCGGTGCCGCTATCGCCCTCGGCGGCGCGAGCAGCGTCAACGTCCACGAGTGGATGAAGGTCATCTACGGCCTGGCGCTCTCCATCGGCCTGGGCTTTGTCATGGGCTGGGTCCTGTGCAAACTCGTCTCGGTTCTTTTCGCCGCCGCCAACAGGCGACGTGCCAATGTCTTCTTTAAATACGCTCAGATCGCGAGCGCTGCGGCCATGAGCTTTATGCACGGCGCGCAGGATGGACAGAAGTTCATCGGCGTGCTCTTTTTAGGCGTGGCCTTCGCAAACGGCCAGACCAGCGTCGGCGATGCCGGCATCCCCATCTGGATTATGCTGCTGTGCTCGGCCACCATGGGTATCGGCACCAGCGTCGGCGGCGAGCGCATCATAAAGTCCGTCGGCCAGAGCATGGTTAAGCTCGAGAAGTATCAGGGCTTCTCCGCCGACCTCGCGGGCGCCGCGAACCTGCTGCTTGCCACCCTTACCGGCATCCCCGTGTCCTCCACACACATCAAGACCTGCGCCATCATGGGCGTCGGTGCCGTCAAGCGCCTCTCGGCCATCAACTTCGGCGTCGTTAAGGACATGATGTTCACCTGGTTCTTCACCTTCCCCGCCTGCGGACTCATCAGCTTTGTCATGGCCAAGCTGTTCATGATGTTCCTCTAGTCAAACCGAACGTCCATCTGGACCGCAACACTTCGCCCACCCGTCTTCGCCTCGAAAGGACCCACCCATGGCTAAGAAACCCGATTCGTTCTACTTTGACAACTACGTCGCCTGCGCCGACCTCGCCGTCCAGGCCGCCGAGCTGCTTACCCAGATTTTTGAGAACTTCGATCCCGCGCAGATTCACGACATGCTCAATAAGATGCATGCGATTGAGCATGCGGCAGACAAGAAGCACCACGAGCTCGAAGACGCCCTGCTCACCGCCTTTATCACCCCGCTCGAGCGCGAGGATCTGGATCTGATGAGCTGCGCGCTCGACACCGTGCTCGACCGTATTGAGGGCGTCGTGCAGCGCGTCTACTTCACCAACATTCAGAGCATCCATCCTGACGCCATCGTCATCGCCCACAAGGTGACTGACGCCTGCCGCGCCATGAAAGACCTGATGGTCGAGCTTCCCAACTACCGCAAGTCCAAAACGCTGCGCGAGCTGGTCATCCAGATCAACACCATCGAGTCCGAGGCCGACGAGCTCTACATCAACGCCATGCGCAACCTGCACGTTAACGGCAAGGATCCGCTCGAGGTCATCGCTTGGCGTGACGTCTACGCCTTCCTGGAGTACTGCGCCGACTGCTGCGAGAATGTGGCCGATGTTGTGGATTCGATTGTCATGAAGAACAGTTAAATGGGGGTACGTGTCCCGGCGGTCGCGGGCCCGGCCACTAATAACCTTTTTCACTCCGGCTGCAAGCAGAGTCGTTCAAAAGGTTATTAGTGGCCGGGCCCGCTCCCTTACGTACCACCATTGGGAACTTTGGCTGATAGTTATAGCGCAATGGGGGTTTGGCTGAAGGGACCTTTGGTATCCGTTCGGACACTTTGGCCCTCGATGAGCGTTTGGCTGATTGCTGCTTTGGGTACTGTTTGGGTTACTTTGGGTTTGTTTGATTTTTAATTGTTGGAGGGCTTGTATGTCTTATTTGGATCTGGCTCGGGGTCGGTATTCTTGTCGTGAATTTCAGGATCGTTCTGTTGAGCAGGCTGTGGTGGATGCCATTGTTGAGGCTGGGCGGATTGCTCCTTCTGCTTGTAATAATCATCCTTCTCGTGTGATGGTGCTGGATACGCCTGAGCTTCTGGAGAAGGCTGCTGCTTGTCAGCCTCGGTTTGCTCGTGATGGATCTATCTTTGGCGCTCCGCTCATCTTCCTTATTTGCAGCGTTACCGATGATGCTTGGGTGCGCCCGTATGATCAGATGAATTCCAGCGAAATCGATACGTCCATCGTGTGTGATCAGATGATGATGGAGGCCACCGAGCAGGGCCTGGGAACGTGCTGGGTATGCCATTTTAAGCCTGAGGTGGCACAGGAGCAGTTCAATCTGCCCAAGGGCGTCTATCCCTATCACATGCTCGTCTGTGGCTATCCTGCCGACCACATCGCAGACCCCGAGCATCGCGAGGCCCGCACCATTCCCCTCTCCGACTTCCTCCTCAAGTAGATTTTTGGGACATGCCTTAAAACCTACCCTTGACCGCTCACCCGTTCGCCGAGTTCTGCGCCACTATGTGCAGGGCTCGGTTTTTTATGTTACGCACCCCGGCACAGTCATAAAAAAGGACCCGCAAGCTGCGGGTCCTTTCTAGGCACTAAATTGTAGGCCGAATGTTAGTCCAGGTCGTCGGCGGCAAAGTTGTCGATCGGGGCGAAGGGATCGGCCACGGGGACAACCGGGTCAGCGACGGGCAGCGGCTCGGCGGGAACAGTCACCGCAGGAGAAGCGGCAGAACCGACCGGCGTGGAGGCCATGAGGTCGGCCGGGAAGGAGTTCTGGGCATCATCCATAAAGTGCTGGATGAGCTTGAGGTACTCGGCCTTGAACTCCTCGCGGGAAGCCTTCAGACGGTCGATTTCCTCGAGCTCGGCCTGCTTCTCGGTCAGAGCCTGGCGGATAACCTCGCGGGCCTTGGCGTCAGCCTCGTTGCGGATACGCTCAGCGTTCTCGTTGGCATCGTTGACGATGGTCTCAGCGGTCTGCTGGGCAGCGATCAGGGCAGCGGAAATCTGGCGCTCCTGAGCGGAGAAGTCAGGGGCGGGAGCAGCCACGGGGGCGGCAGGAACGGCCTGGGCGGTGGCATCCTGAGCCTGGGCAAGCTGAGCCTGTGCGTCGGCAAGCTGCTGCTCGGTAGCAGTCAGACGACCCTTAAGGTCGACGATCTTAGCGAGCATAGCGTCAACCTCGGAGGACAGCGTCTCCAAGAAGACGTCGACCTCGGCAGGATCGTAGCCACGCTTGGCCTCAGAGAAAGTCTGAGCCTGGATGTCTGCAGGGGTAATAGCCATAACAAGTCTCCTTTTTCATCGCCTCGGCGTACACGCCCGACGTAAGTTACTAAGTCAGTTCTATACGAGTATACCTATAAGAAGCTGCAGAACCAGCCTCTGCACCAACTGCAACGCAATAATCGCAACGACCGGCGAAAAATCGACACCGCCCATCGGCGGGATGAAACGACGGAACAGGCCGAGCCACGGACCGCACACGCTATCGAGCACCGCAGCAATATCCTGAAGCAAACCGCCCTGCTTCATGGGAATCCACGTCATAAAGCAGTAGACGACAATGAGCGTGGAATAGAAGTTGAACAGCGTGTTGACCAGCTGGACGATAGTGTAGATGTTGATGGGAATCTCCTCGTCTTGTCTTTACTTAAGGTAGCCGTCGGCACGAAGCTTCTTGAGATCGGAATCTTTGACCTCGCAACCGGCGGGCAGCACCATGAACACTCGGTCGCCTACCTCCTTGACCGTGGCGCCCAGACCGCAGGCAAAGCCGTAAGAGAAGTCCAAGACGCGCTTGGCAACTTCGGTGCGTACGCCCACAAAAATCAGTGCGACAGGCTGCTTGGTGCGAACGCGGCGCACCACGGTCTCCACGTCGTCATAGCTCTCGGGGCGCAGGACATAGGCCGGCAGCTGCGGCGTGGCGTTGATGATATTGCTCGCATAGGCCGAGGCATCGCTCGGTGCAGGCGCGGGTGCAGCGGCGGCACGGGCGCGGGTGTTCTCGGCGTAGCTCGACGGCGTGTCATAGGCACCAGGACGATAACCGCTCGCAACACTGTCCTGCGAGCGCGAAGGCGGGTTATACGTCGTGGCATGGCGGGAGTCATCGCCGACCAGCTGGCCGGAGCGCGTATACACGGCAACCGACTCAGCTTCACCGCGGCGCGTCTGACCAAGCAGGCCGTTGCTCGGCTCGTCTTGGGTGTAGAAGCCCTCGCCCGAAGCACCGCTGTAGCCGTTGCCCTGATAACTATCGTCATAGCCGTCATCGTAGCCGTAGTCGTCGTCCTGGCCATAACCCTGGTCGTAACCCTGCTGGCCGCCCAGGTGCATCTTATTTTTAATCTCGTCAAGGAAGCCCATGGTTGTGTCCTCTCGCGGTTTAGTGCAGGCGCCCCGATAATCAGTGCGCACTTCAGAGCCTTATTTTACTGCAAACTCCGGGCTAAATACTACCCTGCCCAGGCGAACGAGCGTAGAGCCCTCCTCAAGGGCAGGCTCAAAGTCCTCGCTCATGCCGCAGGAAAGCTCAGGCAGGTTCAAATCGGGATGCGCCGCCTCCAGCTCATCCCTCAGCTCACGAAGCCCCGCAAAGGTGCGGCGTGCCACATCCTTATTCCCCCGGGGCGCCATAGTCATAAGCCCCTGTACGCAAATTCCCTCAAGTTCCGCAAGCTCACCCGCGGCGGCGCGAATCTCATCGGGCGAAAAGCCTCCCTTCGACTCCTCACCACTCACATTGACCTCGATGAGCACACGCTGGGGGCCGGCGAGCTCGCCTGCCTCAATCTTGCGGACAGCACGGCTCGAGATCGCCTGTGCCAGATGCAGCGAACCCACCGAGTGAATCAGCTCGGCTGAGCCCAGCACCGCATTGATCTTATTGGTCTGCAGGTTGCCGATCATATCGAAGCGCACCTCGGGCAGCTCCGGATGCTCCGCCAGACCCGTGAGCTTGCGAACCAGCTCCTGCGGGCGGTTCTCGGCAAAATGGCGATACCCCGCCTGGATGGCGGCAACGGTCTCATCGACACCAACGGTCTTGGACACGGCAATGAGGCGCGCGGCGTCATGGGGGCGGCCCGCGCGATCGAGCGCCGCATAAAAACGTTCCAGAATCTGCTCGCGGCGAGCGCGCATCAAGTCCAAATAGTTATCCATTGCCAATCGCCTCCGCTGACAGCCAAACAAGTAGTCCCATGCTAACGCAAGAGCGCGGCCCCGCATGTGCAAGGCCGCGCTCACTTAGGTATTTACAATCTTTCGACGAACGGGGTCACTTACTCCTCGTCGTCCTCGCCATCGTCCTCGTCCTCAAGATGATCGAGCAGGTAGCGAAGACCCTCGCTGACCTCGTTAGCGGGCACCTTGGCAACGTAGCGAGCGTCGACGGCGGGCCTCATGATAACACCCTCGCCCGAAGGCACGCGCATGCTCTCGAGCTCATCCTCATCAGTGCAGGCGATATCACCGGCAGTCATACGCTGACCAGTCAACAGGAAGGTCAGACGGCAAGCGGCATCGATGGAAATCGAAGCGATGCGATCGAGGTAGCGCGAAACCATGATAGCGCGGCGCAGGTCGTCATAGTTGCTGTCGTCGTCCATAAAGTCGCCCGTATCCATACGGTTAAAGGTGCGGAAGAACTTCTCGTAGGCGGCGTGCACCGGCTCGTCCTCGACGGCCAAGTTGCAGATGATGGACATGTCATTGGTGACGAGCGCAGAAAGCGAAGAGCCCAGCACCTGGTAAACAGCTTCGGCCTCGGCCTCAACCGTACCGACGAGCTCCTGGGGCAGCGAGATGTCGGCCTTGACCATGTGACGCGTGGCGCGGCAGATCTGGCGAACCTTATCGGTCATGCGCTGCAGGTTAAAGTCGACGTAGATAATCGTCTGCAGCAAGCGGAAGTCGGAGGCGACCGGCGACTGCGTGGCGATCAGGTTGTAGCACACGGCCTCCAAGTTGGCGCAGCGCGCGTCAATCGAAAGCGTGCGCTTCTTGGTCTTGGTGGCGAGCTTGCGGTCGTCGGTCACATAGGCCTTAACGGCATCGTGGAGGGCCAGATCGACGGCCTCGTAGATGCTCAGCATCTCGTGGCGGGCCTCGATGAGCTGACGGGAAAACAGTTTACGCATGGTTCACTCCAATCAGTTGGGTGCGGTCATGCCGCCCGCACAGTGAATACGCACCGGACCAGGTCCGATCGGATTGGGACTAGTCGCACCGATCAGCCAAAGCGGCCGGTGATATAGTCTTCCGTCCGCGAGTCCACCGGGCTGGTGAAGATCGCGTCGGTTTGACCATACTCGATGAGCGTGGCAGGTTCACCGGCAACTTCCTGCAAGAAGAATGCGGTGTAGTCGCTGATACGAGCTGCCTGCTGCATTGAATGCGTAACGATGATGATCGTCATCTCGGGCGCCAGCTCGGCCATCAAATCCTCGACCTTAGAGACGGACGTGGGGTCGATGGCGGAGCAGGGCTCGTCCATCAGAAGGACATCGGGTTGCACCGCAAGCACGCGCGCGATGCACAGACGCTGCTGCTGACCGCCCGAGAGCGCCAAACCATCCTTGTTGAGCTGATTGGATACCTCTTTCCAGAGGTTGGCGCGCTTGAGCGATTCTTCCACGATGTCATCGAGGTCGCTTTTGCTAGTCACGCCCTGCAGACGAGGGCCAAAGGCGACATTCTCGTAGATGGATTTGGGAAACGGGTTGGGCTGCTGAAAGATCATGCCCACGCGGCGACGGAGGTCGACCGGGTCGACGCCCTCGGCATAGATATCGTTGCCGTCGAGCGTCATGGTGCCCTCGACGCGCGTACCCTCGATCAGGTCATTCATGCGGTTGATGCAGCGCAAAAACGTCGACTTGCCGCAGCCCGAAGGGCCAATGAAGGAGGTGATGGCGTTTTTGGCGATGTTGAGGTCGAGCCCCGTCAGCGCATGAAAGTCACCGTACCAAAAGTTGAAATCCTTGGCCGTAATGGCCGCTTGCTCCAGCGTGGGAGCGGACTGATAAACGGACATGGGACTCCTTAACTAGCGACGCTTGCGCGACAGGAAGCGCGCAAACAGGTTGAAGGCCAGAATGATCACCATCAGCAAGAGCGCGGTGCCGTAGGCTGCGTTCATGTTGATGCCGTCGTTGGCAAGCAGGTACAGGTGAACGGTCATGGGGCGGCCGGAATCGAGCGGCGAGATAGGTAGATTGATGGCCTGGCCCATGGTGTAGAGCACCACGGCGGTCTCGCCAATGGCACGGCCGATGGCAAGGACAATGCCCGTGGCAATACGGCCAAAGGCAGAAGGAAGCACGATCTTGGAGACAACCTGCCACTTGGTGGCGCCCAGGCCATACGCGCCCCAACGGATATAGCGCGGAACGGCGCGAATGGCCTCTTCGGTGGTGCGCATGACGATGGGAAGCATCAAGAGCGCGAGCGCCAGAGCGGCCGAGACCATCGAAAGGCCCAGACCCATAGCCTCGACAAACAAGGCGTAGCCAAACAGGCCCATAACGATGGAGGGCACCGAGGCCAAAGCGTCAGCAGCGTAGCGAATGAGCTCGACGATCTTGCCCTGCTTGGCGTACTCGGCCAGATAGACGGCTGCCAGCACAGCGATCGGCGTGCAGATAAGCATGGCGAGCGCCGTCACATAGACGGTCGAGACGATCGTGGGCCAAATACCGCCCTCGGCGTTGACGCCCTGGGGCCAACCGAAGATAAAGTCGAGCGAGATGTGTGGCAGGCCGTTGATGACCACGTAGGCGATGATAGCGACCAGCACCAGCGTGGTGATGTATGCCGCGGCACGGAACACGCCAAGCATGATCTTGTTGGACAGGTCCTTGTTGATGCGGCCCTTCTTGCCGTGGGAAAGGGCACGCTTGATGCGCTCGCGCGACGAGGTCGTATCGACCGTCGTGTCAACGGAATCGGACATAGCCTACCCCCTCTTCTTCTTGGAAACCAGGCGGACGATGCCCACCAGCGTGGCGGAAATGATAAACAGGACCACGCCCATGCCGAACAGCGCCGAGCGATGCAGACCCGAGGAATAGCTCATGTCGAGCGCAATCTGGCTCGTGAGCGTCGAGATGGGGCTCGCAATGCTGTCGGGAATAACCGGGGCGTTACCCACGACCATGAGCACGGCCATGGTCTCGCCGATGGCACGGCCCATACCCAGCACGATGGCATCCACGATACCCAGCTTGGCGGCAGGTAACACGACCTTATAGATAGTCTGCCACTTGGTGGCGCCCATGGCATACGATGCCTCGCGAATGCCCATGGGAATGGAATTGAGAGCATCGATGGTAAGCGTCGTGATGGTGGGCACGATCATAATGGCGAGCACGAACCACGCCGTCAGCGCGCCAAAACCAAGACCGCCGGTCAGTTGTGCGATAAACGGGCGGATGATGATCATGCCAAAGAAGCCATAGATGATAGAAGGGATGCCGGCCAACAGGTCAACGGCAGGGCTGATGAGCTTGCGCACGCGCTTGCTGGCGATCTCGACCAGATACACGGCCGTGCCCACGCCTAGGGGCACACCCATGGCGAGCGCGCCGACGGTCACCAGACCCGAGCCGGCAAGCAGCGACACGATGCCGTAGTGACCCTCAGAGGGCGCCCACGTAAAGCTAAAGAAGTCCGCCAGACCGATGTCGGTAAAGACGGGCAGCGCCGAGTACGTGGTAAAGACAAAAATCAGGATGACGGTAACAACCGCCAAGAACGCGCAGGCAAAGAAGATCCACTGCAGCGCCTTCTCCTTGATATAGGTGCTGCGCGATACGAGCGCCAGCTCGCGCTTCTTGGGCGCCTGACCATTCTGCTCAGTCTGGGAGTTTTCCTGTGCTTCCATGCTACTCACTCCCCTTCTCGTCGTTGGTGACGGGGATAAAGCCCGCCTCGCGAATCTGCTTGTCCATCTTTTCGGACGTCACATAGTCGATGTAATCCTGCGCCTGCTGCGAAGGCGCACCCTTCACAAAGAAGTAAAGGTCGCGTGAGATGGGATAGCCGCCGCTCGCGACCGTCTTCTCGGACGCCTCAACATGATTGACCGAGACGGCCTTGACCGAGGTCTTGGCGTTGAGGCTATCGACGAAGCCCAGCGAAATGTAGCCAATGGCACCGTGCGAACGAGATACCACGTCGCGCACCTGGCCCGTGCCCGAAAGAACGGCCGAGCGGCGATCGAACGGCGTGCCATCCATCACGATGGTACGGAAGGCCTCGCGCGTACCGGACGCCTCGTCTCGGTTGATGACCTGAATCCTCAGGTCCTCGCCACCGACCTCTTTCCAATTGGTAATCTTGCCGGCGTAGATATCGCGGAGCTGCTCGGTCGAGAGGTTATCGACGGGGTTGTCGTCGTTCACGATGACCGCGATACCGTCGTGGGCAATGACGATGGGAGTCAGGCCCAGATCCTGTTCGTCGGCATTGAGTCCACGGGAGGAGCTGGCGATATCGGCCGTGCCGGCGCTGACGGCCTCGATCCCAGCGGAAGAACCCAAACCGGAAACGAGCACGTCGATGCCGGTCTCCTCCTTAAAGCCCTCGGCCGCAATCTCGGCGATAGGAAGGCAGGTCGTGGAGCCGGCCACGGTAATGGAAGAGGTCGAAGATCCCGAAGAACAGGCGCACAGCGTAAGCGTAAGCACAGCGGCGCTCAGAACCGATACGATCTTTCTCATAGCATCACGCCGATCGCAGCATGGCGCCCACAGGTGCCGTCCTCGTTACGGTAGGAATAAAAGCGGTCGTTCTGACGCACGGTCGAAAGCTGGGTATCCACGATATTATCCGCGTCGACACCGACATCTACCAGCGCCTCGCGAATGGCAGCGGAAAGATCAAGCATGCGAGAGGTATTCGCATCGATGCAAGAGAACTCGGCGGCAAAGCGATCCATGAGTTCCTGGGATACCTCATATTCGTCACCCAAGATATGGGGGCCAATATAGGCGGAAACGTCGCTCGCATCGCAGCCGGCAGCATCGCAAAGCGCCTGGCACGCCTTGGCAGAAATACGTGCAATCGTGCCCTTCCAACCGGAGTGCACCACGGCAAATCCGCCAGGGGCCACCAGCACCACGGGAACGCAGTCGGCAAAGCAGAGCAGCACGGGCACGTTACGCGCCGTACAGACGATGGCATCGCAGCCCTCAGCAATCTGCTCGCGGACGTCCTCAAGGTCATCGGCGCCGTTCGAGGCCACCGCAACGATATGGTCACCATGGACCTGATTGGGAATGAGCAGGTTGTGCTCGCACTCGGCGGCACCCATAGCCTCGAGCGCGCGACGACGATTTTCTTGAACAGCAAAGGGGTCATCGCCAACATGCGAGCCCAAGTTGAGTGAGGAGTACGCATCTTCGGAAACGCCACCGGCGCGCTCGGTGAAGGCAAAGCGAACATCGGATGTCGCGCCCTCCACCAACGTAACTCCATCATGGTCGACACGCGAAACTTTGTCCGCACGTGCTGCCATACTAAAGCCTCCTAATAACACAAGTACCGCGGCATTGCCGCTACAGCCCGCGTTTATACGGCTGTCATACTTCTCTAAAAGGATACCTGCTGCGCTGGAGGCAATCGTAAAGGGAACGTAAAGAGATTGGAGGTTCTAGTTTACAAAGTCGAAATAAAAAGGTTACAAAGTCGAAATAAAAAGGGCGCGTCCATACGGACACGCCCCTGCGCACAACAATGCAAAGAACGACTTAGAAGCTACCGCGCTTCAGGAAGTCGGGAAGCTCGAACTGATCGTTGCCGAAGTTAGGAAGCTCGGTGCCACCGACGTTGCGGGTCGGAGCGGCCTGAGCCGGGCTCGTGGCAGGAGCGGTGCGCTGCGGCTCAGCGGAGGCAGCGGCCTTGCTCTGAGACTGCTGAGCAGCAAAGAGCTCGTCCTGACGGTTGACGTTGGAGTCGGAGAAGCCCGTAGCGATGACGGTGATACGCACCTGATCGCCCAGGGACTCGTCGACAACGGTACCGAAGATGATGTTGGCCTCGGGGTCGACGGCGTTGGCGACAACGTCGGCGGCGTCGCTGATCTCCTGGATGCCCAGGTCCTTGGAACCGGCGATGGAGAGCAGCACGCGCGTGGCACCATCGATGGAGCTCTCGAGCAGCGGGCTGGAGATGGCCTGCTGGGCAGCGTCGACGGCACGGGTGTCCCCAGAAGAGGTACCGATACCCATCATGGCGGTACCGGCCTGCTTCATGATGGTCTTAACATCGGCGAAGTCCAGGTTGATGATACCGGGGACGGTGATGAGGTCGGTGATGCCCTGGGTGCCCTGGGAAAGGACGCCATCGGCAATCGCGAAGGCCTCGAGCATGGTGGTCTTCTTCTCGGCGATGTCGAGCAGCTTATCGTTAGGGATGACGATCATGGTGTCGACGCAATCGGAGAGGGTCTTAATGCCCTCCTCGGCGCTCTTCTTGCGCTTGCGGCCCTCGAAGGTGAAGGGCTTGGTCACGACGGCGACGGTCAGCGCACCGACCTCGTTCATCGCGATATCGGCAACGATGGGAGCAGCGCCGGTACCGGTGCCACCGCCCTCGCCGCAGGTGATGAACACCATGTCGGCACCAGCGAGCGCCTCGGCAATGTCGTCGCGGGACTCATCGGCAGCCTTGCGGCCAACCTCGGGGTTGGCGCCGGCGCCCAGGCCGCGGGTAAGGTCGGTGCCGATGTGCACCTTGATATCGGCATCAGAGATCGCGAGTGCCTGAGCATCGGTGTTGATGGCAACAAACTCGACGCCGCGGATGCCCTCTTCGATCATTCGATTGACCGCGTTGGTACCGCCGCCGCCGACGCCGACCACCTTAATGACGGCAAGGTAGTTGTTGATCTCTGTCTCGTGCATGTCGGTCCTCCGAACAAAGGTTATAGCCATAGCATGGGTCGACCCCTGCGCACATTAACCTTCAGGTTGAAAGTAAATGCAAAGGTAAACCGTATTATGTTTGCACATTATGAACGTATCAGTCAAATAATTGACCGTGAAAACCAAACAAACCAGATAAACGGCGTGGTATGGCCCCTCAACAAAGCATCAACCAGCGCTACGAGGTCGGAGCGTTCCTAAATGTATAGTTACCCGGAGAGCGCACATTGATATACGTTACGCCCTCTACCTGCGAAAGCAGCTTGGTGACTACGCGCTCCTTCTTGACGATATCGTTCGAATCGCCCAGCGACACCTCAATGCCGTTATTGAGGTTTGCCGAGATGGCTTCGACCGAAGGCGTGGAAATATCCTTGACTTGTCCCAAGAACTCGCTCGAAAAACCACGCACATAATCCAAGCCAGCCTTAACGGCCTTGGAGCTCACTGCCTGGCCGGAAACCGGAGCGACATCCGCCGAGACATCAGTCAACAACACCGCGCCATAGTGCTTAGCGAGCGCCAGCGCGGCATCAATGCCGGTCAGGGTATTTGAGCCCTGCCCCGTCGTGATGACGTTGCCCTGGTCATCCACTTCGACCGACGTCGACAGCGGGGCGATCCAGGTGTCATCATCCCCGATGGCCCAGGCAAGGTCATCGGAGCTGATATAGGCAATTGCAATGACCTTGCGCTCCATCGGCGTAATGATGAGCGTATGTGGGAACTGGCGCTGGACATCCACGCCCGAGACCCACGGGTTCTGCTTGAGGTCCTCGGTAATCTGGTCGGGATCGACGTTAAAAAGCGACGTTCCCTCGGGCAAATCGATCAGCTGGATAGCATCGTGCTTCGTCACATGCTCGCTGCCTTGAATCTGAATATCAGTGGCGGTAAACAATCCAGAGTTGATCACCACGACAGCAACGACGACGAGCACGGCCAAGACGGCCAGAACGCCGCCCACGATTTTGCCTTTGCCTGTAACGAGAGAAGCGGCGTCTGACGTTTTATTTGCCATCGCCCCAAGTGAAGACAACGGGTTGACGCCTTTTTTACCCGAAGGCTTCTTGGCGGTAGCCGGCACCGATGTCAGCGAGCGCGGTTTCGATGCGCCAAGCGTGCGACCCGGACGCGCCGCCTTAGTTCCCGTCGAGGGCTTAGGAGTTGCCATGGGACGGGCAGGCTTGGCGCCCATAACAGGCTTTGACGTCAGCGAGGGACGCGAGGACTTTTTTGCGGCCGGACGATTGCCGAGCTGCGAGCCGACAACCGGACGACTGGTCTGTCGAGCATGCCCGACAAGCTTAGAGTGCGCGACGGTATTGCGTTGAGGTTTGGCAGGCGCGCCGGAACGCCCTCCGGCGCGGCGGAAGGTGGGTTTCGATGCTCTAGAAGCCGAGGAATTTAACTTCCGGTCTGAGCTCGATGCCATACGCCTCCCTCACCTTTCCGTGCACATGTCTGATAACCGCGGCAACGTCATCGGCCGAGGCAGTTCCGTTATTAACGATAAAATTAGCGTGAACGGGCGAAACTTCCGCGCCGCCAATCGAAAAACCCTTTAATCCACAATCCTCGATAAGCTTGCCCACACTCGCATCGGGCGGGTTGCGAAAGACCGACCCGCAGGATGCGCGACCCATGGGCTGCGTACGCTTGCGCCTCGTCAGGTACCGCTCCATGCGCTCGCGAATGTCGGCCTTGGGCGCCGGTTTAAGTTTGAGCACGCACTCGAGGATGATCTCATTGCGGGGAAGGCTACATTCGCGGTAGCCCCAAGTGATCTCGGACCCCGCATAATGCTTGATACCGGATGCCGGGTCAAACGTTACGACATCCTCAACCAGCAAGCCAATCCACTCGGTCCGTGTGCCGGAATTCATAGATATCGCACCGCCGACCGACCCAGGGATGCCAACGGCAAACTCAAGGCCCGAGAGGCTACGCGACAGGGCATCGTTGACCAGGCGCGCAAACATCACGCCCGCACCGACCGTCAGCGTACAACCGTCATCGGCAACAACCGTGCGCTGAAACTCACGTCCGAGCGAAATGACGGCACCGCGATAACCGCCATCGGCAACCAGCAGATTGGAGCCCTTGCCGATGATGACCCACGGCACCTGCTCGCGATCGAGCACCGCCACGGCGCGGCGAAGGGCATGATAGCTATGGCACGTCACAAAGAGGTCGGCCTTGCCGCCGATACGATAGCTCGTATGACGCGCAAGGCGCTCGTCCTCGATCACATCCGTGTCGATCATGCCCGAGAGCGCCATGACGGCGTTAAACAGACCCATTAGACTTAAGCGTCTTTCTTGGCAGTCAGATACTCAATGAACTCGGGGCCGACGGTCGTGACGTCGCCGGCACCCATGGTGAGCAGCAGGTCGCCCTCGCCCACCATCTGCTCGAGCTCCTGATTGAGCTCAAGACGGCTGGAGCAATACACGACCTCCTTGCCAGGATGCTTGGCGCGCACGGTATCGGCGAGCATCTTAGAGGTGACACCCGGAATGGGCATCTCGCCAGCCGAGAACACATCAATCAGCAGCAGTTTATCGGCATTGGCAAATGCATCGGCAAAGTCGTCGCACAGGGCCTGCAGGCGCGAATAGCGGTGCGGCTGGAACACGACGTCGACGTGCTTGTAGCCCAGCGACGAAGCAGCAGCAAGCGTCGCCTTGATCTCGGTGGGGTGATGGCCGTAATCATCGACCACGGTGATGCCATCGATATCGCCCACGTGGGTAAAGCGACGGCGGACGCCCTCAAAGCTCGAGAGCGCCTTGGCGGCGGCGTCGATGTCAAGGCCCAGGACATGGGCGACGGTGAGCACCGCCGTGGCGTTGAGCATGTTGTGGCGACCGGGATTGCTCTTGATCTCCACAGCGTGCTCAGTGCCGTCCTCAAAGCGAACGATAAAGTCGCTCTGGATGCCCTTGACATCCGGGTGCATGCAGACGATGTCGTTGCTCTCGGCAAAGCCGTAGGAAAGCACGTGACGGCCCGTCGACTTGGCGAGCTCGACCAGATGCGGGTCCTCACCGCAGACGATGACGGTGCCGTCCTCGCCCACCAAGCTCATGAATTTGGCGAAAGTTGCCTCGATCTCCTCGATACCCGAGTAGTGATCGAGGTGGTCGGCCTCGACGTTGGTCACAATGACCACGTTGGGGTTCAGGAACAGGAAGGAGCTGTCGGACTCGTCGGCCTCGGCGACAAAGTAGTCGCCCGAGCCGTTCTTGCCGTTCGTGTCATAGCCCTCGACGATGCCGCCGATCAAGAAGCTCGGATCCAGGCCCATGCGGTCGAGCATGGTGGCGCACATCGAAGACGTGGTGGTCTTGCCATGCGTGCCGGCAACAGCGACGGTGGTGTAGCCGTGGCCCAAAGCAGAGAGCATCTTGGCACGGGGCCACACGGGAATACCAAGCTCGCGAGCGCGCACGAGTTCAGGGTTGGACTCCGGAATAGCGGTGGAGACAACAACCACGTCGGGCTTGACCTCGTCGATCGTGGCGGCCTCATGGCCCACATGCACCTTCACACCAGCGCGGGTAAGCTGGCGGATATAACGTGACGTCTTAAGGTCGGAGCCGGTAACGGCATAACCGCGCTCGTGCAGAACGAGGGCGATGCCGCTCATGCCGGCGCCGCCGATACCGATAAAGTGGGCGCTCTTAAACTCGGGCGCGGAGGTTGCAGTCTGGGAATCAGCCATGTGCTCGTGTACTCCTTGCGTAAACACTGCCTGTAACCCGTTAACTGTACCGCACCTACCGCATCAGCGCGAGGGCGACCGACGATATCCCGTCTAACTAACGCAAACCCTCTACCGCATCCGCCAGAAGAGCGGCGGCCCTATCCTGAGCCAGACCACGCGCCGCCTGACGCATGGCGTCGCGCGCCGCCGCGTCATCGACCAGGTGCAGCAGTTCATCGGCAAAGGCAGAACCGTCGATATCGGCATCGGCGCAGAGCACGCCGGCCCCAGCGTCGACCAGATAACGGGCATTGGTGGTTTGGTGGTCGGCCGTCGCATGCGGGTACGGCACGAGCACCGAAGGCACGGCGAGTGCAGCGATCTCGGCCACGCTCGATGCGCCCGAACGCGAGAGCACCAAATCGGCAGCAGCCAGCATATCGCCCATGTTGTCGATGTAAGGCTGGACGCGGTAACGCTTCGCCTCCTCGGGCGTCAGCGCCAAAGCGCGCTCGGTCTCCTCAAAGCCGTCGGCACCCGTCGAATGCAACACATAGAGGTTCTTGCGCGAAAGCAGCTCGTTTTTGAGCGAAGCCACACGCTCGTTGAGGTGCTGGGCGCCAAGTGAACCGCCAAAGACGAGCAGCAGCGTAGCGTCCTCGGGAACGCCAAGTGCCTTGCGGCCGCGAGCGCGATCGCCCTCGATCACCGAGCGACGTACGGGGTTGCCGGTCATGAGCACGTGGTCAGGGTCACCTTCGCGCTCAAAGACCGAACGCGCTGCCGGCACCGAGATGCACACGCGGGCGGCGTGGGAGTTCATCATCTTGTTGGCCAGGCCCGGAACAGAGTTCTGCTCATGCAGCAGATACGGAACGCCCGCGCCCTTGCACCACCCCAGCAGCGGAACCTCGACATAGGCACCAAAACCAATGGCGGCATCGGGCTTGCCGACCTTTGAGAAATGACTGGCGAGCGCACGCTTGGCTTTGTTGACACGCCACAGCGAGGTCAGCGCCGTCCAAGGACGGGAGCGGTCGAAGCCCGTGACCGTAATGGGCACAAAATCAAACCCAGCCTCGGGGACCAGACGACCCTCGAGCTTGCGCGACTGGCCCACGAACACAACGTGGTGGCCACGGTCACGCAGCTCTTCGGCCAAGGCGAGCGCGGGGTTGATGTGCCCGGCCGTGCCGCCGGCTGCAATAGCAACGGTCATTTTATCGGTCATGGTAGTCCCTTCGTACACGCGGTCCCTGGTCGTCGGTACGCAGACGCGCCGACGGGTCCGAGTTCAAATCGATTCGATTATATCCGCCGCCCGCGTTGCGAGGGCTGGGGCGCTGAGGACGACCTTGCGGCGCCGTTCGCTGACGCGGGCGGGCTGCCGGCTCGGTCGCAGAGCCATCCAGGACGGTAAAACCGTTACGCGAAGATCGCTCGCCGCGCACGTGGGGCACGCCGGCGGTACTCTCATCCATAACGGCAAAGCTCTCGCGGCGGCGGTCATACTCATCGCGGCGGGCGCTCTCGTACGAAACGCGCAGGATCAACCCGGCAAGCATGAGCGACACAATAATCGACGAACCGCCGTAGCTAATAAACGGCAACGGTTTGCCCGTCATGGGAAACACGTTGAGGATGCCCAGCGCGTTAATCAAAAACTGCACTGCGAGAATGACCGCGGAGCCAGACGCCATAAGCGCGCCCCGGCGATCGGTCGCCTGCTCGGCAATGCGAAACGCCGAGTAGATCAGCATCGCAAACACCAAGAAGAACAGCACGGTTCCGACAAAACCGACTTCCTCGCCAATGATGGCCAGGATGTAGTCATTGTGCGCCTCGGGCAGATACGAGTACTTCATGGTTGAGTTGCCGATACCGCGGCCGAACAGACCGCCCGAGGCAAAGGCCATAATGGCAAGCGTGGCCTGATAGCCGTCACCATACTCGTCGGCCCAAGGGTTCAAGGCAACCTGAATACGCACCATACGGTACGGCTCTGCGACAAGCGCAATCACGATCACGAGAATGCCGAAGATTAGCACGCCGATGATAAATCTGGGGTCGAGACCCGCAAACAACGCCATGCACATGAGGGTCAACAGGATGATCAGGACAGTACCGAAATCGGGCTGGATAAAGATCAGAAAGAGCGAAATGCCCAGGTAGATGCCCATCTTGCGAAGGAATTCGTTGATGTTGCCACCGGGCGAAAAGAAGCGATCAAGCATGATGGCCGAATACGCAATGGCAAATGGCTTTAAAAACTCGGAAGGCTGGAACTGAATACCGGCGATGTTAAGCCAGCGCGTGGCGCCACGGCTGCCGCTGCCCACCAAGAACACCAGAAACAGTAGCCCTATCATGCCTATGAGGAAGATCCTGAGCACATCCTCCCCAAACCAGCTGTCCGGCAAAACGCGCACGATGGCAATCAGCGCCAGAACACCGACCACGGCAAGCGCGGCCTGTCGACCCAGAAAAAACGTCGCCGAGCCATTCTCGTGCAGCGCCTCGACCGAAGACGCCGAGTACACCATCAGCAGGCCAAAGCATACCAAGGTAAACAAGCAGGCCATGAATATCAAACGGGGGCGCATGATACGGGCGGGAACGCCGGCAATATAGCGTTCGCTAAACGACTGCCCGCCGCGGCTGGAACGCGGTGTGCTGCGCCGCGAGGAAGCACGGTCCGAGTCGGGCCTCCTCGTACCTTGTCGGGGGCTCTCCTCTCTCACCGCAACCCCTATTCCATTTGTGATTTCGCTGCAGCGGCAAGCTGGGCCACGTAGTCCTTAAACACGCGGCCGCGCTCCTCATAGCCCGAGAACTCATCGAACGAAGAGCAGGCAGGAGAAAGTAAGATCACGTCACCACGGCTCGACAGCGAACGGGCGACGTCCACGGCGTCGCGTAGGTCATCCGCCTGGGCGATATCCACATCGCCATCGACATCGGCCTCGTCCATAGCGGCGGTGAAGCGCTCGCGCGCATCGCCAAAGCAGACGACCGAGCGCACGTTGTCCATAACGACGCGCGCGAAGTCCGTGAGCGGCGTGCCCTTATCGTGGCCGCCGAGCAGCAAGATCACGTCGTCATCGGGAAATGCCGTCAGTGCCTTCTCGACCGCATCGGTGTTGGTCGCCTTGGAATCGTTGACGTAGCGCACGCCGTCAATCTCGCCACACGGCTCCACGCGGTGCTCGAGCGGCTGGAACGAGGCAAGACCGCGGCAGACACCATCGACATCGGCACCGACCGCCAAGGCAGCCGTGGCGGCGCACAGGGCATTGATAACATTGTGATGGCCCGAGATCTTGAGCTCGGATGTAGCGATGAGCGGGGTCTCGACGCCCTTCAGGCGCACAATCATCTTGCCATCGCGCACAAAGGCGGCATCCTCGCCCTCAGGCTCGTCAAAGGCAACCTTGCAGATGCGACGACCCGGCGTGTAGATGTACTCATCGAACTCGTGAATGCCGGCGTCTTCGACGTCGACAACCGCCAGATCGTCATCGACCATATTGTCAAACAGTTTGATCTTGGCAAGCGCGTAGTTCTTATGGCTCTTATGCCAGCCCAAGTGGTCGGGAGTGATGTTGAGCAGCACCGCCACGCGGGGGTGGAGCTCGGTTGTCGTAGCAATCTGATAGCTCGAGAGCTCAGCCACAAACCACTCGTTGTGGGCTCGGCCGTCAATCTCGTTGACCGGCGGCTCGCCGATGTTGCCGACAGCAACGCTGGCCTCGCCGGCAGCCTTGAGCAGATAATCAGTCAGCGACGTGGTGGTCGTCTTGCCGTTGGTGCCCGTGATGGCAATCCAGTTATCGGGCGACAGGCGATAGGCAAACTCGGGCTCACCCATAATCTGGGCGGCATGCTCGCGCCCGGCCTTAAAGAAGCCCGAGAACTCCGAGATGCCCGGGCACGTCACGCATACGTCATAGGCGCCCTCGACCTGTTCGGTCCCATAGACAAACGACGCACCAGCAGCCTCGAGCGCACGCGTGGCGTCATTGGGCTCAGAGGTGCCGCCGCCATACACGGTAACGGCGCTTACGCGCTCGGGATGTGCCAGCGCCCAGCGGGCGACATCGAGACCGGATTTGCCCTGACCCAAAACGAGCAGGCTAAAGACATCAGCAAGAGGCATGAAAGACCACTATCCCAACTGGAAGAACAGGGCAAGGCCAACGGCACCAAAGGCCGCAGCGATAATCCAAAAACGGATGACGACCTTGGTCTCGGCCCAGCCCTTCTTTTCGAAATGATGATGGATGGGCGCCATAAGGAAGACGCGCTTGTGCGTAAAGTGGAAGTAGACAACCTGAATCATGACCGACAGGGTCTCAACGATAAACAGGCCGCCGATGATGAGGGAGACGACCTCGGTGTTGGTCATGATGGACGTGCAGGCAAACGCGGCGCCCAGGGCAAGCGAGCCGGTATCGCCCATAAAGATGCTCGCCGGATAGCAGTTGAACCACAGAAAGCCCAAGCAGGCACCGGCACACGCGGTGCAGAAGATGGACAGGTTCACGTCTCCGTGCAAAAACGCCATGGCAGCCATGGCGAGCATGGCAATCATGGAGGTGCCGCCAGCAAGACCGTCAAGGCCATCGGTCAGGTTCACGGCATTAGAAAGACCGGCGATCATCAGCCAGCAAAAGACAATGTAGAGCCACGGGAACGAAAGGCCGCAGATGGTGGTCGAAAGAACACCGAGGTCAATCGTCAGGCCGCCGGGAAAACGAATCTCGGGGGCGACGCCGCACCAGTTAACGGCAAGTACCGTAAAGGTGACACAGATAATGGTTAGACCGATCATCTTGGCATGAGGCGTCAGACCGAGCGAGCGCCCATGCGTAACGGAGGTCAGGTCGTCAATCAGGCCCAGCACGCCGGTCGCCAGCGTGGCGAGGAGCACGAGCACGAGCTCGGTGGTGAGCTTGCCCATCAGCAGGCAGGTCAGCGAGATCGCGACGAGGATGACAACGCCACCCATGGTGGGCGTTCCCTGCTTAACCAAATGACGCTTGGGGCCGTCGGCACGAACCTGCTGGCCGATACCCTCGACCTTAAGCAGCTTGATCCACCACGGCATGAGCAGCAGCGCAATGGCAGCGGCGATGCCAAGCCCCAAAAAAGCCTGATACGTTGGATACGAGGGATTGCCGAACATGGGCTAGCACACACCTTCCACAAAGCGGTCGAGCTCAACAAAGCGGGAACCCTTGACCAGTACAGCATCATGTTTTTCAAGCGCGCCGCCCATGCGGTCGAGCACCTGCTGATAATCGGAGAACACCTGGATGCGGTCCTCGTCCATACCCATCATGCGCGCGGCATCGGCCATAAGCTGGGCCAGCTCACCACCCACGCACGCCAGCATGTCGAGCTTCTTGGCGGCGGCATAGGCGCCCACGAGCTCATGCATGCGAGGAGCCTCATCGCCCATCTCGCCCATCTCGCCCAGGATCGCCATGCGAGACCCCGTGCACGAAAGCGAGCACAGCAGATCGAGGCCAGCAGCCATGGATTCGGCACTGGCGTTATAGGAATCGTCAATGACGCGGGCACCGCTCTTGGCGCGCTTAATCTCCTGGCGGTGACCGGTGATCGTGAGGCCCCTAAAGGCAGTATCGATCTGCTCGGTCGTCACGCCCAGGCGATAGGCAACCGCGGCGGCCTTAACGGCATTAGGAACGGACTGCACGCCGGGGATGGCAAGCATGGTATCGATCGTCTCACCCTGGCCAAAATCGAGCGTAAAGACCGGACGGCCCTCGTCATCAACACGAATGTCGCGGGCACGGACCTCATCATCGTCCGAGACGCCGGCCAGCATCACGTCGATACCAGCAGGCTGGGCGAACGTATCGCGAATGAACGGCGTAAAGTCGTCCTCGCCGCCCAAAACCAGCAGCGGCAAGAAGTCGCCAGCGGCGCACATACCCTGGACAATCTCGGCCTTAGCGCGGGCGATATTCTCGCGGCTACCCAAAATGCCGATATGAGAGGTACCAATCTTGCTCACGATGGCAAGGTTGGGATTGGCGGACTGGGACAGGCGCTCAATCTCGTGGAAATGGTTCATGCCCATCTCGAGCACCAGGACCTCGGTATCGGCCGGAGCGGAAAGCACCGTGAGCGGCATGCCGATCAGGTTATTGAAATTGCCCTTGGTGGCCCAGACACGATAGCGCTTGGCGAGCACGGCGGCGAGCACGTCCTTGGTCGTCGTCTTGCCGATGGAACCGGTAATACCAACGACCAGGCAGCCAAGCTCCAGACGGTACGTGTGCGCCAAACGCAGCAGAAAGTCCTCGGGATCATCGGTCAGCAAGATGGCACAGCCCTTGTCCTGCGCCAGCGAGACCAGCTCGGCCTCGGGCTCACGCGTCATCACGACGGCGCCGGCACCCGACTGGACGGCACGGGAAGCAAAATCATTGCCGTCGACGTTTTCACCGGGAAAGGCGACGATAATCGTCCCTTCCTCGACCTGGCGCGAGTCGATAACGCACCCGCGGCATACCCGATCGGCTTCTCCCGTCACGGTTCGGGCCCCTGTTGCGGCCGCGAGGTTGTTGACGGCGATCTCTATCATTGCAGCTCCCCTGTAAACCTAATAATGCTATCGGCGTATTGTATCCCAGCGCCGCACATGCGTGGTGCAGGGCATGTGAACACCCTCATATGGGACAACAAACCACGCCCCAAAGATTGTAACCCCCTACTTCGTGTGCGGGATACCCAGCACGTCGAGCGCGTTGGCCATAATGGACTGGAACGGCACCGCAGCGGCATCTGAGCCGCTCGGCGTTCCGTCGAGCGTGATATAGCACAGCACCTTGGGCGATTGTGCCGGTGCAAAGCCCATAAAGGACGACATGTAGTTCTCCTTGAGGTAGCCGCCGTTCTCGTCGGCACGTTCGGCCGTACCGGTCTTACCCGCCACGTCATAGCCGTCAACCGCGCCGCCAACGCCCGTTCCCTCGGACACGACCGTCTGCATGCACGATGTCACCTGGGATGCGGCGTCCTCCGAAATCGCGCGCTCGCCTTCGCCCCAGTCCTTCTCGTCGCCTTTGCTGGACTTATAGAAGTGCGGTGTCATCATCACGCCGCCGTTGGCGATGCCGCCCACGGCGCGTGCGATCTCAATCGGCGAGACGGACAGCGCCTGTCCAAAGCTCATCGAGCCCAGCGTGGCGCCGTCATACTGGTCACGCTCCTTGACGATACCCAGGCTCTCGCCCGGAAAATCGACACCAGAGCTGTGACCGATGCCCCACTTGTCCACATAAGCGGCAAAGTCATCGGCACCGATCTTGCGCCCCACCAGGACAAAGCCCACGTTGGACGAACGGCGCATCATCTCGCGCACATCCATGGTCATGGCGTAGTCGCGCTTGTCGGCATCGGTGACGGTATCGTCGCCCACCTTGATGCTCGCCGGCACCTCAAACGACGTACTCGATCGCACGACGCCCAAGTCGAAGCCGGCGCCCGCCACGAGCGTCTTAAAGACCGAGCCGGGCTCGTAGGCGTCGGTGACCAGGCGCAAGTTCATATCCTCGGTCTTGGCGTTTTCCAGATTGGTCTGGTCGTAAGTCGGATACGAGCAGGCTGCCAAGATCTCGCCTGTCGTAGGATCGGTGACCAGCGCCGAGCCGTTCTTGGCCTTAGTCTTCTCAACTGCCTCTGCCAGGGCATCCTCGGCCGCACGCTGGATATTGACGTCGAGCGTCGTCACGATATCAACGCCGTCGACCGCAGCCACCTTTTTATAGGCACCGCCCGCGATATAGCTGCCGTCCCTCGCGCGCTCGCGTACGAGAGAACCGTTCGTGCCGGTCAGAAGCTTGTTGTATTGCTTTTCGAGACCCGTCAAGCCATCGTTGTCCACATTCACTACACCCAGCACCTGCGATGCCAGATTGCCGTATGGATATACGCGCTTCATGGCCTGCTCAAAAAGCACACCGGGCAGGTTCTTCTTCTCCAGCGTCGCAGCATCGTCTTCGTCCACCTGGCGTTTGATATACACCCAGGTTCCATCGGACTCAACGAGCTTGCGGCAGGTCTTTTTATCGATTCCAGTTGCCTTGACCAGCGCCGACACCGTCTTGTCAACGTCCTCGACAAGCTGCGGGTTCACGGCGATGTTGCGACATTCGACCGACGACGCCAGCACGTTACCGTTGCGGTCGTAGATGGTGCCACGTTTGGCATAGAGGGTCTGCGCAAGCAGGCGACGCGCATCGGCACGCTCGCGCAGTTTATCGGCTTCGACAACCTGATAGTCGGCAAGGCGAAAGACGCCCAAGCCCAAGCCAAGCCCAATGAATCCCATGACGGCTTTGCGGCGAGGCAGAGGCGTGCCTGTGAGCCATTCGGTCGGCGAACTCTTGCGCGACCTGGTGTTATGCACTTGAGGGCCGCCCGAGCCGCGAAGTCGCGACGCCGGGTCGTTGCCACGGGACCGCCCGGCGTTGTAAGATTGCCGACCCGTTCCTTGATAACCAGAACGTCCCCGCGACGAGGGACGTCCAGAACCGCGGCCCCTATCGGAACCGCGGCGATAGTCATTTGTCATACTCAGCTACCGTCTTGCTACTGAGCGGTCGCGGTCGCGTTGGCGCCCGCGGCTGCATCCTGCGAAAAGTCAAGTGTAACGCTCTCGCTGGGCTCCACCATGCCATAAGCGCCCGCAAGGTCGCGAATGCGCGTGTCGGCGCCATAGACCGAGTGCATGACCTCCAGGTCGGAGCTCTCATCGGTCGCCTTTTCGAGCGTGTTGGTAAGCTCGGCGTTGCTGTTGAGCACCTGGGCCGTAACGCCGGCGAGCGCCACGCGGGCGACGCCGATCGTCATGAAGATAGCCGCAATGATGCAAAACGTTTTAAGAACGCTCATGAAAACCGGGCTTACCGCCTGGTTTGCCTGACGGCCCGCGCCCGTGTAGACATCAAAGCGCGGCGTGCGCTGCTCACGGGGAGCAACGGGGGCCTGCGGCGTCTCACGATAGGCGGGCATGGCGTTCATATCATAGGCGAGTGCTGCGCTTGAAGTGTTGTAGCCCATGATATGCCGCCTCCCATCCCGAGTACGTTGGTAGTGTGTTTAAGCTTCGTTTATGGTGCGAGCGGGAGGTCCAATATCGCGCGGTCGCGCCTACAGACGCTGCGCCACGCGGATTTTGGCTGATCTCGCCCGAGGGTTGCGCTCAACCTCATCAGGCTGGGCAACCAGGGGTTTGCGGGTGATGACCTTGAGTATCGGCACGTTGCCGCACACGCACACCGGAATCTCCGGCGGACACGTGCACCCCTGGCTCATCTCCTTAAAGTGGTTCTTTACGATACGGTCCTCGAGCGAGTGATACGAGATGACGCAGATACGTCCGCCCGGGTTGAGCCACCTGGCGGCGGCATCAAGCCCTCGTTCGAGCACATCGAGCTCGTGATTGACCTCGATGCGAATGGCCTGGAAACTAGTCTTGGCCGGGTGTCCGCCATGCCGACGAGCGGCAGCCGGGATACCCGCCTTGATGATCTCGACAAATTGGCCGGTGGTTTCGATCGGTTCTTGCTCGCGGCGGCGCACGATCTCGCGCGCGATCTGCGAGGCAAACTTCTCTTCGCCGTAGACGCGTAGAATCCGGGCGAGGTCGTGTTCGTTATAGGTGTTGATGACCTCAGCTGCGTTTAAGGTGTTATTACCCGGATCCATCCGCATGTCCAATGGGGCGTCCTCGTTATACGAAAAGCCCCTGCCAGGGATATCGAGTTGCGGTGACGAAACGCCCAAATCGAACAGGAAGCCATCGACCCCGGGCACCTCGGCCGAGCAAAGCAGCTCGTCCAAGTCGCCGAAGTTGCCCTTCAGCAGCTGGTGCGGAACTCCGGGAACCTCGCGGTCCAGACGGGCGCCAGCGGCCTCGAGGGCCATGTCGTCCTGATCGACGCCGAGCAAAAGGCCCGTCTCCCCCACCTGCGCGGCCATCTTTACCGAATGGCCGGCACCGCCAAGGGTGCAATCGCAGACAACGGAGCCGCTCTTTAGCCGCAGCGACTCAAGCACTTCGCCGAGCATGACAGGTTCATGCCGATATTCTTGTGTCAAGATCCCACGCTCCATCCGTTACCCGTGCCTTGCCCTTACGAGAAGAAGAGGTCCAGCAGGGCCTCATCGTCATCGTCCTCATCGGCCGCGGCGCGATCCCAAACCTCAAGGTGGTCGTAGTTGCCCACAACCGTAACCTCGCGGTCGAGGTTCGCCTGCTTGCGGAGAGACTCGGAAAGACCGATACGACCGGCGCTGTCCACGTCCATCGACGTGGTGCGCTTGTTGATCGCCCTCATGAGCTTCTGGTCATTAATGTCACGCGGGTTAAAACCCTCGTGGCCCTCACGACCCGCGAAGAGTCCTTCGACCCACTTATCGAAGGCCTCGGCAGAGAACACGTACAGAGCATCGACATCCAGGGCTTTAAACACGCGAACGTGCTCTCCAAGCTCCTCGCGAAGGGGCGCAGGCAGGGATAGACGACCTTTTGCATCGAGATTGCGCTCGTATGCACCAGTCATTCCCATGTGCGCCCTCCCCTCGGTTACTCAGATGGCACGTACGCGGGAAACCACCCCGCCTGTCGACGTCATCAATAATATGGGGAACCGCCCCATTTTTCAACACCTTTCCCCACCCCTTCCCCCACCCCGCCCCACCATTCCACCCCCAATATGTTGTAAAACACCCCCGAGCATATGTTCGAAAACACAATATGTTGTGTTTACAGCAAAGGCGGGATGCCACCTGTGGCACCCCGCCTTTCAACCTCAACCTTCAAGTTGACCTTGAGGCGATTTTTGCGTCCTTTTACATGGCGTTCACATCGCCCCCAAACTCCCCCACCCAAGGCCCGTGCGGCCCACCACCGCGACGCCAAGTGGCGAAAAATGGGACGGGCCCCAGATTGCCCATGCGCGCGCAAAAGCACGCCGCGGCAATCTGGAGCCCGTCCCCAAATACCTATAAATATGCAGGTCAGCGATGTGTTAACGATGTGCCAGCGGGTGCGCCGCCAAATAGACCTCGGTCAGTTGCGTACGATCGACATGCGTGTAGACCTGCGTGGTCGATATATCGGCATGTCCCAAGATCTCCTGTAGCACACGGAGGTCTGCGCCGCCCGCAAGCATATGGGTGGCAAAGGAGTGACGCAGCGTATGGGGATGGAGCCCCACCAGTCCCACCTGGCGCCCGTAGCGCTCACAGATGGCATGGATGCCCTGGCGCGACAGACGGCGGCCGTTCTTATTTAAAAAGACCGCCGAGGTCTCGGTTCCGCGGGCATGGGCCGCCAAGCGAGAACGCCCCTCAGTTACATAAAGCGTCAGAGCTCGCGCCGCGCTTCCCACCAGCGGGGACAGGCGTTCCTTCGAGCCCTTACCGCGAACGAGCACAAAGCCATCGTCGATATGGATATCGCCCACATCGAGTCCCACCAACTCGCTCACACGCAAACCGCATCCGTAGAGCACTTCCAAGATGGCATGGTCGCGCAAGCCCATCTCGCCCTCGGGGAAGTCTTGATCGAGCAGCGCCGAGACATCCTCCACCGATAGATACTCCGGCAAACGCTCAGCCTTTTTAGGCAGGCGCAACGCCGCCGTTGGATTTTGGGCCACAGCCCCATCGCGCACCAAAAAGGCATGCAGGCCCTTCACGGCCGCAAGCGCACGCTCCACCGAGGCATCCGAATAGCCCCCATCGCGACGGTCGGCGACAAAGCCCTCCACGACCTGACGGGTCACCTCTTCAAAAGACACAATACCCACCCGCTCCAGATAGGCGCAGTACGTCGTCAGGTCACGACGATAGGCCGCAATCGTGTTGCGCGCCAAACCCCGCTCGACCGCAAGGTAATCGAGATACTCCCCCGCCGCCACGGCGAGCGACGAGGGAGTAGCTTCGGTATGTTCCTTATTCGCCGGCACCCTTAGTCCGTAGCGAGGTTCATGGGCGTCACCTGCAGACGGTCGACACCCTCGTGCTGGCCGATCGAAGCGCGCACGAACTCGCGGAACAGCGGCTGCGGGTTGGTCGGGCGGCTCTTGAACTCGGGATGAGCCTGGGTTGCCACATACCACGGATGCACGTCGCGCGGCAGCTCGACCATCTCGACCAGGCGCTCGTCAGGCGACAGACCCGAGATAACCAAACCGGCGTCCTCGAGCTGGTCACGGAAGGCGTTGTTGAACTCAAAGCGGTGACGGTGACGCTCGTAGACGAGCTCCTCGCCATATGCCTCGCGAGCAAGGGTATCGGCGGCGAGCTTGCACGGATAGGCGCCCAGGCGCATGGTGCCGCCCTTCTCGGTCACGTCCTCCTGCGAGCTCATCAGATCGATGACGCTATACGGGCCATCCGGATCGAACTCGAAGGAGCTGGCGCCGGCAAGGCCGACGACGTTGCGCGCAAATTCGCACACGGCCACCTGCATACCCAGGCAAATGCCCAGATACGGAATCTTGTGCTCACGGGCAAACTCGGCCGCGAGGATCTTGCCCTCCAGGGCGCGCTTGCCAAAGCCGCCGGGGACCAGGATGCCCGAGGCGTCGCCCAAAACCTCGGAGACATTCTGCTCGTCGAGGCTCTCGCCGTCGACCAGCTGGACGTCCACATGGCGATCGTAGAAGACGCCCGCATGGTGCAGGGCCTCGATAACCGACAGGTACGCATCGGGCAGCTGCGTGTACTTACCCACGACGGCAATCTTCACCTTGTCGGCGTGATGGTTGGCGTGATTCTGTTTGCGCAGGAACTCGTTCCACTCGCTCATGTCGCGCTCACGCGGGTCCAGACCCAGACGCTCGCAAATGCGCAGGTCAAAGTCCTGCTCGGCAAGCAGCTGCGGAACATCGTAAATGCTCGCGCAGTCCTCGTTGGTAAAGACACAATCGGTGTCAACGTCGCAGAAGCTTGCGATCTTTCCGCGGATAGCGTCATCGATATGGTGGTCGGAGCGCAGCACGATGATATCGGGCTGGATGCCAAAGCTGCGGAGCTCCTTGACGGAATGCTGCGTGGGCTTGGTCTTGACCTCGTGGGCGGCGGCGATATAGGGAACGAGCGACACGTGGATGTAGCAGACGTTCTCGGGGCCGGCCTCCTTGCGGTACTGACGGATGGCCTCGACAAACGGTTGGGACTCGATGTCACCGATCGTGCCGCCCAGCTCGGTGATGACTACATCGGAGCCGGTCTGCTCCTCAATGCGGCGGAACTTGTCCTTAATGGCATTGGTGACGTGGGGAATCACCTGCACGGTACCGCCCAAAAAGTCGCCGCGACGCTCGCGGGCGATCAAGCTCTTATAGATGGCGCCGGTCGTAAAGTTGGAATCGCGGGTCAGGTTCTCATCAATAAAGCGCTCGTAATGACCCAGGTCCAGGTCGGACTCGTAACCATCCTCGGTAACGAAGACCTCACCATGCTGGAAGGGGCTCATGGTACCGGGGTCGACGTTCAGATACGGGTCGGCCTTCTGCATCGTTACTTTGTAGCCACGCGACTTGAGCAGACGGCCCAGCGAGGCCGCGGTAATACCCTTGCCCAGGGACGAAACCACGCCACCGGTTACGAACACATGCTTGGTCATATTGAGTTACCTGCGCTTCCCGTAGAAGTTGTTTATCCACATCTTACGGGTCTTCATTGTAATACTCGCGCCGCGGACCGTTCGCAATTTTTCTCGCGTGCGATTGCATTTCTCAATCTTGAAACAAAACGCCGCCCGGTTTCCCAGGCGGCGTCGCTATGGCAAGGGTTACATGCTGCTATCGATCAGCAACCTCGTCCTCGAGCATTTCTTGAACGAGCATGCCGGTACGGACGCCCTCAAGATACCACTTGCCATGTTCGGTGAGGCAAATGCCATTTGCAAGCTGACCGCCGTCGTCGCTATAACGCGAGACGACATCAATCATGCCTTCGGAATCCAAGCGATCGATTGCGGCGCGGGCACGATACGGCGAAACCCCCACGCGCTCGGCAAGCGTTTTGCGCGAGAAACCATACGGCCCGCCATTGTCTTCGGTTTGCCGGTCGATCTCCATCAACACCAGCACCTCGACACGCTTCATATCGTTGACACTCGCACGACCCTTGCCCGCCATAGCAGCCTCCTCAAACCGAGCACGAGCATCTAACGCGCCGTGCGCGACCGACACACCTCACGATGGCAGGTAATATCCATCATGCGGCATCCCGCTAAGGATGAAACAGTTATGGTTATTGTATACCGCTCAAATTGTTTCTAGGCAGGTAAACAGCTATTTTTCGCCGAAATAGGCGCTTTATTGATCAAAAAGCCGTACCGGGCGCTAACCCGATACGGCCAAAATGCAATGCAATTACCGCGGTGCTTCAAACTTAGCGATGGAAGAAACCGCGGCGCTCAAACTTGGGCTCGCAGCACACGTTGATACCCAGTTTGCGCAGTACCGTCTCGTCCGTCGGCGAGATAATCACGCTAAAAAAGGCATCGCAACCGCGCAGCTGCTCCAGGCCCGAAAGGACGCGAGCGGCCGTCTCACTCGTGGCCGAGGTGATCGACAGCGCCATAAGCGTCTCGTCGGTGTGGAGGCGCGGGTTTTTGCTGCCCAGGAAATGCGTCTTGAGCTTGCTGATGGGCTCGATCGCCTCATCGCTGATAACCTCGAGCTCAAGGTCGACGCCCGAGACGTGCTTGAGGGCGTTCATAATGAGCGAACTTGCGGCGCCCAGGCGCGTGGAGGTCTTACCGGTCACCACGGAGCCATCGGGCATGACCATGGCCCCCACGGGACCACCCGTCAGCTGCTCCCTGGTGAGGGCCGCCGAGCGCGCCGGTGAGTAGTTCTTATCGATGCCGGCTTTCTTCATAATAATCTTGAGACGGTCGACTTGCTCATCGCCCACGCCGGTACGGCGCACATTTTCGACCGCGGTAAAGTAGCGGCGGACGATCTCCATCTTGGAAGCGTCGCGGCAGGCATCGTCATCGGTGATGGCAAAGCCGACCATATTGACGCCCATGTCCGTAGGACTCTGGTAGGGGCTCTTGCCCAGGATCTTTTCCATCAGAGCACGGACCACCGGGAAGGCCTCGACGTCGCGGTTGTAGTTGACTGTGGTCTTGTTGTAGGCCTCAAGGTGGAACGAATCGATGATATTGGCGTCGTCGAGGTCAGCCGTGGCGGCCTCGTAGGCAATATTGACCGGATGCGTCAGAGGAAGATTCCAGACCGGGAAGGTCTCAAACTTGGCATAGCCGGCGGCTGTGCCATGCTTGTGCTCGTGATAGAGCTGAGACAGGCAGGTGGCAAGCTTGCCCGAGCCAGGACCGGGGGCAGTGACCACGACGAGCGGTCGGGTGGTCTCGACAAACTCGTTCTTGCCGTAGCCATCGTCGGACACGATCAGATCGACATCGTGCGGATACCCCTCGATGGGATAGTGCAGCTTGGCGGGAATACCGAGCGCGTTCAGGCGGTTGCGGAACACATCGGCAGCAGGCTGGCCGGCGTACTGGGTGATGACCACAGCCGCGACGGCAAAGCCGTTGCCGCGGAACAGGTCAACCAGGCGCAGCACATCCTCGTCATAGGTAATACCGAGGTCACCACGAGCCTTGTTTTTTTCGATGTGGTTCGCGTTGATCGCGATGATAACCTCAACGTCATCGGCAATGCTCTTGAGCATGCGGAACTTGCTGTCCGGTTCAAAACCCGGCAGCACGCGACTCGCGTGATAGTCGTCAAACAGCTTGCCGCCAAACTCCAAATAGAGTTTGCCGCCAAACTGCGAGATGCGCTCCTTAATATGAGCGGCCTGCAGCTCGATATATTTCGCGTTGTCGAAACCCTGGCGCATGTATGGCTCCCGTCCCGTTTCCATTTAATGTTCTAGGCGATTATAACGGAGCCCGCCCTCCCCGATACCCAAACCATCAACAGGCACCAACCAAACACGCCCACCGCAACCACCGGGGACCCAGGATGGCTAATTTGAGGCGGGGAACAAGTCGCTCAGCACCAACGATGGCAGCGCCGCAGGTTGAGCATAAGCCAGACACTATGACCCAATCCGAGGGCACGGAAACGACAGGAGCCCCCGCTCGTGACCGCGGGTCGGGGCTGCGACAATGTTGTTGAAGTGCCAGAGGCG
>UQTU01000019.1 GCA_900544135.1 uncultured Collinsella sp.
CAAATGGCGGGATTGCGTTGGCATGATTGGTTGTTGAGCGTTGGTCAAAATGGTTGTTTTTACAGTAGCGCTAACACCCAACGGCCAGCTTCCTCACGAGCGCGTTGCCCGCACCGCTGATGCCTCCGAGCCGCACGGAGTCGCCACTCGACCTCTGACTCGGCGCGAGGCCGAAATAGGCCGTGACCTGCCTTCCGGAACGGAACCTCGTGAAGTCGCCGACCTCGGCCGAGAAGGCTGCGGCCAGCGCGAAGGCGCAGCCCTTGATCGACTGGAGGGCGGCCGCCTCCGCGGCGATCGGGCTGGCATCCACGGCCGCCCTGTACTCGGAGAGCAGGTCCGCCCGGGCCTCCGCCGCGGCCTCGACCTCGTTCCTCAGGGCGGCGAGCGCCCGAACCCCGCCATCGTCCTCAGGCCTGACCTTGTCGAGCCACCTCAGGAAGTCGTAGGTCCAGTACTTCCTCGGGTTGCCGGCGGGCGTGGTGCCGCCGTAGACGAACCCCCGCCTTGCGAGGAAGGCGAGCAGCCGCTGCTTGGCGGTCGCCAGGCGCGCGGTCGCCCCGTCGTAGGCGCCGGCGAGGTCCCTGATGCCCTCGACCTCGGGGGAGGGGACCCATACGGGGGAGATGTCGTGGGCGAGTATCGCCTTGGCCATCCTGGCGGCGTCGTTCCTGTCGTTCTTGGAGGCCGAGTCGGCGGCCGACCTGGGGATCTTCGAGACCGCGGCGACGACGCACTCGACGCCGAGCCCGGCGAGCTCCCTTTGCGGGGCGAAGCCGAGGTAGCCGCTCTCGTAGGCCGCGAGCGACGGCCCGGGGAACCTATCCATCCACCCGGCGATCTCGCCCCAGGGGTTGCCGGGGAACCTCCTCGTCACGGCCTCGCCGGTGTCCGCGTCGAGGGCGCAGACGGTGGTCGACCTCAGGTGGACGTCCATCCCGAACGCGGTAGAATACTTTGGCATGGGAGCCTCCCAACCTCGTTGCGGCGCGGCTGCGCCTATGGCACTTCAACATCATTGTCGCAGCCCCGACCCGCGGTCACGAGCGGGGGCTCCTATCTTTTTAGTGCCCTCGGATTGGGTCATAGTGTCTGTCCGTCCTCTATCTGCGGTGTTGCCCTGGTTGGCACTTAGGGACGTTCCTTTTCTGCCGGCACTTGGGGACAGTCCTTGTCGAGTTACTGGTAGTCATTGGGGACGTTCTTAAACGACTACTCAATGGCTATTGCGCGCATGGTTCGCATGACAGCCGTCTCTTTTATGTTTCCTTTAGCCGTCGCTGTCTAGGATGGGGGTTAGTCGATAGGAAGGGAGCACCGGGATGGACGACGCGAGCGAGCGCGCAATCGAAGAGGACATGCTCGATCAGTTCAACTACTTTGATGATGAGGACGAGGAGCTGATCGACCGTCGCGAGCCAGCGCCGCTTGATTCCTTTGATCTGGTCGATGAAGAGCCCGACGAGGACGAGGGCGAATCGGCGGAGCCCTCACAGCCTTCGCGCCTTGACTCGCTGCTTTCGAGAGCCCCCATGCACCACGGTGTCCGTGCCGGCGCGCTCCATATGAAAACTGACTGGCACCAGATCGTGACGGCAGGCGATGAGCTTGCCGTCGATGCGCCGCTCACCGATAAATCATCCATCATCTGCCGCACCGGCATGCTTATGCTGGCAAGCGGAACGGGTGCCTGGCGCGTGCGCGATACCATGAATCGTGTTGCCGCCGTACTCGGTGTCACCATCCACGTTGACTTAAGTCTTCTGTCGTTTGAGTGCACCTGCATCGAAGATGGTCACTGCTTTAATGAGGTCGTCAGCTTGCCCACAACGGGCGTCAATACCCATCGCATTTGGATGATGGAGAGTTTCCTCAAGGAAATCGAGACCTATGGTCGTCGCTTCACGGTGCACGAGTATCACGAGATGCTCAAGACCGTTGAGAGTTCAAAACCTGATTACGCGCCTTGGCAACAGGGCCTTGCGGCGGCCTGCGCCTGTGGCGCCTTCGTTTTTTTGCTCGGCGGCGGCCCTATCGAGATGGCCTGCGCGTTCGTGGGCGCGGGTGTCGGCAACTTTGCCCGCTCCCATATTCTCAAGCAAGGCCTTGGTCAGTTCAGCGCGCTGACGACCGGCGTTGCGCTCGCTTGCGTTTCGTATCTGCTGGCATTGCTCGGCCTTGGCCAGGTCATACCGGGGGCAATGTCGCACCAAGAAGGCTATATCGGCGCCATGCTCTTTGTGATTCCCGGCTTTCCACTCATTACGGCAGGCCTCGACATCGCTAAGCTCGACATGCGAAGCGGTATCGAGCGCCTTTCATATGCCGTATCGATTATTGTGATGGCGACCCTCGTAGGTTGGATGGTTGCCGAGTGTGTTGGCCTGGCGCCGGACGACTTTGCCCCACTGGGCCTTTCGCCGCTTGCCCTTACGCTCCTGCGCGTGGTGATGAGCTTCGTTGGCGTATTCGGCTTCTCGGTGATGTTCAACAGCCCGGTAAAGATGGCCGCGGCAGCTGGGTTGATCGGCGCCGTGTCCAATACCCTGCGTCTGACCCTTGTCGATGCGCCGACGATGATTCCCTTCCTGGGCCTCAGCACGGGAATGCCTCCCGAGGCAGCAGCGTTTATCGGCGCGCTGGTATCGGGGCTGCTCGCAAGCTTGGCTGAAGTCAAGCTCACCTACCCGCGCATCGCCCTCACGGTGCCTTCGATTGTCATTATGGTGCCGGGCTTGTATCTGTATCGCTCGATGTATTACATGTGCACCTTCGACACGGTCAATATGCTCGGCTGGTTTGTGCGCGCAGTGCTCATCGTAGCGTTTCTGCCCGTTGGACTGGGCGTGGCGCGTACGCTCACCGACCCTCGCTGGCGCCACACCAGCTAATTGGTACAAGGGGGACAGGTTACTTTGCACCAAATGAGTTGCGGTGAAATAGGGACTGAATTGCTGCTTAAAGGGTCAAAACAGTCCGTATTCCACCGCAACTTATGGGGTCGGGGGATTATCGGTGCCCTGCATCTTCATAAACTCAACGCTTACGAAGCGCATGCGTTTCGTGCTAGGCTGGTTCCACCACATAAGTAGTCGCAGACGCGCGTACCACGGGCGGGCGAGATGAAGTTCCAACAGCTCCATCTTGCCCGCCCGTTTTTGTTGCGTGGCGCCGCGGTACAACACAGAGAGGAATCTGCCCTTTATGCCTATCAACAAACGAGAGAGCCTGCTGTTCACCTTTATCATGTGCTTTTGCATGGTGCTCTGGATGAGCATCTACAACGTTGCCCTGCAGCACGGGGCCATCAACGGCGAGGTCGTTGCCACTGCGTGGCTCGGCTTCCCCGTTGCCTACATTTTTGCCATGTGCTGCGACTGGTTCGTCGCCAGCCCGCTCGCCAAGGGTTTCGCCTTTAAGTACTTGGTCACGCCGGGCAAGAGCTCGCCACTTGCCATGACGCTCGCCGTCAGCTCCTGCATGGTCGTTCCCATGGTCATCATCATGTCGCTGTACGGTGCCTGTGAGGGTCTGACGCACATGCCCGGCGGCATCCTTGCGAACCTGTATTCCGTGCCCGCGATCTGGATGATCAACATCCCGCATAATTTTGTGATGGCGCTGCCGTGGAACCTTTTGGTAGCCGGTCCGATTTCCCGCTTCGTCTTCCGTCGCGCCTTCCCTGTGGGGACGGTTTTCGAGGAGGAGCATGCCGAGCTCTTGGAGCAGGCTATGGCTCCTGAGTGCGAGTAGCTCGCTTAGGGATCTGCTGAGCGCGGGCGACTTGCTTGGTTGGAGCCCTAAGCGTGGATAGCTCTCTCGGCGACATCGCGGGCGTGAGCGGTGCGCATGACCGGAGGGCCCGTGCTGCTCCGTTGCCCGACGTGCTAGCGCGCAGAACAATCTGTTGGTGCATTCGGCGGCTGCTGAAGCGTTTCGGCAGCCGCTTTTTATACGGAGTTTAAATACAACAGTCTGTTGTATTACGTAGAGTGGTATATCTCTAGCGGGAAAAATGCGAGAGACGGAGCATTATGGCGTTGCTAGTAGGACTGGACGTAGGGTCGACGACGACCAAAGTTTACGCGATGCACGAGGATATGACCGAGGCGTGGTGGGGATATCGCCGCCACGGGGCGTGTCAGACAGCGAGCGTGCGCGCCATGCTCGGCGAGCTCGCCGAGCGCTTTCCCCATGAGTCACTGCGCGTTGCGGTGACCGGCTCGGGTGCGCGCGATATCGCGACCGCGCTGGGCGCCTCGTACGTTCAGGAGGTGGTCGCCAACGCGCTCGCGATCAGCAGGTTCTATCCGCAGACGCGCTGCGCCATCGAGCTGGGCGGCCAAGACGCCAAGATGATCTTCTTCCGCACCAACGATAAGGGAGACATCGAGGTTGCCGACATGCGCATGAACGGCTCGTGCGCAGGCGGTACCGGTGCATTTATCGACGAGATGGCAAAGCTCATGGGGGTCGGCACCGAATCGGGCGAGTTCGAGCAGCTCGCAAGCCGGGGAACGACCGTCCACGAGGTCTCGGGCCGCTGCGGCGTGTACGCAAAGACCGATATCCAGCCGCTGCTCAACGAGGGCATTCCTACCACCGACCTGGCGCTTTCGGCGCTTCACGCGGTCGCCCGCCAAACGATCGGCGGTCTGGCCCAGGGTATCGACATCGAGCCGCCGGTAATCTTCGAGGGCGGTACGCTCGCCTACAACCCCACACTGGTCCGCGTGTTCCGGGAGCAACTGAATCTATCGGACGATCAGGTTATCGTCCCGCGCGATCCGCAGATCATGGTCGCGCGCGGTGCCGCCCTGTCGCTGACCGACATGTTCGCATCGTCCCAACCGATCGACCTTCCCGACGCTTTTGTCCGGCTGGATAAGCTCGAGACGGTCGCGCCCGCAAGCGGGGAGGGACGTCTTGCCCAGCCCTTTTTTGCCACACCTGCCGAGCAGGCGGATTTTACGGCACGCCATGGCAAAGAGACGCCGGCAAAGGGTCCGGATGCGTATGCGCCCGGAGAGACGGTGCGTGTGGCGCTCGGTATCGATTCGGGGAGCACGACGACCAAGTTCGCCCTGGTCGATGAGGCGGGTGAGCTTGTCGATTCGTTCTACGCGTCTAATAACGGCAGACCGCTCGACGTCGCCCAACAGGGTCTTGTCAGCTTGAAGAACCGCTGGGAGACAGCGGGAGTCACGCTTGCGATCGATGCCGTGGGCACCACGGGATACGGCGAGGAGCTTTTCGCGCGCGCGTTCCACGCCGACTACCATACGGTCGAGACGGTCGCGCACGCCCGCGCCGCGTGCGCATGCGTTCCCGATGCGACCTTCGTGCTCGACATCGGCGGACAGGATATGAAGGCCATCTGGCTCAACCACGGCGTGCTGACCGATATCGTCGTCAACGAGGCGTGCTCTGCGGGCTGCGGCTCGTTCCTCGAGGGTTTTGCCAAAAACCTCGGAATAGCCGTTGAGGATATCGCGACCGAGGCATTTTCGTCCAAAGCCCCCGCCGTTCTCGGCAGCCGCTGCACGGTGTTCATGAACAGCAGCGTCGTTTCCGAGCAGCGGCGCGGTAAGGGTCCGGGCGACATCATGGCCGGTCTCTGCCGTTCGATTATCGAGAACGTGTTCACCAAGGTCATTCGCGTTTCAAATCTCAACCGTCTGGGCGACAAAGTCGTCGTCCAGGGCGGCACGTTCCGAAACGACGCGGTGCTGCGCGCATTCGAGCAGTATCTGGGCAAACCCGTCACGCGTGCGCCCCACCCGGGGCTGATGGGCGCTATCGGTATCGCCCTGCTCGCGCGCGAGGAATGCCGCAAGGGCGACGCCGGCACGTCGTTTATCGGGCTCGATGCCGTGGAGCGCTTCGAGCATCGCGAGTTCGGCGGCGTTACCTGCCGTCGGTGCAACAACCGCTGCCAGCGCGCGGTCGTGGCATTTGGCGACGGCTCGCTTTACGTCACGGGCAATCGCTGCCCGCGCGGCGGCGCCATCTCATGGGATGAGCTCGTGCGCGAGGTTCCCGCGGCGGAGGAGCTGCGTCCGCAGGGTGCTTGCGAGGCACAGGCACCCGGCACGGGGCGCGACCGGACCGCGGCTGCCCCCAATCTCTTTGTCGACCGCGAGAAGCTGCTGTTCGAGTCGTACCCCACGGTTCCCGTCAGCGGGGGGCGCGATGTCACGATCGGCATTCCCCGTGTGCTCGAGTTCTGGGACACCATGCCGTTCTGGTCGACGTTCTTCAGCACGCTCGGCTTTAAGGTGCGCGTCTCGGGACGCAGCACCAAGGCGATGTACGAGCGCGGTCTGGCGCACGTCACATCCGACACCGTGTGCTTCCCGGCCAAGCTCGTCCACGGGCACATCCGCAATCTCGTCGACGCCGGCGTCGACCGCATCTTCATGCCCGTCATCACGACGGTGCCCACCGAAAACACCGCCTCTACCAGCGAGTGGATGTGCGCCGTCGTAAAGGGATACCCCTACGTGATGCGCAATTCCGATAACCCGGAGGAGCGTTTCGGCGTTCCGTTCGATACGCCGCTGTTCCACTGGTACGACGAGGGCGACCGAAACCGCCAGCTCAAGGCGTGGTGCAAGGAGACCTTCGATATCGATGCCGACCTGGTTGCCAAGGCGACCGAGCAGGCGGACCGCGCGCAGGAGACGTTTGAGAACCAGCTGCAGCTGCGCGGCAGGCAGGTGCTCGAGAACGTGCACGAGGACGGCGGCTACGCGGTGGTGATCGCTTCGCGCCCGTACCACAACGACCCGCTGGTCAACCACGGGCTGCCCAAGCTCTTCTCTGAGCGCGGCATCCCCGTGCTGACGCCCGATGCGGTGCCGGGGGTCTGCAACGTCGATCTTTCCAACAGCCGCATCGACATCGTGAACAACTACCATGCGCGCATGCTGTCGTGCGCGGTCATCGTCGCATCGACGCCCGAGCTCGAGCTCGTGCAGATGGGCAGCTTCGGCTGCGGCCACGATGCGTATCTCACCGACGAGATCGCGCGCATGATGGGCGAGATGGGCTCCAAGGTTCCGATGATGATCAAGCTCGATGAGAGCGACGTCGCCGGTCCCATGGGCATTCGCGTGCGTTCGTTTATCGAGTCGGTCAACCGTCGTCGCGCGGAGGAGCGTGCCGAGGGCGCCCGGGTGCACGCGGTCCATCCGCTCGACGACCCGTATAAGGTCAAGTACACCAAGCGCGACCGGCACGACAAGATCGCGCTGGTCCCCAACACCTCCCATGCGTTCTGCAGGCTCATGACCGCGGCGATGCGCAATCAGGGCGTGCGCGCCGAGGCCCTTGATATCGGGCGCGAGGATGCCATCCGCCTGGGCAAACGCTATGTGCACAACGACATCTGCTTCCCCGCGCAAATCGTGATCGGCGAGGCGCTCGCGGCACTCGAGAGCGGTAAGTACGACCCGCACGACGTCGCCGTGGTGACTGGCAAGTATATCGGCGACTGCCGCCTGACGCACTACATGCCCCTGCTGCGCCGCGCGCTCGACGACGCGGGATACGACTATGTCCCGGTGCTCACCAACGACGACGTCGATGCCCACAATGCGCATCCGGGCTTCAAGCTCGGCCTTGGCCCGAGCATCCAGATCGCCTACGGTCTTCCCATGATCGATGCCCTCGAGGCCATGCTTAGGCGCATCCGTCCCTACGAGCTCGAGAAGGGCGCGGCGGACGCTGCGTTCGACCGCGCGCTCGATGAGGTTATCGAGGGCATGGAGCGCTCCGGGCTGAGAGGCCAGGCGACGGGCTTCAAACGCGCGCTTGCGATCATGGACGCCGTTCCGTACGACCGCTCGAACCCGCATCCGACCGTTCTCATCGTGGGCGAGTACCTGCTCAATTTCCATCTCGGCGCCAACCACGAGATCGAGCGCTACCTCGAGGACAACGGGCTCGAGGTCATCGAGGCGCGCATGACCGACGTGATCCGCAAGACCTATTTCTACAAGCATGCGCAGTCGCGCGAGTTCCACGTCGACCTGTCGCTGCCCGAAAAGGCCTGGTACGCCACGGCGGACAACCTGTTCGAGCTCGCGCACGACCGTTGCGACCGCCTGGGCGCGGCGAGCCCGCTCTACGAGCCGCCGACGCGCATGCCCGAGCTCGTGCGCGCGAGCGATAAGATCCTGCACCATACGTTCGATGCGGGCGAGGGCGTGCTGATTCCGGCGGAGATTCTCGAGCACGCCAAGCGCGGCTGCCGCAACTTCGTGATCCTGCAGCCGTTCGGGTGTCTGCCCAACCATGTCGTGGGGCGCGGGCTCATCCATGCGCTCAAGGAGCAGTATCCCACGGCGCAGTTCCTGCCGCTCGACTACGATCCCGACGTGAGCTTCGCCAACGTGGAGAACCGTCTTCAGATGCTCATCATGAACGCCAAGGCGCAGGGGTGCGGTGAGGCGCATGGCGAGACCGCGTAAGGACGCCGATGCGCCCGATGCACGCACCCGTATCATCGAGGCGTTTTGGGAGCTCATCGAGAACAACAGCATCTTCGAGCTGTCGGTTGGCGAGGTGACCCGCGCCGCCCAGTGCAATCGCGGAACGTTTTACTACTATTTTCACGATTTCGATGAACTCGTCGCCATCGCCATAGCCCAGCTGCTGCAGGATAACGAGCTCATCACCGATGCCCTCTGGCATTTTTCGAGCGAGGGCGACCTTTCGGCGTTCGACCGGCGCGACGTCCGCTGCCTGCTGCGGCGCATCGTCATCACCATGAGGGCGGGTGCCGCCGAGCAGGTCGTGCAGGGCATCCATACGATCATCATCGACCGCGTGAGAGAGATCGTCCACCCCGACGGAGAAGAGCTCAAGGCAGATTCGAGCTTTGCGGTGGGCTTTCTGGTCTCGGGCATCATGGGCTTTGTGATGGCGGTCGGCTTTGCCCGGGAGGGCGGCGAGGAGATAGACCTCGAGCAGCCGGGGGACAGCGCGTGTGCGTACCTGAGGGCGGTCGCCATGCAGACGGTGGAAACGGTCGCGCAAGTCGAGGGCGTCGATACATCCGAGCTGCTCGAACGCGTCTCCAAGGAGGCCGATGCCTATCGCGCATCGCGTGCGACGAGTCCCGACGTGGTGAAAGACGCCTAGGGTTTCTCTTGCGGGGCGCCTGTCGCGCATCGCGCGGTGAGTCCCGCGATGCGGTCATAACCTGCATTCATGTGAGCCGGGTTTATAGATATTCCTCCAGCTGTTAACATAGACAACCTGTGGGTAAAGAGACAAAAGCGCCGCCGACGGGCGGGCGTTTTGATTTCGATGAACTCATGTAAGGAAACGAGCATGTTAGATAGATTTACCGATCGAGCGCGCAAGGTCATGTCGATGGCCAAGCAGGAGGCGCTCGATCTGCACTCAAATAAGGTGGGCACCGAGCACCTGCTGCTCGCACTCGCCAAGGAGGACGAGGGCATCGCTGCCGAGGCGCTGCGCTCGCTTGATATCTCCTACGACGACATCATGGACACCCTCAAGGAGGTCCAGACCACGGTTCCCGAGCCCAGCGAGGAGACCGAGGCTGCCAAGCTTGCCTTTACGCCGCTCGTCATCAGCGTGATGGAGCGCTCCTTCCGCGTGGCACGTGAGAACAACCAGACCTACGTGTCGACCGAGCACTTGCTGATCGGAATCGTCGAAGAGGGCAACGGCATGGCCATGGACATCCTCATGCGCCTGGGTGTGTCGTCCGCCTCCATCAAAAAGGCTATCGAGAAACTTACCGCCAAGGACCAGGACAAGAAGCGTCCGCTCGCCGGCGCCGGTGCCGGGCGTCCCGGTGCGGGCCTGCCGTTCTTTAGCGGCTCGGACGCGTCGCAGCAAAAGGGGAGCGGCACCGATACGCTCAAGCAGTTCGCCACCAACCTCACGCAAAAGGCGCGCGATGGCGAGCTCGACCCTGTAATTGGTCGCGAAAAGGAAGTCCAGCGTATGATGGAAATTCTTTCGCGCCGCACCAAGAACAACCCGCTCATTCTGGGCGACCCCGGCGTGGGCAAGACGGCCATCGTCGAGGGCCTGGCTCAGCAGATTGCAGCCGGCAACGTGCCCGAGAACCTCATGAACCAGAATATCTGGACGCTCGACCTGCCGGGTCTTGTCGCGGGCGCCAAGTATCGCGGTGAGTTTGAGGAGCGCCTCAAGAACGTGATCCAGGAGGCCACCGAGGCTGACGACGTCATCCTGTTTATTGACGAGATGCACACCATCATCGGTGCCGGCTCTGCCGAGGGCTCCATCGACGCGAGCTCCATGCTCAAGCCCGTTCTCGCACGCGGTGCTTTCCAGATCATCGGTGCCACCACGGCCGAGGAGTTCCGCAAGTACCTCACCAAGGACCCGGCCTTCGAGCGTCGCTTCCAGACCATCGATGTCGAGGAGCCGAGCGTCGAGGACACGGTCAAGATCCTGACCGCGCTCAAGCCGCGCTACGAGGAGCACCACCATGTGCGCTATACGCAGGGTGCTATCGAGGCCGCCGCGAACCTCTCCAACCGCTACATCCAGGATCGCTTCCTGCCCGATAAGGCCATCGACCTCATTGACGAGGCCGGCGCCCGCGCCCGCATCGCCGCCAACCGCGCGCCCGAGCCGGTGCGCGAGGCCGAGCATCGCGTGGAGGAGCTTAAGGCCGCCGCGCAGGAGGCCACCGAGAGCGACGACATGAACAAGGCCGCCGAGATCACCGAGCAGCAAAAGGCTGCCGAGATTGAGCTCGCCGAGGCCAAGGCTGCCTGGACGGCCGAGCTCGACGCCAGCCCGCTCACCATCGATGTCTCCCAGATTGCCGACATCGTGTCCGTGACCTCGGGCGTGCCGGTGTCCTCGCTCACCGAGAGCGAGAGCCGCCGCCTGCTGCAGGCCGAAAGCGTGCTCAAGACCCGCATCATCGGTCAGGACGAGGCCGTCGAGGCCGTTGCCAAGGCCGTGCGCCGCAGCCGCTCGCCGCTCAAGGACCCGCGTCGCCCCGGCGGCAGCTTTATCTTCCTGGGCCCCACCGGCACGGGCAAAACCGAGCTCGCCAAGACGCTCGCCGAGTATCTCTTTGGCAGCAAGGACGCGCTCATCAGCTTCGATATGTCGGAGTTTGGCAGTGAGTTCGAGGTCTCCAAGCTCATCGGTAGCCCCCCGGGCTATGTGGGCCACGACGAGGGCGGCCAGCTCACCAAGGCTGTTCGCCGTCACCCGTACTCGGTCGTGCTGTTCGACGAGATCGAGAAGGCGCACCCCGACATCTTCAATATCCTGCTGCAGGTGTTGGAGGAGGGCCGTCTGACCGATAGCCAGGGCAAGACGGTCGACTTCCGCAATACGGTGATCATCATGACGTCAAACGTGGGCGCCCGCGAGATCGCGCAGGATGCGAGCGTTGGCTTTGGCACCACCGGCGAGCAGGGCCTCACCTCGAGTGAGATCCGCGGCCGCGCGATGGGCGAGCTCAAGCGCCTGTTCCGCCCCGAGCTGCTCAACCGTATCGACGACATCGTGGTGTTCCAGAAGCTCTCGGGCGAGAACCTGACCAAGATTGCGCACCTGCTGGTGGACGATCTGCGCCAGCGCCTGATCGCAAACGGCATGAACATCAAGCTTACCGATGCGGCCTACGACAAGATTGTGGCGGAGGGTACCGACCTCACCAACGGCGCGCGTCCGCTGCGCCGTGCTATTCAAAAGCTCATCGAGGACCCGCTGTCCGAGGAGCTGCTGGCCGGCGAGTGGGGCGAGGGCGATACCGTCCTGTGCGACGTGGCCGATGGCAAGTTTGTCTTTAGCCACGGCACGGGCGAGATCCCGGCACCGCGTCCGGCCGGCGCGCTCGGCGGCGATACCGCTCCGGCGGCGCCGCACGCCGGAAACGCCGCGCCTGTGAACAGTGGCGTGAGCTCGGGCCCCGGCGGCATGATGCAAGCCGGTTCCGGCGCGCTGTAGGGTGTGGCGACAATTTGATCTGTGCAATCGAGGCGTTCCGGCAAGGGCGCCTCGATTTGTAGAGCTGCGGTAGTTGTGACCGTTGCGCTATGCGATCCGCCGTTAGCCGATGATGCGAGGGCGCTCGGCGTTTTCGACTGGTTTATGCACGCAAAGTCTGGGAATATACAATTCGCATGTCTTACTGTCTAACCAGTTGCGCCAAGGAGGCACCATGGACTACAAGATTACCGGCTACGAGCCCGCCCAGCTGTTCCATTTCTTTGAGGAGGTCAGCGCGATCCCCCGTGGGTCTGGCAACGAGAAGGGCATCAGCGATTTCCTGGTTGCGTTTGCCAAGGAGCGCGGCCTCGATGTGTACCAGGACGAGGTCTACAACGTTATCATTCGTAAGCCCGCATCTACCGGCGCCGAGAATGCCCCGACCGTGATGCTGCAGGGCCACATCGACATGGTGTGCGACAAGCTGGGTTCCGTCGAGCACGACTTTACGACCGACGGTATCGACCTGGTCGTCAAGGACGGCGTCCTCACCGCTAACGGTACCACTCTGGGCGCCGACAACGGTATCGCCGTCGCGCTTATGCTTACCGTGCTCAACGATGATTCGATTGTCCATCCGGCCCTCGAGTGCGTATTCACTACCGACGAGGAGACTGGCCTGGTCGGCGCCGAGACGCTTGACAAGTCCCAGATTAGCGCCCGCACCATGATCAACCTCGATTCCGAGGAGGAGGGCGTGGCCACCGTCAGCTGCGCCGGCGGCGTCGTCGTTACCTACACCTGCCCGATCGCGCACGAGCACAAGACCGGTAGTACCCTCACGCTCGACATCTCCGGCCTGCTGGGCGGTCACTCCGGCAGCGATATCCACCTGGAGCGCGGCAACGGCAACCTCATCATGGCCCGCATCATCGACCGCCTGATGGTTGCCGGCGAGCCCGCCATCGTTAGCTTTAACGGCGGCACCAAGGACAACGCCATCAACCGTGAGTGCAAGGCTGTTCTGGTCTACGCCGACCACGCTGCCGCCGAGGCCGCGGCCCAGATCGCAAAGGACATCATCGCCGACGTCACTGCCGAGCTCGAGGTCTTCGACCCCGGCTTTACCTGCACGGTTGAGATTGCCGACAACGCCGAGGTCGAGGCCATGGATGAGAAGTCCGCGCTTGCCCTCATCCGCGCCCTGCGTCTTGCCCCTAACGGCGTGATTCGCCGCAACGTCGCCACCGACGGTTCCGTCGAGGTTTCCTCCAACATCGGCGTGGTCGCCACTTCTGACGATGAGGTCAAGATCATGCTGTCCCCGCGCTCCTCGATCACCTCGCTGCAGAACGAGTTCAAGGACCGCCTGCAGACGCTGGCCGATGTCCTGGGCTTTGACGCCAAGTTCGAGTTCGAGTATCCCGGCTGGAGCTATGCCGAGCATTCGCCGGTCCGCGACGTCTTTGTCGAGAGCTATCGCGAGCTCTTTGGCTCCGAGCTGCGCATCGAGTCCATTCACGCCGGCCTTGAGTGCGGCCTGTTTGCCGAGGCCCTGCACGGCCTGGACGCCATCGCCGTGGGCCCGACGCTCTCCGATGTCCACACCCCGGACGAGAGCATGGAGCTCGCTTCTGCCGAGCGCTTCTACGAGCTGCTCATCGACGTCCTCAAGCGCCTCGCTGCGTAAAGGTTGCGCTAGCAGCAGTCCGAGCCACGTGCTGGTGGATTGCAAATGACATTGCGTGAGGGGGCACCCGAGCTTTTGCGACGGGTGCCCCCTCTCTTCTTTTGGGAAATGGGAGATTACGGACACCTAGCCCATATCCGCCTTGATGAGGTCGAGGGTGCGCTGGCAGTTTTCGCGGACGGGGCCGAGCATGTGCTCGCGCAGGTCCGCCATGCCGGGCAGGTCGGCGTATTCGTCCATGATCTCTTCCATGCAAATGGGCACCTCGTAGGCGAGGTCCATCATGGTCGCAAAGCAAAACTTCTCGGATAGCCCGGCATCGGTGAGCGCCGCCTCCAGCGCGGGGTCGCCCATACCGTGGTATCGGCGGATAGCGCCTGGACCGATGCGCCCCACTCGATTTTCGCCGCCAACGCTCATGGCAAGGCGCGCCCGGCGGCGCATACGCTCGTACGCCAAGCCCGATGCGACATCGTACATGGGTGCGAGCGCTGCGTTTGTACCTTTGCCTAGGATGAGCGAGTAGTTTTTAGCGTGTGCGTCAGGCGCTCCGATAATGGCGTTATAGAACAACATATAGGTAAAAAGCACAAGATTCATGTGGTGGGGGACTGTGTTAATCAGTCGTTCTTGGATGTCTCGTGTGGTTGGTCCTCCGTCGGCGGTGTATTTCTGGCTTGGCAATACACCGAGCGCCTGGCAAAAGTCCTCCTGATGCAGCCTTTCGATATTCCCGCTGCTATTGACCATTCTGTCGTACCGTTCAACGACGAGCGCGGCTTCGTCTTCAAATGTGCAATAGGAGACGTTGGCAGTTGGAATGCCAACACGCCGAGCCGTTTTCATACAGACGAATTCGTTTAAGGCCTGATGTTTGAACCCAACGACACCATTTTTGAAGATATGGGTAGTGGGGGATGACCCTAGACATTCGCACCATTGGCCATCATGCCAAGCTAGTGCAAATTTGCCTTGGTTGCCGCCCAGGGACCAGCTTTCGTTGGAGCCCATCCATGTCTCTCTTTCGTCATCGCGAATTGCTTTGAGCTTGTGAGCGATTTGAGAATTGGTAAGCGGGCGGTATGCCGAGACCCTGCCGCGGGCGGCGCCTAATTGATCGGTTCGACAAAACTGAACGGCCCCCGCGCAGTCAAGACCGATATGGCACAAGAGGGCGACGGGGTTGTTGGATGCAACGTCATGCTCGGCGGCAATAGCGCGACGCTGCTCTTGGCTGTCGGGCAAAAGGCCAAATAGGAACGGGCGGACGATGTTATGGCCATACGTGCGATTGGAAAGCGGCATTGTAAGCGATAGTGGTGCTCCGCGATAGGTTGGGGCGTATACAAAGCTGCAGAGTCCATGCTCGTCTTGCCGGAGAGTGCCTGCGATTTCGCCACAAATGAGGGTCGCAAGCTCCATCTCTACCATTTATTTCACAACCTTACAGCCAAAGGAGAGGTCTGAAGTGTCGGAAAGGCCTTGCTCGGCTGCGATTTGGGCCAGCAGGGCACCATAGGAAGATGGCGTTCCTTGTCGGGCGGGTCGTCTGCCTACGCTTGGCTTTGGCAGGGCATTCGAGTTCGCGATAGGGAAGTCCGCTATCGTCGTCGGATGTTCGGAGGGCGATGCGATGGAGTCGTTATCGCTTTGCGCAAAGAGACCTATGCCGAGTGCGTTAAAGACGGTCAGTAACTTGTCGAGCCGAATACCCGTGGCGTCTCCTAGCTCGAGCGATGCGAGCAGGCGCTCCGAAACGCCGGCTTTTTTAGCGAGGGCCGCACGGGTGATTTCCTGCGACTCGCGTGCCTGACGCACATAGATGCCAGCTTGGCGTGGTGTGGTGATGGGAAGGGTATCCATGGCGATCTCCAACATGCAGACTTTTGCATATCAGTATGACATGCAAAAGTCTGCACGAAAAGGCCTCATGCAAAACTTTGCATGAGGCCTTGTACTGGCGTTGAGTTTTGAGCGATTGTGTTTGGCGTTACAGCGCCAAAATCCCCAGATGCTCAAGCAAGATCTTAAGTCCGATGAGGATGAGCACGATGCCGCCCACGATGGTGGCAGGTTTTTCGTAGCGCGCGCCAAAGGTGTGGCCGATCGCTACGCCGGCGACGGAGAAGATAAACGTTGTGACGCCGATAAGCGATACAGCGGGAACGATGTCAACCGAGAGCGCCGCAAATGAGATGCCTACGGCTAGGGCGTCGATTGAGGTGGCGATGGCGAGGATCAGGTACTCGCCCAGGTCAATCTTTTCGGCATCCTTGCCGTCGCCTTCATCCTCGTCCTCGGTAAAGGCTTCCCACAGCATTTTGCCGCCGATGAAGGCCAAAAGGATAAAGGCGATCCAATGGTCGATGGGTCCGATGATGCCCATGAATTGACTGCCGAGCGCCCATCCGATTACGGGCATGCCGGCCTGAAAGCCGCCAAAGAACAGGCCGAGCACCACGGCGCCTTTAAGGTTGATCTTCTTCATGCCAAGGCCCTTGCAAATGGAAACAGCAAAGGCGTCCATCGAAAGGCCAACGGCGAGCAACACGAGCTCTGCGAGTCCCATAGTCTGGCTCCCTCTCTGCGGGCGGGCCCGCGTGTACCTCTTGGGGGAGTAACAAAAAAGACCCGTGGCGTACGCGTTGCGCGCACAGCCACGAGTCTCGTTCATTAAGGCAAGCCAGGCCGCATCGGCCAGTGTGTTGACTTGCCGCGCCACCGGAGGCGAACCCGATCACGCGACTACTCCCTCATTTATGCGAATCCCGATGCTACCACATAAGCAGCTCATTTGGATTGGGGCTCTCAGCTGTGTTCGCTCATTCTGTAAGCATCGGATTTCGCGAGCGCCGCGGGGACAAACCGTGAGAAACTATTTAGCGTTTATGGAGCGTATGCGATGGGAGCGATGCCTTGGATAAGAACGAGCTGCAAAAGCGTATGGAACAGGCCATCCGCCTGACGGCACCTGGTCAGCCGATCCGCACCGCCCTCGACATGATCATCGCCGGTCACCTGGGTGCCCTTATCTGCGTCGGCGACACCGAAAACGTGCTCGCTGCCGGTAACGACGGCTTCCCACTCAACATTTCGTTCACCTCGAACCGCCTGTTCGAGCTCTCCAAGATGGACGGTGCCATCGTTATCGACGGCGACCTCACCCAGATCCTGCGCGCCAACTTCCACCTCAATCCCGATCCCTCGCTTGCCACGAGCGAGACGGGCATGCGTCACCGCACTGCCGCTCGCATGTCGGTGCTCACCGATGCCATCGTGATCTCGGTCTCGGCCCGTCGTGCCGTCGTCAACGTGTACGTTCACGGCAAGAGCTATGAGATCCAGCCCGTCACCACCATCATGAGCTCGGTCAACCAGCTCGTCGCCACGCTTCAGACCACCCGTCAGTCGCTCGACCGCTCCCTGCTGCGTCTGACGGCCCTCGAGCTCGATGACTACGTTACGCTCGCCGATATCACCGGGATTTTCTCGAGCTTCGAGATCATGCAGCAGGCAAAGACTGAGCTTAAGGATTGCATTGTCAAGCTGGGCAACCAGGGCAAGCTCGTGCAGATGCAGCTCGAGCAGCTCGCCGGCTCCAGCATGGATACCGAGTACGACCTGATGATTCGCGACTATGCGAGTGATTCCTCCGAGGCCAATGCCGAAAAGATCCGCGCCAACCTGAGCCGTATGACGCCTAAGGACCTGTCCGACCCACAGCATGTGGCGGCGGTTCTGGGTTACGACGACCTGGACGAGGACTCCGTCATGACGCCGCTGGGCCTGCGCACGCTTTCGCGCGTGTCCGTCGTGCGCGACGGCGTGGCCGAGAAGATCGTCGACGAGTACGGCTCGCTGCAGGAGCTCATGGATGACATCAGCGAGGATCCGGAGCGCCTGGGCGACTTTGGCGTCAACAACCCTGCCATTCTTGCGGACTCCCTGTACCGCATGAAGGGTACCAAACAGGGGAACGCATAATGGCGCCCGTATGCGCCGTGGTCGTTGCCGGCGGCAGCGGCCAGCGCTTTGGAAATCCCGGCGGCAAGCAGCTCGTTAACGTGGCGGGCCGTCCGCTCATGAGCTGGTCCATCCGCGCGTTCGATCGTAGCAACAAGGTCGGCCACATCGTGGTGGTGTGCCCTGCCGAGCGCCGTGCCGAGATGCGCCGCCTGGCCATCGACCCGTTTGACTATGACACGCCCATCAGTTTTGCCGATGCCGGCGACACCCGCCAGGACTCCACCCGTGCCGGCGTGCATGCGGTACCGGCGGGTTTCGAATATGTCGCCATCCACGACGGCGCCCGTCCGCTCATCACGACCGAGGCCATCGATCATGCGGTCGACGTGCTCGTGAGCGACCGTGCTCTCGACGGTATCGTGTGCGGTCAGCCCGCGATCGACACGCTCAAGATCGTCGATGGCGACAACATCGTCGAGACGCCGCCGCGCGAGCTGTACTGGGCCGCGCAGACGCCGCAGATCTTTAGCGTCGACGCCATGAAGCGCGCTCACGCCGCTGCTATCGCCGAGGGCTTTATCGGTACCGACGATTCATCGCTGGTCGAGCGCATGGGCGGGCGCGTCCGCTGTGTCCAGAGCCCGCGCGATAACCTTAAGGTGACGGTACCCGAGGACCTGCGTCCCGTAACCGCGATTCTGCTTGGCCGCATGGCCGAGGGAGAGGACCTTCCCCATGTTCAGTAACCTGCGCATTGGCCATGGCTACGACGTTCACCGTCTGGTGGAGGGGCGTCGATGTATCATCGGCGGTGTCGACATTCCCTACGAGCGCGGCCTGCTGGGCCACTCGGATGCCGATGTGCTCGCGCACGCCTTGGCCGACGCCATTCTGGGCGCCTGCCGCGGGGGAGATATCGGCAAGCTATTCCCCGACACCGATCCCGCCTACGAGGGTGCCGATTCGATGGTGCTGCTCGCCCGCGTGATGGACTATGCGCGCGAGCTGGGCTTTGAGTTTGTTGATGCCGATTGCACCATTGCCTGTCAGCAACCCAAGATCACTCCGCACCGCGATGCCATGCGCGCCAACCTTGCCCATGCCCTGGGCGTCGACGTGGAAAACGTGGGCGTCGCCGCCACCACGACCGAAAAGCTCGGTTGGGAAGGCCAAGGCGAGGGAATTGGCGCCTGGGCCGTCTGCCTGCTACAGAAAACCGTTAAGGAGTAACGAATGCGTATCTACAACAGCGCTACCCATAAAAAGGAAGAGTTCCAGCCCATCGAGTCCGGCAAGGTTCGCATGTACGTGTGCGGCCCCACGGTCTACGACAACATCCATATCGGCAACGCCCGCACGTTCATCAGCTTTGACGTGATTCGCCGCTGGCTCATCGCGAGCGGTTACGAGGTCACGTTCGCCCAGAACCTCACCGATGTCGACGACAAGATCATCAAGCGCGCCAACGAGCAGGGCCGTACGGCCGCCGAGGTCGCGACGGAGTTCTCCGACAAGTTCATCGGCGTCATGCGCGCCGCCAACGTGCTCGATCCCGATGTGCGCCCCCGCGCCACCAAGGAGATCGGCCCCATGATCGCTATGATCAAGACGCTTATCGAGCAGGGCCACGCTTACGCAGCCGATAACGGCGATGTGTACTTTGCCGTGCGCAGCGATCCCAACTATGGTCAGGTCTCGGGCCGCAACATCGACGACCTTATGGTTGGCGCGCGCATCGAGGAGAACGAGGACAAGAACGACCCGCTCGACTTTGCCCTGTGGAAGGCCGCTAAGCCCGGCGAACCCAGCTGGCCGAGCCCCTGGGGCGAAGGCCGTCCCGGTTGGCACACCGAGTGCGCCGCCATGGTGCATCGCTACCTGGGCACCCCGATCGACATCCACGGCGGCGGCTCCGACCTTGCCTTCCCGCATCACGAGAACGAGTGCGCCCAGGCCACCTGCGCCTGGCACCAGGGCTTCTCCAACACCTGGATGCACACGGGCATGCTGCTGGTAGACGGCGAGAAGATGTCCAAGTCGCTCGGCAACTTCTTTACGCTGGCCGAGGTCCTCGAGCAGCACTCCGCTGCTGCTCTGCGTCTGCTGATGCTGCAGACGAGCTATCGCTCGCCGCTCGATTTTTCTTGGGAGCGCCTGGAGGGTGCCGAGAACTCGCTTACGCGTATCGCCGGTACGGTCGAGAACCTGCGCTGGGCCGCGAACCATGCGGCGGCCGATGCCGATGAGGCAGCATCTGAGGCGTTTGCCGCCAAGGCCGCCGAGACCCGTGCCACCTTTAAGGAGTGCATGGACGACGACTTTAATACCGCTGGTGCCATGGGTGCTGTCTTTGGCTTTGTGACCGAGTGCAACCAGTACCTGGAGCAGGCGGGCGATGCTGCCGACAAGGCCGCTGCGCTTGCTGCTGCCGATACGCTGGTCGAGCTGCTCGATACGTTTGGCGTCGAGCTCCCCGAGCCCAAGGTCGAGTTGCCGCTGGGCCTGCTGGGCGTTGCCGCCGGCCTGGTCGCCTACACGGGTGACGACGTGGACGAGGCCGCTGCCAAGATTCTCGAGGCCCGTGCCGAGGCCCGTGCCGCCAAGAACTGGGATCTGGCCGACGCCATCCGAGACCAGCTCAAGGACCTGGGCCTGACGATTGAAGATACGGCCGCGGGTACTCGTATTAAGACTCTCTAATCCCCGCGGGTTTTCCAAGCACCCGACCTTGCCGTTCAAACCGTCGCTCGCGTACTCAGGTACGCGTCGCTCCTCTTTCACGGCCATCTCGGACACTTGGAAAACCCGTGCCGACCGCCCGAGCCACGGCACCTTGCCTTTCAATCGTCGGGCATGACCTCAAGGTCTATGCCCTCCTCTTTCAAGGCAATCTGCCGCACCTCGGGCGGTCGGTCTATTTGTTTCGTTTGATAGTTGTATTTAGGAGGTCGCTTTATGGCCGACAATCGCAAGCGTGCGCCTCGTGGTGGCAAACAGGCTGCTTCTGGCTCGCGCCCGATTCGCCGCAATGACCGCGCTGCCGCTTCCAAGGGCCAGCGCGAGCGCTCCCAAGCCCAGGCTGCGCGTCCGCAGCGAGATCGTAACCGCGACACTGTCCAGGCTCCCAAGGGCGAGTTTATCGAAGGTCGTCGTGCTGCCGCCGAGGCGCTGCGCACTGGTTTTCCCATCAAGTGCGCGCTCATCGCCGAGGGCGGGGAGCGCGATGCTGCTTTGTCTCGTCTGGTCGATGACCTCAACGCCGCGGGTGTCCGCATTAAGTATGTGCCGCGCGCGCAGCTCGATGTGCTGTCGAGCCATGGCGCTCACCAGGGTATTGCGCTCGAGGTGGGAAATTTCCCCTATGCTGATGTCGCCGATATCCTCGATCGCGCGGGTGACGGACCGGCGCTCGTCGTCGTGCTCGACCATGTGACCGACGATGGTAACTTTGGTGCGATCGTGCGCTCCGCCGAGGTCGTGGGCGCGGCGGGCGTCATCATTGCAAACAAGCGCGCCGCCGGTGTGACCGTGGGCAGCTACAAAACCTCTGCTGGTGCCGTCATGCACCTGCCCATCGCGCAGGTTCCCAATATCGCCCGAGCGCTTGACGACCTCAAGGCCGCCGGCTTTTGGGTGGGCGGTGCTTCCGAGCACGCCGAGGGCAGCTGCTGGGATGCTCCCTTTGAGGGCCGCGTTGCGCTCGTCATGGGCTCCGAGGGCGACGGCATCTCGCGCCTGGTGCTCGAGAAATGCGACTTTTTGACCAAGCTTCCCCAGCGCGGCATGACCGAGAGCCTCAATGTTGCCCAAGCGACCACCGCGCTGTGCTTTGAGTGGCTGCGCCGCAATGCCGGCGAGCTCATGGGGGAGGAGTAGCGCATGTCCAAGAAGAACCGCGCCAAGTCCAAGGCCAAGCGCTTTGGCGAGGGCTCGGCCAAGCCGATTGTTTCGGCCGCGACCTATGGCGTGGGCGGCAATGCGTTTGCGCAGGCCATCGCCGACCCGGTCTCGACGGTGCACTCCAATAAGCCCGAGCTGCTGGTGGTCGACGGCTACAACGTGATTCACTGCACGCCGCGCTACGAAAAGCTCGTCTACGACCATTCCGACGATCCATATTCCAGCGACGTCCACGATATGGCTCGTACTGCGCTTATCAACGATGTCGCGGCGTTTGCCCAGGGCCGTTACGAGGCCGTGATCGTGTTCGACGGCGCGGGCAACATCTCCAACGAGCGCCCCAACCTACCGGCCCGCGGCGTGCGCATCGAGTTCTCGCCGACGGGCGTCTCTGCCGATACCGTGGTGCAGAAGCTCTGCATCGAGGCGCGCGAGGAAGGCCGCGCGTGCTCCGTGGTATCGAGCGACGGTACGATTCAGGCCGTCGTCATGGGCAAGGGCGTCACGCGCATCTCGAGCCGCATGCTGGTGGACGAGATCAAACAGATCGATAACGACGTTCACGAGGCAGAGGAAGCTCCGCAGATCAAGATGACTCTGGGCAGTCGCCTGAGTCCCGATGCCCTGGCCAAGCTCAAGGCCCTGCGCGGGAGGTAGGGGATTATCCATAGAGACCCGTTTCCCAATTGGCCAGTCCGTCGATTTGTAATCAATGGGCTGCGGGTTACCGTCGCCAAAACGAATAGTTTTTTGTTTTGGCGAACAGATAAAACTATTCGTTCTGACGAATAGTTTTGAGATGTGGTCGGGCGAAGGGCCTGTTGCGCCTCGTCCGCAATTCCTTTATTCTTAACTGGCTTCGCGCGAAAGCGCCAAGTGTGCCAGTGTGGCGCAACGGTAGCGCAACTGATTTGTAATCAGTGGGTTGCAGGTTCGATTCCTGTCACTGGCTCCATGAAAGTTTCGGGCTCTGTCTCTATATGGGACAGGGCCCGTTTCTATTTAGGTGGTGCGCCATCGGGTTGGCGCCCATCCCGTTTTTGGTTTGTCTCGTCCTCTAGTTTGTCTAAATCTGTAACACCAAGACCGATATTTGGCATCTAGCTGTTACAGATTGAGATGAAACTTAGGGTGTTTTAGGAATATCTTGATCTGTAACATGTAGAAGCGGAATAGGCCTCTTGCTGTTACAGATCGAGACAAGGGCGGGTGCGGACCTGGATGTCCTGCGCGAGCGTGGATTTCTGGACACGCGAGCGAAGAAAATCTCCCGACCGGAGAACGAGCGTGGATAATTAACTTGGATAGGGAGCTAAGGTAAACACCGATTGTCTATCCACGGCTTTAGAAGCAACGACCCCGATTTCATTGTGGAATCGGGGTCGTTTGTGCCTCAGGAATCCGAATGGATTAATCGAGCTCCTAAGGGACTTCTTGGGTTCTTGCTAATGGTCTGCCGAGGATGTCCCCAATGCAAACAGCGGGCATCTACTCAATATAGCTGGGGTTCTTCTTGATGATCACGCGTGCAGCGATGAAGGAGACGACGATGGCGATGATGGCGACAACGCATGCCAGCACGAAGTTGCCCATGGACCCATCGGGAGCGATAAAGATGAGTGCCGAAAGAAGGCCGGGGCATGCTCCCGCAACATACTCTTTCAGAACAAAGATGCCTGCAGGGAGTCCAGCGCAGAGCGCGCCGATTGCCGTGCCGACAAGCAGGCGGGGACGCTCGATGAGGCAACCGTAGAACGCGGGCTCGGTTACGCCACAGAGTGCGGTGACGGCAACCGTGGTGACCATACCCCTCTTCTCTTTGTTTCCCTTCATGGCAGTTGCCAGGGCGAGGCTCGTGCCGCCAATGCAGAGGTTCGAGATGAATCCAAAGATAATGGGTGCCCAACCGAGCTGCGCCAGGCTCGTAACTTCGATTGCGATGTAAGCCTTATCGAGACCGAGCATGACGAAATAGGGGTTAAGGGCTGCCAGGATCGGAGTGGCGATAAATGCCACGTTGTCCATAAGCCACGTGACGGCATCGCTCAGCGCGTAGCCCATCATGCTGCCGGCGGGGCCAAGGATAATCAGCTCGACGGGCACGACGATGATCATGGTGAGCAGCGGCTTCAAGAACAGTTTGGTAACGTCGGGAATGATTTTCTGAAGACCGCGATCGACGAAGTACATGAACACGACGCCCAGTACGATTGGCACCACCGTGCTCGAGTAGTCATTCGTCGGGATGGGGATGCCAAGAAAGTCGAGACCCTCAGCACCGCTAATGGACGAGCTGATCATGATCGCGCCCAGCAATGCGCCCATGATGGGCTGCATCTTCATGACGGCTGCGAGCTGATAACCAAGATAAACGGGCAAGAAGCTAAACGAAGCGCTAAAGATCGCCAACAGGACCTGGGCGGTTCCGCTATCGGTGCTCAATCCGCAATAATTGACCAGGAGATTCTTGATCGAAAGAATGAGTCCGCCAACGATGAGCGCCGGGACGATGGGCATGAATACCTGTGCAGAGACGTTCCCGTATTTCTCAATCAAGCCCATGGCGGTGTTACCGCTTTTAATGCCTTCTGCAAGGTCTTTGGCCGTTTGGGCATCGTCGGCAACCGTGCCACCGCCGACTTTGATTCCCGCGAAGTCGAGGAAGTCGTTGTAAGCCTCGGTGACGTTGGGGCCGATGATCACCTGAAGCTGGCCACCGCTGACTACTGCCCCGAGCGCCTGATCGGCCGATTTGGCGAGCTGGAGATCGATGATCGAGGTGTCTCGTGCGTCGATGCGAAGGCGCGTCGCACAATGAGTTACCGATGTAATGTTCTCTTTGCCGCCAACAGCCTTTAGGACTGTTTCGGACATTGCCTGATATTTCATCTCTTTCTCCTAACCTTCCTGCTCCTGATACTTCGAGATAAGGTCTCGGTACCAATACCAGCTCTTTTTGGGGGTGCGCTCCAGATTGTTTTCGAAGTCGATATGGACAAGTCCGTATCGTTTTTCGTAGCCGTTGATCCAGCTATACAGATCCATCGTCGACCAGAGGTAGTAGCCCTCAACGCGCGCGCCGTCGCGCTTGGCCCTCATCATGTGCTCGATGAACTGGCCCAGAAGCTCGATGCGGTCATCATCGTGGACCATTCCGTCTGCGTCTGGTTGCTCATAGGCGCCATGTCCGTTTTCCGTAATAAAGATGCGGGGCGCGTCATAGCGCTCGTGGACATCCATGATGGTTGAATACATGCAACCTGGGAGTATTTCGCGGCCCCATTTATTGCGGGGAACATTGCTGTCGCGGGCGCTTTCAAACAAGGGCGCAATGCATTTTCCTTCGACCTTTTTGCTCGAACCGCCCTTATTGTTCGCCGAAACGGCAAGCTCTCCACCGTGCCAGTCGGTTACATACTCTCGGCAATACACGTTGAGTCCAATAAAATCGACTTTACCGTCTCTGAATTCTTCTACGTCATTTGGGGATCGATAGAGCGAGACGCCAAGTTTTTCAAGGATTTCGTCCATTTCTGGCGGCAGTTGACCCTGAAGCGCTGGTGCCAGAATCATGCGATTGGCGAAAAAGTCTGCGTATCGAAATACGTCATCAGGGTGCTCGGTTGCCGGGTCGAGTTCGACAACGCCGCCATCGTGGACGACGCCGATGATGCCGTCGTAGCCCATTTGACGATATGTTCGGACTGCGAGTGCGCTTGCGCGCATCAGGTTGTACTGAAACTGCATGTACGACTGAACGTCGAGCGATCGATTGGGGGGATAGTTGCCCAACATGTTTACGCAGTAGCTGTAGAAATGCGGCTCGTTAACGGTAGCCCAGATTTTGACGCGGTCTCCAAAGCGCTCAAAGCAAATCTTGGCGTATTTGCAGAACCACTCTGCCATGTCATTGTTCAGCCATCCGCCTTTGCAAGCAAGCGTGAATGGCAGATCGTAATGGAACAGCGTAACGTTGGGCTCTATGCCATTTTCGAGGCAGCAATCAATGACCCGATTATAAAAATCGATACCCTCTTCATTCACTTCGCCGATACCCGTGGGGATGATTCGACTCCATGAAAGAGAGAAGCGATAGGTGTTTTGTCCGCCTTCTTTCATCATGCGGATATCTTCTTCATAGCGATGGTAGAAGTCGCAAGATACATCACCGTCAACATGGTTGATGTTCTTATTGCTTGTGTGGCTAAAGAAATCCCACTCGCCAAGGCCTTTGCCGTCTTCGTTCCAGGCACCCTCGCACTGATAAGACGCCGTGGCGGAACCCCAGAGAAACGGCATGTTGTTCACGTTGCCCATGAATCCCCTTTCCATCATTCAACACGGTGGATACGTGTGGCGGAATTACGATTAAGATGACGCCAACTGATTTGAATCATAGGAGAACGACCAAAGCTGTTTGATTCAATAAATGAACTATGATTTCGAGGAGAGCGGAAAGAGGGATCACGTGAATATCAATGACTTCGATGTGCTCAATCGCATTAGCTCCATCATCAACAGCGAGTTTGGGTCAAACGATGCCGCCATCGCTCGATATCTCGTCGCTCACATTAGGCGTTCGAGCGAAATCAATGTTGCCGCAATAACCCGCGATGCATTCGTGACCCGTTCCGCTGTTCGTCGTTTCTGCAATCGATTGGGCTACCAGTCTCTTAGCGATTTGAAAGAATCATTTACTCAATCAGTCTTTCCAATCGACTTAAGCCATCGAGAGGAGGAATTTGGCTACGAGGAGTACAGGGCAGAGCTCGACGTTCGCATGATCGAGATGTTCGCTGAGGTTGAAAGCGGCGTGTCCGATATTGCTATTAAGCACCTTGCCGACGAAATTGATGGCCATAAAAACGTTGAAATCTGGTGCACCAATAATGTGAGCGCCAATCTCGTACGATTTCAGCAGGAAATGTTTTATGCGGGCAAGATAGTTCGCATAGTTGCTGGGGCTAACGTCGCGGAATTGAAAAACATGGGAGACGCTTCGCAGTCATTGATAATTCTCGTATCGGTCTCCGGGCTATTTGCGTCACAGGCGCGTGAGTATCTTGATTGCCGTTCGGGCAGGAAGATTCTAATAACTGCGTTTAGCAACGATGACAAATCGAGGTCTTTTGACCGTGTATATCGTCTTGGTAATGCGGGAAACGGAATTGACCGACTCGGCGTTTATTCGAAATACGCCATGACTTATTTCTTCGACTTGCTATCGTCGTGTTACTTGAGTCGCTACCCCTGCACCAAGGGGGAGCCGCTCTATGGGTCTACTTTGGCCTGGCCCGAGTAGTTGCGGCTCTATAGTTCTCCCGCCTGGAGAATGAGCGTGGAAAATCTGCCACTTTGGCCTTAGAGCCGCGCTAAAAGCGGGAGATTATCCACGCTCGATCGTGCCGTGGAAGCCCGATTGCAACCTGTGTAATAGTGCAAGAGGGTCGTTATCGAAGTTCGTTCCAGCCAGCGTACTCCACTACGACAAAGTGTTCCCTCGGGAAATGTCACCGCTACATGCAAATTCACCGTCCATCATATCCAAACACAGCAAAACCGCAGGTCAAAGGTATATAGATACGCCCGGCGCCGTGTATCTAGAGGTTTTCGTTGACAGCCCCCAAGGTTGCATCGTATTATCTTTTTCGTTCGCGGGGGCGGCGGTCCAAAAGACCAAAGGACCTGCGAATACTTGAACGATTGGGAGTTTGCCCGAGTGGTTAATGGGGACGGGCTGTAAACCCGTTGGCTCTGCCTACATAGGTTCGAATCCTATAGCTCCCACCCGTCAAGTGCCTGTATAGCTCAGTCGGTAGAGCACTTCGTTGGTAACGAAGAGGTCACCAGTTCAAGTCTGGTTGCAGGCTCCATCCGGCGGTGTAGCTCAGTTGGTTAGAGCACACGGTTCATACCCGTGGCGTCACTGGTTCGAATCCAGTCACCGCTACCATAGGTAACACGGTGGCTTCTCAATAGTATGTTGAGAGGCCACTATGGTATAAAGGCAAAGTCCCGTCCGGGGACGACCTGTTTAGAGGAGGGCTTTATGGCCAAAGAGAAGTTTGAGCGCACTAAGCCGCATGTTAACATCGGCACCATTGGTCACGTCGACCACGGCAAGACCACGCTGACCGCCGCCATCACCAAGGTTCTCTCCGAGACCGAGGGCTGCAAGGCTGACTTCACTGCGTTCGAGAACATCGACAAGGCTCCCGAGGAGCGCGAGCGCGGCATTACGATCTCCGTCTCCCACGTCGAGTACGAGACTGCTGCCCGTCACTACGCTCACGTTGACTGCCCGGGCCACGCTGACTACGTCAAGAACATGATCACCGGTGCTGCTCAGATGGACGGCGCTATCCTGGTCATCGCCGCTACCGACGGCCCCATGGCTCAGACTCGCGAGCACATCCTGCTCGCCCGTCAGGTCGGCGTTCCCTACATCGTCGTCTTCCTGAACAAGTGCGACATGGTCGACGATGACGAGCTCATCGACCTCGTCGAGATGGAGACCCGTGAGCTCCTCTCCGAGTACGATTTCCCCGGCGACGACATCCCCGTCATCCGTGGTTCCGCTCTGGGCGCTCTCGAGGGCGACGCCAAGTGGATGGACGCCATTCGCGAGCTCATGAACGCTGTCGACGAGTACATCCCGACGCCTGCTCGTAACAACGACCTTCCGTTCCTGATGGCAGTTGAGGACGTTATGACCATCTCCGGCCGTGGTACCGTTGCTACCGGCCGTGTCGAGCGCGGTGAGCTTAAGCTCAACGAGCCCGTCGAGATCGTCGGCATCAAGGATACCCAGAACACCGTCGTTACCGGTATCGAGATGTTCCGTAAGTCCATGGACTTCTGCGAGGCTGGCGACAACGTCGGTCTGCTGCTCCGCGGCATCAAGCGCGAGGACATCGAGCGCGGCCAGGTTCTCTGCAAGCCCGGTTCGGTTACCCCGCACACCAAGTTCACCGGTGAGATTTACGTTCTGACCAAGGAGGAGGGCGGCCGTCACACCCCGTTCTTCGATGGTTATCGTCCTCAGTTCTACTTCCGTACCACCGACGTTACCGGTACGGTCAAGCTCCCCGAGGGCACCGAGATGGCTATGCCTGGTGACCACATCACCATCGAGGGCGACCTCATTCACCCGATCGCCATGGAGGAGGGCCTGCGCTTCGCTATCCGCGAGGGTGGCCACACCGTCGGTTCGGGCATCGTCTCCACGATCATTGAGTAAATAAGCTCTTTGATATAGCTGACTTAGAGAACCCGGCACTTATAGGGTGCCGGGTTCTTTTCTACGCGGGGCTTATTCCCTGCCGATTGCGCTTAGCTCGCCCATAAGCCAAGCGCGAGGGATTGATTAGATCTCGCTGGCTTCATTGATGTGTTCCAAATATGAATGGATTCAGCGAGAACCAATTGATTCGAGGTTTTCATTGACAGCACTTACATAGAGCTGATAAAGTACCATCTCGTGCCCGTACGGGGCGGATATGAAAGGTTCAGGATACATGCGTACTCTAGTTACTCTTGCGTGCACTGAGTGCAAGCGCCGCAACTATACGACCACCAAGAACAAGGCGAACATGCCTGATCGTATGGAGATCAAGAAGTATTGCCCCTGGTGCCGTCACCACACGCTGCACAAAGAGACTCGCTAGTCTTTAGTCATATACGCCAGTAGTTCAATTGGTAGAGCATCGGTCTCCAAAACCGAGTGTTGAGGGTTCGAGTCCTTCCTGGCGTGCCAGTCATTATTCCGTAAGCTCCCACTTGGGGGCTTACGGTTTACTCATGTATAAGCGCATTGCGCGGAGGTAACCCAAATGGCCAACAAGAAGAACAAGAAGAAGGCTCAGCAGCCGGCACCTGCCAACAGCGCTGCCGCCAACTCCAAGGTTGAGGCCAAGAAGGCCGTTGCCAAGAAGAACGAGAAGGCTGCGAAGTCCAAGAAGAACGAGAAGCCTGGTTTCTTCGCCCGCACCAAGAAGTATTTCGCTTCGGTCAAGTCCGAGATGAAGCGTGTCACGTGGCCCGATAAGAAGGAGCTCGTGAACTACTCGGTCGTCGTTTGCGCTTCTCTGGTCGTCGTCGGCGTCGTCATCGCTCTGCTCGATGCTGGCTTTGGCGAGGCTCTTGCTCTGTTCTCTGGATTGAGGGGCTAAACCATGTCTAAGCGTTGGTACGTCGTTCACACTTACTCCGGATACGAGAACCGCGTAAAGTCCGATCTCGAGCATCGTATCGAGACCATGGGCATGCAGGACCGTATCTTTGATATCGAGATTCCTATGGAGCGCGTCACCGAGATCAAAGAGGGTGGCAAGCGCGAGACCAAGGATTCCAAGATCTTCCCGGGTTATGTCCTGGTCCGCATGGAGATGGATGACGATGCTTGGACGTGTGTTCGCAACACGCCCGGCGTCACCGGTTTCCTAGGCGGCAACGGCAAGCCCGCTCCGCTTTCCCGTGACGAGTACAACAAGATGACTCGTCGTCCCGGTAAGGGCGATTCGCCCAAGCGCACCTCGGTTGATATTCAGGTCGGCACGTCCGTCCGCGTCACCGATGGCCCGCTTACCGACTTTGATGGCAAGGTCTCCGAGGTTAACACCGAGGCTGGCAAGCTCAAGGTCACGCTGATGATCTTTGGCCGCGAGACGCCGGTCGAGCTCGACTTTAACCAGGTCGCTGTCATCGCTTAAGTTTTCGTCCGTTCGCGCGAGCGTGCTTCTTCTGTGACTGCTCATCTCAGGAGTGCTTCTAACACGTGCGTGCTTACGATATAGCAAGTACTTCACACTCGTGATTCGAAAGGAATGACCATGGCTGAGAAGAAGGTTGCCAACGTCATTAAGCTCCAGATTCCTGCTGGTGCAGCTAACCCCGCTCCTCCCGTCGGCCCCGCCCTGGGCGCTGCTGGCGTGAACATCATGCAGTTCTGCCAGGCCTTTAACGCCGAGACGCAGGACAAGAAGGGCGACATCATCCCCGTTGAGATCTCTGTCTACGAGGATAAGTCCTTCTCCTTCATCACCAAGACCCCGCCGGCGGCTCACCTCATCAAGAAGGAGCTGAACCTCAAGTCTGGTTCCGCTAAGCCCCAGGCCGACAAGGTTGGTCAGCTCTCCCAGGAGCAGCTCACCAAGATTGCCGAGATCAAGATGCCGGACCTCAATGCCAACGACATTGACGCCGCCAAGAAGATCATCGCCGGTACCGCCCGTTCCATGGGCGTCACCATCGCTGAGTAGCGATTTCTTATGGTAACGACGGGTGCTCCGGCCGGGGCGCCCGTTAAATGTGTGCAATAGGGCACACGATACGATGTGGGAGGGCTCACGCCCGTTTAACCACAGGAGGTAATGCACATGGCTAAGCATGGTAAGAGCTATAACGCCGCTGCCGAGAAGATCGACCGCGCCACGCTCTACACCCCCCTTCAGGCTGCCAAGCTCATCAAGGAGCTCGACACCGCCAAGTTCGACGAGACCGTCGAGGCCCACTTCCGTCTGGGCATCGATACTCGTAAGGCTGACCAGAACATCCGTGGTTCCATCTCCCTGCCTCACGGCACCGGCAAGACCGTTCGTGTTGCCGTCTTCGCCGAGGGCGAGAAGGCCCGCGAGGCCGAGGCTGCCGGCGCCGACATCATCGGTTCCGACGAGCTCGTCGCCCAGATCCAGAAGGGCGAGATCAACTTCGACGCCGCTATCGCTACGCCGAACATGATGGCCAAGGTTGGCCGCATCGGTAAGATCCTTGGTCCCCGTGGCCTTATGCCGAACCCCAAGCTCGGCACCGTGACCATGGACGTCGCCAAGATGGTCTCCGAGCTCAAGGCTGGCCGCGTTGAGTACCGCGCCGACCGCTACGGCATCTGCCACGTGCCCCTGGGCAAGAAGTCCTTCTCTGAGCAGCAGCTCGTCGAGAACTACGCTGCCCTGTACACCGAGATCCTGCGCGTCAAGCCCTCTTCTGCTAAGGGCAAGTACGTCAAGTCCATCTCCGTGTCTTCCACCATGGGCCCTGGCGTCAAGGTCGATCCCGCTGTCCAGCGTGACTTCCTGGCTGAGTAACTGCTAGTTACTGCCTGAGCAAAGCAAGCATTGCTAAAGAAACCCGGTTCTGCCTTGTGCAGGACCGGGTTTCTTGCTATCTCGGGTTAAAACCAACACGAAGTAGACAGTCGCCTTTGTGGTGGTTACCAGGGGGTTCTGGCTGTTGAGGACTCGATGGCATCGTGGCGTTTGAGCTCGCGGCGCATGGTTTGCGAATTGAGCCAGGCTGCCTGCCAGCCACGGATGGGGTAGCGCGTCTGGTCGAGCTCAAACTGCGTATAGCCGCAGGCGTTGATGATCGTCGTTCCACACACATGCTGCCGCTCGCGCTGAAAATCGTAACCGTAGCTTTGGTGTACATGCCCATGCACCATGTAGTCGGCCCCCCAGGATTCAAGCGCCGTGTTAAAGCACTCAAACCCTCGATGCGGCAGATCGTCCAGATCACCCATACCGGCGGCGGGTGCATGGGTAAGCAGAATGTCGCACCCGCCGACCATCCTAACCTTACGCGACAGCTTACGCATGCGCTTGGACATCTCGCGTTCGGTGTACATGTTGGCGCCGTCGCGATAACGCATGGACCCGCCAAGGCCCGCAATGCGAATCCCTCGGTACGTGTACACGCTGTCTTCTACGCAGATACATCCGCCCGGTGCATGACGTGCGTAGCGGTCATCGTGATTGCCACGCACGTAGATGAGCGGTTTGTTGATGACCGTAACCAAAAACTCAAGATAGTCCGGGTCCAGATCGCCGGCGGACAAAATCAGGTCGACGCCCTCAAAGCGTTCCTTGCGAAAGCACTCCCAAAGGCATCGTTCTTCGGTATCGGCTATGGCAAGGATTTTCATAGGGCAGGGACTTTCGGCTCATCGTCGAGCTGCGGAATGGTGCCTACCACGTTATCCGCCAGCCAATTCATCTCGACAATCTGCGTGCTCGGCAGCGGAGGGAAGCCTTCGATCTGTACCACGCCGTTCTGGCTGTGGAGCTCGCCGCCAAAGGGGTTGATGGATCCCTCAACAATGCCGTTACGGAGCAACTGCACGAGTTTGCGCGTCTGGTAGGGTAGGCCCGGAGCGTAACGGATGTCGATAACGCCAGAGCTCATGCCGTACCAGTAGTTGACGGCGCGCACTTGGTTGTCATCGCTGGTCTCGTCCCACGTGCCGTGCAGAAGGCTGCGAACGATGAGCTCGTAGTAACGGCCCCAGTTCCATACCGGCATGGCGATGCCGGTAACCTTGCCATCGACCAGGCGGTGAAGTCCGTAGGCCGTGGGGTCTTCGAGCGACTTTGACATGTCGGCGCCGGTCATGACGCTTACACCTTCGCGGCACATGGCCTCGGCAAGGCCTCCGGCGGGCACATCGCCCCAAGTCAGGATAATTTGCGCACGGGGGTCGAGCAGCGAGGCGCCAATCGCAAAGGCGTTGATCTCGCTGAGCGCGCCCGAGGCGAAGACCGACGCGTGGTAGCCGATGCGGTGGTTGTCCGCCATGCTGGCGGCAAGGGCGCCCAGGAGGAACTTGGCCTCGTACATCTTGCCAAAGTACGAACGGACGCTTTGATGGGGAAGGCCGATAGAGCAGTTGAGGAACCGAACCTGGGGATACTCAACGGCAGCCCTGAGCGTGTATTCCATCAGGCGGTGCGAGGTCGAGAAGATGACGTTTGCCCCATGTTTGACAGCCGTTTCCACGGCGGCGCAGAACACATCCGGATCGTGACAGTCCTCGAACGCCTCGGTGCGCACGATACCGCCAAAGTGCTCATCGAGATACTGACGCCCTTGGTCGTGCAGGCTGTCCCAGCTCGACGTCGCACAGGGGAACTCATGGATAAAGGCGATGCGCAGGGGGTTGGTCGCCGAATAGACGGTCTTGCCCATAAAGAAGTTGAGCACGCCGGAGGTGGACTTGGCGGGCGACTCCTCCTCGTCGACGCTCGGCGCTTCAACAAGATCGACCTTGTCCTCGTCATTTTTGCCGGCAATGACCAGCTCGCGCCAAATCTTGCACAGGCGGTTTACGACGATATCCGTTGGCGTATCCAGCAGGCGGTCCTGGTTGTACACATTGAGGTACACGAGCATGGCGTCGGCGGGCGTAATGTCCAGGTGGTCGCCGCCTGCGCGAAGGTAGGCGCGCTTAAAGAGCAGGAAGGTGTGGCGCAGGTAGTCGACCTTTTTCTGCGGCCATTTTTCGATAAGATTCTGACCGAGCATCTTGGCGAGCGTCTCGTAGCTTCCCTCACGCGAGAACTCGATCTCGTATAGGGGGCAGACGCGCCAAAACGCGCAGAATTCACCGTACAGGCGGCTTTCGACGGAATCCCATGTGCCGGGGTAGAGACGGGTGACCCTGGCCGAAACCGTTGGAGCGTCCAAGAATTTGAGGACACTGACGCGTTTATTGCCTTCCTGGACATAGAACCGATGCATGAACTCGGTGACGATGATGGGGTCGCGATAGCCCTCGGTTACCTGGATGTCGTAGAGGTTGGACCACTTGCGGGCGAACTCGGTGTTAAACGGCAGCAGGGGCATAAAGTTGCATGAAAAGGCGGACTGACGGCCCTTGGTGACAGTGCCGACGACCATTTCGATCGGAATATCCCGCAGGCCGACACTCACTCGCTGACCTAAGGGGAGCTGAGCAATCAAACTGTCGAGGTCCGTAAGGTATGGATGCTCGCTTTGGCTAATGGCGCGTCGACGTCCTTGCTCGCCGCGCTTGCGTGCTTGACGATAGGCCTCTTCCATGATGTTGCTCCCTTAGTCGTTTAAACAACTACATAAACCATGGTACCATGAATGAAAACCACCACAAAGGTGCCTGTCCCTTTTTGGCGGGTTAGGCGATGATGGGGGCGATGGCGCGGATGCAGGCGTCGGCTGCCGTGAAAGTAGTGCTGTCGTCGCTGACGATAAAGATGATCTTTCCTTTGATGCCAAAGTCGCCGATTTCGCTAAAGAGTGCGTAGGGCTCCTTGTCAAAGCCCGAGATGGGAAGCACGGCGGCTTTGGTGGCGCTGGTCAGCTCGTCTGCCAGTGCGTCCAGTGAAGCCCACTTGGACGTGTCCTTGACCGCGACGGGCACGGCAACGCGCCCAAAGGGCATGAGGTGCACGAGCGTGTTCTTGGAGATGTTGGAGTTGGGGACGATGATGGTCTGCCCACAGGCATCCTCAATCGTTGTATGGCGCCAAGTGATGTCTTGGACCACGCCGGATACGCCGCCGACCTCGATATTGTCGCCGGGCTTGATGATGCCCATAAAGGTCACCTGCATGCCGCCGATAAGGTTTGACAGCGTGTCCTGAAAGCCGAGCGAGATGGCGATGCCGCCGACGCCAAGGGCGGCGACGAGCGCGTTTGCGTTAATGCCAAAGCAGTTATCGAGGATAAAGCTGCCGCCAATCATCCAGATGACGGCGCGCGCGATGTTGATGAAGATACTCGATGCCGGAAGCGGGTTATCGTCTCGGTTAAGCAGATGGTTCAGGGTCTTGGATACGACCTTGGCGGCGACGGCGGTGCCTATCGCCAAGATGACGGCCCAGATGATGTTGTGGACCCACCGTTGCTCAAAGAAATGAAGAATCGGCTCAAACAATTCCATGTAGGGAAAACCTCCTAATGATCGTTCAACCATGATACCCACCAAGAAGCCCGTCCGATCAAATTCGGACGGGCTTCTGTGCTCGATATAAGGTTTACGCGGCGGGGCTGTAAGGCCCGGCGGTGTAGCTTAGCGTCGACGCTTCCAGATAATGCCGAGCATGATGACGATGATGCCGCCGATAAGGCACGCGCCAACTACTGCCAGCGTGCGGTCTCCCGTTGCGGCGAGCTTACCGGTCGTCTTCTTGGTGATGACCTTCGTGGTCGTCGTGTCCGTCTTAGGCGAGGGCTTAGGCGTCGGGGCCGGTGTGGGCGTGGGGTCCACGGCAGCGGAGCCAAAGCTGATGGTGCCCGCGAGCGAGGTCATCTTGCTCTCCCAGCTGTCCTGCCCGATCAGCGCCCTTAGCGCTGACTCGCAGGTACCCCACTCGGTGTGCTTGGTGGCGTTTGCGAAGGTGGGGAAGTCGGTCGTGTTGGTGATGATGTAGTTGTTGGTGGCGACGGTATAGGTCTTGGCGGGGTCGAGCGTGCTGCCGTCTTTGGTGAGTGTGGCGCTCACAATGCGCTTGCCTTCGGGCTGCGTCCAATCAATCGTCACGTTGATGCCGCCAAAGGAGAGAACGCTGCCAGAGTCATCGCGCCACTTGTACTTGTCTTGCGCCTCCTGCTCGCTGTGACCGGCCGCCACATAAGCCTGCTGAAGCTCGTAGCTGTCGTTGCAATCGTCGCTGATTTGTAGCGAGTGCTCGAGCGCTGCGAGGAAGTCCGCGCCGGTCATGGTCCAGGTCTCCACAGTGTTGCCGTAGGGCGAGATGGCGATGACGTTGCCGGCGGTCACGTTGCCCGCCGCGATGCCGCCGCGGATGCCGCCAGCGTTTTCGATAGCGAAGTCCGCGCCCGTCATGGCAAGATAGGAGCCGCAAATCACGTGGCCGATGGTCTGGGCCTTGGTGGTGTCGCCCTCCTTGCCGGGGCGGAAATCGGTGGTGCGCACCATTTCCCAACCATGCGTGCCTGCGGCGTCCTCGCCGTAGAAATAGTTGGTGGTGGATGTGCCGAGCACCTTGTTCGATTCGTTTTCAAAGTCCTCGTCGAGCGGCTTGATCTTGTTGCGGACGGCTTCAAGGCGGCTTTGGTAGTCGGAGCCCTTGTCGGGGTCTGTCAAAAGGTCGTTGACGTTCTTGGCGGTGTAGAGCTTCTCGTCGCTGCCGTCTGCAGGGACCGTGACCGTGTCATCGTCGGTCGTCTCGGTGCCATTCGTGTCGTATTTGTACGGAATGGAAAGCAGCCCCACCTCGGCAAAGGCGCTGCCTGCCTCGACAACGTGGATCGTCTTGCCGTCGGCTCCCGTCACCTTCTCGTTAAGGTTGATGTGCTCGTGGCCTGCGATAAGGGCATCGACGCCACGGAGCCGCGTGGCAAAGGTCTTTGCGTCGAGCGTGTGCGCGATACACACAACAACATCGCAGCCCTCCTTGCGCAGCTGCTCTGCCTCGGCATTGATGGCGTTCGCGGCACTCGAGAAGCTGGTGCCCGCGACCAGGTCCGCGCGCAGCGAGGAACCTAGCGACTCATCCATGGCTCCGACGACGCCGACCTTGATTTTGTAGTCGAATGTGGAGTGATCCTCGCTATCCTCTCAGGTGCGATCGAGCGTCTTCGTGATGCTCGAGCTCCATGCGCCGTTCGAGGACGTTGCATTCGCGCAGAGCATGGCGAAGGGCGTGCCGGTGGTGCTGTAGCCGGTCATGGTGCGGAGTTTGTCCGCGCCGTAGCTCCAGTCGTGGTTGCCTGGCGTGGTTGCGTCGTAGCCGTCGGCGTAGAAGGTGTCCATGAGCTCGGCGATGCTCTTGCCCTCGCTCATGGTGGCGAAGGACTGTCCGTGGAAGGTGTCGCCCGCATCGAGTAAAAGATCGGGGGCGCTGCTTTGGGCGCTATAGAGAACCGCCAGTCCGTCAAAGCCCACAGTGCCGGTGCCCTTGCTTGCGTTGTAGCTGTACTTGTAGCTGCCGTGGATATCGTTGGTGTGCATGACGGCCACGGAGCCGTCAATAGCGGCGGGCAGGTTTCCCGCGAAAGCGAGGCTTGGGATGCCTGCGAGCGCGCCGGCAAACAACGCGGCGGCCAACGCAAAGCGGGGGAGTCTTTTCATGGCAGTTTCCTTAGTCCTTAGCCAGAATGTCTGGTTGAATATCGGATTATCGACATAATATGCGAAAACCGCCGCAAGGGCCTCTGTCCCTTTGCGGCGGTTTTGGCGTTTGCGCAGATAAAACCTACCAAAATAAACCTGTCCCTTTTTGGCAGGTTTTAGCTTAGCAGCATGCGGTCGTTGGCGAGCTCGCCGCCCGAGACCTCCTCGAACTTCTGCAGCAGGTCGGCCACGGTGAGCGACTTCTTCTCGTCGCCGGCCACGTCGTAGATCACATGGCCCTCGTGCATCATGATCAGACGGTTGCCCAGACGGATGGCGTCGTTCATGTTGTGCGTGACCATGAGCGTGGTCAGGTGGTTCTCGTCGACGATCTCCTCGGTCAGGTTGAGCACCTTAGAGGCCGTCTTGGGGTCGAGGGCCGCAGTGTGCTCGTCGAGCAGCAGCAGGCGCGGCCTGGTGAGCGTGGCCATCAGCAGGGTGAGTGCCTGGCGCTGGCCACCCGAGAGCAGGCCGACCTTGGCGTTGAGACGCGTGTCCAGACCAAGGTCCAGGCGCTTGAGCAGCTCAACGTACTCATCTTTCTCGGCCTTGGTGACGCCCCACGAAAGGCCGCGACGCTGGCCGCGACGCTTGGCGAGGGCCAAGTTCTCGGCAATCTGCATGTCGGCAGCGGTACCGCGCATGGGGTCCTGAAACACGCGGCCCAGGTACTTGGCGCGCTGCGACTCGCTCAGGCGCGAGATGTCGGTGCCGTCGAGCTCGATAACGCCCGAATCGAGCGGGTACACGCCGGCGATCATGTTGAGCAGCGTGGACTTGCCGGCGCCGTTGCCGCCGATCACGGTTACAAAGTCGCCGTCATTCAGGGTGAGGTCGACGCCGGTGAGCGCGCGCTTCTCGGTGACGGTGCCCTTGTTAAAGGTCTTCTTGACATGCGAGAGCTTAAGCATCTGCCTCATCTCCCTTCGTGTAGGAGCTGCGGAGCTTATAGCGCTCCCAAACCACGGGCACGCACAGGGCCACAGCGACAATTACGGCGGAGAGCAGCTTCATGTCGTTGGCGTCCATGCCCAACTGCAGCACGATGGCGCGGATAAGGAAGTACACCACGGAGCCAAAGACGGCGGAGGCAAGACGGACGCTAAACTGCGTGAGGCCGCCGGGCAGCAGACGGCCGAGCACCTCGCCGATAACAATGGCGGCAAGACCGATAACGATGGCACCGGTGCCCATACCAATGTCGGCATACTTTTGGCTCTGGCAGATGAGCGCGCCCGAAAGGCCGATGAGGGCGTTGGAGAGCACGAGGGCGATCATCTTGGTGGAGTTGGTGTTGACGCCCAGAGCGCGGATCATGTACTCGTTGTTGCCGGTGGCTCGCAGCGCCGAGCCGATCTCGGTGCCAAAGAACCAATACAGGATGGCAACGATAGCCACGGCGAGCAGGATGCCCAAGATGATGGCAACGGTGGACTGCGGCAGACCGGTCATATTGCTGACGGCGGAGAACACGGTGCCCTTGGCAAGAATGGGCGTATTGGACTTGCCCATGATGCGCAGGTTGATGGACCACAGGCTGATCTGGGTGAGGATTCCGGCGAGGATCGCAGGAATCTCAAAGACGGTGGTCAAAATGCCCGTGACGGCGCCCGCGATGGCGCCGGCGCACATACCGGCCAGCACGGCGAGCAGTGGGTCGACGTTGTTATTGACGATGAGCACAGCGCAGACGCAGCCGCCGAGGGCAAAGCTGCCGTCGCAGGTCATATCGGGAATGTCGAGCAGGCGGAACGTGATAAACACGCCAAGCACCATAATGCCCCAGAGGACGCCCTGCGAAACGGCGCCCTGCAATGCAATGAGCATGCTTCATACCTCCTAGGATAGGGTGGACACGTGATTCACCATAATAGCGGTAACAATGCATAGAAGAGCTGCGGACAGACGTTTTGTTTTACCTGAAACAAGCAGGGCGGACGCCGGTCTACAGCGCCCGCCCCTGTGGCTCAGATATTGAATAACGCGGCTAAAGCGCGAGCACGGGCTCTAGACGCATGCCGCGTATGGCATTACGCGTCCAGAGCGGAAAGGTCGATGCCCAGGGCCTCGGCCATTTCGTCGTTCTTGACGACGACCAGGTCCTTGCTCGAGAGGTGCTTGATCGGCATGTCTTCGGGCTTGGCCTCGCCCTTCAGGATCTTAACGGCCATCTCGCCCGCAGCGTAGCCCAGGTCCTCGTAATTGATGGAGAGGGTGAACAGGCCGCCGGCCATGCACATACCCTCCTCGCCAGTCACGAAGGGAAGCTTGTTTTCCTTGCAGATCTGGCCGACCTGCGAGGCACCCGCGGCGATGGTGTTGTCGGTGGGGGAGTACAGCGCGTCGACCTTGCCCACGGCAGACTCGACGACGGACTGAATCTCGTTGGAGCTCGAGACGGTGAAATCGGTGTACTCCAGGCCCAGCTTGTCGAGTTCCTTCTTGGCGGCCTTGATCTGGACGTCGGAGTTGGACTCGGCGGTGCAGTAGAGCAGGCCGACCTTTTTAACGTCGGGCAGGACCTTCTGCATCATCTCGAGCTGCTCGGCGACCGGGGTGAGGTCGGAAGCGCCCGTGACGTTGGTGCCCGGCTTGTCGTTGTCCTGGACCAGGCCGGAGGCGGCGTAGTCGGTGATGGCACAGCCCACGATGGGGATATCGGCCGTGGCGCCGGCGGCAGCCTGCGCGGCGGGCGTGGCGATGGCATAAATCAGGTTGACGTTGTCGCCCACAAACTTGTCGGCAATGGACTTACACGTGGACTGGTCGTTCTGGGCGTTCTTCTGGTCGATCTTGACCTTAAGGCCGCTCTTCTTGATGGCCTTGACGAAGCCGTCGTTGGCGGCATCGAGCGCGGAGTGCTCGGTGAGCTGCAGAACGCCGATGGTGTAGTCGGAACCGGCGGCAGCAGAGCCGGAACCAGAGTTGCCGCCGCATCCGGCGAGCGGGGCGAGCGCGAGCAGGCCGGCGGAGACCAGAAGGCTCCTGCGGCTGATGGTGATGTCCTTCATATCATTACCCCCAGTATAAAAATGGCTGGAAACACTGCACTGGGACAAAGTGCAAGTGGGACTATAGTAGCGCTGATGTCCATTTTTACAACAGCCTGGCGGGTTTTTTAATACAGAATCGGATGGGCGGTACGGGTAGTCGAATGGGCGGCGGAGGGTCTTATGCGGCGGAGGAGGCGTCGTCCTCGTCCAGGGCGGCGAAGAGCTTCTTGCCGTCGAGCAGGCGCGTGCTGACGTTTCTCATACGGGCGATCTCGACGGTGCGCAGCGTATCGTCGGTGCCTCGGGCGTCGTAGACCGTTCCCAGCAGATACGAGATGCCATCGCGCTGCCTGATGGCAAAGGGACGGAGTGTCATCCGTGCTGCTTCGGTTTCGCCGCGTGTCGTGACGCTCGAAATATCAAAACTCACCGTGGTTCCGTGGTCGATGGCCTGCTCGACGAGCTCGCACGTGTCGATGCGCTTGATGGGCGTGCGTGTTGCCTTGGTAGCCTTGCTGCCTGCGCTTGGAGCGGGTTCGGGTGTATCGAGGTAGCCGCGAACGTCGGCGCTCGCCATGGCAACTAAGTGCTGCGCCATGCTCTTGCGGATAGCGATAGGCGTGGAGCGGTTGCGCATGACCATACCGTGGAGCCGGATGATCTCTTCATCGGTGAGCGGGCGGGTAAGAAGTTTGTAGCCCACGCCGCGTTTGTATTCAATTTCGTATCCGGCATGGCGAAGCGCGGAGATGGCGGTGTAGATGCTGCGCCGCGCCGCCGAGATGGGCATGCGGGCGGGGTCGTCGGGATGGGCGAGGCGCCGGATCAGCTCATCGGAAAGCATGGCCTTGTCTTCGCCGGTGTTTTCGCTCAAGAGCTGCAGGATACGAACGGCGCGATAGGCTGCCATCGAGGCGGCGCCCCTCGTCGTGGTGTCGTAGGTTTCAACAGCGGCTTCGGTCATGGTGCCCACGTCCTTTCCGTTTTGGGTGGCGACGGTATGGAGCCTAGGACGCGGGGCTTTCCCAGGGGCGCAGGGCGCTCTGGGCGGTCGGTAGTCGTCGGCAAACGGCGGGTCGAGTTTTCAACAGCCCTGCTCAACTGACCAAAAACTTGCCAAAAGCTTGACGGATGCTGTTGAAAAAAGCGTCTCTCGACCGATGTCGAGAGACGCTTGTGCGATGAGCGTTGGCGTGTGGCGACGCGAGCTAGCGTTCGACGATTAGAAGTCGGCGTTGCCCACGGTGCGCGGGTGCGGCAGGACGTCGCGGATGTTGCCCACGCCGGTCAGATACATGACCAAGCGCTCGAAGCCCAGACCGTAGCCGGCGTGCTTGCAGGAACCGTAGCGGCGCAGGTCAAGGTAGTACTTGTACTGCTCGGGATTCATACCCAGGTCCTTGATGCGGGCCTCGAGCAGATCCAGGCGCTCCTCGCGCTGGGAGCCACCGATGATCTCGCCGATGCCCGGCACCAGGCAGTCGGCGGCGGCGACGGTCTTGCCGTCCTCGTTCATGCGCATGTAGAACGCCTTGATCTCGGCCGGGTAGTCGGTCACGAAGGTCGGGCGCTTAAAGTGCTCCTCGGTCAGGAAACGCTCGTGCTCGGTTTGCAGGTCGATGCCCCAGCTCACGGGATAGTCAAACTTGTGACCGGCGGCGACGGCCTGCTCCAGGATCTCGACGGCCTCGGTGTAGGTAACGCGGGCAAAGTCGGAGTTGGCGACATGGTCCAGGCGCTCGAGCAGACCCTTGTCCACAAACTTGTTGAGCATATTGAGCTCGTCGGGGCAGGTTGTCATGACGTCCTTAAGGACGTACTTGAGCATAGCCTCGGCGTTATCCATGTAGTCGTTAAGGTCGGCAAAGGCCATCTCGGGCTCGATCATCCAAAACTCGGCGGCGTGGCGCGTGGTGTTGGAGTTCTCGGCGCGGAAGGTGGGACCAAAGGTGTACACGTCGCCAAAGGCCATGGCAAAGTTCTCGGCATTGAGCTGGCCGGACACGGTGAGGCTCGCATGCTTGCCAAAGAAGTCCTGGCTCCAGTCGACCTCGCCGGACTCGGTGAGGGGCGGATTTTTGGGGTCGAGCGTGGTCACGCGGAACATCTCGCCGGCGCCCTCGCAGTCACTCGTGGTGATGATGGGGGTGTTGACGTAGACAAAGCCCTGCTCCTGGAAGAAGCGGTGGATGGCGGCAGCCGCGACAGAGCGGATGCGGAACACGGCGCGGAACAGGTTGGTGCGCGGGCGCAGATGCTGCTGGGTGCGCAGGAACTCGACGGTTGCGCGCTTCTTCTGCAGCGGGTAATCCGGGGCGCTCGTGCCCTCGACCTCGATGGAGGTGGCAGAAAGCTCGAAAGGCTGGGGCGCATCGGGGGTCAGCTTGACGGTGCCGGTGCAAATGAGTGCGGCCGAGACGTTTTGATGAGCGATCTCGTCGTAGTTGTCGAGTGCCTTGCGGTTCATGACGACCTGCAGGTCGCGGAAGCAGCTGCCGTCGTTGAGCGTAACAAAGCCAAAGTTCTTCATGTCGCGGACGGACTTGACCCAGCCGGCGACGGTGACGGTCTGGCCGCCGAGCGACTCGGCATCGGCATAGAGCTGCGCGATTTTGGTGCGGTTCACGTATCCTCCCATAACGGTTGAATGATAGCTATCCATACAGTTCGATATTCTAGCAGCTCGGCTCATTTGGGCTATACAGATAAGGCATTGGCCGGATGGTTTTTCAAACGAAAAGCGCCCGCGGTCAAATGGTCGCGGGCGCTTGACGAGGTGCCTTTTGGCTGTGTGGCGCGGGACTTGGCTACTTGGTCTTGGCCACCAGCAGCGGGTCGCCCAGCTTGACGAGCGGGTTGCCGCCGATAAGCGTTCCGGACTCGCCGACATGGTCGATGCTCTTAAGACGGTCGAGCTCGGAGACGATGACGGTCACGATGTCCTCGTGACCAGCGGCCTTAATGGCCTCGCGGTCGAAGCTGATGAGCGGCTGGCCTGCCTTGACCACATCGCCCATCTCGACAAAGCGGGCAAAACCCTTGCCGTTCATTTCCACGGTACCCAGGCCAACATGGATAAACACGCGAAGACCGTCCTCGGTGATCATGCCAATGGAGTGGTTGGTGACAGTGGTGGCACCGATGCGGCCGTTGGCGGGCGCATAGATGGTGCCGGTAATGGGCTCGATGCCATAGCCCTGGCCAAGCATGCCCGAGGCGATCGTCTCGTCGGGAACCTCGTCCAGGTTGACGAGCACGCCGTTAACGGGGGCATAGATGACGCCTTCGCGGGTGGCGAAGCTTGCTGCGGGCGGAACGGACGCCTCGCCGGTCGAGGTGAAGGTGGACTTAAGCGAATCGAGCAGACCCATAGTTGCCTCCAACTTAAATAGGCGCATATCGCGCGTTTGGTTTGCCGGAAACGTTTCATATGTGTTTCGCGGCTTGGTCAACGCCCCCTATTCTACGCTGCTCAGCGATACCTCTGAGCTGGGATTATGTGATATATCAGTTAAAGGGAAACTTATTGCTGGTGTGTTTCTGCGCCACGGGTTCAAGTGGGGTACGCTTGAAGGCGAAAAACAAAGGCGCATAATTTGCGCGAAGGGAGCACATATGATTGTCGAGAACCATGCGCTGTGGGGCGAGGAGCCGACCGAGGATTATCCGGCGACGTTTACGTATTTGGGTGCCGAGCCGCTGCCCGATAAACCGAATGGCCGCCGCCCCGCGGTGATCATCTGCGGCGGAGGCGGGTTTACGCATATCGCTCCGCACGAGCAGGACCCGGTGGCGTTTGCATTTTTGGATTGCGGCTACCAGGCCTTTGTGCTCAACTATGTCACGAGTTCTACGGGTGACGTGAGCTTTCCGCACCCCCAGGCAGATCTTGCCAAGATGGTCGCCACGGTGCGCGCCAACGCCGACGAGTGGCATGTCGATCCTAAGCGCGTGTGCGTCGTGGGCTTTTCTGCTGGCGGCATGATTTGCGCCTCGCTGGCAACACAGTGGAAGACCGGCCCCTTTGCGGCACTTGCCGGGGCGCGTCCGGACGACATTCGTCCCGATGCCGTGGTGCTGGGCTATCCATTGCTCGACTTTGCCTATGTGCGCGACATGCAGACGCGCGATCCGCGCATTGACTTGCGCGTGCCCAAGACGGGCGGCAAGACGGGACGCGATTTGCTCAACGACTACCTGTCGATGGTGACGGGCGGCGAGGCAACTGACGAGCATCTGGCCGACATCTGCCCCACCACGCATGTTTCGCGTCAGATGCCACCGACCTTTGTGTGGGGCGTGTCCGACGACAAGACGGCGCCGATCGCGCAGGTATACCCGTTTGCGCAGCGCATGGCCGAGGAGGGCGTTGCATGCGAGATGCACGTCTTCGACCAGGGTGGTCACGGCCTTTCGCTCGGCAACGCCAACACCGCGGTCGACAACGAGGACAAGCAGGTGGCGGTCCGTCCCTGGATCCGCCTAGCCTTCCGCTTCCTGGAGCGCCACGGGTTTTAGTTACGGCGTTTTACCAAACGCCGTAACCACTTGACGCTGCAAGCCCGCCAGGGCGGCAATCTGCCTTTCAACTTCGGCGGCATGACCAGAAGGTCAATGCCGCCTCGTTTCAGGGCACCTTGCTCGCCCTGGCGGGCTTTCGCTGTTCGCGCCAAAACATCGGCGTTGCCATGGCCCAGATGCGGCACTTGGGGACGTTCCTTTTAATATGAGCAGGACATTGTCAAGAGGCAAAATCGGGCCTGGCCCCAACGATATGGGGTCAGGCCCTCTCCCTATATCAGCCCGTCCGCGGCGACCTCGGCGTGTCTTACCGACGCTCGTCTTTGCAGTTTAATATCCGCCCGTGGCGATCTCTCGCTGGGCAATCCGTTGCTACGGCTGAGGCTTCTACGTCGAACCGACAGTCTGTGCGCGCGTGTGGCGCCCTGGGCGCTCGCAGAAAAGGGACCTGAGGTTCGCCTCAACGGCTTCGGATCGAACCGCTTCCGGGGTGATCGGCTTATGTGTGTTAGCGCTACTGTAAAAACAACCATTTTGACCAACGCTCAACAACCAATCATGCCAACGCAATCCCGCCATTTG
>UQTU01000020.1 GCA_900544135.1 uncultured Collinsella sp.
GGAGGAATTCCGGAATCAGTCCCTATGTGCGGCGTAGGCCGCTTATTAGCCCGTCCAAGAATTGGGGCGCAGTTCACCGCGTTGCGAGGCTTCTTTCTATAGCGCTTTCTTAAATGATTTAGAGCTCTATACTTTAGTCACGGAGCAACTCGTCCCAGAGAGAGGAATACTATGGCAGAGCAGCAGCTTATCGGAGCGCTCGAGGCCGGTGGCACCAAGATGGTCTGCGCCACGGGCTATGCGGACGGTACGGTCCTAGAGCGCGAGCAGATTGCGACCACGACCCCGCAGGAGACCGTTGAGGCCGTCAACGCATGGTTTGCCGACAAGGACATCGCCGCGCTGGGCATCGGCGCCTTTGGCCCCACCGCAGTCAACCCCGCCTCGTCCCAATACGGCAAGATCCTGGAGACGCCCAAAACGGCATGGCGCTACTTTGACCTGCTGGGCACCATCCAAAACGAGCTCAATATTCCCTGCGGCTACGACACCGACGTCAACGTCGCCTGCCTGGGCGAGGTCACCTTTGGTTGCGCCCAGGGCCTCACTGACGTGGTGTATCTGACCATCGGTACCGGCGTGGGCGCCGGCGTGCTCTCGGGCGGTAAGCTCGTGCACGGCATGATGCATCCCGAGGCCGGTCACATCCTGGTCACGCGCGACCCGCGCGACACCATCGGCGAGCACAGCGGCTGCCCCTTCCACGACAACTGCCTCGAGGGCCTCATCGCCGGTCCCGGCGTCAAAAAGCGCTGGGGTGGCAAGAGCGCCGGAGAGATGGCCGATGACCCGGAGGCCATGGACCTGCTCGCCGGCTATCTGGCGCAGGCGCTCATGACCTACATCCTGTGCTACGCACCGCAAAAGATCGTCATCGGTGGCGGCGTGGCCGACCACACCCCCATCGTGCCGCTCGCGCGCAAGAAGTGCGCCGAGATGCTCAACGGCTACATCGTCACGCCCGAGATGGCCGACATCGATAGCTATATCGTCAACAACAGCCTCGAGGGCAAACAGGGCATTATGGGCTGCTTGGCCCTGGGCGCTCAGGCGCTTCAGTAGCAGACGCACCCACAGGGCGTGGCGCGCCCGGCAAATCCGACCTACGGAACGACGCCACCACGCCTCATATAAGCCCTCAAATAAAAAAGGCCGCCTAGGACCAAACAATACGTCCTAGGCGGCTTTTTTGGCGCGCATCAGCGGCCGTAAGAGATATCGGAGCACAACGCCCGTTGCCGCACCACAGCAGTCGATCATCACATCGGTGATCATGCCGGCGCGTCCCGGCACAAAGAGCTGAATCGTCTCGTCGATCGAAGGAATCAGCAGCAGGAACACCGCCGTGGGCAGCAGCACGTCAAAGGTGCGCCGGCCCTCAAAATCAAAGGCGTGCGTTGCCAGGATGCCGAGCACCAAATACTCGGTAAAATGCGCGCACTTACGAACAACAAAGTTGGTCACCCATTCATATGGAAGTCCCACGCCGCGCAGGAAACCGCGGATAGCTTCCATGACCGTTAGGCTCAGCGAACCCGACCCCGAGCCGGGAACCAGCGAATTGCCCCAGATCAAGAGCGCCATCAGGCAGGTCACGACCGCCCATTTTCGATTGATCTTAACCATGCAGAAGTTATGCCTCCGCGCGGAGCGGCGCGAAGCTGGCGGTACCGCCCTCGATAACGCTCAGATAGGCACGGCCCGTACGCTTGGCGGTAGAGGACTGCAGGCGCTCGATCTCTTCCTCGAGGATCTGATTGACGCGCTCGTGACGACGATTTTCCATAATGCCGGCGGCAATAGCCTCGGCTCGCTCGATGCCCTCGCGCGAGATACGGGCGGTATCCTCGGGGAACACAGCGCTGTGACGGCCGACATAGGCGGGTGCAGCAGGCTGAGGGGCAGCGACGGGAGCGGGAGCTGCAACAGGAGCAGGCTCGTCGATCTCGTCCAGAATCGCGGTGGCAGCGGCCCACATGTCCTCGTGGCCCGAGTAATCGGCCATGGGGACATCAACCTCGAGCGAGGCATCCGGAAGGTCGCCGGTGTCGATGCGATCTTGGGCATCAATCGATGCGGTGATGGCTGCAGGCTCATCGAGGTCATCGAGATCGATGTCCGCGGCACCGAAAATGATAGGCATGCTGGCGAGGTTTGCGTTGTACGGCGCAGCCTCAGCCGCCTGTTGCTGGGCAGGAGCGCCCCAAAGCGAGCTTTCGGCGGCACGGCGGGCGGCAACGGCCTCCTCGTCCGCGGTCATGGCTTCATCAACGTACGAATTATCGGCAGAAGCGTTCACGTCCGCCGAGGTGGCGCTGCAGGCGTTATTGGCTGCTGCGTTGGCAACGAGTGCCACAAAAGCCGCCGTGCTGCCCGCGGGGGCGGCCTGGGAGCCAGACACGGCGCGTGCCGCGGCGGCGATGTCGTCGCGATTGAAGGAGCCGGTCTGCCCGCCGTTGGTGAGCTCGTCGATGGCGACTTGATAGACGTCGCGCGAGCGCGCAGGGTCGCAGCTCACCGGCGAATCGTCGTCGAGCATACTGTCGATCATGGACCAAGCCTCGGCCTCGTCCATGGCATCTGCGGCTCGAGCGATGGTAGGGACACCATCATCGGCATGACGGCGCTGGAACGCACCAGTCAGGCCGGAAAGGAATGCCGAGGTAGACTGCTCCGACTGAGCCTGAGAAGCAGAAGCGGCAGCATATGGAGTCGCATCCTGCTGCTGAGCTGGAATCGAGGCGGTCTTGAACTCGCTTTGATGCTGATTGAGATTGGCGGCACCGCCCATGGCATCGGGCTGGAACAGACGCTCTTCACGCTGCGCACGGTACTCGGAGATACCCAGCGAGGCGGCATAGATGCCCACGCCCGCCACCGCACCGACGGCAAAGGGAACAGCGCCCGCGACAACCGTCTCGTTGACCGACGAGAACGGCAGCGTCGCGGCATACATCACCACGGGGGCGGCAAGGCCGATCCCGCAGGAAAGTCCGGCAAGGACTGCTCGTTGTGTTGCATCAGAAGAAGCCATGAGCTCTCCCCATCTTCCAGCACCCAAATCGCATCATTCAGTTGGCTGCGCGAGAGAAGATGAAGCGGGGCTATGCCCCAAAGCAACGGTATATGGTTCGTTTCATCTGCGTTTTCCGTCGCGAAGCTTAAAAGCTATTATGCGAAACCGCCCTGCCGATTGCAAGCGACGATGTCGGATTGAAACGGGAAACCTGCTGCTCGTCGGTCTTACGGTCAAAAATAAGCGCGGAGCGGCGCTATAGAAAAGGGCCGAGGCTCAAAGCCCCGACCCTTTATCGCATTGATGACTATCGCTGCGTGTGGATGACAACCTAGAACGTCTGCTCGTAGTCGCTGTGTTTTTTGGCCGAACGCACCAGGAACTCCTGGTTGGTGTTGGTGCCCTTAAGACCCTTGATAAACGATGCGGCCGCGCGCTCGGTGTTGTTCATGCCGGCAAGAATGCGACGCAGACCAAAGACAAACGGACGCATCTGCTCGTCGACCAACAGATCCTCGTTACGCGTACCGGAGGCAACGGGGTCGATAGCCGGGAAGATGCGGCGGTCGGCCAGGTCGCGGTCGAGCTTAAGCTCCATGTTGCCGGTGCCCTTGAACTCCTCGAAAATGACCTCGTCCATCTTGGAACCGGTGTCGATGAGGGCAGAGGCCAGGATGGTGAGCGAGCCGCCGTTCTCGATATTGCGGGCTGCACCCAGGAAGCGCTTGGGCGGATACAATGCCGCCGAATCGACGCCGCCCGAAAGGATGCGGCCTGAGGCGGGCGCCGCCAAGTTGTAGGCGCGGGCGAGGCGCGTGATGGAGTCGAGCACCACCACGACGTCGCCACCCAGCTCTACGATGCGCTTGGCGCGCTCGATGACGAGCTCTGCCACGCGGGTGTGGTTGTCGGCAGGCATATCGAAGGTCGACGCCACAACCTCACCCTTGATAGAACGCTGCATATCGGTGACCTCTTCGGGGCGCTCGTCGACGAGCAGGCAGATGAGGTGCACCTCGGGGTTGTTAATCGAGATGGACTGGCAGATCTTCTTGAGGATCGTGGTCTTGCCGGCCTTGGGCGGGGACACGATCAGGCCGCGCTGGCCCTTGCCGATCGGTGACACGATGTCGATGGCGCGACCGGTAATAGAGTCCTTGCCGTGCTCCATGCGCAGCGGCTCGTTGGGATAGACCGGGGTGAGGTCGCCGAACTTGGGACGGTTGCGAATCTGCTCGGGGTCCAGACCGTTGACGGTCGTGATTTTGGCGAGGCCGGCGCGCTTGTCGCCGCCGCGCGAAGGACGCAGCGAGCCCTCGATGACGTCGCCCGTGCGCAGGCGCGCGGAGCGGATGAGGTAGGCGGGCACGAAGGCGTCGTCGTTGGACTTCATGTAGCCATGGGCGTGGATGATGCCGGAGCTGTCCGGGCGAATCTGCAGAATGCCCTTGATGTCGCGGAAGCCCTCGGCCTTCGCAGCGGTGACGTAGATTTCCTCGACGAGCTCAGCCTTCTTTTTGCCGGTCGTCTCGATCTCGAACTCTTTTGCCTTCTCGCGCAGCTCGGCGACCTTCATGGCCGCAAGCTCCTCGCGCGAAAGCGTTGGCTCGGTGGGAGCGGCATTACGCTCCTTGTTGCGTTGCTTGCGATCGCGCTGGCGGTTGCGACGGTCGTTGTTGCGCTCGTCCTTGCGCTCGTTGCGCTCCTCGTTGCGCTTGTGCTGGCGACGGTTGGGGCGAGCGCCGTCTTCGCCCTCGGCGGGGGCGGCACCATCGGTTGCGGTGGTGTCAACATTGGCCGCAGCGGCGTCATTGGCCTCGGCGCCGGAATCGACCTGCGCTTCGACATCAGCATGCTGCTCGGCGGCCTTGGCCTTAACGGACTTCTTGCGACCGCGCTTGGGCTTCTCGGATGCAGGCTGTTCGACGTCCTGGGGCTCGACGGCATCAGTCGATGCATCGGCGGTCGTCTCGGCGGAATCCTCGGACGCGCCCTTCTTGGCAGCCTTAGCCTTGGACGTGCGCTTAGCAGCGGTGCGACGGCTGCGACCGGGACGGACGTCGGCGGGAGCGGCCTCGGAAGTCGTAGCATCCTGGACGGGTGCATCGGCAGCGGTTGCAGACTCGGCGGTCGCCGCAGCATCCCGAGCGGCTGCAGCTGCGGCTGCGGCCTTCTCTGCCTCGACGAAGGCCTTGGGCTTGCGACCGCGACGGTGCGGGCGCAAAGCCGGATCGACAACGGGAACTTCGCTGGCCTCGACAGGCGCAGCGGGCTCAGCAGGCGATGTGCCCTCCCCTGCCGCGGAACGGACCGAAGCCTCAGTGAGCTCGGGGGTTACTTGTTCGGCAACCTGCTCGGCCTTAGCAGCCGTGCGACGGCGTGTGCGCGGTGCCGGCTTCTCGGTCGGCTGGTCGGCGGCAGGGGTCTCGGTGGCGGCAGACGTCTCGGGCACAGACGGAGCTGCAAGCTCGGTCAGAGCCGCGGCCTCGCGCTCGGCAGCACGACGGCGGGCGCGCACCACCTGGGCCTCGCTAATCTGCGCCAACGCACGTGCTTGCGCGACCTCATCGGAAATCGGCGCCGAGGAGTCAGCTGCAACGGTGCGCTTGGCGCGCGTCGTGCGCGTGGTACGGCGCTTGGGCTTGGTGACCTCCTCGCCGTCAGCGGCAGGCTTGGTCGTGCGGCGCGTACGCTTGGGCTTTGCCGGAGCAGCCTCCTCACCAGTTGCAGGCACGGCCTTCTCAGCCGCTGCAGGCGTAGGCGTCGAAGCAGCCTTGGGCGCCTCAGGAGCCGAGGCTTGCGCGGGCGCCGCGACCTGGTCCGACGCAACCGGTGCAGCGGGAGCGGCCTGCGTCGTCGTTATTTCGTTTTCTTGCTGTTGATCAGACACAGTGTTTGCTCAACTTTCTTTTCAAGCCCTGTGATCACATGCTCCCTGCATAAACCTTCAGGGCGGCTAAACAGTCTAGTTCCGTTCAAAACGACGGACATCATTGATCTGTATCGAGATGATTGCGTCATATACGCAGCGTTAGTGTAACACAACCGCCGCCACCTGCAACTTAGTCATTGGGAACGCTCTTAAACGTCTAGTCAAAAGGGGCACTCTTTGGTTTACCACCCACAAATCAGGCTGCCTCCGCCAAAACTATGGCGGTTTACTACGATGAATCGCTCAACCGCGACCACTCCGAAACATGTTGAACTAAAACCGCAGGTAGATGCCTTGCGCTTTTTTGCGAAAAGGCGGCGTGGTTGGAAATTCCCAATTCATCGTAGTAAACCGGCATAGTTTCGTATTTCCAGCAGTTCCAAATTCGTCAATACGTCGGCATTTGCGAAAAAAGCCCGACCTCCGTGGGAGATCGGGCTTATAGGGCTCAGTTAAACCAAACCTACACGGTCAAATGACCCGCAGGTTACATCTGCTCGGGCGCGGAAACGCCAACGAGGGTGAGCACCAGGGCGAGCGTCACGCGGACGGCATCGCAAGCGGCCAGACGGGCACGCGAAAGCTCGGGGTCGACGGGACGGCCCTCGCTCGGCAGCACCTGGCAGGCAGCGTAGAAGCTGTGGAAGTCACCGGCGAGTTCCTCGGCAAAGTGGGTCAGACGGAACGGGGCGCGATCGCGAGCACAGCTGGCGATCAGGTCGGTGAGCTCGTTGAGCTTGCGCGAAAGGGCGAGCTCGGTCGGGTCGGTCAGCAGCGAGTAATCGACGTTCTCACCGATGGCCTTGGCGGCAACGGCCTTCATGCCCATCTCGTCGGCCTGCTCGGCGGTAACGTCGGCGGCACGGCGCAGGATGGAGCACACGCGGGCGTGAGCATACTGCACGTAATAGACCGGGTTGGAGTTGTCGCGCTTCTTAACGGCCTCGATGTCGAAGTCGACCATCTGGTTGGAGCTCTTGGAGATGAGCGTGTAGCGAGCGGCATCGGAGCCAACCTCGTCGACGAGCTCCTGAAGGGTCACCATGGTGCCCTTGCGCTTGGACATACGGACGGGCTTGCCGTTACGCAGCAGGTTGACGAGCTGGCCCAGTAGAACCTCAAACTTGCCGGGGTAACCCAGAGCGTCGCAGACGCAGCGTACGCGCTCGATGTAACCGTGGTGGTCGGCGCCCCAGATGTCGATGACGTGATCGACGCGCTGGAACTTATCCCAGTGATAGGCGACGTCGGAGGCGAAGTAGGTGTACTCGCCGTCGGACTTGATCAGGACGCGGTCCTTGTCGTCGCCCAGATCGGTGGAGCGGAACCACAGGGCGCCGTCCTTGGTGTAGAGGTAGCCCATCTTGTCGAGCTTCTCAAAAGCGCGGTCGACGGCGGAGGTGCCGGCGGTCTCGCCCTCGGTGTCCTTCACATACAGCGAGCGCTCGGAGTACCAACGATCGAAGTCGCAGTTGACGGCGTGGCAGAGGTCGCGCATGTTATCGACCATCTTTACATAGCCGCGCTCGCGGAAGCTCTCCATGCGCTCCTGAGGATCGGCGTTGACCCACTTATCGCCGTCGGTGCGCCAGAACTCGGCGGCCTCGTCGATGATGTAGTCGCCGCCGTAAGAGTCCTTGCCCAAGGTCTCGGCAAAGTTGTCCTGATACGGATGGGTCTCGGGGTGCTCGTCGTTCTCGTCGGCAACAAAGGCGTCACGGTCGGCGATCAGCAGCTTGTGAGCCTCGTCGATATCAACGCCCTGCTTGGCGATGATGTCGGCAAGCTGCATATAGCGCGTGCTGATGGAGTTGCCGAAGGTGTTCATCTGAGAGCCGTGGTCATTGATGTAGAACTCACGCTGGATCTCATAGCCGGCGTGGTCCATAACGCGGCAGAGCGAATCGCCCAGCGCGGCCCAGCGGCCGTGGCCGATGTGCATGGGGCCGACGGGGTTGGCGGAAACGAACTCGACCTGGGTCTTCAGGCCACCACCGACGTTGGACTTAGCGAAGTCCATGCCCTTCTCGCGAGCCTCGCCAAAGATGGCATTCTTGACGGCAACGGAGAGGTAGAAGTTGATGAAACCGGGGCCTGCGATCTCAACCTTCTCGATCGCGGGATCCTCGGGCATATGGGCAACGATGGCCTCGGCGATCTTGCGCGGGGCGCAGTGGGCCAGCTTGGCGGACTTCAGGGCCATGGTAGAGGTCCACTCGCCATGAGAAGTGTCAGCCGGTCGCTCGATAGCGCAATCGTCAAGTTCAAATGCGGAAAGGTCGCCGGCCTCCTGGGCCGCAGCAAGCGCAGCGCGTACCAGCTCTTCAATCTTCTCGGGCATAGATCCTCCTTGTGTTAAAGCCCCCGAGCTCTTGGTCACTCGTAGGGCAAAAGCCAGAGTTTGTAGCACTCTATCACAAGCGAGGGGCACTGTCGCAGGGTAAAGCCAATCGAAATTGCATATGCACAAAATTGACTACAGCTTGTATGGAGTCACTCAAAGATGCCGGTCTGCCTGCAGATTATGCACGCGTTGAAAATGCATAAAGGTGTGAATGAGCTGTGTCTTTTATCGAATACTCTTACCTATCAGAGTTGTGTGCTTTTCCTGCATAAAGCGAGGATTTGCGCACGTCAGCGTGTTATTCTAGACATACGTAAATTCGTATAAGTTGGAGGTAGCATGTTCTCAATCGGTCAACACGTCATTCATCCGGGTCAGGGAGTCTGCACCGTCGTCGGTTTTAGGGACGACACGCCGCAGCCCATGTTGTTGCTCGAGGCCAGGCAGGGGCATGCGCAGACGATCCTTATGTACCCCGTGGCGCAGGCCGACCGTCTACATGCCGCCATCTCTCAGCAAGATGCCGAGCATCTGCTGAGCCACTATGACGAGCTGGAGTGCGACACCTTTACCGAGCGCAACAGCTCGCTTGAAGAGACACACTTTAAGCAGCAGCTCAAGCTGGGCGCACCCGAGACGGTCCGCGTGGCAAAGACCATGATGCACCGCATTCGCCAGGCCGAGGAAGCCGATAAAAAGCCCAGCTCTTACTATATGCGTGTACTCAAGGAAGCCAAGCGCCGCTCCATCGAGGAGTTCGCCGTGGCCTTGGGCGTCACCGAGGAGGCCGCCGAAGCCCGCCTAGCCCAAGCCGCCCTCAACTAACCCATCCGCGCCAAAAACCACCACAAAGGGGACAGGCACCTTTGTGGTGGTTTTTTCGTTCTAGTCGTTCTAGTAGTATTCATTCTTAGCGATACCTGCGAGCACAAGGAGTCTTTTATGGCAGAGCCACTTTCCGCCGGAATCACCCGCGACCGTGCGTTCGAATTGCTCAACGAGCACAATAAGGACCCGTTCCACATCACCCACGGCGAAACGGTCGAGGGCACCATGCGCTACTTTGCGCGCGAGTTCGACCCCGAGAACGAGGAGTTTTGGGGCATCGTCGGTCTGCTGCACGACCTAGATTGGGAGGAGCATGAGGACGACCCCATGAACCACACCATCTATGCGGCCGAGATCCTTGAAGGCGAGGGCGCCTCTCCCGATCTCATTCGCGCCATTCAGACGCACACGTCGGACTTCAACACCTCGCTGCCCAAGCCCGAGCTGCAGATGGAAAAGATCCTGTTTGCCTGCGACGAGCTCACCGGCTTGATCGGTGCTGCCGTCATCATGCGTCCGAGTAAGAGCGTCATGGACTTTACGACCAAGTCGCTCAAGAAAAAGTTCAAGGACAAGCGCTTTGCCGCCGGCTGCTCGCGCGACGTGATTACGCAGGGTGCCGAGATGCTGGGCTGGGAGCTCCCCGAGCTCTTCGACCGTACCATCGCGGCCATGCAGTCCTTCGCCCCCGACCGCGACACCTTTCAGGCTTAATTCCAAAACCACCACAAAGGGGACAGGCACCTTTGTGGTGGTTTTTGTTTGCGCGGGCGTTAGGGGCGGACCTGGCCGGTGCCTCGGAGCTTGTATTTGTAGGTGGTGAGGGCCTCGGCGGCGAAGGGGCCGCGGGCGTGGAGCTTTTGGGTCGAGATGCCGATCTCGGCGCCCAGGCCAAACTCGCCGCCGTCGGTGAAGCGCGTGCTGGCGTTGGCGTACACGGCCGAGGCATCGACCGCATCCAGGAAGCGCTCGCAAGCATCCGTGTCCTCGGCAACGATGGCCTCGGAGTGCATCGTGCCGTAGCGGTTGATGTGTGCGATGGCCTCGTCCTCGCTTGCCACGACCTTCACGCTCATCTCGAGCGCCAGGTACTCGCGACCCCAGTCCTCCTCAGTCGCGGCGACGTAGTCATTACCCTCGGCAAGCCCGGCATCGGCGCATGCGGCGCAGGTTGCCTCGTCGCCGTGAATGAGCACGCCGTGGTCGTGCAGCACGGCCACGACCGCGGGCAAAAACGCATCGGCCACGGCACGGTCGACCAGCAGCGACTCGGCGGCATTGCACACGCCTACGCGCTGGGTCTTGGCATTAACGATAATGTTGAGCGCCTTATCAAAGTCGGCGGATTCATGCACGTAGATGTGGCAGTTGCCCGTACCCGTCTCGATCACCGGCACGAGCGACTCGCGCACGCAGCGCTGGATCAGGCCTGCACCGCCACGCGGAATGAGTACGTCGACGATGCCGCGGAGCTTCATGAGCTCGCCAGTGGCCTCGCGGTCGGTGGACTCGATCATCGACACGGCCTCGCGCGGGAAGCCCTTGGCCTCGAGCGCATCGGCCAGCAGCTCGGCGATCATGGCACACGAGTGGTAGGCCAGCGAGCCGCCGCGCAGGATGCAGGCGTTGCCGGTGCGGATGCAGATGCCAGCGGCGTCGGCCGTCACGTTGGGACGTGCCTCGTAGACCATGGCAACCAGACCCAGCGGCACACTCACGCGCGTAAGATCCACACCGCTTGCAAGCACGCGGTGGTCGAGCACGCGGCCGACGGGATCGGGCAGCTCAGCGAGCTTCTCCAGGCCGGCGGCCATGCCCTCAACGCGCTCGGGCGTCAGCAGCAGGCGGTCGAGCAGTCCGGCCGAGGTGCCCGCATCGCGCGCGGCGGACATATCGAGCTCGTTGGCGGCGACGATGGAGTCGACACCGTTGCGCAGTGCTGCGGCCATGGCGCGCACGGCTTCCTGGCGCTGCTCGTTGCTCGCCGTGGCAAGCGAGGCCGACGCTGCCTTGGCGGCAACGGCAAGATCATGGACATACGTGGCTATATCGACCGACATAGGCGGCCCTTTCTCCTAGAAGTTTGCAACCATGGTAGCCGATTTGCGCATGGCCTCGCCCGCGGCGGTAGAATTGGTCAACCCGAAACACCGCAACGAACGGAAGACTCACATGGCCCTCATCACTTCGTACCACGTCCCCGGCCTTTACGTCGAGGACCACAGCATCGACGTCCCCCTTGACTGGCGCGGCCTAGAGCCGATGCTCCTGGCCGTCGGCAGCACCATGCGCCGCGGCGCTATGCCGGCACCCATCGCCGGCGCGCCCGAGAGCATCAAGCTCTTCTACCGCGTGGTCTGCGCACCCGACCGCATCAACGACGACCTGCCGCTCCTTCTGTTTTTGCAGGGCGGCCCCGGCGGCGAGAGCCCGCGTCCGCTGTCGCCCACAAGCGACGGCTGGATCGAGGAGGCCGTCAAGCACTTCCGCGTGGTCCTGCCCGACCAGCGCGGCACCGGACGCAGTAGCTGCGTGGACGGACGCACGATCAAGGCACTGGGTGATCGCGCAACGGCCGCCGGCGCCGATACAGCCCGCTCGCAGGCGGACTTCCTCAAGCGCCACCTCGCCAGCTCCATCGTGCGCGATTTTGAGTACCTGCGCCTGGTGGGCTTTGGCGGCAAGCCCTGGGTCACACTCGGGCAGAGCTACGGCGGCTTTTTGACGTTGAGCTATCTGTCGCTCTTCCCCGAGGGCGTGGCGGCAAGCTTTACCTGCGGCGGCATCCCCCACGTGCCGGCGAGCGCAAGCGAGGTCTACGCGCACACCTTCCCGCGCATGGCTGCCAAGACACAGCAGTATTACGACCGCTACCCCGCCGACGTCGAGCGCGTGGCGGCTCTTGCCGATGCGCTCGAGGCTCAGAAGCCCGTGCTGCCCGACGGCTCGCCGATGACGGTCGAGCGCCTACAGCTCATGGGCAGCGACTTTGGCATGAAGCCGAGCTTTGAGCGCATGCATTGGATTATCGATCACGCTTTTGTTGACGGCGACGGCACGCTGACCTGCGGCGTCTCGATATCTGACAGCTTTTTGATGCGTGCCTTCGAGCGCACCAACACGCGCACGAATCCGCTGTACTGGACGCTTCAGGAGTTCATCTACGCCGACGGCGATACCATGCCCATTCGCTGGGCCGCGGCAGAGGAGAAGGCACACCGTGCCGAGTTCGACACCCTCGCGCGCCCGCTCATGTTTACCGGCGAGGCCATGTTCCCGTGGATGTTTGAGCAGATGCCCGAGCTTAAGCCGTTTAAACCCGCCATGGACCTGCTGATGGAAGACACCAGCTGGGACAAGATCTACGACCCGCAACGCCTGGCCTGCAACGAGGTGCCGCTCCAGGCCGCGGTGTATTTCGACGACATGTACGTCGATTCGGGCCTGCAGCTCGATACGCTCAGCCGCGTGGGCAACTCGCATGCCTGGGTGACGAACGAGTTCGAGCACGACGGCCTGCACGGCAGCGTGGTGTTCAAATGCCTCTTCGACGAAGCCCTCAACCGAGGAGACCTGCGCCGGATCTTCTAGCAAAGGAGAATCCCCACCTGCCGGCACAAAAGGAACGTCCCCAAGTGCCAGCACGAGAAAGACAGCGCTGCGGGAAACGATCCGCAGCGCTGTCTTTCTTTATGCAAATACGATTAAGTTATCCCTGTGTATCGCCGGCTTCTCGGCCAGGTCTGCCAGCAGGCGGTTGCTGGCGATCTGGTCCTGGCGGCGGCCGGCGGCAAGTTCCAGCACGTCCGAATCGGCCTCGGCGATACCGCGGGCGACGACCATACCGCTCGGATCGCACACATCGAGCACATCGCCCTCGGCAAACTGGCCATCGATCTCGCGAATACCCACCGCAAGCAAGGAAGAGCCACGGCTGACCAGCGCCTTCGCGGCGCCGTCATCGACCGTCACCGAGCCATGCGCCTTGTCGCCCAGTGCGATCCACAGCTTGCGGGGTGCGATGTCCAGACGCTCCGCCGGCGGATCGAACAGCGTGCCCACGCTCTCGCCGCGGGCGAGGCGCACGAGCGCATCGGGCTCCTCGCCCGAGCAAATCACGCTCTGAATGCCCGCGGTCATCAGAATGCGGCTCGCGCGGATCTTGGTAATCATGCCGCCCGTGCCCACCGATGTGGAAGAATCGCCCGCCGAGGCGATAATCTTGGCATCGATCTTATGCACAACCGGGACGAACTCGGCCGTGGGGTCCTCGTGCGGATTGGCGGTGTAGAGGCCATCGATGTCCGAGAGCGTCACGCACAGATCGGCGGAAACCAGACAGCTCACAAGCGCCGCCAGCGTGTCGTTGTCGCCAAACTTGATCTCGTCGACGGTAACGGTATCGTTCTCGTTGACAACAGGCACCACGCCAAGCTCCACCAGGCGCAGCAGGGCGTCGCGTGCGTGCAGGTAGGACGTGCGGCGGGCCGTATCGTGGCGCGTGAGTAGCACGAGCGAGGTGAGCAGATCCCGTGCATGGAACTCCTCGTCGTAGGCCGACGAGATGATGCACTGACCAGCCGAGGCGCACGCCTGCAGGCTCGGCAGGTCGCCGACCGGCTTGTGGTCGAAGCCCAGCACGGGATAGCCACAGGCGATAGCGCCCGAGCTCACCACGACCAGGCGCCAGCCAAGCTCGCGCAGCGCTGCGGCCTGATCGGCAAGCCCGCCGATAAAGGCGCGGTTGACCTTGCCGTCGGCGCCCACCACCGTAGACGAACCGATCTTTACCACCATCGTTTTATAAGAAGTCGTCATACGTCAAACCAATCGAATGTTCAGCGAACGGGCGAACGGGCCGAGCGAGAAAATAATCCGTGTTCCTCCGTCCCCTTCGGATTATTTTGCCCAGGGGAAGGCCGAAGCCGCGGCCATGTTCTTGCGCACGAGCTCGTCGCGCACCTGGGCCAAGCCCTGTTCCATACCCACCACGTAGGTCTGCGGATACAGGAAGCGCTTAAAAGCCGCGTCCAGATGATCGATTGCCCAAGCACAGCGCTCGCGCGCGTCCTCGATGCTCTCACGCGGAGCCACCGCACTGCCATCGCGCACGATTGGCACCAGCAGCTCGCGATACTCAAGCTCCGACACATCGGTTACCAGGGCGGCATCGTTCACGGCCACGAGGGTATTGCCGCGCGCGGCTCCCTCCCCCGCCAGATGGTCCTCGTCATAGATCATGTCGCAGACCGGGCCGCCAAAGCCGTCGTAATAGCGGCGCACACGCTGCACGCCCGGAATCGTGCGCTTGTAGGGCTGCTCGGAGAGCTTCACCACCGGCGTCCACGGGTCCGCATCGCTCGCACGACGGGCGGAAAGCTTGTACACGCCGCCCAGCGCCGGCTGATCGTAGCAGGTCGCGAGCTTGGTGCCCACGCCAAAGCTGTCGATGGGCGCGCCCTGGTCGAGCAGCGACTGAATCGTGTACTCATCCAGATCGTTAGAAACCGAGATCCCCACATAGGGCAGGCCCTCGGCATCAAAACGGCCGCGCACATACTTGGAGAGCTTGGCGAGGTCGCCGGAGTCAATGCGAATGGCCGACAAGCGCTCGCCCACCGCTTCCATCTCCTTGGCAACCGTAATGGCATGTTCACAGCCCTCGCGCACGTCATAGGTGTCGATGAGCAGCGTGCAGTTCTTGGGGCTCGATTTGGCAAAGGCACGGAAGGCCTCGAGCTCGGAATCGAAGCTCATCACCCAGCTGTGCGCATGCGTGCCAAAGACGGGAATACCGTAGCGGCGGCCGGCGAGCACATTGGACGTAGAGGAGCAGCCGGCGACGTAGCTCGCGCGCGCGACGGCCAGGCCGCCATCGGGACCCTGGGCTCGGCGCAGGCCAAACTCCGCCACAGGGCGACCGTCGGCGGCGAGCACCACGCGCGCCGTCTTGGTAGCGACAAGCGTCTGGAACCCGACGATGTTGAGCAGCGCCGTCTCGAGCAGCTGGCACTCCAGCGCGGGGCCGGTGACGCGCACCATGGGCTCGCGCGGAAAGACGAGCTCGCCCTCGGGCACGGCGTCGATGTTTACATGCGCACGAAAATCGCGCAGGTAGTCGAGGAATCCAGACTTGAACATCGCACCGCCGGCAGGGGCCTGGAGCGAGGCGAGGTAGTCGATGTCCTCGGGCGTAAAGCGCAGATTCTCGACCAGCTCGGGCAGCTCGGCGGTGCCGCACATGACGGCATAGGCGCTGCCAAAGGGATGGTCGCGGTAAAACGCGGTAAAACAACCCTGCTCATTGGCCTTGCCGCTCTCCCACAGGCCCTGGGCCATAGTGAGCTCGTACAGATCGGTGAGCATTGCGATGTCGGTGGGATGAGAGATGTCGGTCAAAGCCATGGGGCGACCTTTCGGATGTGTGGTGCAGAATTTGAGGGTTGGACGAGAGCAGAGCATGCGGACATGACGCCCGATGCAAATCGGTTAGAGCAGGCCCATGCTGGTCAGGATCGTGTAGCCCATAAAGATGACAAACGCGATGAGGGCAAGGACAATGATGATTTTTTGAGCCGGCGCCATGCCGGGGATCTCGTTCTCGCCCATAGGTTCCTTGGAGGTAACCATGCGCTGGGCAAAGGTCATCTCGTCACGGCTCGGCTTGGGCTCGACGGACTTGAGACGAGCGGCCTTTTTAGGCTGAGGTTTGGGCGCGGCAGGTGCAGGCTTCGCAGCAGCGGGCTTGGGTGCGGGCGCGGGCACCGATGCGGATACGGCGTTCGCGGCGGCCTCCTCGGCCTTCGTACGCTCGGCACGCAGGGCAGCCAGCTCCTCGCGCTCGCGACGGGCCTCTTCCTGGGCCTCGCGACGAGCCTTCTCGGCGCGGAGCTCCTCCAACTCGGCGCGCTCCTCGGCAGACAGTGGTTGGGACTCAAGCTCGGCCATGGTATAGCCCTTTCTTTTAAAAAAAGCCGCCGACACAATGTCAGCGGCTTATCAAATCCAAGGGTGGAGACGAAGGGAGTCGAACCCTCGGCCTCTGCCATGCGACGGCAGCGCTCTCCCAACTGAGCTACGTCCCCAGGACAAGTCGATATTTTACCTACGGCTCGCCAACTGTCAACGCCCAATAACCAGTCTTTTTGGGGCGCGGCTATTTTGGCAACTTTTCGAACAGGCGATGCTCTCGATGATTTTTTATCCCCGTCCCAGAAAATTCATCGACGAACGCATTACTTTGCACTGGTGAGAACACCGGTGGTGTCGAAGGCCGGGGTGAAGCTCTCGTCTACCGCGCCGCCCTCTTGCCAGAACATCGTCGTAAAGCCCAGGTCGTCGGCATGGTCGAGCACCCGCTCGTACTCCTCGCGCATCACGGCGCGCGCCAGATCGCCACCCTGCTCGCGCATGAGGGCATTGGGCGTGTATTGGTTCATGACCGAGATCGGCACGTCGCCCACCGTCTGCCACACTAGGTCCAGTACGCGACACGAATCGTCCGCATGCCCCGGAAGCACCAGGTGGCGCACGATGATGCCGCGCTTCATGAGCCCGCCCTCATCCACCAACTCTCCCCCGCGGCGCTCGATCTCGCGCGCCATCTGGGCCAGACCCGACACGGCCACGCGCGGGTAGTCCTTAATATGGGAAAGCGACTGCGCAAGCCCGGCATCGGCATATTTAAAGTCGGTGAGCCACACATCGACCAGGTCGCCCAGCGCCGCCACGGCACTCGCACGCTCGTAACCACTCGTGTTGTAGACGATCGGGATGACCAGCCCGCGCATCCGTGCCGCGGCAATCGCGGCAGGCAACAGGTGCGCATAGTGCGTCGCCGTCACCAAATTGATGTTGTTGGCACCCTGGTCCTGCAGTTCCAGCATAATCTCGACCAGACGCTCAGACGAAATCTCAAGGCCAAAATTGCCGGTCGAGATCTCGTGGTTCTGGCAGTAGATACATTTAAGCGAGCAACCGCTAAAGAAGATCGTGCCCGAACCGGCCTCGCCCGAGATAGGCGGCTCCTCCCACATATGAAGCGCCGCGCGGGCCACCCTGAGCGTGTCGTTAGCACCGCATACGCCGCGCGCGCCCTCATCGCGCGCCGCACCGCAACGGCGCGGACACAAATGGCAGGCGGGCGAAAAAAGTTCGGTCAACGACGTCGGCATAAAAACATGCTCCAAAACAACGATTCAGCAGCTCAAGCGCAAGAGGGCCAACCGCACAGACGGCTCGAGCCCAAGGCGCCGTAATCGTCCGACACGATTTTTGTAATGTCAAGACTGGAATCGATAAAGTGCCGCTTTATGATGTAGGTATTCCGCCCCCCGCGGAGCAACTGGGTGAACCGTCGCGTTTATTTAGGGAGCCCACACAGTCGTACCTAGTACAGGTATCCTTCGTTGTTAAGGACGCTGGAACAGTCGATGAGGGCACCCACCTGTTTTAGGTGGGTTCATTTTCGTAACGTGGGGGGTGGTTTTCTTTTGCCGAAAATCACCATACAGTCCATATGGATCCCCGCCGGCATCCCGACAAGCCATCGACAACATCCCAATATCTGGTAAGCGCGTGATTATCGCTGCGTGCAATTACATGCACCCCCCTTGGTCGAGTATTATGGTTCGGCTATGCCCTTTGCGCATGGCGTTCTTCTGACCTTTTCCTTCGACGCTTGGCGGTTTTTAGATTCATGGCTTCATCCCCGAGCTACATACCGTACCTATGCGTGGCAGCGGCGGCTTTTATCACGACCTTCCTCGCGGTGCCCCTGGTCAAGCGCTTGGCAATTAAGCTCGATGCCGTCGACTATCCTTCTAAGCGCCGCATCAACACCAAGCCCATCCCGCGTTTGGGCGGAACGGCGGTGTTTTTGGGCCTGGTCGTTGCCTGCATTGTGCAAATCCTAGGCACCTGGTACCTAGGCTGGCCACCCGTCCTGGTACCGCACCCGCGCCTTCACATTAGCTATCCCATGCTGGCGCTCTCCTTTACCGTCATCTTTGCGACCGGCGCTATCGACGACGTCTTCCAGCTCACGCCCAAGCAAAAGCTGGCCGGACAGGTCCTCGCCGCGCTTATCGCCTGCATGGGCGGCCTAAAAATCGGCGTCATCGTCAACCCGTTTGCTCCCGGCGAGATCATGCTCGGATGGCTCGCCTACCCCATTACCGTGATCTATCTGGTGGCATTCACTAACATCATTAACCTCATCGACGGCCTCGACGGCTTGGCCACGGGCATCTGCGGCATCGCGTCGTTCACCATGTTTTCGATGGCCGTTCTCTCGGGCCGCATCGACGCCGCCGCGCTCTCCATTGCGCTCTTTGGCGCCTGTCTGGCCTTTTTGCGCTACAACTTCAACCCCGCAAGCATCTTCTTGGGCGACTCGGGGTCGCTGCTTCTGGGCTTTGCGCTGGGCTCCATCTCGCTGCTCAACGTGAGCCGCACCGCCGCACTCACCTCGCTTATCATTCCGCTCATCGTTGCCGGCGTGCCCATCATCGACACGTTCAGCGCCATCGTGCGCCGCAAGCGCGCCCACATTAGCATCGGACAGGCCGACAAGGGCCACATCCACCACCGCCTGATCCAAGAAGGCTACAACCAAAAACAGGCCGTGCTGCTCATCTATGCCTGGTGCATCATGCTTTCGGCCGGCGCCGCCGCCATCAATCAGGTCGAGGTGCCCATGCGCGTGCTCATTTTTACCGTGCTCGCCATTGGCTCGGCTGCCTTCGCCAAGCATCTGCATCTGTTTGAGCCCGTGCTGCGCCACCATTACAACAAGCGCACGCACGAGGACGAGCTCGTCACCCCCGACGACCCCGCCTTTAAGCAGGAGGAGCAGGCAGCTGAGGAACGTAAGGAAGAGCGCCACCACAAGCTCTAGGGCAAGCTGCCGAGGATGTGCCAAGGCACCGTTGGTCAAGCGCGGCCGCGCCGCACCCATCGCACAAGCCACCCCTCTCCCGCCCCTCGCCTCCTTACGCCCCACCCCTCTAATAAACGCGTTATCATCTTGACCCATGAACATACGTTAGGAGCAATCATGCCAAACGAGAACAGCTACGAAGTCGCGCTGCAAAAGAGCAACGCCATTCGCGAGGGCCTGGCCAATACGCCCGAGAAGTTCACCATGCTCACCGGTGATCGCCCCACCGGCCGTCTGCACCTGGGCCACTACTTCGGTACCCTCAAGGGCCGTGTTGAACTGCAGAACATGGGCGCCAAGACCAACGTGCTCATCGCCGACTACCAGGTCATCACCGACCGCGACACCACCGAGCATATCCAGGACAACGTGTACAACATGGTCATGGACTACCTTGCCTGCGGTATCGACCCCGACAAGACCATGATCTACGCGCACTCCGCCGTGCCCGCCGCAAACCAGCTCATGCTGCCGTTCCTGTCGCTGGTGTCCGAGGCCGAGCTAGCGCGCAACCCCACGGTCAAGGCCGAGATGGAGGCCTCGGGCCACGAGCTCACCGGCCTTCTGCTCACCTACCCGGTGCACCAGGCCTGCGACATCCTGTTCTGCAAGGGCAATGTGGTGCCCGTCGGTCGCGACCAGCTGCCGCACATCGAGCTCACCCGCACCATCGCACGCCGCTTTAACAACCGCTACGGCAAGGTATTCCCCGAGGTCGACGCGCTGCTGTCCGAGACCCCGCTGCTGCCCGGCCTTGACGGTCACAAGATGAGCAAGAGCTACGGCAACGCCATCAATATTTCGATGACCGCTGAGGAGACGGCTAAGCGCATCAAGAAGAGCCAGACCGACTCTGAGCGCATGATCACGTTCGATCCCGAGAACCGCCCCGGCGTGTCCGGTTTGCTTTCGACGGCCGCCATCTGCACCGGTCGCTCCGAGGTCGAAATTGCCGAGGAGATCGGCATGGGCGGCTCCGGCCAGCTCAAGAAGTACGTGACCGAGGCCGTCAACGAGTACTTCGCACCGATCCGCGAGCGTCGCCAGCGCTACGAGAACGATCTGGACTATGTGAAGGACGTCCTACACGAGGGCAACCGTCGTGCTAACGAGATCGCCGAGCAGACCCTGGCAGAGGTTCAGGATGCCATGGGCATGGTGTACTAGACCGATCTGCTGGCTTGAGCTTTCGATTGCTATAGGGCGGGCGCTACGGCGTCCGCCTTTTTTTGGAGCCGGACCGCTTCGGCTCCGCCCATCGCACTCCCCCGACAAACAGGAACAGGCCCGCCGGCAGTTAGTTGCCAGCGGGCCTGTTCCCGAAGTACACCGTTGAATCGCACAGAGGGGAGGAATGCGAATCAAACTCAACAGGGCAGGCTTTTTCATCGCCTATTGCCTGCTCCGTTGCTGAAACCAATATAGTTCACCGTGGTTTACTTTCTAGCATCAATATGCGCCGTCATAGCTTCTCCATAAGTTAGCTCCGGTAAACCTGCAACGGAAAACCACCACAAAGGGGACAGGCACCTTTGTGGTGGTTTTGACCACGGCAGAGCCGCTAGAGTCCGGCAGGCCAGCGACAGGCGGCCAAGTCGACGTGTACATCGTCCTTAAACGCCACACCCTCCCCTAGCAAAAGCTCACGTTGAGCATCGGGACCGCCAAAAGCGAAGTCCTCGCATATGTGCCCGTCGGCAAACACCACGCGGTGACAGGGAATCTCGCCGGGGCGCGGATTACTATGCAGGGCATACCCCACGTACCGCGCACTTCGTGGACGACCGGCAAGCAGCGCCACCTGGCCATACGTGGCGACCATCCCCTCGGGGATCTGCTCGACCACCTCGTACACCCGTTCAAAAAAGCCCTCAGACGCCATTGCTCGCTCCCTTCCACCCGGAAAAGCATAAACCACCACAAAGGTGCCTGTCCCCTTTGTGGTGGTTTTGACCGGAAAGCTAGTTGGCGGGGCGGAAGAAGGCTACGGCTACGGCGCCGGGGCCCACGTGGGTGCCGATGGTGGCGCCAATGGTGTGGATGGACAGCTCGCCCTCGGTGTGACCGGCCCACAGTGCCGCGCTGTCCTCGATATATTTCTTGAGCACGGCGTCCGAAAGGCCTGTATAGCCCAGCGCCAGCGGCATGGAAAAGTCGACGCCGCCCGCCTTTTCTACCTTCTGGTTGAGCAGGTTACGACCGTTCTTGGAACCGCGCGCCTTGCCCAGCTGCACGATCAGGCCGTCCTCGGCGGCCACAACGGGCTTTACGTTGAGCAACGTGCCCACAGCGCCGGCCGCAGCAGACAGGCGACCGCCGCGCACCAAGTACTCCAGCGTCTCGAGCAGACCGATAACCACCACGCGGTCACGGACTGCCTCGACGGCCGCCGCGATCTGGGCCGCACTACGGCCCTCGTCCACCAAGCGCAACGCATACTCGACCAGGACACGCTCGCCCAGGGTGACGTTATTGCTGTCCACCACGAACACGTCGCCGCCCGGCGCCTCGGCAAGTGCGGTACGGGCACTCTGATTGGTGCCCGAAAGCTTGGCGCCCACGGTAATAATCACTGCCTCGTCGCCGGCCTCACGTGCCTCGGCAATCGCCTGCGAAAACGCGTACGGGTTGACCTGGCCGGTCTTGGGCAGCTCATCGCGCTCCACGAGCATCTCGTAAAAGCGCTGGTGATCGATGTCGACGCCATCCATATACACATCGGTGCCAAAGGTGACGGACAGCGGCAAAACACGCAGAGCGGGGTGCTCCGCCGGCGACATATCGCTTGCGGAATCGGTAATAATACGAATGGACATAACAAATCCTTTCTTGCGCGGAGCTCGCGCGGGGAATTTTGACAGCAATGCCCCGGCACGGTATACGCGCTCAAACGGGACTATGCAGTTGTTAATGGGAAGCAAATGCCTTGGCGGCCTTAGATCTCGCGCAGGGTGTCGAGAATCGTACGCAGCGACGCATACATCTGCTCGCGCTGCTCCACACCCATAGCCTTACCGGTGGTATCGAGCACCTCGCGAATGATGCGGTCCGCCTCGCTCATGCTCTCGCCGCCCAGAGCGGTCAGGCGAACCGGAGCACGATACTTAACGGCGGCATCGCCCGAATCATCGACTTCGACGTAGCCGCCCTCCTCCAGATGCGCGAGCGTACGCGAGACGGCGGCGCGGGTCACGCCTGCCATGCGAGCCAGGTCGGCACCAGTCAGGCCGTCCTTGCTGCGCTCAAGATAGTACAGGCACATAACGTCGGAGCCCTTGAGACCCAGCCTTGCGCCCTCAGACGTCTTAATGCGCTGGATCTCCTTGTAGAGACCGCTGATCAGTCCGACAAAGTCCTCGAAACGTGTCTCGTCGCTCTGCTGCATGGGAGACGACCGCCTTTCGCTTGCATAATGCTAACGGGTAAACATCTTAGTCGCATATGGCGACACTCGTACCCAAATACCCCATTTGTTAACCCATCAACATAAAAACCACCACAAAGGGGACAGGCACCTTTGTGGTGGTTTGGGGCATCAATAGGTTCTAGGCGCCGCTACAGCTCCACGCAAGGATTGTCGCGGGTCACAAGCGTCTTAATGACAACCGTCGCTCCCAGATAGCGCTCAAGCAGCTCGGCTAGGCGATCGATCGCGGCCTGGCAATCCCCCATCCGCTCGGGCTCCACGCACTCAATCGCCAGGAACGCCTCGGCCGAATCGTCGGACAGCGCCGTGCGAACGCCGTCGCGCCAGTTCCAGCAGCGGCACACGGCGCCCGCATCATCGATGTAGGCGAGCTCGCCGGGCAGCGTCGGATCGTCCGCCTCCTCGCCAAGCGGCAAGAATGCATCGCCACCGTCGGTCACCTTCAGGCGAAGGTCTCCCTCGATCGCATGTAGGTCCTCGCCTCCGACGGGCAGCGCGTAGGTCAACGACACCGTGTTGTAGATGTCCACCGCGGGCGTAATGTGGCCCACCGGCTTGCCTTTGAGCACGCGTTTGAGCAGGTTCTCGATTGAGCAACGCGCGCCCTTTTTGGTCTTGAACAGACGATAGGCCTCGCGCCATGCCTTGACCGGTGCGTTCTCGCTGATAGTATCGCTGGTCAGATGACGCTCCGCATCGATATTGGCGCGGTCGAGCAACGCCGCAATCGCATCCACGTCCTCTTGAGGAATCTGAGCCGTGGGCTTCATGCCCTCCACGACCACAACACCGACCGCTGCCTGCGGAAACAGCTCCCAGAATGAATCCTCGGCAATAAAGCTCTTCATACGCTCTCCCTTCATTGTGCGCGCCCGAGTGAGGGCGCCTAAACAAAAAGCGCCCTTACAACGGCCACCTTCAAAGTCCTACGGTGCCGTCACAAGAACGCTTGCGCTGTCCCCATCCGGAGAAGGGGACGATATGTCAGGCGTATTGTAACCCGAGTCATCCACACGAGCAAAACCACCACAAAGGTGCCCCCTTTATGATGGTTTTGAGTCTGAGGCGACGCTAGCGGCGGAGCCCCAGCAGGCCGCGGCCGCGATGACGGGCCTCGGCGGACACCTGGGCGTGCGGGCCGGCGGCTTTGACGGACTCGGGCAGGTGAGAGTACTTCTTCTCGAAGTTCTCCTCGAACATCACCGCCAGGTTGTGCGCGGCCTCGTCGTAGCGCACGGTGCTCTGCCAATATTGGCGCGGCACCAGGATGCCATCGGGCACGCCGTGGCACGTCGTGGGAATGTCGACGTTAAAGATGTCGTCGTGAACGAACTCGCTGTCCTCGATGGTGCCGTCGAGGGCGCGCGCGACCAGCGAGCGCGTGTAGGCCAGCTCGATGCGATGACCCACGCCGTAGCCGCCGCCGATCCAGCCGGTGTTGACCAGGTACACGCGCGTGCGGCCGTCGGCAATGCGCTCGCCAAGCATCTTGGCGTAAACCATGGGGTCGAGCGGCATAAACGGCTCGCCGAACAGCGAAGAGAACGTGGGCGTGGGCTCGGTGACGCCGACCTCGGTGCCGGGAATCTTAGCCGTAAAGCCCGTCACAAAGTGGTACATGGCGGCGTCGGCCGTCAGGCGCGAGATGGGCGGCAGCACACCAAAAGCGTCGCAAGTCAGGAACAGCACGACACTCGGAGTGGTGCCCATGCCCTTAGTCCACGCGTTAGGAATGTGCTCCACGGGATAGGCCACGCGCGTGTTGTGCGTGATCGAGATGTCATCGTAGTTGGGCTTGCGGTTCTCGTCGAGCACCACGTTTTCGCAGATCGCGCCAAAGCGGACGGCGTTGAAGATCTCGGGCTCGTGGAAGGCGTCCAGGCCCTCGCATTTGGCGTAGCAGCCACCCTCGATGTTGAAGATGCCCATGTCGGACCAACCGTGCTCGTCGTCGCCGATCAGCAGGCGCGTGGGATTAGCCGAAAGCGTGGTCTTGCCGGTGCCGGACAGGCCAAAGAACACGGCGGTCTCGTGCGTGACGGGATCCATGCTGGCCGAGCAGTGCATGGGCAGCACGTCGTCCTCGACGGGCAGCAGATAGTTCATGACGCTAAAGATCGACTTTTTAATCTCGCCGGAGTAGCCGGTGCCGGCGACCAGAATCACGCGTTCCTGGAAGTTGATGACCACCGCGGCGCTGGAGTTGAGGCCCTTGATGGCGGGGTCGCACTGGTAACCGGGCGCTGCGAGCACGCAGAAGTCGGGCTCGCCGGTGCGCGCGATTTCGCGGGCAAGCGGTCGGGCGAGCATCTGCTTGATAAAGAGTGCCTGGCTGGCACGCTCGCAGGCAACGAGCAGTCGACGCGTGTGGTTGCGGTCGGCGCCTGCCATGCCGCGGGTGACGAACACGTCGCGCTCGTTGAGATAGTCGACGATGCCGGCCTTGATGGCCTCATAGCTCTCGACGGACAGCGGGCGGTTGACCGCGCCCCAGGCAATCTTGTCGTGAACATCGGGGGTGTCAACGATAAAGCGATCGTTGGGTGAACGGCCGGTGCGCTCCCCCGTCTCAATCACCAGCGCGCCGTTGGATGCCATGCGGCCTTCTTCGCGGCGGATGGCGTGCTCGACGAGCTCCGCGGCGGGTAGATCGACCAGCAGGCGGGGCTGATTCTCGGCGGGATCTTCGACCAGCGTAATACCAAAGTTGGACAAAACTTCTGCAGGGGTAACACCAGGCATGGGGCCTCCTTTAAAAACGCGACACGTGGACGCGACGCGCACTTTACTCACGTAAAGCCCGTTGTACCCGATATGCAAAAACGTTTTTGCGGCAAGGGCGGCAAGCCCGCCCAACGGTCAAAAATCGCAGGCAAGCGGCCCAGTCATTGGGGACGTTCTTAAACGACTAGTCATTGGGGACACTCTTGAACAGGCAACATTCAAGGAGTGTCCTCGGATGCCGGCACTTAGGGACGTTCCCAAAGTGCCGGCACATAAGGAACGTCCCTAAGTGCCGACTACAGCGGCAGGTTTTGGCCGAGTATGGCTATGACGCTCATGAGGACCAGCATGCCGGCAGCGTAGGGTAGCACCGCGCCCAGGAGTTCGGCATCCTTACCGCGCACGTGCACGGCGGCAAGACCAATGGCGAGGGTCTGCGGCGAGATCATCTTGCCGGCGGCAACGCCAAGCGCGTTCAGCGCAACCATCCAGTAGTCACTCACGCCCAGCGCGGTGGCAGCCTGGCTCTGGATGGGGCCAAACAGCATGCCCGAGGACGTGCCCGAACCGGTCACGAAAGCACCGACCGCACCAATCCACGGAGCCAGAATCGGGTACAGACCGCCAGCGACCGCAATGCAAAATGCGCTGATCGACGAAATCATGCCGGCATAGCCCATCACCTTGGCGCAGCCCAGCACCGAAAGCATGGTGATAACCGTCGGCATCATCTGCTTCACAGTCGCGGCCAGCACCTCGCCCATCATGCGCGGCGAAGCGCCCTGAATGGCACCGCCGACAAACGCCGCCAGGAAAATCCAGACGCCTGGCGTGTTGATCCACGAAAACGTAAGCATACCGGGATTCTCACCGCAATACACCTGCACATGGCTCGCAAACGGCGCGAGCGCAGCATGTACAGCGGGCACCAGGTTGGACGTACCCAGCAGCAGTACAAAAATTAGAATGAAGCACGACCAGGCCGAAAGCGCCGATTTAACGGTGAGCTGTTCGCCGGCCTCGATATTCATATGGAAGCGTGCGTCCAGATGCCCCGACTTCTCGGCACGCATGGCAAGCGCAGCTGTCAGCGCGAGCGAAACGATGGATCCTACGACCACGGCCAGCTCGGGGCCCACAAACATGGCAACGACCAGAGCCGCGCCGACAAACGACACGCCGGAGAGCAACGCCACGCCGGCAACACCGTGCAGACGCTCGCCCACACTCGCGGCATTGCCCTGGTCATCGGCAACACGGCCCGCAACCAGCACAATAAATAGCGGCATCACCACAAAGAACGGTGCGAGCTGCACCAGCTGAACGGTCGCTAGGTGAAGGGAATCCAAACCCACCAGGTCGGCAACGGACACCGTGGGGATGCCGATGGAGCCGTAGGGCGTGGGCACGCCGTTGGCCAGCAGGCAGATGAGCACGGCAGGCACGGCCTCAAAGCCCAGGCCCGCGAGCATGCCGGCGGGAATGGCGACAGCGGTACCGAAGCCGGCCATGCCCTCCATAAAGCCACCGAAGCACCAAGCCACGAGCAGCGCCAGCAGACGGCGGTCGCTGCTGATGGAGGTGATCATGCTGCCGATCACGTCCATGGCGCCCGTACGAACGCACAGGTTATACGTGAACACCGCGGCGATGATCACCAGGACGATGGGCCACAGAGCCATCAAAAAACCTTCGAGCGAGGCGGTCGCGATCTGCGCTGCCGGCAGGTGCCACCATGCGAAGGCAAGCAAGCACGAAAGGACAAACGATCCGATAGCGGCCTTCCAAGCTGGCCATTTAAAGCACAGCAGCATCACGACCAGCCAAATAATCGGCACAAGAGCCAATAAGAATGCGGCGACGTCCATAGGTAGAAGCTCCTTGGTACCGCATGGGCGGCATCGGGGGTGTCACAAAACTTCAACAGGATACCGCACGTTTACCGACAAATTACAGCCGCCCGCCGAAATTATTGAACAATCCGTTCAAAAACACGAACGAACACCGTCGCGTCTATACTAAAGCGCAGCAATAGAAAGGACTCCGCTTTGAGCATCACGCCCCTCGATAGCATTCGCCGCGCCATCGCCCGCCGCAACGGCGTCTCCAACCCCGCTGCATCGAGAGACGGCGCCGCGAAGGCCCAGGGCGGCCGCATCGAGAACGGCCTCTTCCCCGCCTCGCACACTGCCGAGGAACTCGCACGCATCCAAGAGCTGAGTCAGCGCAACGCCGGCGGGCCCGATAGCAGCCAAGCCACACGTCGCCGGCGCGAACGCGATCGCAAGCCCGGCCCCGTCCGCCGCATGGTCAACGCTTGGTGGAACCGTCTGCTCGGCGCCGTCTACGGCGGCGGCTTCTCCATGCAGGAAGCGGAATACGAGGAGCACGCCACCAGTCGCGACTATCTTTGGAACACCCTGGGCACCGCCGTATGGGGCATGGCGTTTCCGCTGCTCACCATTGTGTCGACGCAGCTCGTGGGCGCCGAGGAGGCCGGCAAGTTCTCCATCGCCTTTGTTACCGGCACGCTCATCATGATCGCGTGCAACTACGGCGTGCGCAACTTTCAGGTCTCGGACATCGACGAAAAAACCTCCTTCGCCTCCTACCAGCTCAACCGTTGGCTTTGCGGAGCGCTCGCACTAGGCTGCGGCCTCACGTACAGCAGCGCACGCGGCTACGATGCGCAGATGGCGACGATCGGCCTGGGCGTCTACCTCTATAAGGTGATCGACGGCATCGCCGACGTGTACGAGGGCCGCCTGCAGCAGGCCGACAAGCTCTATTTGGCCGGCATGAGCCAAACGCTGCGTTCCGCCGGCGTCATCGCGGTCTTTAGCGTGGCACTGTTCCTCACGCGCAGCATGCCCATCGCGGCCATGGCCATGGGCATCGCCGCGATTGCCTCGCTCGTGCTGGTCACCGCCCCGCTCGCCCTGCTCGAGACCGAAAAATCACGCCGCATGAGCCTGCGCGAGGTCGGCCACCTGTTTGTCCAGTGCGCTCCACTCTTTGGCGCGCTATTCCTGTTCAACCTTATCGAGAGCATGCCCAAGCTTGTGATGGAAGGCACACTGGCCTACAAATACCAGCTGTACTTTAATGCCCTGTTTTTTCCGGCTCAGGCTATTCTGTTGAGCATTGGATTTATCTATAAACCGCAGCTCCTACGCTTGTCGAGCATTTGGGCAACTCCTCGCAAGCGTCGTCGCTTTGACCTAATTATTGTTGCCGTTATGGCGCTGATCGTGGTCATCACCGGCGTGTGCGCCGCATTTATGGCAGGTCCCGGTATTCCCCTCATGAGCTTTATGTACGGCCTCAGCTTTGAGCGCTACCGTACGCTGGCGCTGCTAATGGTCCTCGCCGGCGGCGTCACCGCGGCCATCGACTTTATCTACGCCATCATCACGGTGTTGCGCCACGCCGGCGACGTCACCAAGATCTACCTGATCTGCTTCGCCGTAAGCGTAGTGCTGCCGGTGATCCTGATTAAGCTGCTGGGTCTGATGGGCGCTGTGGTGAGCTACCTAGCCATCATGGTCCTACTCCTGGTGCTACTGATTATCGAGTACGCCCACATCCGCCAACGCATTGAGCGCGACCGCAACCCCTACGGCGCCTAATTAGCTGCCCACGGTCACCGGAATTTGCGATGGAATCACCCCGGCTGGGGTCACATTGCGAACAATATGCATCACGCAAAACTAAGTGAGTAGACTTTTACCGAATCCCGCACCACACCGACAAAGCACAAGTCCGTGACCTGCGGTTTTATTGAGGCAAATATGTTGGGTGCTCGGCATTTCCAAAAAAGTCTACTCACTTAGCCAGCGGGCAGCCAAATGATTATTTAATCCCCGTCCCTGAAAAATCAATTTGCGGGCAGAAGGGCAAAAGTAGTCAAAAAAGGCCCCGTCCAAAATTAGCTACCCCTTGCACCGATTATTCGCCCGGGTTGATATTCGCGTAGAACTCCGCCCCATCATCGAGCCGCAGGATGCCCACGCGACCGAACTCGGAGCCGGTGGCGGCGGCGCAATCGATATCGATGCGATCGGGCACGCCGGCAGTGTCCTCGCCGCCCAAGCGCACGATCTGCCCTCGTCCCGATTCCTCATCGAGCCCCGCAAGACCACCGACCTCGCAATAACGCCCGAGCGACACCGTTGGCGTGTGGCCACTCACCACGACCGAACCCTTGCCCTCGGCAGAAAGCAGCCCCGTCGGGGCATCCCAATAGCCATGGCGAATCCAGAGCAAGTCATCGGACGACTGTACGGCGAGCATTTGCTGCAGCAGCTCGCGATCGGCATCGACCGCTCCCCTGCCGTCGCCGCAATCGACACCATGCTCAAGCAAAAACGCACGCGCCGCCTCGGTCTGAATGCCGGCGTGCACCAGCAGGTACGGCCGCTCGGCAGTCTCGACCACCGCGTAGAGCGGCAGCGCGGCCATCCATCGCACGAGCTCCTCGTATGCCTCAAATTCCATGTCGTTGAGCTGCTCGCGCGTCGTCCAGCCACCGTTGATATCCCAGGTCTCGGCATCGAGCGGATCCTGACCAATGATGGCATCGAGCATGATCTGCTCGTGATTACCCTTGAGCACGTGGGCGTTGGGCAGCGAGCGCACGAGCTTAATAACGCCGACCGGATCGGGCCCGCGATCGATCATGTCGCCCAGCACGTACAGCGTGTCGTCGGACGTCAACGAGATCTTAGACAGGGCCTCGTCAAGCGCACGCACGTGCCCGTGAGCATCAGATGTCACATAGATCGCCATGGTACGCCTCTCCTTGCATTGCGGCCGAAGCCCGGTGCCGCAACTAAAACTTCAAGTTGAACTTAAACGTTACCCATTGTACTCCGTTGCAATAAAGCTGGAAAGGGTTTCCGAGCAGAGGCAAAGACGGCAGCCGTCTATGACGATATCGCGCACGCCCGCAATCCAACCCCATAAACCCACCATCTTTGGGTACAAATAACCACAAACAACTGACCGTGCCACGCCAACCACCCAGGAGCGGACACTATCCATGAACCAGATCCTTCTCTTTATCGGCCTCGTCATCATTTTGTGCCTGACCATCAAACCCGTCGGCAAAAAACTCCCCTTCCCCACCCTGCTCATCTTTATCGCGCTGGGCATGCTGTTGGGCGTCAACGGCCCGACGCATATCGACTTTAGCGACTACGCACTCACCGAAACCGTCTGCAGCACGGCGCTGCTGTTCATCATGTTCTACGGCGGCTTTAACACCAATATCGACCGCGCCAAGCCCGTCGCTGCGCCGGCGGTGCTGCTGAGCACGCTCGGCGTCGTCATCACTGCCGGCATCACCGGCGTGTTCGCCCACTTCGCGCTGGGGATCGACTGGATCGGCAGCCTGCTGCTGGGATCGGTCGTGGCATCCACCGACGCGGCGAGCGTCTTTAGCGTACTGCGTGAGCACAGCCTGTCGCTGAGAGGTGGCACCGACTCGCTGCTCGAGGTCGAATCGGGCTCCAACGACCCCGTCGCCTACATGCTCACCGCTGTGCTCGCTACACTCGCGGCCGGCGGCGACATCAACATTCCCGCACTGCTGGCCAAGCAGATTATCCTGGGCGTGGGCCTGGGCCTTGCCATCGGCTGGGCGGCGGGCCGCCTGATTGAACGCGCGCACGCAACGGCCAAGGACGCGCAGACCATCTTCTTGTTCGCCGTGGCCATCGTCGCCTACGCGCTGCCGAGCCACCTGGGCGGCAACGGCTTTTTGGCCGTGTACCTGGCAGGCATTGTACTGGGCGCCAGCGACATCACCGGCAAGGTCGAGATGGCGCACTTCTTTGACACCCTCACCGAGATGGCCGAGATGACAATCTTCTTCTTGCTCGGCCTGCTCGTTACACCCGCACGCCTGCCGCAAATGCTGCTACCGGGCCTGGCACTCATGGCGTTTATGCTCTTTGCGAGCCGCCCCATCGCCGTAGGCATGCTGCTGGCGCCGTTTAGGACGAACCCTCGCCAGGTCGCGCTCGTAAGCTGGGCGGGCCTGCGCGGAGCAGCTTCGGTCGTCTTTAGTCTCTTTGCCGTGGTGGCCGGCGTTCCCGGCGGACACGACCTATTTGACCTGGTGTTTGTGGTTGCCGTGTCGAGCATTGTGGTGCAGGGCTCGCTTCTGCCGGCGGTGGCGAAGAAGCTCGATATGATCGATGCGACCGGCGACGTGCGCCGCACCTTTAACGACTACCGCGACGAGGACGGCATGTCGTTTGTAAAGCTCAAGGTGGGCGCTGGACATCCGTTTGCCGGACGCTCGCTCGCCGATATTGGCAGCGCCACAGATATGCTCGTGGTCCTGGTGCTGCGCGACGGTGCGCACCCGGTACTGCCCAATGGCGACACCGTGATCCAGGAAGGCGATCTGCTGGTGATGGCCGCCCCAACGTTCGAAGAGCGTGCCGAGGTTACACTGCGCGAGGTCACCGTGACACCCCACGGTCGCTTGGCCGGCCAGCGCCTGTGCGATGTGTCGCAAGGCAAGCATCCGTTTATTGTGGTGATGCTCAAGCGCGGAGGCCAGACGATCATCCCCGATGGCAACACCCTAATATACGCCGGCGACGAAGCCGTCATTGCCACGCTGGCGTCGTAGTGACCAGGAGGTGGCTAATTTGCGACGAAGAGATCAAGCGCCTAGAGAACCTTATGTCTTCGCTCGCCGATTTGGATTTGCCTGAGGAGTAAAGCGCCCCTCCCCCATGTAACCATCCTGTAAATCATAGCGGCGTAGTCGAGTTTTACCGTGATGCGGTCGCGCCTACCGCTCCACTGTGCTAAAGTATCCCGAACGTTCAAACGACTACGAGGGGAACCAGAAGATGGCACGTGTGCACAACTTCTCAGCTGGCCCGGCCGCACTGCCTACAAGCGTGCTCGCCGAGATCGCCGACGAGATGATGGACTACCGCGGTTGCGGCATGTCCGTGCTCGAGATGAGCCATCGATCTAGCATGTACCAGCAGATCATCGACGACGCCGAGGCAACCCTGCGTCGCCTGCTGAGCATCCCCAACAACTACCGTGTCCTGTTTTTGCAGGGCGGCGCCACGCTGCAGTTTGCGGGCATCCCCATGAACCTCATGCGCCGCGGCCGCGCCGGCTACATCGTGACCGGCAACTTTGCCAACAAGGCATACAAGGAGGCCGCCAAGTACGGCGAGGCCGTGCTGCTCGCGAGCTCCGAGGACACCAATTTCGACCGCATTCCCAACATGGCCGACATCAACGCGCGCATTGCCGCCGAGGCCGCAGGCGACGGGCTCGACTACGTCTACATCTGCCAGAACAACACCATCTTTGGCACCATGTACCACGAGCTGCCCAACTGTGGCGACGTACCGCTGGTCGCCGATGTCTCGAGCTGCTTTTTGTCGCAGCCGCTCGACGTCGAACGCTACGGACTCATCTACGCCGGCGCGCAGAAAAACGCCGGCGCCGCGGGCGTGACCGTGGTCATCGTGCGCGACGACCTCATCACAGATGGCCCCGCCTTTGCGCAGACGCCGCAGTACATGGACCTTAAGACCCAGGCCGCCAAGGGCTCCATGCTCAACACGCCCAACACCTTTGGCATCTACGTATGCGGCAAGGTGTTCCACTGGGTCGAGGAGACCGGCGGACTTGCCGCCATGGCCGAACGCAACTGGGCCAAGGCCAACCTGCTCTATGACCTGCTCGAGCACAGCGAGCTGTTCCATGGCACCACGCAGGCCGACAGCCACTCCATCGCCAACGTTACCTTCCGCTCCGGCGACACCGAACTCGACGCGGCCTTTGTCGCAGGCGCGGCCGAGCACCAGATTCAAAACGTCAAGGGCCATCGCCTGGTGGGCGGCATGCGCGCAAGCGTCTACAACGCCGTGACCATGGAAGACGTGCAGGCACTGGCCTCGTACATGAAGGACTTCGAAGCGCAGCATAGTTTGAGCCCGCGATCTAACTAGCCCGCAACCCGCGGGCCGACCAGCCACTTCAAACCACCTGTTTAAACCAAACCTGCTAAGGAGTTTTTCATGCGCAAGATCAAAACCATCGACGACATCACCAAGGACGGCAAAGTCGAGTTTGGCGAGGGCTACGAGTTTGTAAGCACCACCGAGGAGGCCGACGCCATTCTGATGCGCTCCACCGACCTGCACGGCTACAAGCTGCCCGAGGGCATCCGCGCTATCGCCCGCTGCGGCGCCGGCGTCAACAACATTCCCGTCGAGGAGTACGCCAAGAAGGGCGTCGTCGTCTTTAACTCCCCCGGCGCCAACAGCAACGCCGTCAAGGAGCTCGTCCTGGGCATGCTGGTGCTTTCGAGCCGCGGCGTGGTGCAGTCGATGAACTGGGTGCGCGACAACGCCGATGATCCCGAGATTCAGGTCGATGCCGAAAAGGCCAAGAAGGCCTTTGTGGGCCGCGAGCTCAAGGGCAAGCGCATCGGCGTCATCGGTCTGGGCAACGTAGGCTCCAAGGTCGCCAACGCCTGCGTCGACCTGGGCATGGACGTCTACGGCTACGATCCGTTCATTTCCGTCGAGCACGCGTGGGTGCTGAGCCGCGAGGTGCAGCGCGTGGGCACGCTCGAGGATCTCTGCCGCGGCTGCGATTACCTCACGGTGCACGTGCCCAGCAAGGCCGACACCATCGGCATGATCAGCACCGAGCAGATTAACCTGCTGGCACCCGACGCCGTGCTCATCAACTACGCACGCGAAACCATCATTGACGAGGACGCCGTCGACGCCGCCCTGCGCGAGGGCAAGCTCAGCTGGTTTAGCTGCGACTTCGCCACACCCAAGACGGTCAAGATGCCCAATACGTTTATCACCACGCACTCGGGCGCCGGCACCGGCGAAGCCGAGGCCAACTGCGCCGACATGGCCATCAGCGAGCTCAAGGATTACCTGGAGAACGGCAATATCGCGCACAGCGTCAACTATCCTGCCTGCAGCATGGGCAAGGCGCGCGCCGCAAGCCGCATCGCCTGCCTGCACGCCAACGTGCCCAACATGATCGGCCAGATCACGGCAATCCTGGCCAAAGACAACGCCAACGTGCAGCGTATGACCAACGAGTCCGCCGGCGAGAACGCCTACACCATGTTCGACACCGATGAGCACCTGGACAGCAGCACCATCGAGGCGCTCAAGCAGATTCCGTCGATGTATCGCGTGCGCGTGATCAAGTAGCGCCGACTGACCTGACGGGCAGCTCCCCATGTGGCCTGCCCGTCACTGACATTGAATGCCCGCGGGGGTGCCTTTCGCACGAGAGGCGCCCCCGTTTTTGTGAGCGCTCCATTAAATGCACCGAGCCGCTTCTTGGCATACAATCTGTATGTTGACCTAACTATCTGTGAGGTGCCTATGGTTGATACAGATTTTGCCTGGCGGCTTACGCAAGGGCTCGTGCGGATCGACAGTTCCGACCCAGGTGCGTATGAGGGCGAGATTGAACGCTATATCAAAGCGTTGGTTGAGGAACGGTTGGCGCAGCTGAGCCATCCGGTACTCGATGCCGTGCAGGTTGAGGAACTCGAGGTGCTGCCCGGGCGCCGCAACCTTATGGTCACCGTGCCGGGACTGAGCGACGAGCCACGGCTCGTCTATATCTGCCATATGGATACCGTTACACTGGGCGATGGCTGGGACGCGGACATTCCGCCGCTCGGAGCGATCGTGCGCAACGATAAACTCTATGGCCGCGGTGCCTGCGATATGAAGGGTGGCCTGGCCTGCGCCATTGCCGCACTGGTCCATACGCTCGAGCGCGTGGCGGCAGAAGGCAAGCTGCCCCGCCGTGGCTTCTCACTCATTTGCTCGGTCGACGAGGAGGACTTTATGCGCGGCTCAGAGGCCACGATCGATGCTGGCTGGGTCGGCTCGCGTGAATGGGTGCTGGACACCGAGCCCACCGACGGACAGATCCAGGTGGCGCACAAGGGGCGTACGTGGTTCGAGATTGAAATGACTGGCGTGACGGCGCATGCGAGCCAGCCCTGGAAGGGCGCGGATGCCGTCGCTGCCATGGCCGAGGTCGTGTGTTCGCTCCGTCGCGCGTTTATGGCGCTGCCCGCGCACGATGAGCTGGGGCCTTCGACCATCACGTTTGGCCAAATCGAGGGCGGATATCGCCCCTACGTCGTACCCGACCGCGCCAAAGTCTGGGTCGACATGCGCCTGACCCCGCCGACCGATACGGCCGCCGCGACGCGCATGGTAGAGCAGGCCATCGCCGTCGCCGAAGCCGCCGTTCCCGGTTGCCATGGCAGCTACACCGTAACGGGCGACCGCCCCGCCATCGAGCGCGACCCGAACTCTCCCCTTCTAGCAGCGCTCAAGCGTGCCGCCGATGACGTGACGGACGCGGACACGACCGTCGGCTTCTTTACCGGCTACACCGACACCGCCGTCATTGCCGGCAAGACAGGTAACCGCAATTGCATGAGCTACGGTCCCGGGTCGCTCGCGCTCGCGCACAAGCCCAACGAATATGTGCCCCACGCCGATATCGTTCGTTGTCAGCAGGTGCTAATCGCGCTCGCCGATAACGTGCTCTGGGACGCGAGCGGCCAAGTTGGGGCATAATAAGCCGCGAACAAACCGACTCGTGCGTTAGGACCGCCCATGAAAGCACTTCCGTTTCCCTGCATCCGCCCGGCTCAGGACCGCGTGCTCGAGGCGCTGCCTGCAATGGGCAGCATCCTGAGCGGCAACGATGCTCTGCGCGGAGCCCTTGCCGATGGTCTGATGCTCAAGGACCCGGGTACGGCGTATTACGTGTACGAATGCTCGGGCGAGCCGGGACGTGTGACGGGTGTCGTGGCGATCTGCCCGGTTGGCGCGCTGGCGGGCGGCGACGCGGTTGCCGCCGATACGACCGCCGCTGCGCGCGCAATCGCCGACCTCAAGGTACAGCCCCGTCCCGTAACGCTTGTCTACGAAGCCTCTCCCGTCATGGATATCATCCTCGGCGCCGCAAAAGAGGGCGCTTCACTCTATGCCGTCACCGACCCCGCCGGCATTACGCACCGCGTGTGGGAGGTCAAGCGCGAGGACGCCGTCGGGGCCATCCGCGCCATGCTCGACCAGGCGCCGGAGCCGGCACTGGCCGACGACCCTGCCTACGCTGTCGCACTAGTCGAGGCATCACAGCTCCTGGCCGACGATGCACGTGCCGCCGGCACCTACACGGGCAAAGAGCCGTTCAACTTTGCCGTAGCTGCGCTCTTCCCCGCCGCGCAGGTCAGCGGCGGCGCGGCGCAGGTTCCGACGGGTCTGCTCACGCACCAGGTCGCGCGGTTCTAGCAAGACCAGACCGTCCAGCACAAAAATCGGCAGCCCAACAAACAGGGGGCGGAGATGCAGCAGGTACATGCATCTCCGCCCCTTTTGCGTCGAGAAGTTATGCCGACGACCCGTGCCGCCGCGCTCGCGTTATCCGCGCTGCGGACCCGCAGTAGCCACGAGCGGTTCAAGCCCCAGCTCGCGCGCGTAGTCTTCCTGCGTAAAGACTTCGACCAGTTCAAACGTATCGGCCGCATCGTCAAACGCAAAATGCAGCACTGAGCAGTTGCCCGGCACGCGTTCGCGCTCGTCGGCCGCCGCGCCCCGCACGTGGTCCAAAAACTCCTTGATAGCCGAACCGTGGCTCACCGCGAGCACGCACTCGTGGTCCGGACGTCGCATAAGATCGGTTATCGTCGCCGCCATGCGCTCGCGCACCTGCATCTGGCCCTCGCCGCCAAACTGACGATAGAAATCTCGCCACGGGCGCTCGGGCATAAGCATCACGCGCTCGGCCTCAAAGTCGCCAAAGAACCACTCACGCAGACCGTCCAGGCGCTCGTACGCCAAGCCCGGCCACAGGTTGGCGATAGTCTGCTCGGTGCGATGAAGTGTGGAGGTGTAGGCATGATCGGGTTCAATGCCGCGCGCACGTAAGAACATGCCGGCACGCGCCGCCTGGTCGCAACCCAACTGCGTAAGCGGCGAGTCACTCCAACCCTGAATAATGCGCTTAAGGTTGAATATTGTCTGCCCATGACGAACCAGATACAGGTCTTTATTCATAGGGGTCCTTTCGTTCGTTACCAATCAAGGAGCGAAAACGCACCGTCGCAATAGCCAAAATGAAGCACGGCACCGTTGTCGGGTAGCTCTCCCCTGCCAGTCACATACTCAAGAAACTCCTGGCAGGAAGAGCCGTGGGAGACTGCCAGCACACAGTCGTGCTGCGGCCTGGCCATGATGTGGGACAGCGCCGCGACCATGCGCGACTGGAGCTCGCCTTCAGACTCGCCACCAAAGGCCACCGGATAATCACCCCAGGGCTGCGGCGGCATCTCGCGATTTGATGTACCCTCCAGCGAGCCCAAATGCCACTCGCGCAGGTCATCGACCAGCTCTATCGAGCGGCCCTCACCAGCAATTAGCTCAGCCGTATGCCGCGCCCGGCCCAACGGCGAGGAATACACACGGTCAAAGGTCACGCCACGCGCCTCAAACGCCGCGCGCGTCGCCAGCGCCTGCTCGCGCCCGCGCGCCGTAAGCGGCGAATCGTGCCCACCCTGCAAAATGTTCTGCACATTGAGCTCAGTCTGCCCATGCCGCACCAAATACAAATCTGCCACACGTCCTCCCCTCGCACCACCGCAAAGGGGACAGGTACCTTTGTGGTGGTTTACCGCCGGATCACACCGCGGTGACGCTCAGCTACACCAGTACGTCGGCAAGCGGGCGCTTGGGTACGTGGTGCACCTGCGCCTCGTCGCGCCAGTAATTAATTGAGCCGTCGGGGTTGGAATCGATCGCATCGATCACCTGCGTCTCGGCCGGAACGCCAAACGCCATGATCAGCTTGAGCTCATACTTGTCGTTATCGAGCCCCATGGCATCGATCGCGTGGGGCGTAAAGGCCTTGAACATGCAGGCAGCCACCTCGGGCGTGGCGCTGCGGGCGGCGAGCATCATCGTCTGCGCGGCAATGCCCGTGTCGACCTCAGTAATAGGAGCGGCGGGCTTACCCGGAACGGCGCGCTCGGCAAGAATCGCGATGTAGCCGGTCGGGCGCTCGCCCTCATCGGGACCCGGCCAATCCTTGAGCGCACCGGCCCATGCAAGCTCGTCAAATACACGCGCGCAGTCCTCTGCACCGCTTACCACATGAAAACGCAGACGCTGAGCATTGGCACCACAGGGAGTCAGGTGCGCCAGCTCCGCCAGCTCAAGCAAAAGCTCACGCGGCACGCGCATGGACTCGTCAAAGCGACGGCACGTGCGGGCGCAGCGAACCAACGCATCAAACGCGTCCAAGCCGAGCTTTTCGCAACCCTGCTTTGCCATCGACTCAGCGCTTACCGGCGCTGCGGGAACTGCTTCGTTCATAGGGACCCCCATTTTCGGGCAATTGTTCTTAGGAAAATCTAACCTAAAACGTAGGCAATAACGAACAGGGCTGCAATGTTCTACACCTGTTGAATAGAAAATCGCGACGTGGGGACAACGGAAACAATTCGGGGCCTTTGGGTTACGTTTCGCCCTCCCCGACCCATACGCCAGCGCCTTTAGGCGATACTGGTTGTAACGATCAAGGCTTACGCCGCACGGAAAGGAGACATTATGGGCATCTTTAAGAACGATGACCAAAAATCGAGCCAGTTTGGATTTGACGAGAAAAGCATGGCAGGCAAGGCCGTCAAGGCCGTGCGCTGGATTTACGCCATCACGGGCGTCTTGGCGCTCGTCGCCGGCATCGCACTGCTGTTTGCGCCCGCCAAGTCCCTCGTCTTCCTAACGACCGTCTTGGGCTTCTACTTTGTGATCACGGCCGCGATCAGGCTGTTTACCGCTGTTTTCGAGCCACTGCTGCCCACCGGCTGGCGCGTGACGAGCATCATCTCCAACCTACTCATTATCTTGGGCGGCGTCATAATCCTGCGCAACCAGGCCTTCTCGACCGCGACGCTCACCACGATGGTGGTTATCGTGGCCGGCTTTGGCTGGATCGTCGAAGGTGTCATGTCCATTCTGGAGTCCGAGCTTTCGTCCAACCGTGCCCTCGCCATCCTGAGCGGCGCGCTCTCCATCATCGCCGGCATGTTCGTGTTTATCTATCCGCTGTGGTCGGCCAAGATGCTCGTCATCTTTAGCGGCGCCGCACTGCTGGTGTTTGGCGTAACGCTGATTGTTCGCGCTATTCAATTTGGCAAACTGGTGCACTAGATGCCGCGAACGCTCTTTATTGATGCAGACGCCTGCCCGGTCACGCGCGAGTCGATTGACTGCGCGCGGCGGGCGGGCGTCGCCGTCGTTATCGCCGGCAACAGCACACAGAACCTGGAACGCCACATTCGCCGCGACGATCCGCGCGACGTCGAGCATGCGCGACGCGGATTTTGGGTCACGACGCTCGATGTGAGCATGGGCGCCGACAGCGCCGACTTTGCCATTGTCGAACGCCTGCAGGCGGGCGATGTAGTCGTGACGCAGGACATTGGCTTGGCGAGCATGGTGCTCGGGCGCGATGCCGCCGCCATCGGCGTGCGCGGGCGCGTCTACGATAAGGCGACCATCGACATGCAACTGTTTATTCGCCACGAGGAAAAGAAGGTGCGCCGCGCCGGCGGTCGCACTCGCGGTCCGGCGGCATTTACCAGCGAAGACCGGGCCCGCTTTAAGCGCAACCTCACCGAGCTGCTGCGCTAACCAAGGTAGATTTTCGGGACATGCCCGGAAATCTACCTTTTTGTTTTGCGCGGTGTGAGCGCTCGGAATCCATGGCTCAACAAAAAACGGGCTTCAAAATGCCATGCGTCGCCGCATTGCGCAGGCGCCGAGCATGGCTATTTGAAGCCCATTTTTTAGGCCTACTTAGAGGCCGAAGGCGGATAGGATAAGGCCCCAGCCGGCGCCGATGACGTACATCATGACCAGGAACACGGCGTTTTCACGAGCGCTGCGGTTGGTGCGGAACAGGACAAGATAGCCCACGCCGGCGGAAATGAGCGTGCCGGCGAGCATCGGCGCCAGCTGTAGCGCGCCCTCCAGGTACAGCTGCGTAATGACCACGCTGGCCGAGCAGTTGGGGATCAGGCCGACGAGTGCCGAGCCCAAGACGGCGAGCGTCTCGTTGCCACGCAGGAACTGCTCGATCGCGGACTCTCCGAAGGTCTCGAGCACGGCAACTAGAATCAGCGTCACCAGGAAAATAAAAACCGAAACCTGCACGGTGTGCGAGATCGCGCTGCGGATAATCGACAGGACGGGCGCACCTTCGTGGGAGTGACCGTGGTCGTGCCCATGGCCGTGGTGGTGCTCATGCTCGCCTGCGTGACCGTGGTCATGGCTGTGTCCGTGGTCGCGCTCGTGTTCATCTTCATCATCATCGCAACCGCAATGGTCGCGCTCGCACAACTCGTGGATGTGGTCGGCGCTCACGCCCGCCTCGGCCACTTCATCAATGATGTCGCCCCCGGTATGGTCGTCGTGCGCGCAGTTCACATGAGCCGGATTGGCAGCGGTCCCCAGCACGGTACGGCGAATCGCCGCATGCGCGCGGGCATTACGACGAAGGCCGCGGATAGCCGCGTCCACGATAAAGCCCGTGATCAGCGCGATCAGTGCCTTCGAAGCCAAAAGCATCGCCATGGTCTGCACGGGCACCTGCTCGGCGAGCAACAGCGGCAGCATCTCATCGGAGGTCGAGAGGAACACGGCGACCAGCGTGCCCAGCGTCACGACACGGCCGGCGTACAGCGTTGCTGCCATGGCCGAAAATCCGCACTGCGGCACAATGCCCAGCAGCGAGCCAGCCACGGGACCCGCAGCGCCGGCGCGCTTGATAGCGCCGTTGACGCGGTCGCCCGCAACGTGCTCAAGTGTCTCGAGAGCAAGATACGTCACCAACAAAAACGGCGCCAGCGAGAGCGTGTCCTTGCCGGCGTCGAGCAGAATATCAATCAGCAAATCCATGACGGATGGAACCTTTCATGTCTTTCGGCAGCATTGTAAAAGTCCTAGCGGTCAACTAGGGTATTGTAGTTGTCCTAGGCGCGATGCCAATAGTTGCCCATGGTAAACTATCATCTCGCCATAACTCAATGCCACCGAGCCGCGCGACACGGCCCGTCCAAGGAGCAGTTATATGAACGTTTCACAAGCACTCGAATACGAGCGCCAGCCGTTTATTCCCATGTTTATCTATGGCGATCACGGCGCCATGGAGTCCGAGCGCCAGAAGGGCGAGGAGGCCCTTAAGGTGCTCGAAACCGAGTACTTTACCGCCGAGGGCGACCCCAGCTTCGACTTTGCCACCGTGCGCGGCCTGGCTGACCGCAACCGCGACCTGTGCGACCAGATTGGCGAGGCGCGCCTGCGCAACGTGACGCCCGCGACGCTTTCGCGCGGCCTGTCCGATGCCGACACCTGCGCTGCCATCGGCAAGATGCAAAAGCGCACCGCCGCGTCCGTTATGCGCGAAATCCGCGGCGACCGCGACGCGCTCGGCGTGGCCTACGCCCGCAAGCCCATCCAGGGCACCGTGCTCGGTATCGACATCGAGACCACCGGCCGTGCACCCGAGCGCGGCTATATCATCAACGTGGGCTGGGAGATCATGGAGCTCACCAGCGACGCCGTCCCGCATGACGCCGAGGCACACTACTGCGGCCTGCCCGACATCTACCGCGGCGAGGATGTGCCGCTATCGAACATCCATCACATTACCTGGGACGACATCGACGGCAAAAAACCATTCCGCGAGAACAAGGAACTGCAGAAGCAGCTGCTCAAACTTATGAAGAAGTACCCGTACATGGCGCATAACGCCGCGTTCGAAGACAGTTGGTTCAAGATCCACCTGGACGGTTACGCCGAGGCACGCCGCGCCGGCAAGATCATCGTCATCGACTCGCGCCAGATCTGCCGCAGCCTGGATGCCGACGTCCGCTCGCTCCCCCGCGAGTCCGCGCCCGCCGCGCTCGAGAACTGGGCGCGCCGCCGTGGCACCCTCGCCGCCGACGCCAACGAGCAGCACCTGGGCCTCGACGACACCGACCTCATGCTCCGCACGGTTCAGGCCGAGTTCAACCTCAAGAACCTATTCGCGAAATAACCGATCCATCTGCGGGAGCGCCTGCCAGGCACAGCGCAATCCGTCTGGGCACACCGACACGCAGTAAACTAGGGCGCAGCCTTATGGCTGCACCCTAGTTTTCATCAAAACGAGCAAATACGCGTGCTTCACATAGTCGGCAGGTTGGCCCACCTACATTTTTCGAGTTGTTCGGCCAGCTGAACCACTAGTCAAGGCCCCTTGAACCGCAATCGAAGCTAAAATCGCCTTAATTTCGCAACCAAGCCCCATAAATCTACCTGAATCAATTCGAATAGGACGTTGCGATCGCACCATTTGTATAGGATAAGGCCGAATAACTCAAATTATGTTGGTGAGGCATCTGAGCGGTCGGCAAAAACGCTTAGAAGCTACGAATCCGCGGTAGCGCGCAGAGATGTGGTGTAAGAGGCGGGGAATGCCCCGCCTCCGCCCTTTCTTGAAAGGGAGGGGACACCGCCTAGAATTCGTCGTTGGAGTAATGAAGGTGACGAATGGAAGGAAAGGCGATGCCCCAAGAAGAGAGTGTACTGCGCCTCGGCCGCGACGAGGCCCTCGAGGCGGCGAGGCTTTGGCAGGAGTGCGGCGACGCGCGCGAGTTCGCGTGCAGGGTGCTGGGCAGCGTGATGAACGCGCTGATGGACTCCGAGGCCCAGCAGATGTGCGGCGCGAGCCGCAATGAGCGCAGCGACGGCAGGGAGAACAGCCGCAACGGCTACCGCCCCAGGTCGCTCAAGACCGCCGTGGGCGACGTGGAGCTCGAGATACCCAAGCTCAGGCACGGCACCTACTACCCCGAGGGCATGCTCGCGCGATGGTCGCGCGTCGACACCTCGGTGGCCGCCATCGTGCAGGAGATGTACGTATGCGGCGTGTCCACCCGCAAGGTCGAGCGCGTGGCGTCCAAGCTGGGCATATCCTCGCTGTCGAGCTCGGAGGTCTCGAGCCTCTGCTCCGACCTCGACGCCGAGGTGGCGGAGTTCCGCCGCCGCGACCTGTCGGGCACGCCGTGCTGCTACCTGTGGCTCGACGCCACCTACATGAGCTGCAGGGTCGGCTCGTCGGTCGTCTCGCAGGGCGTCGTGACCGCGATCGGGCTGGGCGCCGACGGGCGCAAGCACTTCCTGGGCTGCGACGTGGTCGACACCGAGAGCGAGGACTCCTGGGCGGCATTCCTCGGCGGGCTGCGCGAGCGCGGGCTGGCCGGCGTTCGCCTCGTGGTCTCCGACAGCCACGTGTTAGCGCTACTGTAAAAACAACCATTTTGACCAACGCTCAACAACCAATCATGCCAACGCAATCCCGCCATTTG
>UQTU01000021.1 GCA_900544135.1 uncultured Collinsella sp.
GCCAGAGCATGGGGGGCACGCCCGGTCCCGTTCCGAACCCGGAAGCTAAGCCCCATCGCGCCGAGAGTACTGCGGGGTCAGCCCGTGGGAGGCCAGGGCGCCGCTGACCGGTGGACGGCACCGAGCCGCCATCGAGAATGTAGAAGGGGGAGGCCTCGCGGCCTCCCCCTTTTTGCGTTTGATTGAGAGTGGTAGTACAAGAACTCGCCTTCGTTTAGCTTGTCTTACTGTTTGGCTGTATTTTGAGTCCTTCTTATGTATTTGCGCGATAATAACTCCCATTGGCGTTAGGGAGGACTTGATGTTTACCGTTTTTGTCTTGGGCAATATTGCTTCGGGTAAGTCGACTGCCTGCCGCTATCTCGAATCTCATGGCGCCATGCTTATCGATCTGGATGAGCTTGCCAAATCGCTGTATGTGCCAGGCTCCGATATCGTCAATGCTCTCGCGGAAGAATTCGGTTGGGACATTCTGGACGGGGAGGGCGGCATTCGCCGCAATGTCCTCGCTGCTCGAGCTTTCGCCTCTCCTGATACAGTTGCGCGGCTCAATGGCATCGTTCATCCAGTCCTCATCGAACAGCTGTCACTGAGGATTCTTGATCCGGTTTGCTGCACGGTTTCGTCCCCCCGTTATCCCTTTGCGGTTGTCGAGGTTTCTGCTCCGACTGGTTTTGAGGATGCTTTTGGCCTAGCTGATGAAATTCTGGTTATCAGCGCTCCTTTAGCAGTTCGTCGCGAGCGTGCCATTCATCGTGGTATGGAGTCCTCTGATTTTGATGCTCGCTCTGCATGCCAACCTGATGAGGCTTCGCTTTGCAATCTCGCTACGACGGTAATCGATAATGCGGCAGGCGATAATTCGCTCTTTGAACAACTGGACGCATGGCTTGCGCGTCATAGCTTCGGGGATGCAGCGGATAAGGAGGGGGCCGATGTCTAAGACACGTTTCTTTACGTGGTATCGCGTGGCGTCACTTGCCGTTGTGCTCGTCTTCGGCCTTATTTCGCTCGTCTTTTCGTATGCTCCTGCTGCTTTCTTTAAGCCTCTGTATCCGATTGACTACGAGGTATATGTAAAGCAATCCAGCATTTCGCATAATCTGGATCCGTATCTGGTATGCGCTGTCATTAAGTCGGAATCGAATTGGGATCCCGAGGCCGAGTCGAATCAGGGTGCCCAGGGATTGATGCAGCTGATGCCCGAGACTGCCCAGGATATGATCGCCAAGGGCCTTGTCGACGGTGGCGAGTATTCGGCCGACAGCCTTAACGATCCGGCTACGAATATCGAGTTTGGCTGCGCGTACCTCTCGTATCTTCTAACCTATTTCAACGGGTCGACGGACAGTGCCATTGCCGCCTATAACGCCGGCATGGGCAATGTCGACGGATGGGCACAGCAGAGCACGTCGCTTCATAATGCAATCACCTTTCCCGAGACGCAGGCTTATCTGATTCGTGTCAATAATGCCTGGGTTCGGTATAAGACCCTCTATCCCGATCGGTTCGTATAGGACTAAGCCCACCGCCTGCGTATACTGAAGATGTATGAGTTAGGAGTATCCATGGCGGAATTTGAAGTTGAACGCGTTGGCGGTGAACTTAAGCGCTTTGGCGTTGAGGGCGCTGAGGTGCCGTTTGAAGTCGTTTCTCCCTATGAGCCTGCCGGTTCCCAGCCCAAGGCCATTGAGTCGCTTGTGCAGGGCGTGAGGGACGGGGACCGCTATCAGGTTTTGCTGGGTGTGACTGGTTCGGGTAAGACTTTTACGATGGCCAAAACCATTGAGGCCTTGGGTAAGCCAACGCTTGTCATGGCTCCCAACAAGACCCTTGCCGCTCAGCTTGCAAGCGAGCTCAAGGAGTTTTTCCCCAATAACTCCGTAGTCTATTTCGTATCGTATTACGATTACTATCAGCCCGAGGCGTATGTGCCGCAAAGCGACACCTATATCGAGAAGGATTCTTCGATCAACGAAGAAGTCGAGATGCTGCGCCATCAGGCGACCGCCTCGCTACTCTCTCGACGCGATGTGATCGTCGTTGCATCGGTGTCCTGTATCTATGGTATTGGCTCTCCTGAGGATTATGCGGGGCTGGCGCCGAATGTCGACAAGAAAGTGCCGCTCGAGCGTGATGACTTTATCCATGCACTCATCGATATTCAATACGATCGCAATGATTATGACCTGGCGCGCGGTACGTTTCGCGTGCGCGGCGATGTCGTCGACGTGTATCCGCCTTATGCCGAGCATCCGTTGCGGTTTGAGTTCTTTGGCGATGAGGTCGAGCTTATCGCTGAAATCGATGAGGTCACCGGTGAGATGCTTCGTGAGTATGAGGCCATTCCCGTATGGCCGGCATCGCATTACGTAACCGAGAAGCCCAAGGTCAAGGCAGCCCTTAAATCGATTAGCGAAGAGTGCGAGAAGCGTGTGGCAGAGCTCAAGGCGACTGACAAGTTGCTTGAGGCGCAGCGTCTGCAGCAGCGCACTGATTACGATCTTGAGATGCTCGAGACAATGGGTTTTTGTAACGGCATTGAGAACTACTCGCGCCATTTGGATGGCCGCAAGCCGGGCGAGCCGCCCTTTACTTTGATTGATTATTTTCCCAAGGATATGCTCTGCATCATCGACGAGAGCCATGTGACAGTGCCGCAGATTCGCGGTATGCATGAGGGCGATCGTTCGCGTAAGGTGACCTTGGTGGAGCACGGCTTTCGCCTGCCCTCGGCGCTCGATAACCGTCCGCTCCGATTTGATGAGTTTGAGGCGAGGATCCCCCAGTTCATCTATGTTTCGGCAACGCCAGGTGATTATGAGCTGCGTGTGAGCCAAAACGATGTGGAGCAGATCATTCGACCGACCGGCCTGCTCGATCCCAAAATTGACGTGCGTCCGGTTCGCGGCCAGATCGATGATCTCGAGGATGAGATTCGCGAGCGTGTGGCCCGCAAGGAACGCGTGTTGGTGACCACGCTGACCAAACGCATGGCAGAGGACCTTACCGACCACCTGCTCGACGCTGGCATTAAGGTCAACTACATGCACTCCGATACGGCGACAATGGACCGTGTCGAAATCCTGCGAACGCTGCGCGAGGGCAAAATTGATGTTCTGGTGGGCATCAATCTGCTGCGCGAGGGCCTGGACCTCCCCGAGGTCTCGCTGGTGGCGATTCTCGATGCCGACAAGGAAGGCTTTTTGCGCAACCGCCGTTCGCTGATTCAGACGATTGGTCGTGCGGCCCGTAACGCCGATGGCGAAGTCATCATGTATGCAGACGTTGTGACCGATTCGATGAGAGAGGCCATCGAGGAGACGCAGCGCCGTCGCGAGATTCAGATGGCATATAACGAAGAGCATGGCATTGTGCCCAAGACAGTGCGCAAGGCCATCAACGACATCTCAAGTTTTATTGCCGAGGCCGAAAAAACCGTGGGTTCCAAGGGGCGCTCGAAGGGCGACTCTCTTGGCCATGGCGCATTCTATACGCCCGATGAAAACGGCGAGGGTGCTGCGCCGGAGACGGTATCGTCCGAGCAGACACTAGCTGAGCAGCTCGAGGAACTTCCACATGATGAACTTGTGCGGATCGTCGAAACCATGGAGGAAGATATGCGCAATGCTTCTGCTGCCATGGACTTCGAGGAAGCAGCGCGTCTGCGCGATGCAGTCGTTCAGATTCGGGCGATGCTTGAGGGTGCGACTGAGGACGAGACGATTGAGCGCTTGCGCTCGCAGGCCCGCAAAGGCTCTACGTTCGCTTCGGGCAGAAAACGCCAGGGTGCGCGGTTTAAGAAATAAAAGCACTGCCCCCGAGCTCCTCGCGGAGTTCGGGGGCAGTGCTATTTAGTGGGCTAGAGATCAGCAATGAGGGCATTGGCACAGCGGATGCCATCGGTAGCGGCGCTCATGATTCCGCCGGCATATCCGGCACCCTCGCCGCAAGGGTAAAGGCCCGGAGTCGATACGGCGTGGCATGTTCGATCGCGGGTGACGGTGACCGGGGAGCTCGAACGCGTCTCCACGCCAGTGAGGACCGCATCGGGGCGGTCATAGCCACGCAGTTTCTTACCGAGTAGGGGAATTCCCAAACGGAGCGATTCGACGATATGCTGCGGGAGGGCATCGTCGATCGCCGTCCAGGTCACGCCAAGTGGATAGGTTGGTTTTACCTTTCCGGGTGCCGTGCTGGCGCGTCTAGCAAGGAAATCTCCGACGAGCTGTGCCGGCGCGTTCCAGTTAGAGCCACCCAGGCGATAGGCGGTTCGCTCGCAGGCGCGCTGGAGCTCAATGCCTGCGAGCGGATCATCGCTGGGAAGGTCGTCAGGTGTGACGTTAACGAGGAGGGCGGCGTTTGCATTGCGGCCGGCGCGGGCGTTGAGGCTGGCGCCGTTGACGCACAGATGGCCGGGCTCTGAAGAGGCGGCGACAACCTGTCCGCCGGGACACATGCAGAATGAGAACACGCTGCGACCGTTGGGAAGATGGGCAACGAGCTTATAGGGGGCTGCTCCGAGCGCGGGATGCCCCGCCGCGGGACCATATTGCGCCCGATCGATATCACGCTGTGGGTGTTCGATGCGAACGCCCATGGCAAACGTCTTTTGAGCGAGGGCGACGTTATGTTCTTTGAGAAGCTCGAATACGTCGCGGGCGGAATGGCCGCAGGCGAGAATGAGGTGCTTTGTGTTGATTGACTCGCTTGTCGTGTCCTGGGACGACTGGATGTCGATACCGACAATGGCGCCAGATGTATCAGTGCGAATGTCAACGAGTTTCGTTCGATAGCGAACGGTCCCTCCGAGCTGTTCAATGCGTTGGGAGATGCTTGTAACGACGGTGGGGAGGATGTCGGAGCCAATATGCGGCTTTGCATCCCATAGAATATCGCGGGGAGCGCCCGCTTCGACGAAGGTCTCGAGGACCAGCCGATGGGCTGGATTCTTGGTTCCCGTATTGAGCTTGCCATCCGAGAAGGTCCCCGCGCCGCCCAGACCAAACTGGATATTGCTCTCGGGGTCGAGGATGCGCTCCTTTAGAAAGAGGTCGATCGCATGTGAGCGGCGAAATGCCGGGTCGCCGCGCTCGATGAGCAAGGGCTTAAGACCCGCTTCGGCGAGCGTAAGCGCAGCGAAAAGGCCGGCGCATCCGGCGCCGACAACGACAGGGCGTTCTTGAGGTGCGTCGGAGACGGGGGAGGGGAATGAAGGCTCATCGTCTTCTATCGCGCGTACACGCGAGCGGTCACGCTCGGCAACGCTGTCGACCGCTTCTCGCTCGAGGCGGGGACTAGTCAGCTCAACACGAAAGCTCAGGATAAAATGGACGTCTCGTTTTTTGCGAGCGTCGATTGACTTGCGGTGGAGCTCGATGGACTTGATCTCGGAGTCCTTGCAACGTAGGACGCGCTTGGCGACTCGCTTGCCAACAATGAGACAGGCATTCTCATCGCCGGCTTCGTCGAGCGACGCGTTGACTTGGGTGATTTCGATCATCGAGGTCTCCTTAGAGGCAAGAAAGAGGCCGTCCGGTATCCCAGACGGCCCGAACGCGTTTTTGATTATAGACTGCGCGGCTACAGGCTGCTTGCAGCGCGAATACCCGAGATCCAAGCCCATGCAAGGTTGAAGCCGCCGCAGTCGGCGTCGATGTCGAGTGCCTCGCCACAGATGTAAAGTGGGGCGCCTGCCGCGTTGCTCACGTAGAGGTTGGGAGCTGAGACGCTTTCGATGGGCACGCCGCCGCGCGTGACCTGTGCCGAGCGCTCCTCTGCCGTCCCTTCGACGGACAGTTTAAAGTGCTTGAGGATTGAGACCAGGTGGATGACATCGTGCGAGCCGGGATGGCACCGCTCGAATGCCGTACAGACGACGTGTGAGAGCTGCGGGGCGAGCATGCCATCAAGCCAGTGGGGATCGCGGGGTGAAAAGCCGCCGAGCAACTCAACTCGCTGGTTGAGCATATCGAGCAACTCGTCTTTGGAGAGGTCGGGGAAAACGTCGAGTAGAATCGTGTCGCCGCGCTGGACGCGACGGGAGAGGTTAAAGGCGGCAACGCCCGAGATGCCAAAGGTTCGGAAGAGCACTTCGCCGTCTTCGCGCCAGAACTCTTCGTGGCTGCGTGAGAGCGTTAAGCGGGCACGGACGCGTAGGCCATCCAACGTCTTGAGGGCCATCCGGTCGCCGACGGCCGATGCCGACACGGGGCACAGGACAGGGCGCAGGGGCGTCAAGGGAAGGCTAAACACCTCGGCGATGCCGGTGGGGTTGCCGCCCGTAGCGATAACCACGGCCCTTGCCTGCAGGGCATCGCTCGTGCGAGGAGTATCGGCTAACGCCTTTCGAAGCGAACGGAGCTCCGTCTTTCGGTCGCCGTGCTTTTTGGGTTTGAGTACATGAGCGGGACGGTCGATCTGAAGCGTCCAGCCTTCGGAAGCCTTATGAGCCGCAATGACGTTAGTTCCGCAGAGTAGGGTGATGCCCAAACGCTCGCATGCATTGAGGAGTGCATCGCGAACCGACTCGGCGCGAAGGGAGCGCGGGTATAGGCGGCCTTCCTCACGGATCGTCATGATGCCCAGCGAGGAGAAAAAACTCTCGAGATCTTGCTCGGGTTGGGGGCCCATGATGGATTCGACAAAGGCGGGGCGGTTATATCGCCGAATGTCGATGGATTCGTTTGAGAGGTTGCAGCGGCCGTTTCCGGTTGCGAGCAGCTTGAGACCGCAGGCGACGTCGCGCTCGACGACGCAGACCCTTTTGTCGACACGCGCCGCCGTAATGGCGGCGGCGAGGCCCGAGGCCCCGCCGCCGATCACCAAGACGTCATAGAAGGCGCTTGCGTTCACTTAGGCCTCGTCTGTCTTGTGCGGGGCGATGGCCTCAACGGCGGAGACGGCCTTGGGCAGCATGTCATCGGGCAGTGCGGTCTCGACTTCACCCTTATCGCAGGCCTCGGCGAGTGACGGATTGATGGGAAGCTGACCCAAGATGTCGAGGTTGTAGCGCTCGGCGACTTCGGGGAGCTTGCTCTTACCAAAGACCTCGATCTTCTTGCCGCAGTCGGGGCACTCGATATAGCTCATGTTCTCGACAATGCCCAGAATAGGGACGTTCATCTTCTCGGCCATGTTGACTGCCTTGGCGACGATCATCGAGACCAAGTCTTGCGGGCTCGTGACGATGACGATGCCATCGACGGGCAGCGATTGGAAAACGGTGAGCGCGACGTCACCCGTTCCCGGAGGCATATCGACCAGCAGGTAGTCGATGGGGCCCCACGAGGTCTCGCTCCAGAATTGCCTGATGGCGCCCGCGATAACCGGGCCACGCCAAAGGACGGGATCGGTTTCGTTTTGGAGCAACAGGTTGGAGCTCATGACCTTGACGCCGTGCTCGGAGATCTCGGGCAGCATGAGGTTGCCGAGGGCATGGACATGGCGTCCGCTCATGCCGAACATTTTGGGGATGGAGGGGCCGGTGATGTCGGCGTCGAGAATGCCAACCTTGTTGCCGCGGCGGGCGAGCTCGGTTGCGATGGCGCCCGTCACAAACGACTTGCCGACGCCTCCCTTGCCGGAAAGCACAGCGATAACGCGCTTGACCTCCGACAGCGTATTCTCTTCAAATTGCGACGGCGTTGATTGTCCGCCGGCTGCTTGTGCGTGCTCGCAACCCATGTATGACTCCTTTGTATATGTTGGGGCCGGAGCCCCGCGGTGTGACACGAGCGTCATTGTACCCTCGTTTGCGAGCGGGAGTCATTTGCGATGCATTTGGGCCGAGCGTGCTTGCAATACGATGGGTCCAAGCGAATGGGCGGGCTTACTGAACTTTGCTGGCGAACTCGAGGTATTGCATGCGCTGCAGCTTGTCGATCGTCGAGGCGTATGGGCTGTCTTCAGATTCCAAGTCGTAGCGCAGCCCGTCGGCACCAATATAGCCGGCGACATTGATGGTGGGCACATCTGACCTTGTTGCAAGCAGGGCTTTTGATAGTCAGTGAGCGGGGCGCCGATCTTATTAAGGGTAATAGCTGCAATCTCGTTTGCCCCGACGGTGTCGTAGACGTTGAGCTCGGTATTGCCGGCGATTTCATAGTTGGCCCAGACGAAATAGGTCGACTGATAGATACGGAAAGCGTGGCTTGCCGTATCTTCCTGAGGGTACAGCTCGTCGTTGAGAGTCGTTGCGGCGCTCGGCTGATGGTCGCCAAAAAAGACAAGAACAACCGGTCTGCCGATATTGCGGAGCTCATTGATAAAGTACTCGAGGTCCCGGTCGGATGCATTGATGCAGGTGAGATAGGTATTGAGCGCGCTATTGGCGCCCTCGCTGGCTCCCTCGACCCAATAGTTTGTCAGCTCTTCGGCGGGAACGGTGCCATAGTCGTAGCCGCCGTGATTTTGCATCGTGACGTCAAAGATGAACTGCGGGGCTTCGTCGGTTCTGAGCAGGTCGAGTATCTTGTCGTAGGTGGCGTAGTCGCATACGCCGGCATGGTAATAGGGCGCACCTTCGAAATCGCCGATTGAAAGAAAGTCTCCAAAACCCAGCTGCTGATAGTTTTTATCTCGATGGTAGTTGACGGGGTTTTGCGGGTGCATAGCAGTAGTAGTATACCCAAGCTCTTTAAGGTCCTTTGCCAGGTTGTTGACACTATTCATCTGATACAGCTGATAGGGGATTTTGCCTAATCCGACAAAGGCCGTTGTCGCTCCGGTCAAAAATTCGAATTCGGAGTTCGCCGTTCCGCCACCGGTGACCGAAGCGAGCATGGTGCCGCGAACAAGTGTGTCGGGAAGCGAGTTGTAGAATGCGGGACCGGTGTACCCGGCCGCCTGGAGCTGCTCAAAGCACGAAAGGTCGCTAAAACTCTCGTTCATGACGGCAACAATCGTCGGCTTGATTTCATTGAACTGGGCAACGGCCGCCGCGCGCTGCTCGCTCGAGCCATACGTGCTGTCGTAGGCGGCGGCGAGCTCCTGTTCGATGCTCTGCGCCTCATCGGGCGTATAGTCTTCGGGCTTTTCAATGGGCAACTCGTTGACCATTTCGGTGAACGAAGTGATAAAACCCTGAGACGCATACGTGGTGATGGGCTGCCAACGGTCAAATCCAAAATCCAGCGACTGCTCCAAGTCGATGTTGGAAAAGCCCAAGAGCCCCACAACGGTCACTAGCAGAAAAGCGCAGAGGTTAGCGGCGATTGCGGGGAAGACATGGGCGGGCGTACGGAGCTTTCGCGGTCGGATAAGCGAAAGAAGCCCCAGGGAAATCTCCAGCAGGGCGAGTGAGGTTACGATTCCTGCAGTGAAGGTGAACTCATATCCCTCACTTACTTCCATTGCGGTGCCCAATGCCAAAATGTCGCTCGGCAGGATGGCCTCGCCTTTAAACGTTATGACGAAGTGCTCGGCAATGCCAAGGGTGCAACAGACGACGGGCACGAGGGCCATGACGCCTCCATGACGCTGTCCCAGCAAATAAAGGGAGAGCAGAACCGTCGCGAGCAGCCCAACGGAAAACCCGAATGAGTTGGCGGGAATGCGATAGAACGTTTCGTTGCAGGCAATTTCGAGTGAAACGAACGAGAGCGCTGAAACAGCGGCGATGACAAGGATGTCGCGGCAAATACAGGCAACCGTTCCCGTCGCAAGATCGGTTTGGTCGATAAGTCCCGAAACCAAGGGCTCGACAAGAAGTATGACGGCGGCAGCACCGAGCGCCGAATAAGAAAGGACCCATAGGGAACAGTCCTCATTTACGAGCAATTGATTCGTAATCCATGCAGCTACCATGCCGAGCGGGATGAGGAGCATCGCGCACCAAAAGACGCGGGCAATGGGCGGTTTTTCGTTGTGTCTGATTGAAAAATACACGCGCACGACGACGGCGGCCACGATAAGGACGGCGATGAATATGGGCAGATTGGCCATGCCACTCGAAGTGATTTCAAGGGGGATATCTTCGGTCATGGACGTTCCTCTGTTACAGCAAATTAAGTTCAGTTTTAGATTACTCTAACCTTTCCACGGCATTTCGAGAAACAAAGCACCCGACACGCAAAGCAAAAGGTCTGCGAATCTTGTATTACGAACATCTGTGCGCGTTGAGTGCGTTAAACTCATCGACAGTGTGATTTGAGGTTATAGGAGGCAAGGAGCTTCCATGTCTGATTCTTCTATCGTTATCCGTGGTGCGCGCGAACACAACCTGCGCAATATCGATGTTTCCATCCCGCGCGACGAGCTCGTGGTCATTACCGGTCTTTCGGGCTCGGGCAAGAGCTCGCTGGCGTTTGACACGATCTATGCCGAGGGTCAGCGTCGCTACGTGGAGAGCCTGTCGAGTTATGCGCGCCAGTTTTTAGGCCAGATGGACAAGCCCGATCTAGACTCGATCGACGGCCTTTCGCCGGCCGTCTCGATCGATCAGAAGACGACGTCCAAGAATCCGCGCTCGACGGTGGGTACTGTAACTGAGATTTATGACTACCTTCGCTTGCTTTTTGCACGCGTGGGCACGCCGCACTGTCCCGAGTGCGGTCGCGTTATCGAGCGCCAGACCACCGACCAGGTCGCCGATAAGGTCCTGGCAGCGGGAGAGGGTCGTCGTGCGTTTGTGCTGGCACCGGTGGTGCGCGGGCGCAAGGGCGAATATGCCAAGCTGTTTGAGGACCTGCGTGCGGAGGGCTTTAGCCGTGTGCGCGTCGACGGCGAGGTGCGCTCGCTTGACGACCCGATCGACCTGGACAAGAAGTTCAAACACGACATTGAGGTCGTGGTCGACCGTATCGTGATTCGAGAGAACTCCCTGGGTCGCATTGCCGAGTCCGTTGAGCAGGCGACGGCACTGGCGCACGGTAACGTGAACGTGTACATGCTGCCCGAGCGCGACGCTCCCGAGGGAACCGAGGGCGAGCTGCTGGAGTATTCGCTGGCACTGGCGTGCCCGGAGCACGGGCATTCCATCGACGACCTGCAGCCGCGCGATTTCTCGTTCAACGCGCCCTATGGTGCATGTCCCGAGTGCGATGGCCTGGGCTTTAAAAAGACAGTCGATGCCGAGGCGCTGATTGAAGACCCCTCAAAGTCGATTGCCGACGGAGTCTTTGGCAGCCTGTTCGGCAATTCCAACTATTATCCGCAGATTTTTGCTGCGGTCTGCAAACACTTTAAGGTGAGTGCCGATACGCCATGGGAGGACCTGCCCCCGCGGGTGCGTCGTGCGTTTTTGGATGGCATGGGCGACAAGAAGATTTCGGTGGACTATCAAAAGCTCGACGGTCGTCGCAGCCAGTGGGACACCAAGTTTTCGGGCGTGCGCAATATCCTGTACGAGCGCTATACCGAGACGACCAACGAGAACACTAAGGCGCGCCTGGAGAAGTACATTCGCGAGGAGCCGTGTTCGAGCTGCCATGGTGCTCGCCTGCGCCCCGAGATGCTCGCCGTCACCGTGGGCGGCAAGTCCATTTATGAGGTTTGCTGCCTGTCGTGCCGCGAGTCGCTCGAGTTTTTTGAGGACCTTGAGCTCACCGAGCGTCAACAATTCATCGGCGGTCGTATCGTCAAGGAAATCCTGGAACGCTTGCGTTTTCTGGTTGATGTCGGCCTTGATTATCTGACGCTCGATCGTGCTTCGGCGACGCTTTCCGGCGGTGAGGCGCAACGCATTCGCCTGGCTACGCAGATCGGTGCGGGCCTCATGGGCGTTCTCTATATTCTGGACGAGCCTTCGATTGGTCTTCACCAGCGCGACAACGAGCGGCTGATTAAGACACTCGAGCGCCTGCGCGATATCGGCAACACCGTTATCGTCGTTGAACACGATGAGGACACGATTCGCGCTGCCGACTATGTGATCGATATGGGGCCAGGCGCGGGCGTCAACGGCGGGCACGTGGTCGCCGCGGGAACGCCCGCTGACATCATGGCGTGCCCCGAATCAATGACGGGTGCCTATCTGACCGGCAAGCGAATGATTCGAGTTCCCAATGAACGCCGCAACCCCGGACGTGGCTGTCTTAAGATTACGGGAGCATGTGCCAACAACCTCAAAAACGTTACCGCCAAGATTGAGTTTGGCACGCTTACCGTCGTAACCGGCGTATCGGGATCGGGAAAGAGTTCCTTGGTCACCGATACGATTGCGCCTGCCCTCACCAACGCTATCCATCGCTCTACGCGTCCCGTGGGCCCGTTCAAAAAAATCGACGGTATCGAGTGCATCGATAAGGTGATCGATATTGATCAGTCGCCAATCGGCCGTACGCCGCGGTCGAATCCCGCTACCTATATTGGTTTGTGGGACGACCTGCGTGCGCTGTTTGCGAGCACGCCGGAGTCGAAGGCGCGTGGCTACTCGCCGGGACGCTTCTCCTTTAATGTGAGCGGCGGACGCTGCGAGGCGTGCAAGGGCGACGGCCAGATCAAGATTGAGATGCACTTTCTTCCCGATATTTATGTTCCCTGCGAGGCTTGTGGCGGCAAGCGCTATAACCGCGAGACGCTCGAGGTTACCTATCGTGGCAAGACTATCTCGGACGTACTTGACATGAGCGTGGCCGAGGCACTGGCTTTCTTTGGGAATATTCCGCAGATCAAGCGAAAGCTTCAAACCCTGTATGACGTCGGCCTAGGTTATGTGAGCTTGGGCCAGCCCGCCACGACGCTCTCGGGTGGTGAGGCGCAGCGCGTAAAGCTCGCCAAGGAGCTTCATCGTCGCCAGACAGGCAAGACGTTCTACATTTTGGACGAGCCCACAACCGGCCTCCATTTTGAGGATGTTCGTCAGCTGCTCGACGTGTTGCAACGCCTGGTCGATGCGGGCAACACGGTTCTGGTGATCGAGCACAACCTTGATGTCATCAAGGTTGCCGACCGCCTGATCGATATGGGCCCCGAGGGCGGCAATGGCGGCGGAACCGTCGTGGTCTCAGGCACGCCGGAGCAAGTCGCGGCATGTTCGCAGAGCTACACGGGCAAGTTCTTGGCGCCGTTGCTCAAGCGTGACCGTGAGCGTCAGGCGCAGCTCGACGCACAGTAAAGAGACGTTGTAGTACCGACGCGCCACCGATTCCTTCTGATTCGGTGGCGCTTCTGTGTGTCGAGATGGCATATGCGGCGGAATTGGCCCTATACTTAATCCTTACGTCGCTCTGCGAGGGAAAGGATGTGCCATGGCAAAGGCTGTTAAGACGTCAAAAACCAATGCGATGCGCGAGCTGGAAAGCGCCGGCATCTCCTATGTTCTCCATACGTACGAAGACGATGGCGACGAATCGTCGGGGCTGGGCGTCGCGATTTCCGAGCAGCTTGGCGAGGAGCCCGGTCAGGGATTTAAGACCCTGGTCTGCACGACGCCGTCCAACGACCATGTCGTGTGCTGCATTCCCGTTGCCGACGAGCTCGACCTCAAGGCCGCCGCGCGCGCCGCAGGCGAAAAGTCGCTGACCATGATGCATGTCAAAGATTTGCTTGCCGCGACGGGGTATGTCCGCGGCGGTTGCAGTCCGGTCGGTATGAAAAAACGCTTCCGGACTCTGATCGATGAGACATGCGTCCTTTGGGATACCATTTTTATCTCGGGTGGCAAGCGCGGCTATCAGCTTGAGCTTGCTCCCGATGACTTAGTTGCATTTTGCGGGGCGACGGTTGCCCCGATCACGAGAGAGGACTGAGCGATGCCGCAGGAAGAATCAAAGCGCGGAGCTCACTTTGCAAAAGGGTCGGCTCCTCAGACGCCCGCGCCCGAGGCCGCTTCGTTCGATAACGAGATTCGAAACGCCTGGTCCGCTGCCGCTGACCCGGGCGAGACGGCCGTGTACTTGCGTGCCGCCGGTGCCGGCACGGCACTTCCCCGTACGGTTCTTTCTTCGGCTCGTCCCGATGAGACGGCTGTCTTTTTGGCCGCCGCTCAATCGAGCGCCAGCGTGATGCCGATCGCCTCCGAGGCTCCTCGTGCGCCGCGTCCCGATGAGACGGCGGTGTTTTTGATGGCAGCCCAGGGAAAGAGCACACCGCAGAGCGCTCCTGCCGCTCATTCCGCCAAGCCCACGGCTCATGATGATGGCGAACCGCTTCTTTCGGATGACGAATGGTCGCCGCTTGGTTCGACCGATCCCGTCGAGGGCGTGGCCATCGACGGTGATGACGACTGGGACCCTCTGTCGTTTTCTGCCCGAACCGTCGCCGCCAATGAAGTTGACACGGTGTTTGGCGACCATGCCATATTCGATGATGATGCCGTATCCGGTAACAACATGCCGAACAGCGATGACGCCGCACCTGCTGATGACGCCGTTTTGGTTGACGATCCCTTTGCGATGACCGGCTCCTTTGCCGTCGTGGACGATTTGCCGCCACAAGATGAGGTTTATGAGGACTCTCAGGACGACGTAGACGATATGGGTTCGTCGGACTACTCCACGGTTGGTCGTTCTGCTGGCCTTATGACCGTGCTGACCATCGTGTCGCGTGTCACCGGGTTTATCCGCACGTGGGCCATGGCGGCCGCCATCGGTATGTCGCTGCTCTCGTCCTCCTATCAGGTTGCCAACAACCTGCCCAACATGCTCTACGAGCTCGTGATGGGCGGCATGCTCGTTACGGCGTTTTTGCCGGTGTATATGGGTGTGAGGCGCGAGCAGGGTCGCGAGGCATCGAACGAGTATGTCGGCAACCTGCTTGGTATTCTGCTTCTGCTGCTGGGCGGTATCTCGCTGCTGGGCACCGTGTTTGCTCCCGGCTTTATTTGGACGCAGTCGTTCCTTTCGGGCGATGGTGGCAGCATGGATACCGCTGCGTTCATGTTCCGCTTCTTTGCTATTCAAATTCTGTTTTATGGCTTGGGCTCGGTGTTCTCGGGCGTTCTCAACGCACACCGCGACTATTTCTGGTCGACGTTTGCCCCGGTTCTCAACAATGTCATCGTCATCGCCAGCTTTATGGGCTTTGCTCCCGTGTCTGCACAATTTGGCGAGCAGGCCGGTATTATCTTGATCGCAGTTGGTACGACCCTCGGCGTCTTTGTCCAGATGGCCTGCCAGATTCCCGCGCTTGGCAAGCATGGCGTGCATCCTCATATCCATATCGACTTTAAGGATCCCGCGCTGCGACAGACGATCGCGCTTGGTATCCCGACGCTGCTCGCCACGGTGTGCATGTTTGTCTCGACCTCCATTACCAATGCCGCCGCGCTGGTGGTGCAGCCCGAGACCGGCCCTTCCGTCATCGCATATGCGCGCCTGTGGTACACATTGCCCTATGCGCTGATCGCCGCCTCGCTTTCGACGGCACTCTATACCGAACTCTCTCACGATGCGCAGGAGAAGGATTACGACAGCGTCCGCACGGGCATTTCGCGCGGTGTCGCCCAGATGCTCTTCTTCCTGATTCCGTTTGCGATGTATCTGATCGTCTTCGCCCGTCCGCTCAACATGATCTACTGCGCCGGCAAGTTCGATGAATCCGGTGTGGCGCTGGTGTCGGAGTTCCTTATCTATCTGGCACTTTCCCTGCCGTTCTACGGCGTGGTCGTGCTGATGCAGAAGAGCTTCTCGGCCCTGCTCGATATGAAACCTTATAGCCGCTATTGCCTGTACTCCGCTATCGGCCAGGCCGGTTCGGTGCTGCTGTTTGGCGTGGTGCTGGGCTACGGTATGCCGGCAATTGCGCTTTCGTACGTCGTTGACTACGTGGTCTTGGTCGGATGCTCACTGTGGTGGCTGCGCCGTCGTCTGCATGGCCTTCAGGTCAAGTCTATCCTGCATGGCGGTTTCTTCGGCCTACTGTTCGGTGGCTTGGGCGCTGCCGCGGGCGCCGGCGTCATGTGGGCACTTGAGCACTTTGTCGGAGCGCTTGGCAGCTCGATCCTCATTACCCTGGGCTACGTTTGTGTTGCAGGCGTCGTCTCGCTCGCTGTAACTTTTGGTCTTGCCTTCGTCTTTAAGATGCCCGAGGTCTCGGCGCTGCTTCGTCGCAAGTAGGTGCGCGTGGCAGGTCACGACAACATTCCAACACTTGCCGAGCAGGTTTCGCGCGTTCCCACGCAACCCGGCTGCTACCTTTGGAAAGATGCCAAGGGTGATGTCATCTATGTGGGCAAGGCAAAAAACCTGCGTGCCCGTATGCGTCAATACGTGACGCTGCAGGACGAGCGTCAAAAGATCCCGCTCATGATGCAGCTGGTGGCGAGCTTCGACTATATCGTGGTGGAGACCGAGCACGAGGCATTGGTGCTCGAGCGCAATCTGATTGGCCAGTACCATCCGTACTTTAACGTCGATCTCAAAGACGATAAAAGCTATCCCTTTATCGCCATTACCAAGAGCGACTTGTTTCCGGCTATTAAATACACGCGAGAGCGTCATAAACCGGGAACGCGCTATTTTGGCCCCTATACCGATAGCCGTGCGGCGCGTGAGACCATCGATACGCTACGCAAGGTTATTCCTATTTGCTCGGCATCCTGTGCGGAATGGCGCCGCTGCCGCCGCATCGTCGAATCTCATAAGGGCGAAGAAGACATCGTCAATATGATTTGCGCGCAAAACGGGCGTCCCTGCTTTGACTACCATGTCGGGCGCGGGCCGGGCGCATGCATCGGCGCGATTTCCCCTGCCGACTATGCCAAGAACGTCAAACGTGTCGAACGTTTCTTGTCGGGCCATCGCAAGGATGTCGTTGACGAGCTTACGTCCGAGATGACGGAGGCAGCCGAGACGCTCGATTTTGAGCGTGCGGCGCGCGTCAAGCGTCGCCTGGAAGTCATTAGGGGCCTGGACGATCGCCAACAGGTCGTTTTTCCATCGAGCGTCGATATCGACGTCATCGGCTTCTATCGCGAAGAGACTATCTCTGCCGCCTGTGTCTTTGTCGTTCGCGAGGGCCGAACGGTTCGAACTTGTGAGTTCATCCTCGATAAAGGCCTGGATGTCGACGAGGAAGAGCTTCAATCGGGCTTTCTTAAGCGCTATTACGACGAGACGGCTGATATTCCAGCCGAGATCAATCTCTCTGTCGAGCTTGAGGATGCCGAAGCGTTGGGGGAGTGGCTTGCGGGCAAGCGCGAACGCTCTTGCCATCTCCATAGGCCGCAGCGCGGCGAAAAGCACCGCCTGCTCGATATGGCTTCCAAAAATGCGCGCCATGCCCTCATGCGCTACATGATGCGCACGGGGTATGCTGACGATCGCACCAATCAAGCGCTCCTGGAGCTCGAAAGCGCGCTGGCGCTGCCTGCGCCGCCGTTGCGCATCGAGTGCTTCGATATCTCGACGTTGCACGGCACCTTTACCGTCGCTTCGATGGTGGTATTTACCAACGGCCGTGCCGACAAGGGCCAGTATCGTCGCTTTAAAATTCAGGCCGAATTGGACGAGGCGAACGACTTCGTATCGATGTCCGAGGTTCTGGGGCGTCGCTATGCTCCCGAGCGCATGGCGGACGAGCGCTTTGGCTCGCGCCCCGATTTGCTCGTTGTCGATGGCGGCAAGCCGCAATTGACCGCTGCAATTAAGCAACTTGAGGCGCTTGGCCTCGATATACCAGTTTGTGGCTTGGCAAAGGCCGATGAGGAAGTTTTCGTGCCGTGGGACGAGACTCCCGTCGTGCTGCCGACCGGCTCCGCTTCGCTTTATCTGATCAAGCAGGTTCGCGATGAATCCCACCGATTTGCGATTACGTTCCATCGCGAGTTGCGCGATAAGGCTATGACGGTTTCGGTGCTTGACGACGTTCCGGGCGTGGGACCCGCCAGAAAACGTGCCATTATGCGCCATTTTGGCTCGATGAAGCGTTTGCGCGCGGCAAGCGAGCAGGAGATTGCGGAAGTTCGAGGCGTTCCGGCCGATGTCGCCAAAGCGGTCCACGAGGCACTTGTTGCATGGAATGCCGAGCGCGCCCAGGCATCGGCCAGCCGTTCCGAAAACTAAACGCGCTTCTAAACAACTGATATACATGATTGGCTGATTTTCAATCATTTATTTCGCGGCGATTACCTGCTGATTTCGGGTTTTATTAACGCTAAAACGTTTGACTAGCCATGGTGAATAACCCTGCTATCCTGCGGGTTGACGAAGACTGATATCTCACCTCGTCGATACATACTGTCTGTTGAATCGTTTGTCAATGAATTCGGTGAACGGTAGTAAATACCGTTCAAGCGTATGTATGTATCGGTCGCCGAGCGCGGCACCCAAGTTGGGTTTGTCGGTAGGTAAGGTATATGTCGTCCGCAAGTTGCGCGGGGGCAAGTCTAGGTGCCTCCGGGTAAGATTCTCTATTGATAGGAGAAGACATGGCCATCATCAACAAGGGTATGTCCAGGCGTTCGTTCCTCGGCCTCACCGGCAGCGTCGCTGCTGTCGCCGGCCTTGGTCTCACCGGCTGCGGTGGCAGCTCCAGCGACGAGGGTTCCGCTGCCAGCTCCACCGATTCCGCTAACCGTGGCGGCGGCGTGATTACCGCTGGTTCCGCTTACGCTCCGTCCAGCTTCGACCCCGCCAGCACCGGCTCCGCTGTTGGCCTGGGCGCTAACTGGCATGTCGTCGAGGGCCTTTATGGCATCGATTACCACGACTACAGCACCTTCAACGAGCTCGCCACCGACGATCCCAAGTCTGTGGACGACACCACTTTCGAGGTCACCATCCGCAAGGGCGCCAAGTTCTCCGATGGTACTGAGGTCACTGCTGACGACGTCGTCGCTTCCTACACCGCTTGCGCCGCTTCCGCTACCTACGCTCCGTTCTTCCAGCCCTTCGAGTCCATCGAGGCTAAGGACGCCAGCACCGTGACGGTCAAGACCAAGGTCCCCAACTTCTCTCTGCTCAAGGATCGTCTTGCCATCATCCGCGTTACCCCGGCCACCCAGACCGAGGAGGATCGCGCCAAGCAGCCGATCGGCTCTGGCCCCTGGATGTACGACTCTATCTCCGATACCGAGATCACCCTGGTTCCCAACCCCGAGTACAACGGTGAGTATGCAGCCGAGGATAAGAAGATCCAGTACAGCATCCTGACCGACCCCACCGCTCGCGTTACCGCTCAGCAGGAGGGCTCCACGCTCGTTATGGAGCTCGTTACTGCTGACGCCGTCGACCAGCTCGAGAGCGCCGGCTGCAAGATCGATAACGTTCAGGGTTTCGGTACCCGCTTCATCATGTTCAACGTCGCCAAGGAGCCTTGGAACGACGTCAAGGTCCGTCAGGCCGTCATGTATGCGCTCGACACCGAGAAGATGGTCAGCAACACCTTCGCCGGCCTTGCCACCGCTGCCAGCTGCTACCTGCCTAAGAGCTTCACCAACTATCATGAGGCTTCCACGGTGTACAAGACCGACGCCAAGAAGGCTAAGAAGCTCATCGAGGAGTCCGGCATCACCCCGGGTGCCATCACCCTGCGCACCACCGACAACGAGCAGATTAAGGGCATGGCCGCCCAGGTCAAGAACGACCTCGACGCTCTCGGCTTCGATGTGACTATCCAGACCGATACCTCGCCGGCCACCTACGCTGCCATCGACGGCGGCGAGGCCTACGATATCCTCCTTGCCCCTGGCGATCCTTCCTGCTTCGGCGCCGACCCCGATCTGCTGCTCAACTGGTGGTACGGCGACAACGTCTGGATGCAGACCCGTTGCCCGTGGAAGGAGTCCGCTGAGTGGCAGAAGCTCCACGGTCTCATGGACGAGGCTCTTGCCGCCGAGGGCGACGAGCAGCAGAAGAAGTGGAACGAGTGCTTCGACATCATTGCCGACAACGCCGTTCTGTACCCCGTTGTCCACGTCAAGACCGTCTCCGCTTCCTGGGACGATCCGTCCACTGCGCCCAACGGCGAGGCCCTCGATGGCTTCAAGGGCATTGGCACGACGAGCATGTCCTTCAGGGGCGTTGCGACCGTCAAGGCGTAAGACTCGCTTGAGTCTGTATGCAGGATGTCGGCCGTTGGGACCGTATCCTCATAGTTGAAACAAAGACCCGGGCGGCAACGATGTCGCTCGGGTCTTGTAATGAGTATCCGTACTCATATACCAGTTGGTCCTACCGACAAAAGAAAGGGGAGAGAACGTGAACAACTTGCTACGTTTGATTGGAAGGCGTCTTGTGGCGCTGCCGATCATGGCATTGGGCGTCACCGTCCTGGTGTTCTTCCTTATGTCGTTCTCCAAGACCGACCCCGCCTACACGGCGTTGGGTGACGGTGCCTCGCCCGAGGCGGTTGCCGAGTACCATGAGAAGTATGGTCTGGACGACCCCTGGCCCGTGCGCTACGTGCGCTATATGGGCGATTTGATTCATGGCGACATGGGTACCTATGGTGCTGCTCGCAACTCCGTTGCCAAGCGCATCTCCACGGCCCTGCCCGTCACGATGCAGCTGACCTTCATCGGTCTTGCCATCGGTGCGGTCGTTTCGTTTTTGCTCGGCGTCATCGCGGCACTGTATCGCGACAAATGGCCGGACCAAGTGATCCGCGTCTTTTCCATCGCCGGCTTGGCAACCCCGTCGTTCTGGCTTGCCGTTCTGTTGATCCTGCTGTTCTCTTCCTACCTTAAGGTGCTCCCGGCATCGGGTGCTCTGCCTCACTTCACCACGAATCCGGTTGGCTATCTGGGACGTATGATCATGCCCGCTATCGCCTTGGCATTTCCGCTGACGGGTCAGATGACTCGTATCGTGCGTACCGCCATGGTCGAGGAGCTCGACAAGGACTATGTCCGTATGGCTCGCGGCGCCGGCGTTCCCGAGAAGGTCGTCGTCGGCATCAACGTTCTTCGCAATGCGCTGATCACCCCGGTCACCACCCTCGGTCTTAAGATCGGTTACCTCATGGGCGGCGCCGTCGTCATCGAGGTTATCTTCAACCTCCCCGGCATGGGCACCGCGATTCTGCAGGGCGTTCAGGGCAACGAGGCGAACCTGGTTCAGGGCGTCGTTATCGTCGTTGCTCTTGCCTTCATCATCATCAACATCGTGGTTGACATGCTCTACCTGCTCATCAACCCGCGCATCAGGACGGTGTAGATTATGGTAAAGATTCGAGAGAAGCAAACCGAGCAGCTCGAGAAGGCTGCCTCCAAGGGGCTCAAGCTCGGTGGCTGGAAGAAGATGACGCTGTCTTCTAAGATTGCCGCCGTCGTGCTGATGCTGGTCGCCCTGACCGCGATTCTGGCGCCCCTTCTTGCCCCCTATAGCCCGGTCGAGATCTTTACGGCTCGCCAGGCTCCCGGCAACGGGTTTATCTTCGGTACCGACGACAAGGGCCGCGACATCCTTTCGCGCATGCTCTACGGCGGACGTTACTCGCTGATCATCGGCTTTGGTGCTACCGCCATGGCTTTGGTCTGTGGTTCCGTTGTCGGCGCTCTTGCAGCGGTTTCGCGCAAGTCTATCTCTGAGGCGATCATGCGTATCCTGGACATCATCATGTCCATCCCGGGTATCGCCCTCGCAGCCGTTTTCGTCTCCATCCTGGGCAATTCCGTGCCGTCGATCATTTTCGCCATCGGCTTTATGTACACTCCGCAGATCGCCCGTATCGTGCGCGCCAACATCGTGTCCGAGTACGGTGAGGACTATGTCCGCGCGGTCATCGTGTCCGGCGCCAAGGCTCCGTGGATTCTGATCAAGCATGTTCTGCGCAACTGCATCGCTCCGATCATGGTCTTCACCGTTACCCTGGTCGCAGACGCCATCATCTTCGAGGCCTCGCTGACCTTCATCGGCGCCGGCATCCAGGAGCCCACCGCTACCTGGGGCAACATCCTCGCCGACGCCCGCGGCGGCGTGCTCGCTGGCCGTTGGTGGCAGGCACTGTTCCCGGGCCTGGCCATTATGATCACCTGCCTGGCGCTCAACATCCTCTCCGAGGGTATTACCGACGCCATGGCCGCTGCTCCCTCCGCCGCCCTGGATCCGACCGATTCCTCCAAGCGTCGCGAGGCCGATCTGCTGGTCTCCGACCCCGTTCGTGCCTACAAGGAGCAGGCTCAGTCCCTCTCCGCTCGCCTTGGCGCCCTGCGCGATGTCGAGCTCAAGCGTAACGACCGCCATGTGCCCGACGAGTCTGTCGAGCCGATTCTCTCGGTCCGTGACTTCTGCATTCAGTTTGAGCACCACGGTGACATCAACGTCGTCGACCACGTCAACTTTGACGTCCGTCCCGGCCAGACCATGGGCCTGGTAGGCGAGTCCGGCTGCGGTAAGTCCATCACCACGCTGGCCATCATGGGCCTGACCGACGATGACGAGCACCTTTCTGGTGAGGTTCTCTGGGAGGGCCGCGATCTGCTCAAGATGAGCAAGAAGGAGTGGTTCGGCCTGCGCGGTACCGATATCGCCATGGTCTATCAGGACGCCCTGTCCTCGCTCAACCCCTCCATGCTCATTTCCGCCCAGATGAAGCAGCTCACCAAGCGCGGCGGCACCCGTAGCGCCGAGGAGCTCCTGGAGCTCGTGGGCCTCGACCCCAAGCGTACGCTCGAGAGCTATCCGCATGAGCTTTCCGGTGGTCAGCGTCAGCGCGTTCTGATCGCTATGGCCCTTACCCGCGACCCCAAGCTGGTCATCTGCGACGAGCCCACGACCGCTCTGGACGTTACCGTCCAGAAGCAGGTCATCAAGCTGCTTAACGACCTTCAGGCCAAGCTCGGCTTTGCCATGATCTTCGTTTCGCACGACCTGGCACTGGTCGCCGAGGTCGCCCATAACATCACGGTTATGTACGCCGGCCAGGTTATCGAGCAGGCGCCCACCAAGGAGCTGCTCACCAACCCGATCCACGAGTACACTCGCGGTCTTCTGGGTTCCGTCCTGTCCATCGAGAGCGGTTCGGGCCGCCTGCACCAGGTGCCCGGCGCCGTTCCGAGCCCGCGCGATTTCCCCAAGGGCGATCGCTTCGCACCCCGCTCGAGTCATCCGCGCATTGGCCTGGACACCCGTCCGGTCTTCAAGCGCGTGCCCGGCACCGAGCACTTCTATTCCGAGCTCCCCGACGAGGTGCTCAAGGCAAATGGTTTGACCCCTCACGCGGAGGTGATGTAGATGAGCGAGACCGCAGTCAACGGCGTCGAGCCGATCATCTTCCTTGATGACGTCCACGTCACCTTTAGGACCCGTACCGGCTCGATTCTGCACCCCAACCTGGTTCACGCCGTCCAGGGTGTAACGATTAAGCTCATGCCCGGACAGACCATCGGCATCGTCGGCGAGTCCGGTTGCGGAAAGTCCACCACCGCCAACGTCATGTGCGGCCTGCAGGCCCCCACGAGCGGCAAGGTCTACTTTAAGGGCAAGGACGTTACCAAACGTACCGCCGAGGACCGTCGCCACATGGGTCGCGTCATCTCGGTCGTGTTCCAGAACCCGGCCACGGCGCTCAACCCCCGTATGGTCGTTCGCGAGCAACTGCTCGACCCCATGCGCGTCCACAACCTGGGTACCGAGGCCGAGCAGGAGAAGCGCGTCAAGGAGCTCTTGGAGCTCACCGGTCTGCCCAGCTCCGCCGCCGAGGTTCTCCCCGGCCAGCTTTCGGGCGGCCAGCGCCAGCGCGTCGCAATTGCCCGTGCCCTGTCGCTGAACCCCGATGCCATCATCGCCGACGAGCCCACCTCGGCTCTGGACGTTTCGGTCCGCGCGCAGATTCTGAACCTGCTGACCGACCTTAAGAAGGAACTCGGCCTGGCTATGGTGTTCATCAGCCATGACATCCAGACGGTCCGCTATATTTCCGACGACATCATCGTCATGAATGGCGGCAAGATCGTCGAGCAGGGCGAGGCCAAGCAGGTTTTCCAGCATCCTCGAGACCCCTACACCAAGATGCTGCTCGGCGCTGCGCCGTCGCTGCTGCATCCCAAGCTCGGCGAGTAACTTCGCTTTCCCTCCCGTGCGCCCGGTTCCCTTGCCGGGCGCACCTCCGTTGCGATTTCGAAAGGTTGGGTTCACGAGCCATGCCAAGTGCTCAGGAGCTACAACATCAATTTGGTGAATATCGAGGCGCTATGCCCCGTCCATCAGATTTCGATCTCTTTTGGAAGGATCGCATGGCCGAGGCTGACGCCGTCGGGCTTGACTATGCGATCGAGGCGGCATCGGTCACCGATGCCGTGACCTGCCAGCTTTTCGATCTCTGGTATACCGGCATGTGCGGCGCTCGCCTGCACGCCAAGTACCTTAAACCTGTCTCGGACGAGCCCGTGCCATTGGTACTTCAGTTCCATGGGTATCCGGGTGCAAGCCGCAGCTGGTTTGAGCAGGCGTCGTTTGCGGGCATGGGCATGGCGCTCATTGCTCTCGATTGTCCTGGCCAAGGAGGCCCCTCCGAGGACATTGGTGGATTTGAGGGCACGACGGTCGCGGGCCATATCGTCGCCGGTATCGACGGCGACCCGGCCAACCTCTACTATGTTCGCCTACATCAGGATATCCGCATTCTGTGCCGTATCGTTCGCGAGCTCGAGGGCATCGATCTTACCCGCGTGTATGTGAACGGCGCATCGCAGGGCGGCGGTTTGGGTATTGCAACCTGCGCGCTTAACAGCGAGCTTATCAATCGCGCCGCCATCCTCTATCCCTTCTTATCGGACTTCCGCCTGGTTTGGGATCTGGACGCCGACGATATTGCCTACGAGGGTCTGCGCTATTGGTCGCGTTGGTTTGACGAGGACTCGACTCGTATCGAGGAAGCCTATGCCAAGCTGGCGTACTTCGATTCCAAGAATTTTGCCCCCATGGTCAAGTGCCCCGTGCTGTTTGGCACGGGCACGGCCGATATCGTCTGTCCGCCGGCAACGCAGTTTGCGGTGTACAACAACCTGTCCTGCGACAAGCGTCATGAGTTCTTTGAAGGCTTTGGCCACGAGGAGATTCAGGATTTTGATGATCTGATCATTCCGTTTTTCTGTGAGGGAGGGGAGGCTCATGTCTAAGTGCGAGAGCAATGTTGACGAGCTGATAGTCCCCGGGCTCGTGGGAATTCCTGGAACGGTTTCGTCAAGGCTCTCTGATTTCCGGGATTGGCGCGGCGATGCTTCTGCGGATGTTTCCGAGTTGGAGACAGCCGCTTCGGACCTTGAGGTTTGCGGGCTGACCGTTACGGCGATTGATTTCGCCAATCCGTGCGCGCGCTACTCCGAGGTTTCCTTTGAGCTCGGCGGGTATGTCGTGCACGGCCGTTTGATTGAGCCCTCTGGTTGCGCCCGAAGATCCGAGCTTGTTCCGCTGTGTCTGATGTTCCATGACATCGACCGACCCGTGCGGGGATGGCATCACATGACGCGGTTTGCCGCCATGGGATATGCCGTGCTTGCGCTGGACGATGAGACTATTGGATCCAGCGATCTGCAGCAGGGGATTACCTCGCCTGCTTTTGTCGAGCGTGTCCGTTGGGGCTGCGCGTTGGCGAAGGTTGCGCGCAACCTTGATGGCATGGATCCCGACCGCATCTTTGCATGGGGCGAGGGCCTTGGCGGCGGTGTCGCGCTGGCGGTTTCTGCTCTGGACGAGCGGGGCCTTGCCTGCACGGCGCTTGCCAATCCGCTTCCCAGCGGTCTCGAGACGCTGTCGCCTCGGGTTCGTGGCTCGGTGCTCATGGGCACATCGCTCATGGATACCGTGAGTGATCCCAAGGGCCAGTTTGCCGTATTCAACGGTCTTGAGTGTGACCGGAGGCATATCATCTATGCCAAATACGCTCACGAGCGCATCAATGCGTTCGAAAACGAAGTCGTCGACTTCTTTAACCAAACGTTCTATTCGTGTTCTTTGGCCTAGACGGCCTGGACACCGCCAACAAGAGTGGGCGGCATAGGGCTGCCCGCCAGACAACTAAGGAGATTCTTGTGGCAACTCAGAAATTCACCGGCGTTATCCCTCCCGTCGTTGTTCCCGATACCGAAGACCACCAGCTCGACGTTGCCTCCTTTGAGCGCAGCATCAACCGCATGATCGATGCCGGCGTCGATGGCCTGTTCTTCCTGGGCTCCTCGGGCGAGGTCGTCTTCTCCACCGACGAGCGCCGTCGCCAGATTGTCGCAGAGGCCGTCCGTATCGTCGACCACCGCGTTCCCGTTCTGGTCGGCATCATCGACACCGAGACCGAGCGCATGATCGAGCACGGCAAGGTCGCTCAGGAGCTGGGCGCCGATGCGCTCGTCGCCACCTGCCCGTTCTATGCCCTGCAGGGCATGACCGAGGTCGAGGAGCACTTCCGCATCCTTCACGAGGAACTCGACCTGCCCATCTTCGCCTACGACATCCCCGTGTGCGTCCACACCAAGCTCCCCTGGAAGCTCCTTGCTAAGCTCGGCGCCGAGGGCGTCCTGGCTGGCGTCAAGGATTCCTCGGGCGATGACATCTCGTTCCGCTACCTCATTCAGGAGAACGAGAAGAACGGCCATCCGATGAGCATCCTTACCGGCCATGAGGTCGTCGTCGACGGTGCCTATCTCGGTGGCGCCGACGGTTCCGTTCCGGGCCTCGCCAACGTTGAGCCCGAGGGCTACGTTCGTCAGTGGAAGGCCGCTCAGGCTGGTGACTGGGCTACCGTCAAGGCCGAGCAGGATCGCCTCAATGAGATTTCGCACATCTGGGATGTCACCTCGGGCGTCCAGGGCTATGCCGGTGGCGTCGGCGCCTTCAAGACCGCTATGAACCTCATGGGCATCTTCGACAGCCCGACCATGCCGCGCCCGGTGAAGGCCATGACCGGTGAGAACGTCGAGGCGATTCGCAAGGTCCTCCAGGACAACGGTCTCCTTTAAAGCTTTCCCAGGCACCCGACCTCGCCGTTCAACCGTGCGGCCATGACCCATTAGGCCAATGGCCGCACGGTTTCTCGGCGATCTCGGGCACCTGGAAAACCTTTACCGCGCTGTGACGGCTAGCCTGACGGCGCATTTCCTGTAGTTGTTTTGTCTCCGAAGGAGAACGACATGGAGAACAAGTACGTCTGCTCTGTCGATATCGGCGGAACTAAGATCGCGACTGCCATCATGGAGTACCCGGCTGACGGCGGTGTGCCCCATCCCGTTTTTGAGGCTGAGGTTCCCACCGAGGCCCAGGAGGGTGGCGAAGCGGTCTTCCAGCGCATCGAGGCGTCTATCAAGGCAGCTCTTGAGGCAAATCCCGATGTCGAGGTCCTCGGAGTTGGCATCGGCGCTGCCGGTGTCGTCGACCCCAAGACGGGCGCCATCGCGTATGCCAATGAGATTATGCCCGGCTGGTCCGGCGTTCAGTTGGGGCCGCGTCTGCGCGAGGACCTCGGCCTTCCCGTTGCCGTTGTAGGCGACGTGCAGGCTCATGCTCTGGGCGAGGCCCACTGGGGCGTCGGCAAGGGCAAGTTCTCCGTCTTGTGTTTGGGCATCGGTACGGGCATCGGCGGCGCATATGTCGAGAACGGCCGCGTGATGCAGGGCTTCCATGGTGCTGCCGGCCATATGGGCCACATCGAGTGCTCGGCTGCCGCCGGCATTCCCTGCGCCTGCGGGCGTTCCGGCCATCTGGAGTCGGTTGCTTCCGGAACATCAATCGGGCGCATGTACGATGAGCGTTTTGGCCGCGTCGACCCCAGCCGTCCTTCGGTCGGCCGTGACGTGAACGACCTGTGCCGCGCAGGCGACGCAAAGGCGACCGAGGTCATTCATGACGCCGGCTTTGCGCTGGGCGCCAGCCTGGGCTCGCTCGCTAACATCCTGGACCCTGAGGTCATCGTGCTTTCGGGCGGCGTGATTCACCAAGGTCCCGATTGGCGTTCACAGACGTGGAAGGACTCGGTGCACGAGGGCTATGCCAGCCAGGCGCTCGACCCGCTTCAGGACACGCCGATTCTCATCGGCTCTCTGGAGGGCGACGCGCCGCTCATCGGTGCCGCCGAACACCTTCTTGCATCGTTGAAGTAAACATAACTACCAAGTGCGCCTTCTGAGGTGCCGCAGATTGACGTGAAAGAGGAGCGAAGCGTACTTCGGTACGCGAGCGACGGTTTGAACGTCAAGGTGCGGTGTCTCAGAAGGCTGTTTTGAGAAAGGTTGAGTCGAACATGACCGTTGATCCTTTGATCCAGTCCCTGAAGGGCAAGCTCGTCGTGAGCGTTCAGGCGTATATGGGCGAGCCGCTTCGTACGCCCGAGACCATGGCTCAAATGTCTCGCGCTTGCGAGCTTGGCGGCGCCGCCGCCATTCGCTGCCAGGGCCTTGCCGACATTGCCGCCATTAAGGGTCGCTGTGAGGTTCCCGTCATCGGTCTGTGGAAGGACGGGCACGAGGGCGTTTACATCACGCCGACGCTGCGTCACGCTCGTGCCTGCGTTGCTGCGGGTGCCGATATCGTGGCGATCGACGCCACCGATCGTCCGCGTCCCGATGGCAAGTCGGTCGAGGATACCTTCCGCCCGCTGCACGAGGAGGGTGTGCTCCTGATGGCGGATTGTGCCACCATCGAGGACATTCGCCGTGCGGTTGATATGGGCTTCGACCTGGTATCCACCACACTCTCTCACGGTGTCGCCGCCATCGACTGCACCATGGCCGATGGCCCCGACCTGCCGCTCCTGCGTCAGGCGACCGAGGAATTTCCCGGCCTTCCCATCATTTGCGAGGGTCGCGTGCATACGCCCGAGGAGGCTCGCGCTGCAATCGACGCCGGCGCGTGGGCCGTTGTCGTCGGCACCGCTATCACGCACCCCACGAGTATTACAAGTTGGTTCAAGGCTGCGCTTGAGGCGTAAGACGGGCCTTGTATCCGCTTGGGGCGGTATACTCAATAAAGGCAATTGATCGCGCGGGATCCGCTGGCCGGGTCCCGCGCTTATTTTAGGAGGCACACATGCAAAAGGGAGATGCCATGGATGCGGCGGAGCGCTCGGAGCGTATCCCCGATATCGTTATCATCACCGGAATGTCCGGCTCGGGCCGAACGCAAGCCATGCATGTGTTTGAGGACATGGGCTATTTTTGTATCGACAACCTGCCCCCACGCCTGATTGCCCAGCTTGCTGAGCTCGTTGGCATCAATACGGGCGTGGGCAGGCACCTTGCCGTTACCTGCGACCTGCGTAGCCAGGGCTTGTTCGATGAACTGCTCGATGCTGTTGCCGCACTGGAAGAGCGCGAGATGAGCTGCGACATTGTGTTTCTCGAGGCGTCTGACGAGGTGCTGATTCGCCGGTATAGCGAAAACCGTCGTCGCCATCCCATTGCAAAGCCGGGGGAGACCACGGCCGACGCTATTCAGCGTGAACGTCTGCAGCTGCAGGGCGTTCGCGATCGAGCCGATATGATTATCGACACGAGCCGCTTGCGCACTTCTGCCTTGCGCAACAAGCTGCGCATGGCTTTTTCCGAGCTGTCCGACCAGCAGCTTATGGATGTCCACGTGTTCTCGTTTGGCTTTAAGCATGGCATGCCCATCGAGGCGGATATCATGATCGATGTTCGCTTCTTGCCCAATCCTTTCTACGATCCCGAGATGCGCACCATGACCGGTCTCGATAAGAAGGTCTCCGATTTTGTCTTGGACCACCCCAAGACCCAGGAGTTCTGGAAGGCCTGGACTCAGCTGCTCGATACGGTCATGCCGGGTTATATCGCAGAGGGCAAGCCGCAGCTTTCCATTGCTATCGGCTGCACAGGCGGACAGCACCGTAGCGTCGCCATTGCCGAGGCCACGGCCCGCTACCTGGAGGGTGCTCAGTATCATGTGAGCATCTCCCACCGTGACCTGTCGCGTGCCAACACGAAGGCATAGGTTTACATGTCGTTTACCGCTGAGGTGCGTGACGAGCTTGCGCGCTGCGAACCAGAATGCGAATACTGCGATTTGTCGACGCTTGCTGCGCTAACGCGTGTGAGCGGCACGCTTTCGCTGGCGGGCTCGGGACGGTACCGCTTGACGGTCGCGACCGAGACGGGTGCTGTGGCGCGCACGATGATTGCGCTGACGCATCGTATCCTTAAGCTCAAGACCGAATTCACGGTTCGTAAGTCGGTCCTGCACAAGGTACGAAACTATCTCATCACCTTGCCCGATCAGCCCGATTTGGATAAGGCTCTGGTGCTGCTGGGCATTCTCGACCGTAGGGGAGGGCTCGTCGCGGGTGTGCCGCGCCACATCGTCGCCCGTCCTTGCTGCAGGCTCGCCTATATTCGCGGTGCGCTGATTGCCGGAGGCTTTGTTGCCGACCCGCGTGGCGATTTTCATTTGGAGATCGCGGTTCAGGGCGAGGAGTATGCAAAGGGACTTTGCGACCTTCTGGAGCAGATTGGAGTTCACGCCCGCGTCAATGCGCGTCGCGGCTCGTATGCCGTGTACATCAAGAGTGCCGAGGAGATTAAACGTCTGTTACAGCTGATTGGCGCCAAGCGCAGCGTTGCCGAGATTGAAGAGGCCCGCGCGGTTAAGCTGGTGAAGAACGACGTGAATCGTCGCGTGAACGCAGAGCTTGCCAACCAGACCAGAAGTGCCGGTGCCGCCCAACATCAGCTTGCGCTCATCGATGAGCTTGATCGGCGCGGTTTGCGCGAAACGCTGCCGGACGCTCTGGCAGTTTTTTGTGACTTACGCGAGCGTTACCCCGATCTCTCACTGCGAGATTTGGGGGAAATGGCCGACCCTCCTTTGTCGAAGTCGGCCTTGTATCACCGTGTTTTGCGCCTTGAAAAGCTCATTGAAGCAAGCGGGTAGTTTAACGCAATAGCTTTTATGGTGGTTTAACTGCTGTTTTATACGTTAAAGCGTTTTAACGCAAATTTGATTTTCAATTTCGAGCATTCTCGTGAAATTCAAGCCAAAAAAAAGGTATATTAGGCGAGTGGTTAGTTTGTGGGCCTCAACGGCAGGCGCTGTAGCTTGCGGGGGCCTTACGAAAGGAGACACAATGGCAGTAAAGGTTGCTATTAACGGCTTCGGTCGCATCGGTCGTCTGGCCTTCCGCCAGATGTTCGGTCATGAGGGCTCCGAGATCGTCGCTATCAACGACCTCACCTCTCCCGATATGCTCGCTTACCTGCTGAAGTACGACTCCACGCAGGGCAACTATGCTCGCGATCACGAGGTCGTCGCTGGCGAGGATTCCATCACCGTTGACGGCAAGGAGATCAAGATCTACAAGGAGGCCGACGCCAACAACCTGCCTTGGGGCGACCTCGACGTCGACGTCGTTCTCGAGTGCACCGGCTTCTACACCAGCAAGGCTAAGGCTCAGGCCCACATCAACGCTGGCGCCAAGAAGGTCGTCATCTCCGCTCCGGCCGGCAGCGATCTGCCCACCATCGTGTACAACGTCAACCATGAGACGCTGACCGCTGAGGACAACATCATCTCCGCTGCTTCCTGCACCACCAACTGCCTCGCCCCGATGGCCAAGGGCCTGAACGACTTCGCTCCCATCGTCTCCGGCATCATGACCACCATCCACGCCTTCACCGGCGACCAGATGCCGCTCGACGGCCCGCAGCGCAAGGGCAACTTCCGTCGCTCCCGCGCCTGCTCCGAGAACATCGTCCCGAACACCACGGGCGCTGCCAAGGCCATCGGCCTGGTTCTCCCCGAGCTCAACGGCAAGCTCATCGGTGCCGCCCAGCGCGTCCCGACGCCGACCGGCTCGCTGACCAACCTCTACGCCGTCGTTGACAAGAAGGTCACCGTCGACGAGGTCAACGCTGCCATGAAGGCCTACGCCGAGACCATCCCCGATACCTTCGCCTACAACGAGGACCAGATCGTCTCCCGCGACATCGTCGGCGAGACCCACGGCTCCATCTTCGACGCCACTCAGACCATGTGCTCTGATCTCGGCAACGGCCAGACCCTCGTTCAGGTCACCTCTTGGTACGACAACGAGAACTCCTACACCTCTCAGATGGTCCGCACCATCAAGTACTTCGAGAAGTTCGTTGCTTAATTTAGCTTTTAGCGAATAGCTCGTTGAGCGTCTAAAGAAGGGCGCGGCCTCATAGGGCTTACACCCTAGGGTCGCGCCCTTTTTATAGGAAATCGTCTGCCGTAATGGGAGGCAGACACGTACGAAAGGTAGAAGCAAACATGGCCTTTACCAAGAAGACCGTCCGCGACATCGATGTCGACGGCAAGCGCGTTCTCGTCCGCGTTGACTTCAACGTGCCTATCAAGGATGGCGTCGTTGGCGACACCACCCGTATCAAGGCTGCCCTGCCCACCATCAACTACCTCGTTGAGCACAACGCTCGCGTCATCCTCATGAGCCACCTCGGCCGTCCTGAGGGCACTGGCTTCCAGCCCGAGCTTTCCCTCGAGCCTGTCGCCAAGAAGCTCGCTGAGCTCTCTGGCCTTGACGTTGCTTTTGTTGCCGACACGTATGGCGAGAAGGCCGCCGAGGCTGTCGCCGCCGTCGAGCCGGGCAAGGTCCTCGTTCTCGAGAACGTCCGTTTTGACAAGCGTGAGAAGAAGAACGATCCCGAGATCGCCAAGAAGCTCGCTTCCTATGGTGACGTCTTCGTTCTCGATGCCTTCGGCACCGCACACCGCGCCCAGGGTTCCGTCGTGGGCCCCGCCGCTTACCTGCCTGCCGTCGCCGGCTTCCTGCTCGAGAAGGAGGTCGACACGCTGACCGGCATCTTCGCCGAGCCCGAGCGCCCCTTCGTCGCCATCGTCGGCGGTTCCAAGGTTTCCTCCAAGATCGGCGTTCTCGATCACCTCATCGACTCCGCTGATACCCTGATCATCGGTGGCGGCATGGCCTACACCTTCTTCCTGGCTCAGGGCCTGTCCGTCGGTCAGTCCCTCAAGGAAGAGGACTGGGTCGAGCGCGCCGGTGAGATGCTCAAGAAGGCCGAGGAGAAGGGCGTCAAGATCCTGCTCCCCATCGACAACCGCGTTGCTGATCACTTTGGCGAGGATGCTGTCCCCGAGGTTGTCGCTTCCGACGCTATCCCCGACGACCGTGAGGGTATGGACATCGGCCCCAAGACCGAGGAGCTCTACGCCGAGGCTGTCAAGGGTGCCAAGACTGTGTTCTGGAATGGCCCCATGGGCGTCTTCGAGTTCGATAACTTCGCTCACGGCACCCAGGCTATCGCCGAGGCTGTCGCCGAGGCTGATTGCACCTCGATCATCGGTGGTGGCGACTCTGTCGCAGCCGTCAACAAGTTCAACCTGGCCGACAAGATGAGCTGGATCTCTACCGGTGGTGGCGCTTCCATGGAGCTCGTCGAGGGTAAGGCCCTGCCCGGAGTGGAGGCGCTTCTCGATGCCTAATCGCACCCTTCTTATCGCTGGTAACTGGAAGATGAACAACGACGTCGCCGAGGCCGCCAAGCTCGCCGACGAGCTGGCTCAGGCTCTGCCCGAGGTTCCGGCTGGCGTCGAGGTGCTCGTCTGCCCTCCGACCATCGACATCACCACGGTTCATGACCGTATTCAGGCTGCCCCCATCGCCCTCGGTGCACAGAACGTGTACTGGGAGGCCAAGGGTGCCTTCACCGGTGAGTCTTCTTGCGACATGCTCAAGTCCGCTGGCTGCACCTACTGCATCATCGGTCACTCCGAGCGTCGTGATTACTTCCACGAGACCGACGAGGATCAGAACAAGAAGGCCAAGGCCCTCGTTGCCGCCGGTCTTGTTCCTGTCTTCTGCTGCGGCGAGTCCCTTGAGGTCCGCGAGGCCGGCACCTATGTCGAGCACGTCGTGAACCAGGTCAAGGCTGGTCTCGAGGGTCTCGAGATCACTTGCCCCAAGCAGGTCGTCGTCGCCTACGAGCCCATCTGGGCCATCGGCACCGGCAAGACCGCTACCGCCGAGGACGCTCAGGAGGTCTGCGGCGCTATCCGTGAGACCCTCAAGGAGATGTTCGGTGAGGAGCTCGCCGACGGCATCCGCGTTCTCTATGGTGGCTCTGCCAAGCCCGGCAACATCGCCGAGCTCGTCGCCAAGCCCGACGTCGACGGCGCCCTCGTGGGCGGCGCTTCGCTCAAGGCTGCCGACTTCGCCTCTATGGTCGTCAAGGCAGGCGAGTAGGACATATGGCACAGCGTCATCTTCCTGCACTCCTGATCATCATGGATGGTTGCGGCCTGGCTCCGGCCGATGGCGAGAACGCCGTCGCCGCTGCCAAGACGCCCTTCCTCGATAGCCTGTACGAGAAGTACCCCCACACCACGCTCGGCGCTTCGGGCGAGGACGTGGGTCTTCCCGATGGCCAGATGGGCAACTCCGAGGTGGGTCACCTCAACATCGGTGCCGGCCGCATCGTGTTCCAGGAGCTTTCGCGCATCAACAATGCCATCAAGGACGGCTCCATCGCCAAGAACGAGGTCTTCGTCAAGGCTATGGACGACGTCAAGGCTGACGGCAAGACTCTCCACCTCATGGGCCTTATGAGCCCTGGCGGTGTTCATTCTCATATGAGCCACGTCGAGGCTCTGGTCAAGATGGCTGCCGAGCACGGTGTCAAGACCGTTCGCGTCCACGCCTTCATGGATGGTCGCGACGTTGACCCGCAGTCCGGTGCCGGTTACATGAGTGAGTTCTGCGCCTTCCTGGCTAAGATCTCCGAGGAGACCGGTTGCGACGCTCGCGTTGCCACCGTCTCGGGCCGTTATTGGGCCATGGACCGCGACAACCGTTGGGAGCGCATCCAGCGCGCCTACGATGTCATGGTCAACGCATCCGATGCCGATACCGACCCTGTTGCCGGTATCAAGGCCTACTACGAGAAGGATCCGCGCGGCGACGAGTTCGTCGAGCCCTTCGCTGCCCACAACGAGGGCATCCACGAGGGCGACGCGGCCATCTTCTTCAACTTCCGTCCCGACCGCGCTCGTCAGATGACTCGCGTGTTCACGGACAAGGAGTTCGACGGCTTTGAGCGCGAGCAGATCAAGCTTTCGCACTTTGTGACGATGACCGAGTACGACCCGACGTTTGACGTCGAGGTCGCCTTCCCCAAGACGTTCCCCGAGAACGTTCTGGCCGACGTTATCGCCGCCAATGGCCTGAAGCAGCTGCACACCGCCGAGACCGAGAAGTACGCCCACGTGACGTTCTTCCTCAACGGCGGCATCGAGGAGCCCAAGGAGGGCGAGGAGCGCGTGCTCGTCGCTTCTCCCAAGGTCGCTACCTACGACCTGCAACCTGAGATGAGCGCTCCCGAGGTTACCGAGAAGCTTGTCGCCGCCATCAACGAGGATCGCGCTGATTTCTACATCGTGAACTTCGCAAACTGCGACATGGTTGGTCACACCGGTGTCTTCGACGCTGCCGTTAAGGCCGTCGAGGCTGTTGACGATGCCCTGTCCAAGGTTGTCCCGGCGATTCTCGCTAAGGGCGGCTTTGCGCTGATTACCGCCGATCACGGCAACGCCGATCACATGTTTGACGTTGCTTCCGACGGTTCCAAGCATCCGTTCACGGCTCACACCACCAACCGCGTGCCGTTCATCATCGTTGATGAGAAGGCACAGCTCACCGGTATCGAGGACGGCCGTCTTTCCGATATCGCTCCGACCATGCTCACCATGGCTGGTATTGAGCCTTCCGCCGAGATGACGGGTCGCGTACTCGCCACCGAGGCCTAATAGAAAACAAATACCGTTTTCTAGTAAGGGGGTTGTCCACAACCGGACAACCCTCTTTTTTTGCGCTATTTCTACCTCGTCACCAAATGGCTGATGGGGGAGTGCTGGGGGTTGTGGTACAGTACTGGAGTTTGAATTGTTCTATTAAGGAGCTTATCTATGGGTCCGTTTCAGATTCTTCTGTTTGTCGTTTGGGCTGTCTCTGCCGTGGCGCTGACGATTCTCGTCCTGATGCACTCTGGTAAGGGCACCGGCGTTTCGGATATGATCGCTAGCTCGCTGTATAACTCCAGCTCTGCCACGGGCGTCATGGAGCAGAACCTCGATCGCCTGACGGTAATTATGGCCGTCGTTTTTGCCGTGTGTGTCGTCCTGTGCATGTTCTTCTTCCCGCAGGGTATCGTCGGCTACTAAGCACGAGCCACATAAATACTTGAAAAGGGTTCCGCAAGTGCGGGACCCTTTTTGTTTACATATTTGTAACAGAGCCAAAATATCCCCACATACTTCGCCCAACTAAAGAAATTCTCGACCGTTGACCGGAATTAGCCCCAAATCGTGCATAAAATGCGCTACTGTATTGAGAAACGTTGGTTCGTTGTGCATAACCAGCCATAGCAACGGGCGGCGTTTTGATGGTTCGGATCGGATTGTCTCGACATGTGTCCGACTGAACATTTCTTTGTCCTATCTCATAAGGAGGATGGCATGGCTGATTCTATGTTCCACCAGCCCGTTATGGGTCGTCGCGCCTTTGTCGGCGGTACCCTTGCTGCGAGCTCCATGGCTTTTCTTGCCGCATGCGGCAAGAAGGGCGGCGACGCTTCCGGTTCTGAGTCCGGTTCGAAGCTGAACTTCTACATCAACAACCCGGTCTGCATCGACCCCTACAATGTCCAGGAGGACCAGGGCACTCAGGTCGAGTACCAGCTCTTTGATGCTCTGACCTCTTATGACGCCGAGAAGGGCGAGATCGTTCCGCTGGCTTGCGAGTCCTTCGAGGCCAACGACGACGCCACCGAGTTCACCTTCAAGATCAAGAAGGCCAAGTTCCACAACGGTGACGACGTTACCTCCAAGTCCTTCAAGCTCGGTTGGGAGCGTCTGGTCAACACCAAGTCGGCTGTCGCTACCGAGTACGGCCCTTCCGAGGTCTCCTATCACCTTTCCATGGTCGAGGGCTATGACGATCTGCTTGCCGGTAACGCTACCGAGCTCAGCGGTGTTACCTGCCCCGACGATGAGACCCTCGTCGTCAAGCTGACTTCCGCTTACGCCGACTTCCCCTTCGTCGCCTCTCACCCGGCTCTGGCCCCGGTTCCCGAGTGCGCCGAGTCCGATGTCAAGAGCTTCTACCTCGCCCCGGTCGGTAACGGCCCGTTCATGATGGACGGCAAGTGGGAGGATGGCCAGGAGATCAACGTCAAGAAGTTCGACGATTACTATGGCGACAAGGCCAAGATCGATGGCATCCACTTCCAGGTCATCAAGGACATGGAGACCGCCTACAAGGAGTTCCAGGCCGGTAACCTCGATGTCTGCGACGTTCCCGTCGCTCAGATCGACGCCGCCAAGAAGGATCGCGGCGTGTCCAAGGACGGCTACACCATGGGTGACGGCGAGCGCATGCTGCTCGGCGCCGAGCCTTCCACGTACTATCTGACCTGCAACACCACGGCCGAGCCGTTCAGCAACGCCGACCTGCGCAGGGGTATCTCCCTGGCCATCAACCGTGAGGCCATCTGCAAGACCATCTGGAAGGGTACCCGTACTCCTGCCGACGGCATTGTTCCTCCGGGCATCGATGGCTACAAGGAGGGCGCATGGGAGTTCTGCGCCTACGATGTCGACAAGGCTAACGAGTACCTCGACAAGGTTGCTCCCGCTGGCGCTAACGGGGATCGTGGCATTAGCGTGACCCTGTCCTACAACCAGGACGGCGGTCACAAGGAGATCATGGAGTCCATCATCGGTGACCTCGCCAAGGTTGGCGTTACCGCTGTCTCCGATACCCCTGAGTGGTCTGCCCTGCTCGAGCAGTATCAGAACTTTAACTATCAGTTCGGTCGTCTGGGTTGGATTGCCGACTACCCGATCATGGACAACTTCCTGTATCCGCTGTTCCACTCCGACTCCCTCGGTGGCGACAACCGCTCCGGTTACAACAACCCCGAGTTCGACGCCAAGGTCGACGAGGCTCGTACTATTGTTGACGACGAGGAGCGCGTCGCTAAGATGCAGGAGGCCGACGCAATGGTCGCTGCCGACTGCCCGGTCATCCCGATTATGTTCTACACGCACACCATCGCCGGCTCCGATCGCATTAAGCACCTCTATGTCGATCCGCAGAAGCACGCCGATCTGGGTACCGCTGAGCTCGCCTAAGAGTTTGCAGCTTCCGTGAGGGTCAAGTATTTACGTAGACCTCATGGGAAACATACAGTTCTCCCTAACCTGGGGTAAACTGGCTGATGGTAATTTTGGGATGCCGGTCTGGCGATCGGCATCCCATTTAGGTTAATCCCTAGATAGGGGAGTGGTATGGGTAAGTACATCGTTAAACGTGTGCTTCAGTTCATCCCGGTGTTTTTGGGCGTTACGCTGATTCTGTTCGCCCTCCAGAATATCGTGCCGGGAGATCCGATCAAGCTGATCGGTGGAGACAAGGCTCTGTCCCCCGAGGTGGAGCTTCAGCTTCGCGTTCGCTATCACCTGGTCCAGACGGACGATGACGGCAACGCGATCCTTGACGAGAACGGCGACCCCGTTCAAACGTCGCTCGTGGACCGTTACTTGTATTACATGAACGGCCTGCTTCATGGCGATCTGGGCAATTCGTATCAGCGCAAGCTGCCGGTTACGGAAATCTTTGCCCAGAAGTATCCGTATACGGTCAAACTTGCCGCGTGCGCCATCGTGCTCGAGGCAATTATGGGTATCGGTGCGGGTATCATTTCGGCGGTAAAGCGTTATTCCTTCTGGGATATTTTGGTAACGCTCACCACGTCGATCCTCGTTGCGGTCCCGGCCTTCTGGCTCGGTATGTTGCTGCAGCTGTTCTTTGGCGTCATCCTCAAGGACGCCACGGGCGGTGCAATCTCCATGCCGATCTCGGGTGCCGGCGGTTCCAGCTCTCAGTATCAGGATTGGATGCACTATGTGCTTCCGACCATTACGCTGGCTTCGGTTTCGACCGCTTATGCTGCGCGCATTATGCGCTCGCAGCTGCTTGACGTCATGAACCAGGATTACATCCGTACGGCAAAGGCCAAGGGTCTCTCCAATCGTGCGATCATCGTCAAGCATGCGCTTAAGAATGCACTCATCCCCGTCGTTACCTATATTGGTGTCGACTTTGGCGGCATGCTTTCGGGCGCCATCCTGACCGAGACGGTCTTCAACTGGCCCGGTATCGGCTATGAGGTCTATCGCGCCATTAGCATGCGTGACTGGCCCATCGTTATGGGCGGCGTTACGCTCATCGTTGTCGTCGTCATGGTGATCAACCTGCTCGTCGACATTAGCTATGCATTCCTCGACCCGCGCATCCGCCTTGGCGGTCCGTCGGATAAGGCCTAAGGGAGGTACGTCTCATGCAGGAAACTGATTCTCAGTCTCAGGAGCAGGCTACCGCCACCAAGGTCGCATCTGCTCCCGCCAAGTCCCGCACGCTGTGGGGCGACGCTTTTAAGCGTCTTCGTAAGAACAAGCTCGCCGTTATCGGTGTCTGCTGGATCATCATCGTCGTTGTGGTTGCCCTGACCGCAGATCTGTGGGCTAAGCCCTGGCTCGGTTCGCCGACGGCTTCCGATTCGACCACCATGGCCGAGACATCGCTACTGGCTCCGTGTGCCGAGCACCCGTTTGGCACCGATGCCCTCGGTCGCGACATTCTCGTCCGCGTTATCTACGGTGCACGCGTTTCGCTTTCTGTCGGTATCATGGCCACCGCCATCTCCACATTGATCGGCCTGGTCATGGGCGCCCTGGCCGGTTTCTACGGCGGCATTTGGGATACGATCATCATGCGCTGTGCGGACATCTTCCTGGCGTTCCCGTACGTGCTGTTCGTTGTCGCCATGATCGCCGTTATCGGCCGTGGTCTTCAGAACGTCTTTATCGCCATCGGCATTCTTGGCTGGCCTTCGATTGCGCGCGTCTTCCGCTCTGCAATCTTGACGGTCAAGGAAAACGACTATGTTGATGCAGCGCGCGCGATGGGTGCATCTGATGCTCGTATCGTCGTGCGTCACATCTTCCCGAACTCCGTCGCCTCCATCGTGGTCTACGCGACCATGAACATTGGTGGCGCCATTCTGACCGAGTCCGCTCTGTCCTTCCTCGGCATGGGCGTTATTCCGCCTACGCCTTCGTGGGGCTCCATGATTCAGGACGGTCAGCAGTATCTTCTGACCGCTCCCTGGATGATGATCATGCCCGGTCTGGCAATTCTCTCGACGGTGCTCGCCTTCACCCTGCTGGGTGACGGTCTGCGCGACGCCCTCGACGTCAAGATGAAGGACGCATAAGGATGAAGAAGAACAAGAACTATGTGGACCTGAAGGATCAGCCGGTTCCTGAGGGCCAGCATCTGCTCGAGGTCGATGACCTTAAGATGTATTTCCACACCGAGGATGGCGTTGTTCGCGCTGTCGACGGTGTCTCCTACACGCTCGATCGCGGCGAAACCCTGGGCGTCGTCGGTGAGTCCGGCTCCGGTAAGTCCGTGACCGCCATGACCATCATGGGCCTCATCTCGATGCCTCCGGGAAAGATCGAGGGCGGTGACGTTCGCTATCGCGGCCGCTCCATCCTCGAAATGACCGAGGAAGAGATGCAGCACATTCGCGGCAACGATATCGCGATGATCTTCCAGGATCCTATGACCTCCTTGAACCCGGTCTATAAGATCGGCAGGCAGGTGGGCGAGGGTCTTCGTCTGCACCGTGGCTACTCCAAGCAGGAGGCGCTCAAGCGTGCCACCGAGCTTTTGGACCTCGTGGGTATCCCCGAGCCCGAGAAGCGCGTCAATGAGTATCCGCACCAGTTCTCTGGCGGTATGCGTCAGCGAGTCATGATTGCCATGGCCCTTGCCTGCGATCCCGATATTCTGATTGCCGACGAGCCCACGACTGCCCTGGACGTTACCATCCAGGCTCAGATTATCGAGCTCATGCAGGAGATGCAGGAGAAGAACGGCAACGCCATCATCATGATTACCCATGACCTGGGTGTTGTCGCCGATATGGCCGATAAGATCATGGTTATGTACGCCGGCCGCCCCGTTGAGTTCGGTACTGCTGAGGAAATCTTCTACGAGAGCCGCCACCCCTACACCTGGGGTCTTATCCGCTCCATCCCGGAGCAGGCAATCGAAGAGAAGAAGCCGCTGACGCCGATTCACGGCAACCCGCCTTCGCTCATGAACCTGCCTGAGGGCTGCGTCTTCTCTCCTCGTTGCCCCTACGCGACGGACAAGTGCCGCAAGCAGCGCCCTGAGCGCGTTGTCACCGAGTCCGGTCACTATTCTGCGTGCCACTATTCCGGTGACCCCGAGTTCCTCAAGAACGCTCCTGAGACGTCCCGTACGCGCAAGGATTCCAAGAAGGGAGGCGAGGCGTAAATGGCAGACAATAACGAGCGCACTCCACTGCTGAAGGTCGAGCACCTCTCCAAGGAGTTTCCCGCAGAGTCCGGCATGTTCGCCAAGCGTTTTTCCAAGCGCGTCGTCTCTGCTGTAAACGACATCTCTTTTGAGATTTATCCTGGCGAGACCTTTGGTCTGGTTGGCGAGTCTGGTTGCGGTAAATCCACCACGGGCCGCACTATCATGCGTCTGACCAAGCCGACCGCCGGCAAGGTGTTCTTCCAGGGCAAAGATGTTGCCGAGATGAGCAAGCATGAGATCAAGGACATGCGTCGTGAGATGCAGTTTATCTTCCAGGATCCTTATGCTTCGCTCAACCCTCGTATGACCATCGGTGAGATTGTCTCCGAGCCCATGACCATTCATGGTGTGGGTACCAAGGAGGAGCGCATTGAGCGCGTCCGTGAGCTTCTCGACGTCGTTGGACTGAACCCCGAGCACATCAACCGCTATCCGCATGAGTTCTCGGGCGGCCAGCGTCAGCGTGTCGGTATTGCCCGCGCTTTTGCGCTGAAGCCCAAGCTGATTATCTGTGACGAGCCGGTATCCGCTCTGGATGTGTCCATTCAGGCCCAGGTTCTGAACCTGCTCAAGGAACTGCAGGACAAGTTCGGTACCGCGTATCTGTTTATCGCACACGACCTGTCCGTCGTACAGCACATCTCCGATCGCGTTGCCGTTATGTATCTGGGTAAGATGGTCGAGGTTTCGGACTGGAAGACGCTCTATAGCGAGCCTCACCATCCGTACACGCAGTCGCTGCTGTCTGCCGTGCCGGTTCCCGATCCTGATATCCAGAAGACCCGCAAGCGCATCATCCTCGCTGGCGATCCGCCGTCGCCGCTGGATCCGCCGACCGGCTGCCGTTTCCACACGCGTTGCCCGATCGCGCAGGGTATCTGCTCCGAGAAGCTCCCCGAGTTTAAGGAAGTTGCACCGGGTCACTGCTGCGCCTGTCACTTCGCCGAGCCGTTCCCGATCAAGGAATCGCACATCGACCTTTAGTCGGTTGTTCTCGTCCGGGCCCGTGCTGGATTTAGTTTTCAGAACGTCCTCGGACATGCAAGAAACCCCCGCTGCGCACTTCGTGAACTGCCTCCCATTTCTTGGACACAAGAAATGGGAGGCTTTTTTATGGCTGGAAACGCTTTGTACGACGTCGG
>UQTU01000022.1 GCA_900544135.1 uncultured Collinsella sp.
GCGTCCTCATGCCCGTCTCATCTCTGCCCGGACCTTACGGAATCGGCGGTTTTGGCTGGAACGCCTACGACTTTGTCGATTTCCTCGCCTCGTGCAAACAACATTATTGGCAGATTCTGCCCCTAACGACGACTAGTTACGCCGATTCGCCTTACCAGTCGTTCTCGGCCCGCGCGGGCAACCCCAACTTTATCGACTTTGCCGAGCTTATCGAGGCCGGCTATCTGGAGCAGCGCGATATCGACGGCGTGTACCTGGGCTCCGATCCCAACAACGTCGACTACGGCGCCATCTTTGCTGGCCGCCGCCAAATCCTCGACCGTGCCGCCGAGCGCTTCGCTGCGAATAAACCAGCCGATTTCGACGACTTTATCCAGGCAAACGAGGACTGGCTCATTCCCTACTGCGAGTTTATGACCGTAAAGGAGGAGTGCGGGCTCAAGGCCTTTTGGGAGTGGCCCGAGGAGCTCCGCCGCCGCGGCGAGGCTTCTGCCAAGGTCTGCGCTGCCCATCCCGCGCGCATGCTCTACCACCAGATGACGCAGTACTTCTTCGATCGTCAGTGGAGCCGCCTCAAGGCCTATGCCAACGAGCGCGACATCCTCATCATCGGCGACCTGCCCATCTATGTCTCACGCGACTCCGTCGAGATGTGGGCCACGCCCGAGATCTTTAAGATCGACGCCGCCGGCAATCCTGTGAGCGTCGCCGGCACGCCGCCCGACCAGTTCTCGGCAACCGGCCAGTACTGGGGAAATCCCATCTACGACTGGGACGCCATGGAAGCCGACGGTTTCTCCTGGTGGGAGGGCCGCATCCGCGCCGCCCTCGACATGTACGACGTCATCCGCCTGGATCACTTCCGCGGCTTCGAGGCCTATTGGGAGGTGCCGTTCTCCTCGCCTGATTCGTCCTACGGTTCGTGGACGCAGGGTCCCGGCCTCAAGCTCTTCAAGACACTCGAGGAAAAGCTCGGCACGCTTCCCATCATTGCCGAAGATCTGGGCTTTCTTACCCCCGACGTCATCGATATGCGCGACACCACAGGCTTCCCCGGCATGAAGATCCTGCAGTTTGCCTTTGAGGGCACCAACTCGTACTACCTGCCGCACAACTACATTGCCAACACCGTCGCCTACGTCGGTACGCATGACAACGAGACGGCACGCGGCTGGTATGAGGGAACGGCCACCCCGCGTCAGCGCGAGCAGGCAGCCCTGTACACCCATCAGCAGGCAGGCGAGTCCATAGCCGACGCGCTCAACCGCACCATCGCCGCCAGCGTGAGCGATACCTGCATCTACACCATGCAGGACCTGCTCAATCTGGGCAACGAGGCGCGCATCAACACTCCCGCCACCCTGGGCGGCAACTGGACCTGGCGCATGCTCGATGGCGCCATCACCCGCGAGCTCGAGCACAAGCTCACCGACTGGACCGAGACTTACTTCCGCATCCCGTCGGAAGCCGAAATCGAGCTTCCCCAATAGGAGCCACCGCGCCCGACCCCACCCCACCGTGCGGACGCGACCGCTTTTCCCGCGCGAGGCCACCCCAATCCCCTCGCGCGGGCTTCTTTTGAATTTCCGACATGTAATCAACTCACCACAGGAGGAAACATGCCCCGCATCAATCTTGCGGATCTTGCCGAGCAGTCCTTTGGAACTTCGCTCGAGCAACTCGATGACCGCCACATTTACAAACTGCTGGTCAAGCTCGTGCAAGAGCGCTCTGCCGCCTGCCCGCTCAACAATGGCAAGAAAAAGCTCTATTACATCTCTGCTGAGTTCTTGATTGGCAAGCTGCTGATCAACAACATGATCGACCTCGGTATCTATAGCGAGGTTAAGGACCAGCTCACCGCCGCGGGCCACGACCTCAATAAGATTGAGGAGTTTGAGGTCGAGCCGTCGCTCGGCAACGGTGGCCTGGGCCGCCTGGCCGCATGCTTCCTGGATTCCATCGCCACGCTGGGCCTGACCGGCGACGGCGTGGGCCTCAATTACCACTACGGCCTGTTCCGTCAGCGCTTTGTCGACAATCAGCAGAAGGCCGTCCCCGACGAGTGGCTCGGCGAGCAAGATATCCTGATCGATGACGACCGCTCCTACACTGTTGAGTTTGGCGATTTTGCCGTTACCTCCAAGCTCGTCAACATCGATGTGCCCGGTTACGGCCAGCCCACCAAGAACCGTCTGCGCCTGTTTGACCTGGCAAGCGTTGACGACGGCCTGGTCCCCGGCAGCTCCATCGACTTCGACAAGACCGAGATCGCCAAGAACCTCACCTTGTTCCTCTATCCGGATGATTCCGACGAGCAGGGCCGCCTGCTTCGCATCTACCAGGAATACTTCATGGTGAGCAACGCTGCCCAGCTCCTGATCGACGAGGCCGTCGAGCGCGGCAGCAACCTGCACGACCTGGCCGACTACGCCGTGGTCCAGATCAACGACACGCACCCCACCATGGTCATTCCCGAGCTCATCCGCCTGCTCACCACCGAGCACGACATCGAGTTTGACGAGGCAGTCACCATCGTGCGCTCCATGGTCGCCTACACCAACCACACGATCCTTGCCGAGGCACTCGAAAAGTGGCCGCTCACCAGCCTGCAGAAGGTCTCGCCCGCCATCGCCGACATCATCGTCAAGCTCGACGAGGTTGCCAAAGCCGAGCACGACGACCCACGCGTCGCCATCATCGACGAGCACGAAACCGTCCACATGGCCCACATGGACATTCACTTTGGCTTCTCCATCAATGGCGTTGCCGCGCTTCACACCAAGATTCTGGAGGACACCGAGCTTCACCCGTTCTACGAGATCTATCCTGAGAAGTTCTCCAACAAGACCAACGGCATCACCTTCCGCCGCTGGATCCATGGCGCCAACCCCGCGCTCGCCAGCCTGCTCGACGATGTGATCGGCACCGACTGGCGCAGCACCGGCGACCTGAGCAAGCTCGCCGAATTCGCTAACGACAAGGACGTTCTTGAGCGCCTGGCCGCCACCAAGGCCGAGGCCAAGACCATCATGCGCCAGTTCATGGCGCTCGAGCAGGGTGTGACCATTCCCTCCAACGCCATCATCGATGTTCAGGTCAAGCGTATCCACGAGTACAAGCGCCAGCAGATGCTCGCGCTCTACATTATCTGGAAGTATCTCGACATCAAGAACGGCAATAAACCCGAACACCCCGTCACCATCATCTTTGGCGGCAAGGCGGCACCTGCCTACACCATCGCCCAGGATATCATCCACCTAATCCTGACGCTTTCCCAGTGGATCGCCAACGACCCCGACGTGGCTCCCTACCTGCAAGTCGTAATGATCGAGAACTACAACGTCACCGCCGCCGAGCGCGTGATCCCCGCCGCCGACATCTCCGAGCAGATCAGCCTGGCCTCCAAGGAGGCGAGCGGCACCTCCAACATGAAATTCATGCTCAACGGCGCTTTGACCCTGTGCACGCTTGACGGTGCCAATGTCGAGATCGCCGAGCTCGTGGGCGACGAGAACATCTACACCTTTGGCGCTTCCTCCAAGCAGGTCGAGCAGCTCTACGCCGACGGCAGCTATAACGCCGGCGCGCTCTACCGCAAGCCCGGCATCAAGCTGCTGGTGGACTTCATCACCAACCCCGCCTTTATGGCGACCGGCAACGCCGAGCGCCTGCAGCGCCTGCACGACGACATCAAGGGCAAGGACTGGTTTATGGCCCTGCTCGACATTGAGGAGTACATCCAGACCAAGGAGCGCGTGCTAGCCGACTACGAGGACCAGGACGCTTGGATGCGCAAGGCGCTGATCAACATCGCCAACGCCGGCACCTTCTCGTCTGACCGCACGATCTCCCAGTACAACGACGAGATTTGGCACCTGAGCTAATTTCGTTTCCTTTACCCATCCTCTTGAAAGCGGAGTCGCGGCAACGCGGCTCCGCTTTTTGTGCCGATACGCCGGCCCGTGATTTGTCTCGACCAAACAATCTCGTTCTGTAACAGGTAGCTGCCGAAATCAGCCTCCCGTGTTACAGATCGAGATGAAAGGATAGGCAGCTCGATGCTGTCTCAATCTGTAACATCTAGACCCAATTTGGCCCTCCTCCTGTTACAGATCAAGACAAACCGGCAGATCAACGGCCCCAGCACAAAGAAAGGCTCCCCTCTCGCCCAGTGGACGGGAGGGGAGTCTTATATGTGACCGCGGCAAAAGGATGGCAAAGCCGCAGTCGCCCAAAAGGAGGGCCTGATTGGATCGGGCCTAGATAAGGTTCTTGCCAGACACCTTATCGAAGAGATGGGTCGCGTTCTTCTCAAACTTGAACCAGATGGGGTCGCCCGCCTTGAGCGCACCCTTGGCCTCGAGATCGACGACGGGGATGATCAGGACAAACTGGCCGTCGGGAGACATCACATGAACGTGCTCGGTCGAACCCATGAGCTCGGTGACCTCGATGGTGCCCTGAAGCGCACCCTCCTCGCCCTTTTCGGCAAGCAGAATCTGCTCGGGACGTACGCCGGCCGTGATCTCCTTCACGTCGCCGCCGTCCCAATTAAGGGCGAGCTGAGCGCAGGTCTCGGGGGCCAGCGCGACATTCATGTCGTCGGTCTTGACGGTAAAGCCGTCGCCCGAGCGCACCAGCTGGGCATCGAAGAAGTTCATCTGCGGCACGCCGATGAAGCCGGCGACGAAGATGTTCGCGGGATGGTTGAAGACCTCCTGCGGAGTGGCGATCTGCTGGACAACGCCGTCCTTCATGACCACGATACGGTCGCCGAGAGTCATGGCCTCGGTCTGGTCGTGAGTAACATAGATGAACGTGCCCTTGATCTCGTGGCGCAGCTTGATGAGCTCGGCACGCATCTGGTTACGCAGCTTGGCGTCCAGGTTGGACAGCGGCTCGTCCATCAGGAAGACCTTAGGATCACGCACGATGGCGCGGCCGATAGCGACACGCTGGCGCTGGCCGCCCGAAAGCGCCTTGGGCTTGCGGTCGAGGTACTCGGTGATACCCAAGATCTCGGCAGCGGAGCGAACCTTGCGGTCGATCTCGTCTTTGGGGACCTTCTTGAGCTCAAGCGTAAACGCCATGTTCTCGTACACCGTCATGTTGGGGTACAGAGCGTAGCTCTGGAACACCATGGCGATGTCGCGGTCCTTGGGCGCCACGTCGTTGACGCGCTTGCCGTCGATGAGCACGTCGCCCGAGGTAATGTCCTCCAGGCCGGCAACCATGCGCATCGTCGTGGACTTACCGCAGCCAGACGGGCCAACGAGGACGACGAACTCCTGGTCGTGAACGGTGAGGTTGAAGTCCTCTACAGCGAGCACGCCATCCTCGGTAACCTTAAGGTTATGCTTCTTCTCCTCGGTCTTCTTCTTTTTGCCAAAGAAGCCCTTCTTTTTGGACTCGGTGTTGGGATACACCTTCTGAACATGTTTGAGAACGATCTCGGCCATGTCTTTACCTTTCGATGTGCGGCGCCGCGCTGAGGGGCGCCGCAGAAACTTGCAAAACAGTTACGGCATCAGCCCTTGACGGCACCTGCCACCACGCCGTCGATGATGTACTTCTGGCAGAGGATGTACATGATGACGATGGGGATAACAACCATCATGATGCAGGCCATCATGGGTCCGAGCTCGACGTGGCCGTAGCCACCGCGGAAGTACTGGATCAAGATAGGAATGGTCTTGTACTTGGTGGAGTCGAGCGTAAGGTAGGGCAGCAGGTAGTCGTTCCAGACCCACATGGTCTCGAGAATGCCGACCGAAAGATAGGTGGGCTTCATGATGGGAAGGACGATCTTAAAGAACACCTGGACCGGGTTGCAGCCGTCGATCATGGCCGCCTCCTCGATCTCGAGCGGGATGTTCTTTACAAAGCCGGCGAACATAAAGACCGCCAGGCCCGCGCCAAAGCCCAGATAGATAAAGCAGATGTTGAACGGCGTGTTGAAGCCGATGCGGTCCGCCAAATTGGACAGCGTGAACATGAGCATCTGGAACGGTACGACCATCGAGAACACGAACAGGTAATAGAAGAAGTTCGAGATCTTGCTGTTGACGCGAACCACGTACCAAGCGCACATGGAGCAGCACACCAAGATCAGCACGACCGACGTGACCGTGATGATGAGCGAGTACATAAATGCCGAGGCAAAGCCCTGCTCGTTAAGGGCGTGCACGTAGTTTGCAAGGCCGTTGAACGTCTCGGGCGTGAGCAGATCGAATGCCGTGGTGGTGCTGATTGCGGTCGCTTTCTTAAAGGAATTGAGCGCAATCATAAACACGGGGTAGATCCACGCGAGCGACAGGATCGTAAAGAAAATCGAGAGCGCGCGGTTGATAACCTTATCGCGTTTCATTACTGCTGCACCTCCTTGGACCTCGTGGCCTTAAGCTGAATCATGGAGATGGCTACGACCAGGATGCAGAAGATAACCGCCTTGGCCTGACCGATACCCTGCCATGCGATACCGGCACGCGAATAGAACGTGTTGTAGATGTTCAGGGCGAGCATCTCGGTGGAGTGCGCGGGGGCGCCGCCGGTAAGGGCGAGGTTCTGGTCGAACAGCTTAAAGCCGTTGGTGATGGACAGGAACAGGCAAATGGTGATGGTCGGCATCAGGTTAGGGATCTTAACCTTCCAAAACGTCTGCCATGCCGTGGCACCGTCGACCTTGGCGGCCTCGATGTAGTCGGACGGAATGGACTGCAGACCAGCGATGTAGATGATCATCATGTAGCCGACCTGCTGCCACAGGGTCAGGATGATAAGGCCCCAGAAGCCGGCAGCGGAGTTAAGGGCAATGAGCTGGGCACCCACGTTGGAGAGCAGGCAGTTGATCAGAATCTGCCAGATGTAGCCCAGCACGATGCCGCCGATCAGGTTAGGCATAAAGAAAATCGTACGGAAGATGTTGGTGCCTTTGAGCGCCTTGCGGGTGAGCGCCTGCGCAATTGCCAGGGCGATCACGTTGATGAGCACCGTCGACAGGAAGGCAAACGCCACGGTAAAGAAGAACGACGTGGCAAACTGCGGATCGGACAGCGCGCGCACGTAGTTCGCGATACCGACAAAGTGCGCGTTGTTAATGGTAATAAACTGGCAGAACGAGAGATAGAAGCCCTGGATAAAAGGGATCACGAACCCGATCATAAACGCCAGGCACGTGGGCAGCATAAAGAGCGGCCACCAGCGCTTGAGTGCTTTGCCCATAGAAGGGTCCTTTCAATATGCAGGGGGCGGGCAAACCAACGTCTGCCCGCCCCCTGTCGCTAATCAGATAGCTTGGGCAGCAACTGCTTACTCGGAAGCAGCCTTCTCGGTCTTCCAGCCATCGACGAAGGCGTTCTTGACGCCGTCCCACTTGCTGTTGTCGGCAGCATAGGCGATCAGAGCCTGCTTGAGGTTCTTCTTCCACTCCTCGGAGGGGATGTAAACGAAGTCCCAAGCAACGGTCTTCTTGCCGTCCTTGGCCATGGCAACGGCCTGCTGCGAGAAGACGTTGGTGGTTTCCTTGGCGCTCTTGAACGGAGCGGTCAGACCCATCTTGTCGGCGATGATGCTGGTCGGGGTGTCAGCGGTGACGCACCAGTACATGAAGTCCTCGGTGGCCTTCTGAGCATCCTCGGAAGCCTGGGAGCTCACGCACCAGTAGTTCTCGCCGCCGGAGCACAGGCCCTGGTTCTCCTCGCCGTCGACGCCGATGTAGATCGGCAGCATGCCGAGCTGGTCGTCGGTCATACCGGCCTTGGTGAGGTCAGCGTAGGCCCAAGAGCCGTTCTGATAGAAGACGGCCTTGCCGGTTGCGAACTCGTTGGTGGCGTCGTCACCGGTCTTGGAGGCAAGCTGCGAAGGATCGCAGGTGGAGTCGGTGATATACAGGTCGAAGATCTGCTTGAAGTTGTCGAGATACTCGCCCTTGATCTCATCGTCCTCCTGGTTGTGCTCCTTCTCGAACTCGTAGTAGAGCGGGAGGTTGGCGAGGTGGGTGGTGTAACGCCAGCTGGAGGAGTCATCCATGCCGGCGGAAGTGAAGGCGCCCTCAACGCCAAGCTCGTCCTTGCGGGCCTGAATGTCGTCAGCGCAAGCCTTCAGCTTGTCGAAGGAGTTGATGTCCTCGGCCTTGTAGCCAGCCTTCTCGAGCAGCTGCTTGTTGTAGATGATACCGTAGCTCTCCTGGACCCAGTCGATACCCAGATCCTTGCCATCGGACTGCAGAGCCAGGGAGTCGTCAATGAGCTCACCGCGGAGCTTGGTATCGGACAGATCGGCGCAGTAATCCTTCCAGTTCTTAAGACCGGTGGGGCCGTTGACCTGGAACAGGGTCGGAGCGGAGCTCTTGGACATCTCGGACTTGAGCTTCTCCTCGTAGGTGTTGGAGGCGGCGGTCACGATCTTGACCTCGACGCCCTTCTCCTCCTTGTACGCCTTGGCGATCTCCTTCCACTCCTTGTCGACCTCGGGCTTGAATTGGAGGAAGTAGACCTCGGCAGCGTCACCAGAAGCAGAGGAGCCGGAGCCGGCGGAGCCACCGCAGCCCACGAGACCCAGACCAAGAACCGCAGCCGCGGAACCAGCAAAACCCAGGAACTGCCTTCTGCTCATTTCGTTCTTCATTACAATCCACCCTTTCACACCGTGGCGGCACCCTTTGCCGCCGCCTTCGGAGATTGGCTCGGGGACTTTGCCCCTTTTGCTGATTTGAACGATACGCTATTTGACTAGTTGTTTGAACAAGTATTACTAGAGCGGTAGAAAAACTTCGGTGAACGGTAATTTCAACTTGATACTTGACAAGTTTTGTATAAACAATTATTTGTTATCGAATGCAGAGAAAACGCCCGGTCAAGCCGATGCATCGTCGGTTTGACCGGGCGTTTTCGCTTTGAGGGCATGAGTCTCGTCAGGCTGCGAGCTAGCCGGCTATCGCTTGGAGTTGACGCGGTAGTGGAAGATCTCGGGATGCGTGCGGGCATGCGTGACCTCGAACAAGATGCCATCCGAGGTGTACGACTGGCTCTCCATGACGGCAACGCAGTTGTATTTGCCGAGGTCAAGATAGCTGCAGTCCTCATCGTTGGCGAGCTCGACGCTCACTGTACGGCGACTCGCCATCACCTTGACGCCGCGTTTGTGCTCCAGATAGTCGTAAATTGACTTTGCGGCGATCTCGGGCGTCAGGCCCTTGGCGATTGACTCCAAAAAGTAACCATGGTCCACTTGGCGCGCGTTGCCGTTGAGGCTTCGGACACGCACCACGCGAATCAACTCCTCGCCCACCTTAAAGCCCAGGCGACGAGAGAGTTGCTCGGTGCAAATCAAATGCTCAAAAGACTTAACGTCCGTCGATGCAACGGCATTGTTGCGCTTTGCAAATTCGCCAAACGACTCGACTTCCTCGAGTGCGCCCAGCATGTCGGTTTCACCCTTGAGCCAAATAACGCGCACGCCCTTGCCGTGTATAGGCTGCACAAACATCTGGTCGGCCAGCATGCTCAAGGCGCGTCGAACGGTATTGCGCGTGCAGCCAAATTCCGCGGTCAGCTCGGCTTCGGTTGGCAGCATCTCCTGAAACGCATAAGTCCCGTTAATGATGCGCGAACGGATCTCGCGGTAGATTCCTTCGTAAATCGCTTTTGGCATGACTTCACCTCTAATGAATATGTATGGCTAGGCACGATAGCATTTCTTGAAGTTGTTTAAACCGATTATCGGCAAAGCGACAGGATTTAACCGTTGACGGTTTCTGTCACGCTCAAACCGGTTTCGCTCAAAACTGCCGGTATGACAATCGTCTGGTCCTCTACAATGAATCCATTGTTTAAACGTTTCACCACGCGCAACGCGCCTCGATATTCGGGAGGCAGAACATGCTGCAAAAAATCCAACGCTTTGGCGGGGCAATGTTCGCGCCCGCCATGTTGTTTTCCATATCGGGCCTTATGGTCGGCGTCTCCGCCCTCGCAACGTCTGCGGATATCGTCGGCGACCTCGCCGTATACGGAACCCCTTGGTACGTTTTTTGGACTATCATTCAGCGCGGCTCGTGGACGGTCTTTAAACGACTTCCGCTCCTTTTTGCCGTAGCGCTGCCCATCGGCCTTGCCCAAAAGCAACCGGCACGTTGTTGCCTCGAGGCGCTCGTGGCCTATTTTGCCTATTGCTTCTTTTTGAGCGAGATCATCAAGCTGAGCGGAGACAACCTTGGACTTAAGTACCCGTCGTCTTTGACCTCCGCTAGCGGCATCACCATCATCGACGGCATCAAGACGCTCGACACCGGCATTATCGGCCCGCTGGCGGTGTCGGCAACCGTCGTCGCCATCCATGACCGCTTCTACGATGTCAAGGTTCCCGATTGGCTCGGCACCTTCTCGGGCTCCTCGCTGGTCTACCTCATCAGCTTTTTTGCCGTGTTTGCCCTTGCCGCTATCTCGGCCGCCATCGTGCCCTCCGTATACGCTGTGACCGAAACACTGCGCCACGCACTTGCGGGCGTCGGCCCCTTTGGCGTGGGCATCTTTGTGCTTTTGGAGCGAGCGCTCGAGCCCATGGGGCTGCACCACCTGCTCTACATGCCGATCTACTACGACAACCTGGTCATTAACGACGGCATCTACGCCACGTGGAGCAGCTTGCTCCCCATCCTCTCCCATAGCACGCGCCCCCTTAATGAACTTGCGCCGTGGGCCGGTTTTACCGCCACCGGCTGGGTCAAGCTCTTTGGCCTTCCCGCCATCGCAGCCGCGTTCTACTCCACCGCAAAACCAGAGCGCCGCGCCGGCCTCAGGGCCATCCTTGTTCCCGCCATCATCGCCTCGGTGGTTTGCGGCGTTACCGAGCCACTCGAGTTTCTCTTTATGTTCACCCACCCCGGGCTCTTTTTTCTCTACGCCGTCTTATCGTCTTGCCTTGCCACAACCATGAATCTCTTTGGCATCGTCGGCATCTTCTCGGGCGGCCTCATGGAGATGGCAGCCTTCAACTTTATTCCGCTCATGCGGACGCATGCCGGCTCCTACCTTTTGGCGCTCGGTATCGGCCTTGCCTTTAGCCTCATCTTTTTTGTTAGTTTTCGAGCACTCATCTTGATCTATGACCTTAAGACGCCGGGCCGCGAGGATCATGTCGCCAATCGCGCGGCAATCGATCATTTAACGGGAAGCGGCTTTGCCAAAGAGCAATCTCCCAATGACGAGGTCAATAGTCGATCCGATCAAGATCACGTCCTCGCTGAGCGGGTAATTCAGCTTTTAGGTGGCGTTGGCAATATTGTGGGCGCAACCAACTGCGCCACGCGCCTGCGCGTCGAGGTCGCAGACCCTTCCATCGTTGCAGATAACGCGGCGTTTGTCGCGGCGGGCGCCAAGGGCCTCATCATTACGGGCAAGACCGCCCAGGTGATCATCGGCATCTCCGTTCCCCGCGTTAAAGAGCATTTTGACCAGATCATGGGCCTCGAACCGGGTTTTGCATTCGCCGCCTCGCCTTCTCATGCCGCCGACGCCACCAAAAAGCATGGCAATGTCTGCTTCTTCGACATCGACGGTACGCTCGCCTGGCAAGATCCCAGACTTGCCCAGGAGCTTCCCGAGGACGAGCGAGACCTCTCCCCCTATCCCGACGAGACGGTTGCACAGGCAATTCGCACGTTTGTCGCCAACGGCAACAAAGCCTTTATCTGTACGGGGCGCACCCTCAGCTGCATCCATCCCAAGCTGCTCGAGCTGCCGTGGGCAGGCGTCGTGTGCCTCGCGGGCGGTTACGCCGAACTCGAGGGGCGTATCGTGCGAAATGCAGCCATAAACCCTGGTCTGCTACAGCGCCTCGCCCCCTATCTCGAGCAATCGGGCGAGGTCATTCGCTTTGAGGGCATCGATCGCGTCGTGCGCATGAGTGCAGATGCCCCCGAGACGTACGGCTACGCACGCACCGTGGGCGACGCCGTCACGCAACTTGAGCACTACAACGCCTATAAAATTCTTATGTCCACACCACTTGCCAACCGCATCGCCCAAGATGAAGAGCTTGGACCTCTGCTCTGCCTCAACGAGCTCGAGCTCGAGGTCACAGAAATCTCGCCGCGCGAGTGCACCAAACGGGCCGGAATCAAGGCTGTGCTTGACGCCCTGGGACCAGACCACGGCACCGTATATGGCATTGGCGACGCGAGCAACGACATCGCCCTCATGGAGGCGGTCGATGTTGGCATCGCCATGGGCAACGCGCCGGACTTCCTCAAGGAAAAGGCCGACTACGTAACCGACAGCTTCGACCACGACGGTGTCGTCACCGCGCTCGAACACTTTGGGCTTATCTAGCCGAGCCCCTTGCCGCGTTTGCGACCGCAAGACTCAATCGTCTTCAACCGCCGCGCTCGACGCCCCAATGTGGCAATATGTTGTCTGCATAATGCAACGGTGCAACCTAAGAAAGAATGCGAGAACCCGTGTCCAGTCCGTTTACCAGCTTTTTAGCCCAGCACTTTGACCAGATTAACGACTATCTGGCCACGTTCTTTGACGGACAGGCAACTTCCGCCGATATCGAGCGTTACCTGTATACCCCGCTCTCGGCATTTACGGCCAATGCCGGCAAGCGCCACCGCCCGCTCATCTGCATGCTCGCCGCCACCGCGGTAGGCGGCAGCTTTGAGAGCGCCCGCAGCGCGGCGGCAGCTATAGAGCACTTTCAATCGGGAGCGCTTATCCATGACGACATCGCCGACAACGGCCAACTGCGTCGCGGCAAGCCCTGCATGCACCTTACCGAGGGCACGGGACTTGCCATCAACTGCGGCGATCTGGCGCTCACCATGGTCACCAAGACGGTTCTCGACGACCCCACGCTCGAGGCAGACGTGAAACTCCGCGTGCTCCACGAGCTCACCGAGATGATCGTCCGCACCATTGAGGGCCAGGCACTCGACTTGGGCTGGGTCCGCGATGGGCGCTTTGACATCTCGGTCGACGATTATCTGGACATGGCGACGCACAAGACCGCGTACTACAGCGGAGCCACGCCACTTGCCGCCGGAGCCATTATCGGCGGCGGCAGCGAGGAGCAGATTGAGGCGCTGCGCGCCTTTGGCCTGTACACGGGCCTTGCCTTCCAGATCCAAGATGATCTGCTCAACTTGATCGGCACCAAAGAGGCCGCCAACAAGGACTTCCGCACCGACATCACCGAGGGCAAGCGCACGCTTGTCGCCGTACACGCCCTCTCTGATGAACGCCACCACGACGAGATCGAGGCGATTCTTTCCTCGGGCACCGATGATCCCGCGCAGCTCGCACGCGCCGTGGAGATCTTCCAGGAGACCGGCTCCATCGATTACGCCCACACTTACGCGCTCGACCTGACCGCCAAGGCCAAAGCGGCCATCGAGAACGTTGAGCTTGATCAGCACGCACGCGAGTTGTTCCTCTCCATGGCAGATTTCTTTGTGGAGCGACTCAACTAGCGGGGGTTATAAAACCTGTCAGCAGCGTATTTGGGTACAACTTGCTACACTGTTGAGTGCATGTTTATGCATCTCTTTGCGTCGTCTATCCGACAGGCGCTCAAATAGTACGAATGATACGCCGAAAGGGGTTCGTTCATGGAACCTATTACAACGGGCATGCGGGGAGCAGCCGTCGAGGACGTCCAGTCCCGCCTTCTGCAGCTCGGCTATACAATCGATGACACCGAGGTCTCCGACAAGCGCTTTGGCACCACCACCGAGCAGGCTGTTGGCACCTTTAGGCTCGACAGTGGTCTTGCCGCCGGTCACGCCGTTGACATTCCCTGCTGGAGTGCCCTGGTCGACGCCTCGTATAAACTGGGCGATCGTACGCTCTATCTGCGTATGCCCAATTTCCATGGTGCCGACGTTCAGGCCCTGCAGAGGGCGCTCAACGTTTTGGGCTTTGCCTGCGGTGAGGACGACGGCTATTTTGGCCCGCACACCGAGGCCGCTCTGCAGCAGTTCCAAGAAAATGTCGGCCTGTTTGCCGATGGCATGGCGTTCCAGGATACCTACGCCTATATCAACCGCCTGCATCACGTGTGGGAGGGCAAGCCCTCGGTTACCGAGGCCGAGTCGCGCATCGGTTTTGCCCGCGCCGCCAACGTGCTCGAGCGCTTCCAGATTGCCGTCATCGGTGAGGACCCCATCGCACGCAGCGTTGCATCGCGCATGTGGAACATCGCCACGGCGACGACCGACAGCAGCGGCATGATGCTTTGCGATTCCGAGGTTCCGACCGACGTGGATCTGGTGCTCGAGATCGCAAGCGATGAGCTGCCCGCAGATGCTGCGCCGCGCGCCACGATCGCCCTTGCCGAGTGTCACAACCTTGCACAGCGCATCCGCACCGCCAATGTCGCCGCGCAGCAAAAGCCCGCGCGCATCCGCATTGAGCTCACGGGCATGACGCGCTACAACGGAACCTTCACCGCAAGTGATGCGCAGACACTCGCCGTACGCCTGCTCGATGGCGTTTGCGATGCCCTCGCAGATTAGGTAAACTAAACGGGTTGCTTTTGGGCAACACCACACATTGGGACGTAGTTCAACGGTAGAACTCCGGTTTTTGGTGCCGGCTGTTGGGGGTTCGAATCCCTCCGTCCCAGCCATTAAAATTGAGCGCCCTGAGCCCATAACGGCCCAGGGCGCTTTCTTGTGGGCAAGCGGAGGGATTCGAGAACCCGCAAGGGTGCGGAGCTGAGGAAACGCGAAGCGTTTTCCAGCGCAGCACGCAAGGAGCGAAGCGACGCAGCGGGGCGCGGCCGCCGAAAAGGCGGACGCGGAATCCCACCGTCCCACATCAGCCCAGTTCCGAAAAGCGAGCCGCCATCTACAAAGTGCCGTGTGGCCCCGGCCGGCCGGGCATTAAGTTTGTCGCGAGTTCCGCACGCAAAGAAGGCCACTTAATGTGGCCTTCGTCTTGCGCAGGACTGTAGAGCAGCAAACTTAATGCCCGGCCCGCCGGGGCCACACGTCCCTAATTGTTGAGCATGCGGTCGAAGCTTCCCGAGTCGCCATCCCGATAGTCTGCGGTCATCAGAATCTCCTGCGGAATGCGTCCGCCCTCGCGCAGCACGTTGCGGAACTGCACGCGCGTGACCATGGGCAGATCTTTGATCGTCGCCGCCAGGTTCTGCGGTACACCCTGGTTGGCAGCCGCGGGCTCGCACTCACCGCCGGCCTTCACGCGGCGCTTGTGCTCGGCGAGCATGGCGCGATACATACCGGCATGCAGGCGAATCTCAACCACATTGGCGTTACGGGTCTGCTCGACAATGCGCGCACCCTCTCGGTCAATGTCGCCCACGTAGTAGACATAGTTAAAGCGATAGCCGATCTCGGCCAGATAATCATCCAGTGCGTGTGAAACGCTCGCCTTGCAGCCGCCGCCAAAGATCACGCCACCCACCTTGGTGCCAAAAAGCTTGGCGTGCTTGCGGCCGCGCAGGAGCTTGACGATCTCGTCATAGGTGTCCAGGTTCTCAACCATAATGAACGGCTTGTCGGCGCCCAGCGTAAAGAAGCCCGTAAAGTGCACAGGACGGTTGGGAGCAACCTTGATTGCCTGCATGCTGATGCCCTTTTCGGTCATACGCCGAATCAGGCGCTCGCCGTGTTTGCCGTCAAAGGCCTTCTCATCGTTAAAAATCTGGTAGGCGCGCTGGCGACGCGAAGCGACCGGCGTGTCGGCGCCGCGATTCTGCTCTATCCAAGCCTGGATGATCGCAATCTCCTCGGCAATCTTGCGGTTGGACATCTCGTTGTGCTGAGTGCGCTGCGGAGCCTTATTGCCGTCCTTGCCCTCGACCTTAACGATTTGAGTCTGCTGCTCCTTAATCTTGGAGAGCGCCGTAGGCGTGGGAACGACCTTGAGCAGCTGCCTGCCCAGGACACGGGCCAGAGCAAACGCCGAAACCTCGCCATGAGCGGGCGGCTCAGGCTGCTGGGCGGCCGCATCGTTTGCAGTCGGTTTGGGCTGCGCCTGGGATTTGCGCTTGGAATCCGCCTGAGCTTTGCGCTCTTGCTTTGGCGCGGACGGACCCTTTTGCGAGCGCTCGGGCTTGTCCCCCTTCGCCGGCTGGCGCTTGGGCTGCTCCACCAGGGCCTCAGCCTTCGCATCCTTGCTTTGCATCGCTGCCTTCTCGGCCGCGGCCTCGGCATTTGAGCCACGACCGCCGCGGTGACGACGGCGGCGGGGCTTGCTTGAGGCGCTCTCCCCTGTCTGCTTATCAGCGGACTGTTGAGCTTTGACCTCGGTGCCAGCCGCAGACTGCGACTCGGAAGGTTGCTGCTCGCAAGTCACCGGCTCAACGGTTTTCTCAGTTTGTTCGGCCTTATCGGCCTGAGCGGTCGAAGCCGGCTCGCCCTTCTCCTGACGCTTTATGGGATACGCGCGCCCCGCAAAACCGCGGCCGGGACGACACGAACCCGAAACCCTCTTGGCAGACTCCTCAGCATCGCCTGCAACCTCGGAAGGCTCTTCAGCCTCATGCGCGACATCCTGCTGCACAGCCTTAAAGTGAGCACCGCGACGACGCTTGGGCTCTTGGGCCTCCACGGGCTTTTGCGACTCAGCGGCAACCTCGGTCACAACAGTCTCGGTATCGAGTTCATCCTTTTGAGCCACGGCACGACGGAAGCGCTCCTGCTGGGCACGGCGCTGAGCATCGCGCTTGCCGGCCCCACCAAAACCGCCGCGACCGGCCTTAGCCGTAAAGGCGCGAACGACGCTCTCATCGAGCAGCTCGTCGGTATCGATATGCTCGCGCGGGGCCGTTTCCACCGAAGCGGGCACCTCGACAACGTCCTCGACGGCCTCTTCGGCAACCTCGGCAAGCTGCTCCTGGGCATCACTTATCTCGGCATGAATGGTATAGAACGCCGGACGTCCGTTAATGCCGCTGCCCTCGATCTTGGTAACGATTTTTGCCGCGATGAGTTCGTCGCGCATCGCCTTGGTGTCGCATTCCTTATCGACGGAGCGGAAAATCTGTGCCAGCGCGCTCGACTTGATTTTAAGCGCCTTGCGGCAGAGCAGGTCGTAGGCAACCAGCTTGGCGCGCTCGGCAGAAAGCGACGTCTGGCTGCTTAGACGCTCAGCCAGGGCATCGACATTATTTTGGTTATCGGAATATACCGTCTTGGCCACGGGGCCCCTTTCATATGTACACATATACGTCTATATGGTACATCGCGCGAGCCTATCCACGCAAAACATCTGCGAGGACGCCTTTGCATCACCCGTTCCCGCAAGAAAAAAGACCGAGCCCGCGTCGTTGCGGACCCGGTCTTTCCGAGTCATATGGATGGAACGGTTAGCTCATCAAGTTGACTAGGCCTTGGCAGCCTCGGCGTCGGCGGGAGCCTCGGCGGCAGCAGTGCGGCCATACTCGGCCTTGCCCATCTCGGACCACTCGGGCTCCTCGTCGGGCATGGAACCGGCCTCCTTGCCGAAGAACTCCTTGAGGCAGTTGACGGCAACGATGAGGCCCAGGACCATCAGCAGGACGGCGAAGACGAGCTGCAGACCCTTGGTGGCGGCGACGGAAACGGCAGCCGTGGTGGCGGTAGCCGGGATGGTGCCGAAGAAGCCGTAGGCCTGGACGGCGGTCATGCAGCCCATGGCGCTCTGGACCAGCGAGGTGAAGGTGCAACAGAGCAGGAAGACAACGGGCACGTAGAGCATCCAACCCTTGCGGCCGGTGCACTTGCAGAACACGGCGAGGGTGATCATGGTCATACCGCCGAGCAGCTGGTTAGAAGCACCAAAGAGCGGCCAGATGTTGGCATAGCCGCCAAAGGCGAGGGCGAGGCCAGGAAGCAGGGTAACGACCGTGGCGAACCAGGGGTTACCGAGGACCTTCATGTAGCCGGCCTTGGACTCGATGGCCAGGGCGTCGTTGGTCTGGGCAAAGAACTCGGAGAACGAGGTGCGAGCGATGCGGGCGACGGCATCGAGCGAGGTCAGGGCCAGAGCGGAAACGTTCATGGTCATGAAGACGGTTGCGAGCGTGCCGTCAACGCCGAAGGCCTGCATACCGCGGGAGATGCCAGCTGCGAAGATCTGGAACGGGGTGGAAGCGACGCCGGCGTTAAGGGCGCCGGTACCGGCGGTGTTCATGTCGGAGAACATGATGCCGGCGACGATGATGGCAAGGATGCCGACGAAGGACTCGACGATCATGGCGCCGTAACCGACCTTGACGGCGTCCTGCTCCTTCTCGACCTGCTTAGAAGAGGTGCCGGAAGAAACGAGGCTGTGGAAACCGGAGAGAGCACCGCAGGCAACGGAGACAAACAGGACCGGGAACATCATGCCCGAGGCATTGCTAAAGCCGGTGAAGACCGGAGCGGTGATGGTGGCCTGGCCGTTAGCGCCCAGGACGACGATACCGAGGACAGCGCAGACGATCATGACGATCATCATGATGGAAGTGAGGTAGTCGCGAGGGGTCTTGAGCATCTGGATGGGCATGGCACCGGCAAAGACCAGGTAGACCATGACGACGGCGAACCACTGGAACTTGTCCAGGTAGACCGGGAACTGCATGCCGACGGCGAACATGAGGACCATGAGTACCACGCCGGTGACGAACTCGGCAGCGCCGGTGAGGTTGAACTTCTTCTGGGCCCAACCAAAGGCCATGGCGACGAAGGTGAACAGGATGGAGATGGTGCCAGCGCAGCCAGCGGCATAGGACTTGGTGAAGTCGATGGCACCGGTAGCAGCACCAGAAGCGTCAACGGCCGGGGTGAACATGAACGTCTTGCAGACCATGTCGGTGAAAGCGGCGATGACGATGATGCAGAACAGCCAGCAGAACAGCAGGAACAGGCGACGGCCGGTCTTGCCGATGTACTTCTCGATGAGCTGGGCCAGGGACTTGCCGTTGTTCTTCATCGAGGCGTACAGGGCGCCAAAGTCGTGGACGGCGCCAAAGAAGATGCCGCCGACGAGGACCCAGAGCACGACGGGAAGCCAGCCGAAGGCCATAGCGACGATCGTACCCGTAACAGGGCCGGCACCGCAGATCGAGCTGAACTGGTGCGAGAACGCGGTGAAGGCGGAGACGGGCGAGAAGCTGTTGCCGTCTTTCATGCGCTTGGCCGGCGTGAGGGCCTCTTTGTCAACGCCCCACTTGTTGGCCAGCCATCGGCCATAGCCCAGATAGCCGCAGGCGAGCACCGCCGCGGCCACAACCATGAGCAAAACTCCGTTCATTACATTTCCTCCTCTAAAAAGAACTTCCCAGACATAAAAAATGAGGGCCGTCGGTTGCGCTCGACGGCCCTCATCTTCATCAGCCGCCCGTTATCGTACGGGCTAGCTGTATGTGCTAACCCGCATCAGATAATTACTACGCTGATAATGTTTAGCTGATGCGTGAACATGTCTAAGAAATCCTCTTCAATCATGATGTGAACGATCCGTGCGTGTTCACATCCCCCAGTGGTTGAAAAGGAGTATGAAACTTTAGTTACCTAAAGTCAACGCAAATATGTAATGAATTTTCCACTTTTTTGAATTTCTCGGTATAAAACGCCACTGACCTCGGACTTTACCCCACGACAGTTTTTGCATGAGAGATGCTCCTCGGGGGCGGGGCGGGCGCCTGCCGCCATATATGAACTTTCCTGCTCGGACAGTCCTGCTCACGACGGAGGCCACATTAAGTGGCCTCCTGTTCGTGCGGAACTCGCGATAAACCTTGTATACGCCCGCCCACTCCCGAGGGGCTCCCATCCCAAATGCGGAGCAAAGCTCCGCACACCAACTTTTTCTTTCAGCTAAAGAACGCTGGAAATTCGACGCTGGCTTGTTAACCTTGCTGGACGTTGTCGACGCCAAACCAGCTCAGAAGCTATATCGATACAGAAAGGTCCCCGGACGGAGGGGCCGGATATAAGGTTTATCGCGAGTTCCGCACGCAAAGAAGGCCACTTAATGTGGCCTTCGTCTTGCGCAGGACTGTAGAGCAGGAAACCTTATATCCGGCCCCTCCGTCCGGGGACCGCGCCGTACCAGCTACAGCGTCATGTTCGGATCGGCGTCGACGTCGAACGGCGAGATTTCACCTCGGTCGAATTTACGGCGAGCGACCTCCGCGATCATGGCGGCGTTATCGGTGCAGGCAGACAAGGGCGGCACCGTTACGCGGATTCCCTGACGCCCGAGTTTCTTGATCATCATCTCGCGCAGATGCGGGTTGGCCGAGACGCCGCCGCCGATGCAATACTCCTTGCACCCGGTAGCATGCAGGGCGTTTTTGGCCTTCTTGTACTGCACGTCAAAGACCGCCGCCTCAAACGAAGCCGCCAAATCGGGCAGATGAATCGTGCGCCCGGCCTTGGTCTCCTGCTCGATGTAGAGCGTCACCGCCGTCTTGAGGCCCGAAAGCGAGAAGCGGTAGTCGCCCCTGCTGTTCAGCGCGCGGGGGAAATCAATCGCCTTAGGGTTGCCCGTCTCGGCAAGCTTGGAGATGATGGGGCCTCCGGGATAGCCAAGGCCCAGTGCCTTTGCCACCTTGTCGAAGGCTTCGCCCACGGCGTCGTCAAGCGTCTCGCCAAGCACCTCGTAGTCGCCCCATGCCCTTACGTGCACGAGCATGGTGTGCCCGCCCGAAACAAGCGTAAAGATAAACGGCGGCTTGAGGTCGGGCTGCGCCAACAGGTTGGCAAACAGGTGACCCTCCAGATGATTGACGCACACCAGCGGTTTGCCGGCAGCATACGCAAAGCCCTTGGCAAAGGCGACACCCACCACCAAGGCACCCACCAGACCCGGACCTTGCGTCACGCCCACGGCGGCAAGCTCACTTGGTGCAATGGCTCCGCCCGTAAGGCCCAGCGACGCTGCGGCGTCCTCGAGTGCCGCGTCCACGACGCTCACGATGACCTCAACGTGCTTGCGCGAGGCGATCTCGGGCACCACGCCGCCAAAGCGAGCATGAAAATCAATCTGTGTCGACACCTGGTTGGCCAGTATATTGCCATCCGCATCGATAATTGCCACGGCTGTCTCGTCGCAGGAGCTCTCGATGGCAAGCACCAGGCGGCGGCGCTCGATTTCGGCACGCTCCTCAGCGGTGCGTTCGGGCGCGGGCAGCGGCCATACACGCTGTTCGGCAGCCGTCGGCTCGGGCGAGGCATTGTCGAGAGGAAGCACCAGGGGCAGCGGCGCCGTCATGACGATGGCATCCTTGCCGGCACCGTAATAGCCACGGCGACGACCCGCCTCGGTAAAGCCCAGAGCGGCATAGAGCGCAATTGCGGCCTCGTTGCCGTCCTCAACCTCAAGCGAAGCCGTGGTGCAGCCGAGCATCTGCGCGTCATAGCTCACGTGCGACAGAAGCTTGCGGGCGATGCCCTCGCGGCGATGCGCCGGATCGACGGCAACGTCCATAATCTGCACGTCCCCGTCGACGACCATACCGCCGGCAAGACCCAGCAGACGGCCGTCGTCGTGCGCCACCCACCAGCTACGTGGCGCGGCAACGTCCTCGCCCAGCTCGGACAGGAACATGCCCGGCGTCCACGCCTCGTGTCCGGCGCCTTCAAAGCAGGCGGTCTCCAGTGCGCTCGCGCCCTCGGCATCCGCCGCGCCCATGGGGCGGAATTGCAGATGACGTCCGGCAAGCTCGTCGGCAACACCTGTCACCTCACTCTGCGCGCTCTCGGCAAGGCCCAGACGCTTGCGCTCGTTTTCCTCGGCGTCCGAAAGGCGCGTATAGATCGGCAAGACGCGAGCCGGATCGCCATCGCCTGCGGCGTGCGCCATCAGCAGGCCCTCGCCCGAGGGCCACCACAGGTCTCGCTCCACGCAGCGCGCCGTCTCATCCTCGCCCAGCAGTTTGCCATAACGCACGAGACCGTCACCAGTCAGCTGAACCTGATCCCAGTCCGCGGTCTGGCGCCACTCATCAAGCGCCACGGCGGCCTTGACCACGCGCTCGCGCTCAAACAGACGCTCGGGGCCCTCATCCCCCAGCACATAGAGCGCCGGGTACACCTCGCCGCGCATGGCATCGGCAAGAACACCAAGCTTGCCGCGCACGCCGGCCTTCCATGCCGTCCAGGCGCAAGCATCGAGCGTCGACACGCCCAGCAACGGCACATTGGCACCGTGCGCCAGACCCTTTGCGGTGGAGATGCCGATACGCACGCCCGTAAACGAGCCGGGACCGCGACCGACCACATAACAGCCGACATCGCTGCGATCCAGGCCGGCCTGCTTCAGTAGGTCATCAACAGTATTCACGAGCTCCACGTTGGCATGGCGGCGACACAGATGGTCCCCACTTACCAGCTTTGCCTCGCCTGTCTGCACGTCAATCCAGCTTGCCGCGCAGGCAAGCATGTCGGTCGATGTGTCGAGCGCCACCACCAGCGCGTTGTCGTTATGCAAGCTCATCTTGTACAGCCTTATCTATCAAATGGGAAAGCTCAATCGCGCGCTCGCCGTGTGCCTCGAGCGTTATCGTTCGCACGTCGCTGTCGTCCTCATCGCGCTTAAGCGTCACCGAAAGATACTCATCTGTCAGTTCATCCTGAAACTGCTCGCCCCACTCCAACAGACAGGCACCCTCATAGCCCAATACATCGAAAATGCCCGTATCCTCGAGCTCGTAAGCATGCTCCAGACGGTACAGGTCAAAGTGGAACAGCGGAATACGCCCCTGATCATGAACGGCCATGAGTGCGAATGTGGGGCTCGTGACCATATGGCCGTCGCCCAGACCACGCGAAACGCCCTTGGTAAAGTGGGTTTTGCCCACCCCGAGGCCGCCGGTCAAGATCAGCACATCACCATCTGCCAGGCACGGCGCAACCAGCTCGCCAAAATGCTCTGTATCGGCAGAGCAGGCCGTTTTATAAATACCTACCCCCAGGCGCTCCAGGGACATATATGCTCCTTATTATTCCGAGGCACCCTCTGGCGCGGGATGCCGCTCCAGATAGTCGCCCAGCATCTTAAAGTCTTCCTCCAGCAGCTCCTGCCACGCCGGATTACGCAGCGCCGCCGCCGGATGGAACGTGGGCATCACCACAAAATGCCCCATCTGATGGAACCTGCCGCGCAGCTTGGTGATGCCGATCTCGGTCTTAAGCACAAAGTGCGTCGCGGGGTTACCGAGCGTCACGATGATATCGGGCCAAATGCTTCGAATCTGCTCACGCAAAAACGGTGAGCAGGCCAGCACTTCCTCGGGCCGAGGGTTGCGATTTCCCGGTGGGCGACACTTAAGCACGTTGGCAATGTAGACGTCTTCGCGCTTGAGGCCAGCCAGCGACAGGATGCCGTTGAGATCTTCGCCCGCCGCCCCCACAAACGGTTCGCCTTGCAGATCCTCGTTACGCCCCGGCGCCTCGCCGATAAACATGACGCGGGCGTGGGGGTTTCCCACGCCAAACACGATGTTACGGCGCGACTGATAGAGCTGGCAGAGATGGCAGTCGCCTAAAACAGCCTCAATCTCCTCAAGTGCGACCTCACGTGGCGCCTGGTGACTATGTCCGGGGATGTGCATGACGCCCATGGCGGCTCCTACACGTAGATCTTGTCGAGACGCATGCCAAAGCCGCAGGCGACCTCGTAGTTAATCGTGCCGCGCAGTCGGGCCATCTCGTCCATGGTGATCTCGGCATCGCCATCGCGGCCGACAATGATCATCTCGTCGCCATACTCGGCCTCGGGAATCTCATGCGCCGGATTGGACTGAATGGCGACCATAAACTGGTCCATGCAGATATTGCCAACCTGATGCACGCGCTCGCCGCGATACAGCACATCCATACGATTGGAAAGCGTACGCGATAGGCCATCGGCATAACCGATCGGCAGCGTGCAGATCTGAACGCGCGTACGCGGTACGCGGTAGGTAAAACCGTAGCCCACGCCCTCGCCCATCGCAGGGTGTGCCACGCGCGTCACGCGCGCATGGACGCTCATAACGGGATCAAGCTGCATCACGCGGCCACTCAGCTCGCACGGCTGCATGCCATACAAGCCGACGCCGGCGCGAATCATATCAAAATGCATCGAGGGGTCGAGCATCGAGGACGGTGTGTTGGCGCAGTGCACGATACCGCACTCAAAGCCCGCATCCTTAATGGCCTGAACGGCCTCAGTAAAGCGCTGACACTGCAGTTTGTAGTCCCAGCCCGAAGGTTCATCGGCCGTGGCGAAGTGCGTAAATACGCCGTCGCACTGAATACCGCGATGGAAATTAATACCGCGGACAAAGTCGAGCACCTGCGTGTAATGTACGCCGATGCGGTTCATGCCCGTCTCGATGGCGAGATGATACTTGCCCACCTTGCCCGCCGCGACGGCACATTCGCCATACGCAAGAGCAAAGTCAGACGTATAGACCGAGGGCATGATATCAAACTCGAGCAACGTCGGAATGGCCTCGATAGGCGGCTCGCTTAGGATGAGGATGGGTTTCGTAATCCCGCCCTGTCGGAGCTCAACGCCCTCGTTAACCGTCGCCACGGCAAACATGTCGGCACCGGCCGAATACATGATCTTGGCGCACTCAACAGCTCCATGACCATAAGCATCGGCCTTGACCACGCAGCACAGGCGCTGACGTGGATTCAGCAAGTTCTTATAGGCCCTCGTGTTGCGACGGAGCGCCCCGCGGTCGATCTCGACCCAGGACCAGCGCGTCAAATCGGCTTTATTCATGATTAGTCATCCGACCCTTCGTCCATGATTCCCAGATCTTCGAGCGCATCCTTTGCCGCCAGTTCCATGGCAGGACCGATCAAGTCGATAAGATCGGTCGCGATGACGCTCTTCTCACCATACTCCGTCGCCGCGGCAAAACCGGCGTAGCTGTGAAGTGCGACGGCGTACGAATACAGCAACTCCCAACGATCCATCTCGTCGCGCATGGTGGCAAGCGTGCCGGCCAAAATACCCGCGAGAACATCACCCGAACCGGCAGTTGCCAGAGAAGCCGGACCCGAGAGCGGCAGCAGCACACGCTCAACGCCACAGATAGCCGTCGTCGGCCCCTTGGCAATGACCACCAGATTGTCGGAGCCTGCAGCCCAGACAACCTTCTGCGCGGCCGCAATCGCGGTACCAAGGTCGTTCACCTCGTCACCGGCAACCAGGCGCGAAAGCTCACGATAGTGCGGCGTCATAACCAACGGCTGCTCGCGACGATACATCTCGGGGTTACTATCAATACCGTCAATGGCAATCTTAGCAAGGCAGTTGAGTGCATCGGCGTCCAAAATTAGCGGTACATCAAGCTCGAGCAAGCCCGAAACCACCTGCATAGCGCCGGCAGACGTCGTCATACCGGGACCGCACAGCACGCAGCTGTACTTCTTTGCGATCTCGCACACCGTCATGCGCGCAGCGGCGCCAAAGGAGCCGCGGGAATCAGACGGAATAGCAAAGACCGGAATCGAAGGAAGTGCCATGCGAATGAGATTGGCGCAGGCGTCAGGAGCCGCGACTGCCACGTAACCAGCACCCGCGCGAGCTGCAGACTTGGCCGCCATAATGGCAGCACCAGGATATTGCGCAGATCCGGCGACAATAAGCACGGAGCCACGGGAATACTTATCGATATTCGATGGTAGCGGAGCAAAGTAATCAACTAAGTCACCGGGCTCGACAATCTCGGCGGCGTGGTCGACATCATCGATGACCTCGTCAAGACGGTCGTAAAGATTGCCGCAGATCAAATCGCCAGCATACTCAGGGCCATCAGCGCTATACAGACCAATCTTGGGCGCAATCATCGTCACCGTGCGCTCGGCACGAATGCAGTCGTCATCAACAACGCCCGTCTCTGCATTCAGGCCCGAGGGGACATCAATGGATACGACACAATCGGCGCATTCATTGACCGTAGGAATCCAGATGGAGAACGGCGCACGCAGATTCCCGTGAAAACCGGTACCAAAAATGGCATCGACAACAACATCGGCCTTATCGATCAAAACCTCGAGTTCATCACGCGAGGGGCCGACGCAAACGTGCACATCGCGGCCGGCAGTACGACGAGCAACATGACGTGCCAGAGCAGCAGGAATCTCATCCGGTTCAACCGGAGAAACGATATCCACGTCCACACCCTTATGGCTCAGGATATCGGCGGCAACCCAACCGTCGCCGCCATTATTACCAAAACCGACCAAAACGAGAACCCGATCGGGATTGAGCTTCAAGACCTCGTTAGCGGCAAACGCACCCGCTAGCTCCATAAGCTCGGCCTTCGAAGTCCCTTCGCGTTCGATGATATCCTCGAGACGAACGACTTCTTCGGTACTCAAAACCGGTTTCATCTATGCTCCTAGCGTATCTTGCGAAGCATCGCCCAGGTGCTCCGCCAATGCTGAATTCTGCAGCTGCTCGAGCTCATCTAATACAGAGCGAGCCTCTTTAAATGTCTGCGCAACGCGTTTCTTGGTACTCACCTTTTCCTCTTTTGGCTTAGGCCGAGCATCTTCGGTAATCGCGATGGCATTCGCAACGGCCAAGTCTCCCGTAAGCGTAATGGAAAGAGCGACCTCAACAACACCCAGTTCTTGAGCGATCTCGAGAGCACGGCCCGAAAGCAGCGCCTTCGGTTTGCCGAGTTTATCACGCGTAACCGAAACATCCTTGCGACCAACGCCTTGACTAAAACCCGTGCCGAGAGCTTTAAGTACCGCCTCGCGCGAAGCAAAGCGGCTGGCATAGTGAGCAGCGGGACGCGATGATGCATCACAATACGCACGCTCTTCTTCGGTAAACACACGCCGAGCAAACGACGGCGTCTTTTCAAGAATTGATTTCATGCGGGAAATCTCGACGATATCAACGCCGATACCAGCTTCAGCCATGTTCACCTCCATATCGCACAGACTAAGTTATTGTAGCCCGTTCACAGAAGATGCGACAAACGAGGGTTATAAAACACAGCTACTATGTGAGACAAAAGCCCGTAAACGCAAAAAAGGGGGAGGCCGCGAGGCCTCCCCCTTCTTCAAGTCATCCGACGGCTCGGTGCCGTCCACCGGTCAGCGGCGCCCTGGCCTCCCACGGGCTGGCCCCGCAGTACTCTCGGCGCGATGGGGCTTAGCTTCCGGGTTCGGAACGGGACCGGGCGTGCCCCCCATGCTCTGGC
>UQTU01000023.1 GCA_900544135.1 uncultured Collinsella sp.
CCCGACGTCGTACAAAGCGTTTCCAGCCATAAAAAAGCCTCCCATTTCTTGTGTCCAAGAAATGGGAGGCAGTTCACCGGGGGCGTGACGGGGTTTCTCTCCGGAACGTCCTCGGACATGCAAAGAGGCTCCGCATCGCGCTTCGCGCTGCGGAGCCTCTTTGCGTCCTGCGGAATGTTCCGGAGAGAAACCCCCGTCCCGCCCCCGGATTCCCTGCGTTTACGGCCTTGAGGTCGGCGGGCGGAGAAGGACGTGGTTGATAGGGATACGTGTTCCTTTCGCTGTTTCGCGCTTTGCGCGAAAGGCGCGTTACTTTGGGATGGGTGGGGAACGTGGTTGTTACGGCAACTGATCCCCACCACAAATTATCCTTGGCATACTTGCGCGAATACCTGCCCGTGCTACACTTGCAATTGCTGTTTCAGGGCGGGGTGGAATTCCCCACTGGCGGTAAATCGGGCGGTGCCAAAGGGGTGCCGTGGCGCAGACGAGGCGTCTGCGACCGAGCCGATGAGTCCGCGACCCGTGCGTGTGTTGGTTCGCATGCCGGCTGAACTGGTGAGACCCCAGTACCAACGGTTAGAGTCCGGATGAAAGAGGCAGGTGATCTTATGTCTGAACAGTCGCAGCATATCCATTTTGAGAACACGAATAGGTGGAGCACCAAACAGCTCGTTACCATGGCGCTGATGTGTGCCTTGGGCGCCCTGTTTATGTACGTGCAGCTGCCTATCCTTCCTTCGGCGCCGTTTTTGACGTATGACCCGTCGCTGGTGCCGGCGATGGTGTGTGGATTTGCGTATGGCCCTGGTGCCGGCACCGCTGTTGCCGCTATGGCGATCGTTATCCATGCGCTTACCACGGGCGATTGGGTCGGTGCGCTTATGAACTTGGTTGCCACGCTGGGGTATATTCTGCCTGCGGCTATCGTCTACCAGAAGATGCATACCTATAAGGGTGCCGTGATTGGCCTGGCGCTGGGCGTTATTGCCGCTACGGCGCTTTCTATGGTCGCAAACCTTACCATTGGCGTATGGTTCTGGTATGGCTCGGTCGATGTGATCGCCCCGCTTATGATTCCTGCCGTGCTGCCGTTCAACCTTATCAAGACCGTGCTTAACTCGGTGTTGACGCTAGCGGTGTATAAAGCAGTCTCCAACCTCATCACGCCTAAAAAGGACCAGGTCAAAGGCCGCGCATGATTGAGTGTCGGGGCGTTTCCTTTAGCTATGACGGTGCCGTGTCGGCGCTCGACGGTGTCGATCTGAACATCGAGGACGGGGAGTTTTTCTGCATCCTCGGTGGCAATGGGTCGGGCAAGTCGACGTTTGCCAAGCATCTGAATGCGCTGCTGCAGCCCGATGCGGGCACGGTACGTATCAACGGTATGGATGCGTCCGATCCCGAGCTGGTCTACGACATTCGTTCGACCGCAGGCATGGTGTTCCAGAATCCCGACGACCAGCTGGTGGCAACGCTTGTCGAAGATGACGTTGCGTTCGGTCCCGAAAACCTTGGCGTTCCATCGGCGCAAATTGCGCAGCGCGTACGCGAGGCGCTGAAGGGCGTGGGCCTGGTGGGCTTTGAGCGCCACGAGACCCATGCGCTCTCGGGTGGCCAAAAGCAACGCGTGGCGCTTGCTGGCGTGCTTGCCATGGAACCGCGCGTGCTCATCTTGGATGAGGCTTCCTCGATGCTCGATCCGCGTGGACGCAAGGGCCTCATGAAGGCTTGCCGCGCGTTGCATGATCGTGGCATGACCATCGTGATGATTACGCACTTTATGGAAGAGGCCGCCGAGGCCGATCGTGTCGCGGTGTTTCGGGCGGGGCGCGTTGCCATGCTCGGTACGCCCGAGGAAATCTTGACACGGGCGGACGAACTTGCGCAGTTCAACTTGGATATGCCGGCGTCGTGCTGCTTGGGCACGGCGCTTCGTGCGAAGGGCGTGCCCGTTCATGCGCAGGTGCGCGAGGTGGATATGGTCGCCGAGATTGCGCAGACATATGCCGACCGGAGTGGGGAAGACACCGCAGGGCGGCCTTCTGCATCCGATTCTCGTGTGCTCGACAACGCCTCCTCTGCAACCGACGGGACAGCCGCGTCGGAGCCCGTCATCGAGATTTCGCACCTCTCGCATAGTTACTCGCTGAGCGCCCGCGAGCGCCGCCGCTGGCATAAGCGCTCGGCCGTTGCGGGCAAATCGAGCAAACAGGCTCTCTGGGGAAACGACCCCAGCAGCCCGTGGGCGCTGCGCGATGTATCGCTGACGGTGCGTCGCGGCGAGTTCCTGGGCTTAGCAGGTCATACCGGTTCGGGTAAGTCGACGCTGGTCCAGCATCTCAACGGTTTGATTCGCCCCCAGGAGGGTTCCGTTTACGCGTTGGGGCTCGACCTGGCAAACAAGAAAGATGCCGCCGCGGTTAAGGCCAAGGTCGGCGTGGTGTTTCAATATCCCGAGCGTCAGCTGTTTGCCGAAACCGTGACGCAGGACGTGGCGTTTGGCCCGCACAACCTTGGCTTGCCGCAAGATGAAGTCGACCGTCGCGTCGAGTCGTCGCTCTCGCGCGTGGGCCTCGACCTTTCCACGGTCGGCGACAAGAGTCCCTTCGAGCTTTCGGGCGGTCAGCAACGGCGCGTGGCATTCGCCGGTGTGCTCGCCATGGAGCCCGAAGTCCTGGTGCTCGATGAACCCATGGCGGGGCTCGATCCGGCTGCGCGCAGGGATTTCCTTGAGCTTATCGATCGACTTCACCGCGATGGCCTGACCGTTGTCATGGTTTCGCATAGTATGGATGACCTGGCCAACTGCTGCGACCGCATCGTCGTGATGAACGAAGGTGCGGTGTTTGCCGAGGGAACCCCCGCGCAGGTGTTTGCGCATGCCGATGAGCTCAAGTCGATCGGCTTGGGCGTTCCCGCCGCCCAGCGCATGGCGTTGGCGCTCGCGGAAGCGGGCGTGCCGCTGCGTTGCGGCGGGCTCTATACGGTTGAGTCGCTGGCAGTCGAACTGTCAGGCTTGCTGCTCGGCCGTGCGGAGGGCCCTTCGGGTGCTTCGCGTCGGGCCGATTCCGGTGCATCAGCGCGAGAGGAGGGCTGCTAATGGAGGCGTTTTCATTTGGCAGCTACTATCCGGGGAATAGCGCAATCCACCGCCTGGATCCGCGCACCAAGCTGCTGCTGGGCTTCGTATTTCTGATTACCACGCTCACGGTTGGTAGCTTTCGCGGACTGGTCCCGGTCGCAATCTTCGTTGTCCTGATTTATATCGTGTCCCGGGTGCCGGCTCGTCGCGTCCTGTCATCGATGGCGCCGCTGCTGGCGATCGTCGTGGTGGTCGCGGTGCTCAACCTATTTACCGACCAGAGCGGGCACATCCTATGGCAGCTCGGCTTTCTGCAGATAAGCGAGGGCTCACTGCGTTCTGCCGCCTTTATGGCGTGCCGCCTGACCCTGATGATGGCCGGCATGAGCGCCATTACGCTCACCACGCCCACACTCGACCTCACCGCGGGCTTTGAGCGTCTGCTCGCACCGTTTGCGCGCGTGGGGCTCCCTGCGCATGAGCTCGGCATGATCATGGGCATCGCGTTGCGCTTTATGCCGCAGTTCGCCACCGAGATGAAGCAGACGGCGGACGCGCAGACAAGCCGCGGTGCGCGCGTGACGGGAGGCCCGCTCGGCGGCGTGCGCATGCTCGGCAGTGTGGCGATTCCGCTGTTCACGGGCGTGTTCCGTCATGCCGAGACGCTTTCGGCCGCCATGGATGCGCGCTGTTATCACGGCGAGCAGGGACGTACGCGTCTGCATGCGCTTGCGTTTCGCCGCGGGGATGCGCTGGCTGCGGTGGTGACGATGCTGCTGTTTGCGTGTGTCATCGTCGTCAACCTTCAACTTGTTTAGGCGCGATTCGAGCGCAAGAAAGGGGTCCCTATGACCGACAACGACCGCACAGCTCAGTTTGAGCGCGCCTGCTCGTATCTCAGGCGCATTCCGGCGTGGTATCTGGCCACGATCGATGTGGCCGACGGGCATCAGCCTCGCGTGAGGCCGTTTTCGTTTGCCGTGGTCGATGATGGCAAGCTGTGGTTTTGCACCTCGCGCGATAAGGACGTGTGGGCCGAGCTCAGCGCGAACCCCAAGTTTGAGGTTTCGGGTTGGAAACCGGGGGAGTGTTGGATTGTGCTGACCGGCGAGGCCGCGCTCGAGGACGACGCGGTTGCGAGCGACAAGGTGCGTCAAGCGGGTTTTAAGCACATGGTGGGCATCGGCGAGGAACACGAGAGTGCCAATGACGGCCGCCTTGCGTTTTTCTCGGTCCGCAATATCGTCGCCCGCTTCTGCGATATCGACGGCAGCGAGGAGCGCCTGGAGCTTTAACCCTAGGGCAGCTAAAGCAGCCCCGACCCAAAAAGACTAGTGCCAGGAGGACACATGGACGGATTGAATACAGTGTTGGAGTATCTGACGTCGGTGCCGGCATGGTATTTGGCGACGAGCGTTGACGGGCAGCCGCATGTGCGTCCGTTTTCGTTTGCGCAGATCCAGGGCGGCAAGCTGTGGTTTGTAACGGCGCGCGCCAAAGACGTGTGGCAAGAGCTGCTGCAAAATCAACGCTTCGAGGCTACGAGTTGGTGGCCGGGCCATGGCTGGCTCATCTTGCGCGGGTATGCGGGTCTGGATGACCAGGCCGCTCCCGATATGCGCGAGGCAGGCTGGAAGCACCTGGAGCGCCTAGGCGAGCACTACGAGGGCGCAGACGATCCCACGCTCGTCTTCTTTAGCGTGGAGGAACCCGAGGCCTTTATCTGCAACCATGACGAATGGGTGCTAGTCGAGCTCTAAACGAGTCTCTCAGCAAGCTTCGACAATTCAAATTCTCGCATGTAGCGGGCCCCACATTGCAACGTCACCGCAAGGCGCACTGGGCAAATTGGGGTCCGTGTTTATTTGTCAATTCCTTTGAGTGAATGTGTCGTGACTGTTTCAATGCATGAATATGCAAAAGATTTGCGTATAAATGCATCTTCTGGTGCTAAAGTTTCAACCCACTTCATAACGACGGCTGCGTGATGCGCATTAGTGCATAACTGCAGGCAAGGAGTCTGATATGTCTGTAAAGGTTGGAATCGTCGGCGCGGCTGGATATGCCGGAGCCGAGCTCATTCGCCTCGTGCTCGGTCATCCCGAGTTTGAACTTGTTGCCATTACGTCCAACGCCGATGCCGGCCAGCCGCTGTCTGCGGTGTATCCGAGCTTTGCTGGCGTGAGCGATCTGGTCTTCACGACGCATGATGCCCCCGAGCTCAAGAACTGCGACGCTGTCTTTTTGGCCGTGCCGCACACGGCTGCCATGGCACAGGTGCCCGCCCTGCTTGCCGCGGGAGTCTCCTGCATTGACCTCTCGGCCGACTATCGCCTGAGCGATCCGGCCACCTTTGAGGCTTGGTATGCCGCCGAGCACACGAGCCCCGAGCTGCTTAAGACCCGTGCCTTTGGTCTGCCCGAGCTATTCTGCCAGGATTTGGAGACCGCTGCATCCGACCACGCCGACGGCAAGCCCGTACTGGTCGCCTGCGCCGGTTGCTATCCCACCGCAACGAGCCTTGCCGCCGCGCCTGCCGTGCGCGCCGGCTGGGTTGCCCAGAGCGGCCCCGTGATCGTTGACGCCATCAGCGGTGTAACGGGTGCCGGTAAGTCCTGCAACGCCCGTACGCATTTTTGCAGCGCGGACGAAAACCTGGAGGCCTATGGCGTGGGCAAGCATCGTCACACGCCCGAAATCGAGCAGATCTTGGGTCTAACCGACCGCATCGTTTTCACCCCGCACCTGGCACCGCTCAAGCGCGGTCTGCTCTCTACGGTGACGATGCCGCTTACGCCGCAGGCTATCGATACCTTGACCCTTGAGGATGTCGTCGACCATTACAAGCAGTTCTACGCCGGTCGCACCTTTGTGCGCGTGCTCGATGCCGGCGAGCAGCCCAAGACGGCCTCGGTCGTCGGCACCAATGCTGCCCAGATCGGCCTTGCACTCAACAAGCGCGCGGGCGTGCTGGTGGCGACGGGAGCGATCGACAATCTGTGCAAGGGTGCTGCCGGTCAGGCGGTCCAGTGCGCCAACATCGTCTTTGGTTTTGACGAGCGACGAGGCTTGCCCACAGTGGCGTGCCCGGTGTAGCACATTCGATTGTTAACGATTTGGTAGTCGGGCATCGAGTGGGGCGCCACTCTTAAGCTGGTCTCATGATTGTGGCTGGCATGGCGCACCAACCGATGCCCTTTTTTGTTTGACATAAGGAGTCATAAAGACGATGAATACCGAGCTGTTTGATATCAAGATTCGCGCCGTCGAGGGTGGCGTTACGGCTGCGGCTGGTTTTAAAGCTGCAGGCATCCACGCTGGGTTCCGCAAGAATCCCGAGCGCCTGGATTACGCGCTCGTCGTGCCCGATAAACCCTGTCCCGGTGCCGGCGTGTTTACCACCAATCGCTTTTGCGCGGCGCCCGTGCAGGTGAGCCGTGCCAACCTGGGCGGTGCCGACAAGGGCTACGGTATCATCGCCGGTGTTTCGGTCAACTCTGGCAATGCCAACGCCGCCACGGGTGAGACCGGCCTTGCCTGCGCGCGCGAGACGTGCAGCATCGCATCGCAGGTCATCGGCTGCGAGCCCCAGCAGATTCTGGTTGCCTCCACGGGTGTGATTGGCCAGATTCTGCCGATCGACACGTTTGAGACCGCCATTCCTGCTGCCTACGAGGCGCTCTCCGCCCACGGTGGCGCCGATGCCGCTCGCGCCATCATGACGACCGACACGCACTCCAAGGAGTACGCCGTATCCTACGTCAGTGAGGCTGCGGGTCATGCGGGCAATGTCTATACGGTAGGCGGAATGTGCAAGGGCTCGGGCATGATCATGCCCAATATGGCCACCATGATCGCAGTTATCACCACCGATGCCCCCGTCGAGCCTGCGGCGCTCCACGCCCTGTTGCTCTCCACCGTCAAGCAGACCTTTAACAAGGTAACGGTCGATTCCGACACCTCGACCAACGACACCTGCATCATGCTTGCCTCCGGCGCCGCTGCCGCAGATGCCGAGCCTATCGTCGAGGGCTCCGATGCCTTTGACGAGTTGGCATTTGCCGTGCACGAGGTGTGCGAGAGCCTGGCGCGCAATATCGCCGCCGATGGTGAGGGCGCATCCAAGCTTGTTACGGTCAACGTTACCGGCGCCGCCAACGACGAGGAGGCCGATATCGCCGCCCGTGCCGTTGCTAACTCGCCGCTCGTTAAGACCTGCATCGCCGGCCACGACTGCAACTGGGGCCGCGTTGCTATGGCGCTTGGCAAGTGCGGCGTGAAGTTTAATCAGGAAGACGTTTCCATCGACATGATGGGCATGCCTGTCTGTCGCGATGGTCTGACTGTTCCCTTTGACGAGGACGAGGCTCTACGACGTTTCGAGGCGCCCGAGATCGTGATCTCGGCCGACCTGGGCGCAGGCGACGCGGCAACGACCGTGTGGACCTGCGACCTCACGCATGAGTACATCTCCATTAACGGCGACTACCGTTCCTAGATTCCAGGCACGCTGCGCATCTTGCCGCGATTGCGGACAGCGGAGCACGGCGCGATAACGATACGAAAGACGAGGCAGATTATGAAATTCGCACGCGATTGTCGTTCGAACGAATCCAACGAAGCAACCGCGCAGCTGCTGTTCGAAGCGCTGCCGTGGATTAAGAACCTGACCGGTAAGACGGTTGTTATCAAATATGGCGGAGCCGCCATGGTAGATGAGCAGCTGCGCCGCGACGTGATGAGCGACATCGTGCTGCTCAAGATCATCGGCATGCGCCCTGTTATCGTGCACGGTGGCGGCAAGGCCATCAACGAGGCGCTGAGCCACTACGACATCCCCGTCGAGTTTAAGAACGGCCAGCGCGTGACCACGCCGGCGACTATGGATATCGTGCGCGAGGTGCTGGGCGGCAAGGTTAACCAGGAGCTGGTTGCCGCCATCAACCACCACGGCAACCTGGCCGTGGGCGTGTCGGGCAGCGATGCTGGCACGCTCATCGCCGAGCCGCTCGACCCCGAGCTCGGTCGCGTGGGCAAAGTGACGCACGTTAACACCGACTATATCGAGCGCTTACTCGATAGCGAGTACATCCCCGTTATCGCTACCGTCGCGGCGGGGGAGGACGGCGGCTTCTTCAACATCAACGCCGATACCGCCGCCGGTGCCGTTGCGGCAGCGCTCCACGCGCACAAGGCGATCTTTTTGACCGACGTCGACGGCCTGTACAAGGACTTTAGCGATAAAGACTCACTCATCTCCAACCTAACACTCGACGAGGTTAACGAAATGCTCTACGGCAGCGAGGTCGATAAGGGCATGATTCCCAAGCTGCGCGCGGCCGTCGATGCGCTTGCCGGCGGCGTATTTCGCGCTCACATCATCAACGGCACCACGCCGCATTCGCTGCTGCTGGAGCTGCTGACCGATGCCGGCGTCGGCACCGTGATCCATTCCACCGAGACGGCTTACGAGTTCGATACGCATCCGCATCCGCTTTCGACGTTTGCTGCGCGTCTGACCGAGAACCTCGACGAGGTCGAGAAGCTTCAGACGGTCTAACTGACCCGCAGCCGCCCCATTTCTGCACCCATAGGCCTGCGCCGTCCGGCGCTCAACGAAAGGCATCCCATGTCACTTGCAGCTCAGCAATCGCTTGAATCCCATTACGTTATGCATACCTTTGGCCGCTCTCCGGTCGAGTTTGTCGAGGGTCACGGCATGAAGCTCACCGGCGACGATGGTCGTGAGTACCTCGACTTTCTTGCCGGCATCGGCGTGTGCAGCCTAGGTCATGGCGACCCGGCTGTGCTCTCGGCGCTCGAGGCACAGACCAAAAAGCTCATGCATGTCTCCAATTACTTCTACATCGAGCAGCGTGGACAGGTCGCGGCGCTGCTGTCCAAGCTTGCCAACGACGACTTAGATGGTGCACGCGTGCTTGCCGATGCCATTGCCGCCGGCGATGAGACCACGGCAGCTGCTCTTGGTGCCCCGGCTGCGGATGAGCAGGTTTGGGAGACCTTCTTTGCCAACTCCGGCGCCGAGGCCAACGAGGGCTCGATGAAGCTCGCGCGCCTGTACGTCAAGCGTGCCGGTAACGGCGGCAACACTATCGTGTGCATGCGCGGCGGCTTCCACGGCCGTACGCTCGAGACCATTGCCGCCACCATGCAGGATTGGCTGCAGGATAGTTTCCGCCCGCTGCCGGGTGGCTTTGTGGCCTGTACGCCCAACGATATCAATGAACTGCGTGCGATCTTTAAGCAGCTGGGGAGCGAAATATGTGCCGTGATGCTCGAGCCGATCCAGGGTGAGAGTGGCGTGCACCCCATGACCGAGGAGTTTATGGCGGCAGCGCGCGACCTGGCACACGAAGTGGGCGCCGTGCTTATAGCCGACGAGGTCCAGTGCGGCATCTTCCGCTCCGGCAAGCCGTTTGCATTCCAAACCTATGGCGTGGAACCCGACATCATGAGCCTTGCCAAGGGCATTGCCGATGGCGTGCCCATGGGTGCCGTCGTAGCAAAGAAGGAGATTGCCGACGTGTTTAAGCCGGGCGACCACGGCTCGACCTTTGGCGGTAGCTGCTTGGCTGTCGCGGCGTGCGCCGCGACGCTCTCCGCGCTCGTGCGCGGCGATTATGCCGACCATGCTGCCAAGGTAGGCGCCTATATGGAGGCAAAGCTCGCCAAGCTGCCGAACGTGACCGAGGTGCGTGGCCGCGGCTTGATGCTCGGCTGTGATTTGGATGATGCCGCGGGCGACGCGCATGATATTGTTGCCCGCGCGCTGGCCGCCGGTGCCGTGATTAACGCTACAGGTGCTCATACGCTGCGTTTCCTGCCGCCGCTCGTCTGCGAGGAATCCGACGTGGACAGTCTGATCGAGATTCTGTCGGGTGTCCTGGGCTAATGCGGCGCAATAACTCAATTTGAACCGGGTTCCGGACTGCGGATGTGCCATATGCGGCACGATTCAGCGGTCTGGAGCCCGTTTTGCCTTAGTTTTGCTAAGGCGGGGAGACCTGCTGGTCAAAAAACATCAAATATGAGTACTGTTACCAGCTGAATCTCATATGAAACCGACTATCTAGGATTAGTTAGACCACACATGTTCAGTTATGTTAATGGGGAAACAGCTAGCAAAGGCTTCAAATCGCTGATTCAGGGCTAGATTTACCCAGCGAAACCCAAAAATCGCTGCTACAAAATTAGTAACAGTACTCATTTTTGCCATTTTTTGGCCACGGCCTTTGTGACGGACGTGCTGGCGGGTTCGAATCCCTCTGCGCTGGGCCCAAAAAAGAAAGGCCCCCATAGCTGGGAGCCTATCAAATCAGTGGTGGGCGATGAGGGATGTCCGCGTGCGGCTGGCGCCGCCCGCGCCCCGCTTCGTCGCTCCGCTCCTCGCGTGCTGCGCTGGAAAACGCTTCGCGTTTCCTCAGCTCCGCACCCTTGCGGGTTCGAATCCCATGAAATGGGCCCAAACAAAAACGGTCCCCTTGCGAGGACCGTTTCCAATTCAATGGTGGGCGATGAGGGATTCGAACCCCCAGCCTTGTGCGTGTAAAGCACCTGCGCTAACCGTTGCGCCAATCGCCCGTGCGGAGAGAGTATAGCAAAACAATCGCCTCATTCATCTCATATCCATTAAAGGTAACCGGCGCGTGTCACAGCGGAGCTGATTCAGTTGAGATTGCCTGAACATTCCGCCCCTCTTTACGCCCTCGGGTATACTCAAAAGCTACTGATTCGATTTGATGCCCAGCAACAGCAGAGGGGATAGTATATGTGCGGTTTTGTCGGTTTTGTCGGTGGGACGGATAACCAATCCGAGGTGCTCACCAAGATGATGGACCGCATTGTCCATCGCGGTCCCGACATGGGCGGTCAGTTTATCGACGGCCGCGTTGCCCTGGGCTTCCGCCGCCTGTCGATCCTCGACCTGACCGAGGCCGGCGCTCAGCCCATGGCCAATGAGGACGGCAGCGTCGTTATCGTCTTCAACGGCGAGATCTACAACTTCCAAGAACTCCGTTCCGAGCTCGAGGCCAAGGGCTACAAGTTCCACTGCGGCGCCGACACCGAGAGCCTCCTGCACGGCTACGAGGAGTGGGGCGAGGCAGTACTCGATCGCTTGCGCGGTATGTACGCCTTCGTCATCTGGGACAAGAAGAAGAATAAGCTTTTTGGCGCCCGCGATATCTTTGGCATCAAGCCGCTCTACTACTATCCCATGGCCGATGCGGGCGACGGCGCTCCGGGCGTGCTCTTCGGTTCCGAGATCAAGAGCTTCCTGGACTACCCGCACTTCCACAAGGCGGTCAACAAAAAGGCCCTGCGTCCGTACATGACGCTGCAGTATTCGGCAACCGAGGAGACCTTCTTCGAGGGTGTCTACAAGCTGCCGCCGGCGCATTACTTTACCGTCGATATCCCGACCGGCAAGATGAACATCGAGCGCTACTGGGATTGCGATTACTCTGCCGTCGAGAAGCCGTTCGAGGAGTACGTCGACGAGCTGGATGAGGTCGTGCACGAGAGCGTCGAGGCCCATCGCATCGCTGACGTCAAGGTCGCGTCGTTCCTCTCCGGCGGCGTCGACTCCAGCTACATCGCCGCTTGCCTCATGCCCGACAAGACCTTCTCGGTGGGCTTTGACTACAAGAACTTTAACGAGACCAACTACGCCAAGGAGCTTTCCGATAAGCTCGGCGTCGAGAACGTTCGCAAGATGATCACCGCCGACGAGTTCTTTGGCGCACTCGAGGACATTCAGTATCACATGGACGAGCCGCAGTCCAACCTGTCGTCTGTGCCGCTGTGGTTCTTGGCCGAGATGGCGCGCAAGGATGTTACCGTCGTGCTTTCGGGCGAAGGCGCCGACGAGCTCTTTGGCGGCTACGCCTACTACGAGGACACGGTTCCGGTGCGCAAGTACAAAAAGATGGTGCCACTGCCCATCCGTCGCGCGCTCGGTAACCTGGCGTTGCATATGCCGTACTTCAAGGGACATAACTTCCTGGTCAAGGGTGCCGAGATCCCCGAGAAGTCGTTCCTGGGACAGGCTCTGGTATGGCCGGAGCGCGAGGTCGACGGCGTGCTCAAGCCCGAGTACAACACCGGCGATGGCGCCTTCGAGCTTGCCGCTCCCATCTATGCGCGCGTGAAGGGTCAGCCCGAGCTGGTCAAGAAGCAGTACCTGGACATGAACATGTGGCTCCCAGGCGACATTCTGCTCAAGGCCGACAAGATGTGCATGGCGCACTCGCTGGAGCTGCGCGTGCCCTTCCTGGACCGCAAAGTCATGGAGTTCGCCGAGCACATTCCCGATCGCTACCGCATCAACGAGAACGGCAACAAACAGGTACTCCGCCACGCTGCCAACAAGTCGCTGCCCGATGAGTGGGCCACCCGTCCCAAGGTGGGCTTCCCGGTGCCGATTGTCTACTGGCTGCGCGAGCAAAAGTGGTACGACTATGTCAAGGAGTACTTCACCGCGCCGTGGGCAAGCGAGTTCTTCGATACCGACGAGCTCATGCACCTGCTCGATCTGCACTTTGCGGGCAAGGGCGATTTCCAGCGCAAGATCTATACGCCGCTCGTGTTCCTGGTGTGGTACAAGCGCTTCTTTATCGACGAGGACCAGCCCGCTGTTCAGGCTGCCTAGCCTCGGCTTACGAACGCCTGCGCGTAACGGCTCCTCCGGGAGCCGTTTTTGCGTGGTGCGTTTCAGTTACTATAAAAACCGTCCCTGCCAAATGGCTGAGAAAGGTGAAAGATGCACCATTCGGATTCCGCGACCGTGACCACGGTCGATACGCTTGCCAAGCTTCTCGATGTGTGCGGCGAGCTGCGCGCGTCAGAGCAGGTTGACGAGCGTGCCGTGACCGGCTGCTCGTTTGATTCGCGTACGGTCTCGGCGGGTGACGTGTTCTTTTGCAAAGGCACTGCCTTTAAGCCCGCGTTTTTGAGCATGGCGCTCGATGCGGGCGCCGTCGCATTTGTGTGCGAGGAGTCGCTGGTCGAGTCTCTGGAGCCGCTGGCGCAGGAGAGCGGTGCTGCGATGCTGGTTGTTGATAGCGTTCGCACGGCCATGGCCCTGTTGCCGCCGGAGGTCTACGACCGTCCCGACCACGACGTCAAGATCGTGGGTATCACCGGTACCAAGGGAAAGACCACGACCGCTTTTATGCTCCAGTCCATCATCAAAGCGGCGGGCGAGTCCTGCGGCATGATCGGCTCAGTGAACACCGACGATGGTATCGAGTGCTACGAGAGCACCAATACTACGCCCGAGGCCCCAGAGGTCTGGCGCCATATCGCCAACTGCCGCACGTCAGGTCGCCAGTCCATGGTCATGGAGGTCTCGAGCCAGGCGCTCAAGTACCAACGCGTCGAGAATCTGCCGTTTGACGTGGCGTGCTTCCTCAACATCGGCCGTGACCACATCTCACCGATCGAGCACCCGACCTTTGAGGATTATTTTGAGAGCAAACTCAGGATCTTTGATCAGGCAAAGACCGCCGTGGTGAATCTGGGCACCGAAGAGGTTGACCGTGTGTTGGAGGCAGCGTCGACGGCCGAGCGCTTGGTGACCGTTGGCGTCGAGCATCCCGAGGCAAGCCTGTGGGCGAGCGATGTGCGCATGGTCGGCTTTAACATCGAGTTTAACCTGCATGGCCTGTGTGCCGACGAGTCCGAGGCGGGGGAGAAGGTCCTGCTGGGCATCGCGGGCGACTTTAACGTGGAAAACGCGCTGGTCGCTATCGCCGCTGCGCGCGAGATCGGCATCGGTATCGAGGCTATCAAGAAGGGCCTCTCCAAACTGCGTGTGCCGGGCCGTATGGAGGTCGTGGAGTCGAAGGACGGCCGCGTGATCTGCGTCGTTGACTATGCGCACAACCAGCTTTCGTTCCGTTCGCTTTTCTCGTCGGTCAAGCGCGCGTTTCCCGCTAGTCCAGTCATTGCAGTGTTTGGCGCTGCCGGCGGCAAGGCGCAGGAGCGCCGCGAGCAGCTTCCGCGCGAGGCCGCACCATATTCCGACCTGATGATCTTTGCCAACGAGGACCCGGCTCACGAGGACCCGATGAAGGTCTGTCGCGAGCTTGCCGAGCATGTTCCCGACGATACCCCGAACAAGATCATCCTCGACCGCGAAGCCGCTGTGCATGCGGCGTTCAAGGCGGCGCGCGAGGAGTACGTCAACCCCGATGCTCCCACCATTGTCTTGCTGCTGGCAAAGGGTGACGAGGAGCTCATGCACGTGGGCGACGAGTTCGTGCCCATCGAGAGCGACCTTTCGCTGGCCAATCGCCTGATCGATGTTACCCAGTTTGACTAATGAACCATGATGGCGGCGGCGCCCTGAGTGCGCTGTCGCCATAAGCGTGTTCCCTCAATCAAAACATGCCGTCCAAGTCCAAACCCTTCTACGTAAACGGAGTAACCATGTCCCACAACACCCTGCCGACCGTTGCCGAGCTTTCGGGCGAGATGCGCGAGCGCTTGGCCAAGGTCAAGTACGTCTTTACCGACCTGGATGCCACGATGCTCGCGCCCGGCTCGTGCGTGCTGCGCGACAACGACGGTAACCCCTCGACCAAACTCGTCGAGGCCGTCGTGGCACTTGCCCGCGCTGGTATTCAGGTGGTTCCCACCTCGGGCCGCAACCGTACCATGATCCACGAGGATGCGCGCGTGCTCGGCCTCAACTCCTACATCGGTGAGATGGGCGGCCTGGTCATGTACGACCTCACAGCCAACGATTGGGAGTATCTGACTGGCGACATGCCTTACGACCCCGCCTGCGGCCTTACTCCGCACCAGGTGATCGAGCAGACCGGCGTGTGCGAGAAGATTCTTGCCCGCTGGCCGCACAAGATCGAGTATCACAACGACATGTCGACCGGCTACAAGTACCGCGAGGTCACCGTCGGCATGCGCGGCGATGTGCCCGACAATGAGGTCCAGGCCATCCTGGACGAGGCCGGCTGCGGCCTGGTGTGGGCCTGTAACGGTCACCTGACGCATCTGTCCAAGCCGACGACGCTCGAGCTCGATCGCGTCGAGGACGGTCGCGCGTTTAACATCAATCCCGCCGGCCTCAACAAGGGCGTTGCCATCGCGCGCTTCTGCGAGCACCTGGGGATTGAGCGCGAGGAGACGCTCGCGCTCGGCGATTCCGAGTCCGACTTCTACATGGCCGATCACGTGGGCACGTTCTGCCTGGTCGAGAATGGCCTGACGAGCGCCGGCGCGCCCGAGTTCCTGGCTGCTTGCGAGAACGCTTTCGTTACGCGCGGCAAAATTGTCGACGGTTGGGCGGCGACGGCAGAGCTGCTGGTCGCGGCGCGTTCGTAGCGCGGCGTCGCCGCACTTGGACATGTCTTTTCGAGAGAGACTGGTGAGGTAATGTCCGATATCGAGAATCCGACAGGCGACACGCGCCCGATTGGCGTGTTCGATTCTGGTTTGGGCGGTCTGACGGTTGCGCGCGCCATCGCGACGGTGCTGCCGCACGAGTCCGTCTACTACTTCGGCGACACCAAACGCTGCCCCTACGGCACGCGCACCGAGGATGAGGTGCGCTCGTTTGCGTTGCAGGCGGGCCGTTGGCTGTCGAAGCACGACGTCAAGATTATGGTCATCGCCTGCAACACGGCGACAGCTGCGGCCTTGCGTCTGGCCCAGCAGGTGCTCGACGTTCCCGTGATCGGCGTGATCGCGCCGGGTGCCCGTGCGGCAATCAACAGCACCCGTTCGCGTCGCGTGGGCGTGCTCGCCACCAACCTCACCATTCGCTCGGGCGCCTACACGCGCGCCATTCAGGATCTAGATGCCGGCGTCGATGTATACGGTTGTCCTGCCTCGAGCTTTGTCGAGGTTGTCGAACACGAGCTCGCCTCGGGTGCACATCTGCAGGAACAGTGGCTCGAGAACGAGGACATCTTCGATACGCCTGCCGTGCGTGCGCTGGTGGGTGCCACGGTTGAGCCGCTGCGCGACCACGGTATCGATACCGTGGTGCTCGGCTGTACGCATTTTCCGCTGTTGGTGGGACCTATCCGGCATGCGCTGGGGCCTGGGGTGCGCGTCGTAAGTTCCGCCGAGGAGACCACGCGCGAGCTGACCGATATCCTCACGCGCCGCGAGCAGCTGGCGGGCGACGCCGCCGAGCCGCAGCATCGTTTTGCCACGACGGCCGATAACATTGCCGAGTTTGCGGTGGCGGGCAGCTTTATCTTTGGTCAGCCGCTCAAGAGCATCGAACATATCGATATCGATGAGCTGAAATAGATGTAAGGCAGCCGCCAAAGCCTTCGCCACATCTTTTGCCGAAAGGATATTTCTATGGAGTACATGCAGGTTAACCGCGCCAACGGCCGCGCCGCCGATGAGCTGCGCCCCATCAAGCTTACTCGCGGCGTTATGAAGCACGCCCACGGTTCGTGCCTGGCCGAGTTTGGCGATACGCGCGTGCTGTGCGCTGCCACCATCGAGGAGGGCGTGCCGGGCTGGCGCAAGGGCGCCAAGGCCGGTTGGGTAACGGCGGAGTACGCCATGCTGCCGGCATCGACCGGCAAGCGCTGCAAGCGCGAGCACGCCAACCGCAAAGGCCGCTCCATGGAGATCGAGCGCCTCATTGGTCGCAGCCTGCGTACCGTCGTCAACATGAAGGCGCTCGGCGAGTACACCGTCACCGTCGACTGCGACGTGATCCAGGCCGATGGCGGTACGCGTACGGCGAGCATTACCGGCGCCTGGGTGGCGCTGCACGACGCCCTCGCCATGTGGGTCGAGGCAGGCAAGATCGAGCGCATCCCGCTTACCGGCCAGGTGGCTGCCATCTCTATGGGCGTTGTCGACGGCAATACGCTGCTTGACCTCGATTATTCCGAGGACAGCCACGCCGAAGTCGACATGAACCTCGTCGCCACCGACACCGGCGAGATGATCGAACTTCAGGGTACCGGCGAGCAGGCGCCCTTCGACCGTAAGCGTCTCAACGCCCTACTCGACCTGGGCGACAAGGGCGTTGCCGAGCTCATCGAGCTTCAGCGCCAAGCCCTCGCCTAACCTGCCAAAAAGGGATGTTAATTTTGGTAGGTTTTATCTGGGAAAACGTCGAAGTATAAGGTTTCTGTCGCCAGGGAGGGGAGAGGGCTCGAGGCCAGTTTCCCTTGGGCGGCATTGCTATAGAGACAAGGAAGCCAGTCATGGCACTAGAGAAGATCGATATCGACACCCTCGACCCGGCGGCGACCATCGTCGTGGCAACGGGCAATGCCCATAAGCTCACCGAGATCGAGGCCATTTTGGGCAAGGTCATGCCCGAGGTTCGCTTTGTGGCGTTGGGTCAGCTGGGTGATTTTGAGGACCCCGAGGAAAACGGCACGACGTTTTTGGAGAACGCCATCATCAAGGCGCAGGCCGCGGTAGAGGAGACGGGGCTTATGGCCATCGCCGACGATTCGGGCCTGGTCGTTGATGCCCTGGACGGTGAGCCGGGCGTGTACAGCGCACGCTATGCGGGCGTGCACGGCGACGATGCCGCCAACAACGCCAAGCTCCTCGTGAATCTGGAGGGCGTGGCCGACGAGGACCGCACCGCGCGTTTTATGAGCGTCGTCGCGCTTATCGACACGGACGGCCTGGTCACTTATGGCGAGGGCGCCTGCGAGGGCGCTATCGCACACGAGGGCCGCGGCGATCATGGCTTTGGCTACGACCCACTGTTCCTGCCGGTCGACACGCCGGGCAAGACCATGGCCGAGCTGACGGCGGACGAGAAGAACGCCATCAGCCATCGATTCCATGCGCTCGAGCATCTGTCCGCCAAACTGACGGGCGAGGAGTAAGCCGTGCGTGCGGTGGTGCAGCGCGTACTCAACGCCGGCGTGACGGTCGACGGCGAGTGCGTGGGTAAAATTGGGCGCGGCTATCTGGTGCTGCTGGGCGTGGGCCACGGCGACACGCGCGCCGAGGCCGATAAACTGTGGGGCAAGCTCCGGGGCTTGCGCATTAACGAGGACGAGAACGGCAAGACCAACCTGGCACTTGCCGATGTCGACGGCGAGGTTCTCGTAGTGTCGCAGTTCACGCTGTTCGCTGACTGCCGCCACGGTCGCCGTCCGTCGTTTACCGATGCAGGCGCGCCCGATGTCGCCAACGAGCTCTACGAGTACTTCCTGACGCTCGTTCGCCAAGATGTCGAACACGTGGCGCACGGCATCTTTGGCGCCGATATGAAAGTCGACTTGGTCAACGACGGCCCATTCACCATCGTCTTGGACACGGACAACCTTTAGGTTACGCGGTTTTACCAAACCGCGTAACAACTGGTCATGCGAGGTTGTCGTCTGGTACGTATTTGGGACGGGGTTTATTTAGCTACTTGCGTATGGCGGCAGCAGGGTGCTATAGTATTAGAGTTTTGTCTATCTTAGGGGTATTATCCCCTTTTTGAATTGCACCTTCTGGAGGCCCTGTTCATGGAAGAGATGGAAGTCAATCACGTCGACGACATCCACGAGAAGCTGACCGATATGGTGGGCGATCGCGTTAAGGTGAAGGCCAACATGGGCCGCACCCGCGTCGTCGAGCGCATGGGCACCATCAAGAGCGTCCACCCCGCCGTCTTTATCGTCGAGGTTGACGAACGTCGCGGGCGCAAGTCGCGTCAGTCCTACCAGTATATCGATGTCCTCACCGGTCAGGTCGAGCTGTTCGACCCCGAGAGCGGCGAGCATATCTTTACCCCGCTCGGCAATCAGCTCGAGGAGCACTAGCGGTGACCGATCGGTCCCTGACTCTTTCCGCGCCGGCAAAGATTAACCTCTACTTGGGGGTTCATACCGAGCGCGATGACCGCGGCTACCACAGGGTCGATTCCCTGATGGCAGCTGTCGGTCTTTCCGATACCGTGACGGTTACGCCGGCACAGGCGCTGACCGTCCAGACGGTTCCGGCATCAGATTTTCCCATGCAAAAGAATACGGCGTATCGGGCTGCGGTTGCTATGGCCGAGCATTATGGTCGCGAGGCAAGCATCTGCGTGACGATTGAGAAGCGCATTCCATTGTGCGCCGGCTTGGGCGGTCCCTCGACGGATGCGGCCGCGGTCATTGTCGCCTTGGCGGAGCTCTGGGGAATTGATCGCTCCGACCCCGCGCTCGACGACATTGCGCGGGGCATTGGTGCTGACGTCCCGTTCTTTTTGCACGCGAGCCCTTCGTTCTACGTAGGTGGGGGAGACGTGCTGGCAACTGAGTATCCCGTGCTGCCCGCAACACCCGTCGTGTTGGTCAAGCCGCGCGAGGCAAGCGTTTCGACAATTGAAGCCTATCGACGTTTTGACGAGGCCCCGGTGCCTGCGGACAAGCCCGGCGCGATAGCTTCTGCCTTGCGTGCCGGTGATGCCGAGACGGCATATGCACTCATCCATAACAACCTGGGCGTCATTTCCGCACAGATGGAGCCGCAGATTCAAACGGTTCTCGATTGGCTGCGTAAACAGGACGGCACGGTTGCTGTAGATGTGTGTGGATCGGGCGCCTGCTCGTTTGCCATTTGCGACACCGCCGCCACGGTCGAAAGGCTTGCCGACGCTGCCCTGCAAAACGGCTGGTGGTCCTGCGCGACGGAGCTCATTCCCAACACGGTTCGCATCGAAGTGCCAAAGAAGTAAAAATTTCTCTAGCACGCGACGGAAATCTTTGTTACTATAGTCGAGCTAACGGGTTGTGGCTCAGTTTGGTAGAGCACTGCGTTCGGGACGCAGGGGTCGCTGGTTCAAATCCAGTCAACCCGACCAGAGCATGAGGAGGGACCGCTTCTTGCGGTCCCTTTTTTTAGCTATTGTTGTGATACCGCGATACCCGCGGTATACTCATTCGAGCTTGTCTCGCTGTATTGTGGAGGTCTACATGTTTGGACTGAGGGCTCCTGAGCTCATCATTATTCTCGTCGTTGTCCTGATTATCTTCGGGCCCAAGAACCTGCCGAAGCTCGGCAAGTCCCTCGGCTCTACCGTCAAGAATATCCGTGAGGGTATGGAGGGCGACGATAAGGCCGAGACCAAGCAGGCCGAGGAGGTCGTGGTCGAGCAGTCCGAGGAGGACAAGGAGATCGCTGAGCTCGAGGCCAAGCTCGCTGCTGCCAAGAAGAAGCAGGCAGAGGACAGCGACGCGGACGCAGAGTAGTCCCATCCCTTTGGGGTGAGCACCTGACCGGCTTGCCCGCAGGCTAGCCGGTCTTTTTCGTTTTGTTGACAGTTGATTGTTTGATCAGAGTTGGGGAGATATCCGTATGGACGCAAGCCAGATCGTACTGACCGCTGAGGGCCGCCAGAAGCTCGTCGAGGAGCTCGCCTGGCGTGAGGGCGATTACGCCAAGGAGATCGTCGAGGACATCAAGGAAGCCCGCGCGTTCGGCGACCTTTCGGAGAACTCCGAGTACGATGCCGCCAAGGACAAGCAGGCCCAGAATGCTGCTCGTATCGCCGAGATCCAGGCCATTCTTGCCAACGCTCAGGTTGCTGCCACCACGGGCGACCTGACCGTCTCCATCGGTTCCACCGTTTCGCTGATTGATCCCAACGGCGAGGTCATGGAAGTCACGCTCGTCGGTACCACCGAGACCAACTCGCTCGAGCACAAGATTTCCAACGAGTCTCCGGTCGGTCACGCCATCATTGGTCACGGCGAGGGCGATTCCGTCGAGGTCGTTACGCCTTCCGGCAAGACTCGCGTCTACACCATCGCCAAGATCGCACGCTAGACCACGGTCCCGCGTAAAGGTATGTTTTCGCTCCCTGGGACCGAATCCTGGGGAGCGTTTTAGTTTGAGGAGCTAACTTATGGCAGAGAACCAGAACGCCGCCGATCAGGCATCGACGCTCAACGACGAGCGCGCCACCCGCCTGGTCAAGCGCGCCGCCCTGTTCGAGGCGGGCCAGAACCCCTATCCTGAGCACTCTGAGCTTGAGGACTACGTCGCCGATATCGAGGCTAAGTACGCCGATCTTGCCGATGGTGAGGACACCGAGGATGTCGTGAAGATTGCCGGCCGTGTGGTCGCCAAGCGCGGTCAGGGCAAGATCATGTTCATCGTCGTGCGCGATGCGACTGCCGAGATTCAACTGTTCTGCCGCATCAACGACATGGACGAGGCTGCCTGGAATACGCTCAAGGCCCTCGACCTGGGCGACATCCTGGGCGTGACCGGCGTGGTCGTGCGCACCAAGCGCGGCCAGCTTTCCGTTGCCCCTGAGAGCGCGACCCTGCTTTCCAAGGCCGTTCGTCCGCTGCCCGAGAAGTTCCACGGTCTTTCCGACAAGGAGACCCGCTATCGCCAGCGCTATGTCGACCTGATCGCCAACGACGACGTTCGTGAGACCTTCCGTAAGCGTTCGCAGATTCTCTCCACCTTCCGTCGCTTTATGGAGTCCGACGGCTACATGGAGGTCGAGACCCCCATCCTGCAGACCATCCAGGGTGGTGCCACGGCCAAGCCGTTCATTACCCACTTCAACGCGCTCGATCAGGAGTGCTACCTGCGTATTGCCACCGAGCTGCACCTCAAGCGCTGCATCGTCGGTGGTTTTGAGCGCGTGTTCGAGATCGGCCGCATCTTCCGTAACGAGGGCATGGACCTTACCCACAACCCCGAGTTCACCACGATGGAGGCCTACCGTGCCTTCTCCGACCTCGAGGGCATGAAGGCGCTCGCCCAAGGTGTCATCAAGGCTGCCAACAAGGCCATCGGCAACCCCGAGGTCATTGAGTACCAGGGCCAGACCATCGACCTTTCTGGTGAGTGGGCCAGCCGTCCCATGACCGACATCGTCTCCGACGTGCTCGGCAAGCAGGTCACCATCGACACGCCGGTCGAGGAGCTTGCTGCCGCCGCGCGCGAGAAGGGCCTGGAGATCAAGCCCGAGTGGACTGCTGGCAAGATCATCGCCGAGATTTACGATGAGCTGGGCGAGGACACCATCGTCAACCCGACGTTCGTGTGCGATTACCCCATCGAGGTCAGCCCGCTTGCCAAGCGTTTTGAGGACGACCCGCGCCTGACGCACCGCTTTGAGCTGGTCATCGCCGGTCACGAGTACGCCAACGCGTTCTCCGAGCTCAACGACCCGGTCGACCAGGCCGAGCGCTTTGCCGCCCAGATGGCCGAGAAGGCCGGCGGTGACGACGAGGCCATGGAGTATGACGAGGATTACGTGCGCGCCCTCGAGTACGGTATGCCTCCCGCGGGCGGCATCGGCATCGGTATCGACCGCGTGGTCATGCTGCTCACCAACCAGGCTTCTATCCGCGACGTGCTGCTGTTCCCGCACATGAAGCCCGAGAAGGGTTTCCAGTCCGGTGCCGCTGCCGCCAAGGCTGCCGAGGCCGGCAACGCCGCGAGCCCGTTCGTTAAGTCGCTTAAGCCCACGCTCGATTACTCCAAGATCGCCGTTGAGCCGCTGTTTGAGGAGTTCGTCGACTTTGATACCTTCTCCAAGAGCGACTTCCGCGCTGTGAAGGTCAAGGCATGCGAGGCCGTCAAGAAGTCCAAGAAGCTGCTGAACTTTACGCTCGACGACGGCACCGGCACCGACCGCACCATCCTCTCCGGTATTCACGAGTACTACGAGCCCGAGGACCTGGTCGGTAAGACCCTGCTCGCCATCACCAATCTGCCTCCGCGCAAGATGATGGGCATCCCCAGCTGCGGCATGCTGATCAGCGCTGTCCACGAGGAGGAGGGCGAGGAGCGCCTCAACCTGATCCAGCTCGATGCTTCCATCCCCGCCGGCGCAAAGATGTACTAACTAGTTACGCGGTTCTACGAACCGCGTAACGGCTCGACGCTGCGCGGGCCGCATTTGGACAATCTGACGTTCAACTTCAAGGGCGCGACCAAAAGGTCAGCGCCCTTTCGTTTCACGTCACCTTGTCACAAATGCGACCCGCTCGCTGACTTATGCTCAACCTGCGGCGCCATTTTTCTTGAAGGCACCTTGCTCGCTCTGGCGGGCTTTCGCTCATATGACCCAATCCGCTGTCAAGAGCCACAATGGCCCCGCCGACCGCTTGCAATCGGTCGGCGGGGCCTGCCGTTAACCCGTCCCGGTCCGCCCCCGGCATGTCATCGACGCCTTCGGCTCAGTCTCATATCCGCGGATACCGTTCTGTCGG
>UQTU01000024.1 GCA_900544135.1 uncultured Collinsella sp.
ATAACCCGGAACGATCTGCATCTCGGGACCGTGGACGAACTCCTCGCCCTCGTGATGCATGGCAGGAATCTTGATGGTCTCGCTCAGCTTGAGGGCCGCCTCTTCGGCAACGCCATAGTTGGGGCCGTTGCCGACGACCATGGCGGGCATGTGCTCAGAAAGCTCGAGCATGCGGTCTTGGACATATGCCTCGGCGGTCTTGCTCATCACGGCATTGGCATGGATAGCCTCGCGCAGGCCGTCTAAACGCTGGGCAACGCCCTTGGCGTCAATCGTTCCGCGCGCCTGACCGCCGTAAATACCAAGGAGCACCAGGTACTCAACGAGGACCTCGACGCCCAGAGTCACAAAGTCCACCGACTCGACGCCCACACCGTAGTCAAGAACGATATCAGTGTGCTCCTTGATGGGCGCCTCGACGTTTGCCGTGAGCGCAACTGCTGCCATATCGTGTGCACGCATGTAATCGAGCGCTGCAATCGTATTGGTCGAATAGCCACTCTGCGAGACGGCGATGTTGAGCGCATGCTGCGGATAGGTGTGTTCAAAATCGACGAAGGCCTCGGGCGTCACAACGGACACCTGCATCTGCAGCGCATCTTGCAGGTAATCTCGGGCACAATCGGCGGCATGGCGCGACGAACCCGAAGCAACGATGCGCAGCGCGTCAAAAGAACCGGACTGGATAATATCAACGAGCTGCGCTACCAGCTCAGACGAACGCTCGAGGTTCGCTCCCATACGCACATGGGCAAGCTGAACGTAATCGAGCATCTTCATCGTCTCACCTCGTAACAAATCATTAGTATTTGATACCAATCACAGTTACATGTTACGGCTTTTTGATACCTCTTTGTCGATTAATTTATCCCCATCGGCGAACGGTCGATTTTGAGCCATGTAAGGTTGTATATGTAGTCTGCTCAACGAATCAAAATTCCGTCAGCTTTTCAGCCCGTTATGCAAAAAAACCAGCTAGTACGTATAGGTATATCCACCCGCATCGCCGCGGTTAAACGACTTGACGTACTCGATCGCCTGGCCGCTCGCATCGAAGCTCACGCACTCCAGCGTCAAGGCAAGATCGCCCTGCTCCAGTCCAAGCAGGCCGGCATCTCGCGCGCCCAGCGCTTCGATATCGAGCTTTTCCTGTGCCATGACCGGCTTTCGGCCCAACATCTCATAGGTCTCGTACAAACTGAAGGCCGACACGTCAATATCTTCGATTGTGGGGAACAGCAGGCACGGGATGAACGCCGTCTCAATCGATACGGGATCGCCGTTGACGCAGTTCAAACGCCGAATCGAATACAGCAAATCGTCCTCGGCAATGCCAAACAGGTTGGCATAATATGGGCCCGCATAACGCTTGGAACGCGCGAGGATACGGACGGACGGCTCGCCGCCCGAAGCACGAACCGATTCGCGAAAGCCTCCCGTTCGCTCGTAGGCAACGGGCACCTTCTGTGCCACAAACGCGCCTTTTCCGCGGACGCGTCGAATCTGCCCACGCCGAACCAGCTCATCGACAGCACTTCGGATGGTCAAGCGTGTCGTACCAAATTCCTCGGCGAGGTCTTTTTCGGACGGAATCATGGAACCCGTGGGATATATACCACGCTCGATACGCTCCTCGATGCGGCGTCGAATGCGCATATAAACCGGGGTGGCATCTACTGTTTCAGCCATTGTTCACCTGCCACGCTCCTCATGCCGTTCTTTTCGCCGTTATCGGCAAAGCGGAACTTTGTGGGCAAAATCACCGATTTGCAATGCTCCACAAAACGCATGTCCTTATCAAATTCGATCGTGCTCTCATAGAACACCGGCGTTTCCTCTTCTTGTTGGAGCAGCTCGGCCTCTTCGGCGTTCAAACGCGAGATGGAGATATGCTCACGTCCATGCTCAACACGCACGCCACCTTCTTTGAGCAAGACATCGTAAAGGCTCTCGTACTCAAAATCGTGCTCGGGAAGCGATGGGCACAGGGACAGGTTAACGTGAGCCGTCTCGATTGACGCCGGCTCGCCCTCAATAAGTCGAACGCGCTGCATGCGGAGCAAAGGAGCGCCTATAGCCACCCCAAGCTTGTCGGCAAGCGTCTTATCCGCCTCGATGGTCTCGGTGGAAACCAGACGAGAAGAGGGATGCAGGCCGGCAGTCCGCACGGCATCGGAAAAGTTATACGTTTCCTGGAAGATGTTCAGCGGCTTAGGAGGACACACATACGTACCCGATCCGCGACGGCTCTCGAGCGTTCCGCACGAGATGAGCCGCGTGATACCGGCGCGCAACGCCGTACGCGAAACGCCGATCTCTTCGCACAGCACGCGCTCGGCCGGCAGGCGATCGCCGCCGGCAAGCTGATGGTGCTGGATATACCATAGAATTCCCTCAACAGCACGATCTTTAGGGGGAATTGCATAAGATTCGCCTGCCATTGCACAGACTCCTCATTCAGAAACGTATGCCGCCAAAATTAGACCAGCCCTCCCATGGCATCAAATTCGGCCTTGATCTTCTCGGCGACATTCCGATACGACTTATATAGGCTTGAATCGCGTTTGACTTCGTCGGTCATAACGGGAATCTCCAATTTGGAAACCTCGTCTTTTCCCGTCTGAACCGCCACAACAACGCCCATACCAAGACACATATTACGCTTGGCAGCGTTCATTTTTGCCGCCTTAGCGGGATTTGCCAGAATACGCTGGGCAAATTCCTGTTTAGAGACCGTTTCATCGGCCTCCGGATCGCCCGCCTCGGCCACTTCGCACTGCAACACGTCCGCATAGTCAAAAATCTTCGGCTCGCCGCCACGCTGATGCACGGCCCACTTGCGGCGCGTGGCATCCTGATAGATAGCCGGCAAAAATGTAAACCGCGGCGGGTCCAAAATCGTATCCGTGATGGTAAACACATCGGGATCAAAGGCATCCTGCGGGTTTTTCTTCTTGAACAGCCCCATATCAGCCTCCCGTACTAGCATTAAACAACTCAAGCTGAATATAGCACCAATTTCAAGCCGCCGCTTTACCGTATCGGTGCGCGGCGTCTATGGCTCGCCCAGCGGAAAAGTTCACGGACGAGGGCCGGGGTGCCTGCTTTGTTTTGAGAAGTTCGCGAAGCCCACTTCTCAAAACAAAGCAGGCACCCCGGCCCCGCCGGCAAATAGCGGACACTCCGCATGCAATCTATGCAAACAAACAAGTGCGCTTAGCTATATTCGGTAAGGTCAAGCACGCTGCCCTTCACGATAAGCGCCGGCTCCAGAACGACCTCTTCGGCACGCCTGCCGCCCCTACCGGCAAGACGCTTGGACATGCAGCCAAAAGCATGCTCCGCGAGGATACCTGGATCCTGCTCAATCGCGGTCAGCGCCGGCTCAAAGAGAACGTCGGCGGCCGAGTTGTCGTAACTCACCACCGAAATGTCGCCCGGAATGCTCTTCCCCATCTCGTGTAAGCGCTTGAGCAGACCAAGGGCAATGTTGTCCGAACTTGCGAACACAGCGGTGGCATCAGTTGCGAGCACCGCCTCCGAGGCCTCGTAGGCACTCGGAATGTAGTACTCGCTCTCAAACTCCAAACGTGCGTCGATAGGCAGGCCAACCTCGCGCAGCGCGCGCTCATAGCCGGCAAGTCGCTTACGCCCCGTATTGGAACGGCGCGCGTTAACCAAGCAGGCAATGCGACGGTGGCCCTGCTCGATCAGATAGCGAGTGGCCATGTAGCCACCCATCTCGTGGTCGAACATCACCTTGTCGCACTCGAGCCCCTCAATGGCACGGTCGACCATCACGGCAGGGATAGGCAGATGGCTGACTTCTTCGCGCAGGGCGCGGTCGTCGGAGAACTCGTCGCCCACAACCAGGAAGACGCCATCAACGCCGCGCGTTACCAGCTGGCGCAGCAGCTCCAGATCGTCGTCGGCACTTCCACCCGAGCTGGTAATGAAGAGCGCATAGCCGTCCTCGCGGCAGCGCTTTTCCAGGCTACCGGCGAGCGAGGCAAAAAAGCGGCTCTCGATGTTAGGGACGATAAGGCCCAGCGTGCGCGACTCGCGCATGACCAGACTACGCGCAATCTGGTTGGGGACATAGTGGTTGCGCGCCGCGACCTCCTTGATGAGCTTGCGGTTTTCTTCCGAGATGCGACAGGGCCGATTATTGAGAACAAGCGAGACCGACGAGGGGGAAAGCCCCACCTCCTGGGCGATCTGCTTGAGGGTGACTTTGTTGGCCATCTCGCTCCTTCCAGGTTTACGCGCAATCTCTTGAAAGTATAGCGACCGACCCTCTACCTCGGTGATAAACACTTTACCAATCCGGTAGACGGCTGTTTTATCGCCGCCAGCGCACCAAATCCGCCCGGGTGGGGTATATTGCAATCGATTGATGACAACGACCACCAAAAGGCGGATATTCGTATGCACGAGAACGACTTTTTTAACGAGGACCTGCTGTGCGCGCTCGCTGGCGTTGCCGGCGAGGACAACGTGTTGATGAGCGAGCCCATGCGCGAGCACACCACGTTTAAGATCGGCGGCCCGGCCGACGTCTTTGTCACGCCCAATACCGAGCAGGGCCTCGTCGCCACGCTCGACACCTGTTATCGCTGCGACCTGCCGCTCACCATCGTGGGCAACGGCTCCGACCTGCTCGTCGGCGACAAGGGCATCCGCGGCGTCGTCGTAGCGCTGGGCGAAGGTCTCTCCAACATCACCGTCGACGGCACGCACGTCACGGCGGCAGCCGGCGCGCTGCTTTCCGATGTCGCCGCGGCGGCAGCCGAGGCCGGCCTCACCGGCATGGAGCCCATCTCGGGCATCCCCGGATCGGTCGGCGGCGCCTGCTACATGAACGCCGGCGCCTACGGCGCCTGCATGGCCGATGTGCTGGGGTCTGTGCGCGTCTACAAGCCCGCCCGCATGCTCGACGACGGCACCCGCAGCAGCGGCAGCATCATCGAGTTCGATGTTGACGAGCTCAACCTGGGTTATCGCAAGAGCCGCATCGCCGACGACGGCTTTATCGTGCTTTCGGCCACCTTCAATCTCGCCCCGGGCAACGCCGCGATGATCAAGGCCGACATGGACGACTACCGCCAGCGCCGCGAGGACAAGCAGCCGCTCGACATGCCGAGCGCCGGCTCCACCTTCAAGCGCCCCGAGGGCTACTTTGCCGGCAAGCTCATCATGGATGCCGGCCTGCGCGGCCATGCTGTCGGCGGCGCGCAGGTGAGCGAAAAACACTGCGGCTTCATCGTCAACGCCGACCACGCCACCGCCGCCGACGTCGACGAACTCATCCGCCACATCCAAACAACCGTCAAAGGCCAATTCGACGTAGACCTAGAACCCGAAGTCCACCGAGTAGGCGAATTTTTATAGCCCGCTCGCCGCGGTCCACTTTAATTAATAACGGGACAAGTGATGTAGCTCACTTGTCCCGTTTTCATTTATTTGCGAAGAACATCGGCCATCCGCAGGATTGAAATCATCGACCGATAGGTGAGTTCCACCTTTTCGCCCGCAAGCAGTCGTTTCGAGCCAATCTCATCTAGCCCCACAAGGCGAGAAAACAGCAAGCTACTCATCGTGCCCTCGTCAATTGATTCCTTTATGGTCTTCAAAACGTCCGTATCATGAAGCGACGCCGAGCTGTAGGGGGCAACACGAGCGGAACTCTCAATTAACGATGAGATAAAAGGATGGAGATGCTTTGGACATAGTCCATCAAACACCACATCCCCATTGTCATCCGAGCCGACTAGTCGCCAACTATAATGATCGACCCAGTCGTCTCCGTCATATATGGTGTCCATGAGCAACTTCCCGTCTAGAGAGAAACCTGTTTGAACATCGGGGCGCAAGACCGCAATCCATATAGGACCCGCAGCAGCTCCAACCCAACGCACCACACGACAATTGTATATTGCGGCTATTTTAGATCTACATGATCAGTTCGAGTTCGCAACAAGGCGATTATTGCAGCTAGGTTATATTTCATTTTCCACTTTGATGAGCCGTCGGCTCCAAATTCCAAAACCGAAGTCCGCGGAGTCGATAATTTTATTTAAAAAGAAGGCCCCGAAAGGGGCCTTCGCCATCTTTATATCAGACAACCAGTCCGGTGTATCGCGCTCAGGACCCGAGAGGGCCGGGACAGTCCGAGAGGCATAAGGTTGATCGCGAGTTCCGCACGAGCCGGAGAGCACTTAATGTGCTCTCCGTGCGAGCAGGACTGCCCGAGCAGGCAACCTTATGCCTCTCGGACTGTCCCGGACCAAACCGCAGCTACGACAGCGCAATACCGCCAAGCCAGCCCCAGCGCACGCCAGAGCCAGTGCCGTAGAACCCAATGAACGAGTCAAGCGACCTCGACGTGATGGCGCCCTCGTTACTCATAACGATGCCGCCGCCAACGTAGATGCCCACGTGGCCATAGATCAGGCCCGGTATGCCGGTACCGCTATGCGATGAGTCGGCAACAATCATGCCCACCTGCAGCGCCGAGCGGTCGGAGCTATAGCACCAGGCGTTAAACATATCGCACGCGTTACCGCCAAAGTAGCCAACGCCGGCGTTACGGAAGACATTGGTAACCCACGCCGCGCACCAGTTCTGCCCCGGCGAAGGCGTGGAGTAGCACGCGTTGACGACGGCCTGCTGCTTGCCCGAGCCGGCATTCTGCTGCGGAGTTCCGGGCGCATACGATCCACCGCCCGAGCTCGAACCACCCGAGTAGGAATTGTTCTTGTTCGCGGCGGCCGCGGCAGCAGCGGCCTTCCTGGCAGCCTCCTCGGCCTGGGCGGCAGCGAGAATCTCGGAATCACGCTGAGCCATGAGCTCCTTGACATCGTCAGAGAGGCCGTTCAGAACCGTCTGGACCTCCTGCTGCTTGGCCTGCATGTCCTGCATCTGGGCAGTCTGCTGATCCTTGAGCTTCTCCAAGTCGGCCTTCTGCGACTCGAGCTCGGTCTTTTGCGCATCGAGCTCTTCCTGGATGGTCTGAATGTCCTCGATGGCGTCGCGGTCGCTCTTGTTGATCTTCTCAACATAGTGCGCATTGGCGACGAGCTCCTCAAACGAGCCCGAGGCGAGCAGCAGCGACAGGATGTTGGTGCCGCCCGACTTATAGCTGGCGGAAACGCGATCGGAAAGATCGCCGCGCTTCTTTTTGAGCTCGGCCTTCTTTTCGTCAATCTGCGCCTGCGTGCTGTCAATCTGGCCCTGTACGCCCTCGATATCGTTGAGGGTCTGGGCGTTCTTGTTGGCCAGCGCCGCGTATTCATTTGCGATGCTGTCGAGCTGGGCCTGGACCTCGTCAAGCTGAGCCTGGGCCGCATTGAGCTTGTCGGTGGTTTCCTTGGTGGCCTCCGCAGCATGGGCGCGAGCGGGCAGACCAAAAAGAACGGCTGCAGAAGCTGCGCCGAACAGGGCCTTGAGGGCAGTGCGACGCGAAAGCTCCTGGGAAAGGATGGAATCGCTGTTTGGTGACATATCTACTCCGTTACATGTTTATTTATATGTCGCTCAACTCATACATATTAGCGTACATCCGGCGCATCCCAACGATTTCCACGAACGGCAGCAAACCGTATGGTCGGCGGCTCATATGCAAACGTCAAGGTCGAGGGTATGCCCACGCCAAACATTTCCATGAGCACGTTAGCATGTTCATCTGCTTTTCCTGCCCTGCACGTTTTGGGTACCCCTGCCTGCGCTATACTCCCCTCAAGAAGTGTTCCTGATTCGATAGGAGACTACATGTCCAAAGCACTCGACCCCAAAGACACCTGCGTCCTCGTAACCGGTGGCGCCGGCTTTATCGGCTCGCACACCGTCGTTCAGCTGCTCGAGGGCGGCTACCAGGTCGTCATCGTCGATGATCTCTCCAACTCCAGCGCCGTCGCCGTCGACCGCGTCAAGACCATCGTGGGCGAAGAGGCTGCCAAGAACCTCACCTTCTACAAGGCCAACGTGCTCGACCGCGATGCGATGAACAAGATCTTCGATACCCATCAGATCGACCGTGTCATCCACTTTGCCGGCTTTAAGGCCGTCGGCGAGTCGGTGAGCAAGCCCGTCGAGTACTACCACAACAACATCGAGAACACCCTGGTGCTCATCGACGTCATGCGCAACCATGGCTGCAAGTCCATCATCTTCTCGAGCTCCTCGACCGTCTACGGCGACCCGGACAACCCGCCCGTCACCGAGGAAGACCCCAAGAAGCCCGCAACCAACCCCTATGGCTGGACCAAGTGGATGATCGAGCAGATCCTTATGGACGTCCACACCGCCGACCCCGAGTGGGACGTCGTGCTGCTCCGTTACTTCAACCCCATCGGCGCTCATCCGTCGGGCCTGATCGGCGAGGACCCCAAGGGCATCCCCAACAACCTGGTGCCCTATGTCGCCCAGGTCGCCGTGGGCAAGCTCGAGGCCGTTCAGGTCTATGGCAACGACTACCCCACCCCCGACGGCACCGGCGTGCGCGACTACATCCACGTGTGCGATCTGGCCTCTGGTCACGTTGCCGCCCTTAACTGGATGAACGGCAAAACCGGCGTCGAGATCTTTAACCTGGGCACCGGCACCGGCACCTCGGTACTCGAGGTCGTCGCCGCCTTCTCCAAGGCCTGCGGCAAGGAGCTGCCCTACGTGATCCGCGAGCGCCGCGCCGGCGACATCGCTGCCAACTGGTGCGATGCCTCCAAGGCCGAGCGCATGATGGGCTGGAAGGCCCAGTACGACATCGCGGACATGTGCCGCGATAGCTGGAACTGGCAGAGCCACAACCCCAACGGCTTCGCCGACGCCGAGTAGCAAAAACCTACATACCGCTCTTGCCCCGATCTCACGTTGTGAGGTCGGGGCTTTTTCATGGCATGTAACCATTCGCCGAAAATCGACCAACTTTTTTATCTTGCCTGTACATGTTTAAACAACATGTTTTACAATAGGCGTATCGAATCAGAACATCGGAGGCGGACTGCACACCCATCGGCAGGCCGACCCCACAACAAGAAGGTTGGTGAGCGCATTCATGGAGCGTGCAAGCGGCGTCCTCATGCCCGTCTCATCTCTGCCCGGACCATACGGAATCGGCGGCTTTGGCTGGAATGCCTACGACTTCGTCGATTTTCTCGCCTCGTGCAAACAACATTACTGGCAGCTTCTGCCCCTTACGACGACCAGCTATGGCGATTCGCCCTATCAGTCGTTCTCGGCCCGCGCAGGCAACCCCAACTTTATCGACTTTGCCGAGCTTATCGAGGCAGGGTATCTGGAGCAGCGCGATATCGATGGCGTGTATCTGGGATCCGACCCCAGCAATGTCGACTACGGTGCCATCTTTGGTGGCCGCCGTCAGATTCTCGACCGCGCCGCCGAGCGCTTTACTGCCGACAAGCCGGCCGATTTCGATGACTTTATCCAGGCCAACGAGGACTGGCTCATCCCCTACTGTGAGTTCATGACCGTCAAAGAGGAGTGCGGTCTCAAGGCGTTTTGGGAGTGGCCCGCGGAGCTCCGCACCCGCGGCGAGGCTTCCGCCAAGGTCTGCGCCGACCATCCGGCGCGTATGCTCTACCACCAGATGACACAGTACTTCTTCGATCGCCAGTGGAGCCGCCTCAAGGCCTATGCCAACGAGCGCGACATCCTCATCATCGGCGACCTGCCCATCTATGTCTCGCGTGACTCCGTCGAGATGTGGGCGACACCTGAGCTCTTTAAGATCGACGC
>UQTU01000025.1 GCA_900544135.1 uncultured Collinsella sp.
AAGGGGTGGGGGGGCCCCCCCCGGGGGGGGCCCCTCCCTCGGAGAAGTCCGCGAACCCCCCTTCTCAGGGGAGGGCGCCCGCCCGGAGGCGGCCCCAGCGCGAGGCCGTCCCGGATGCTATTCGTTGTCGCCGGCAGTTAGCTGCGTTGCGGAGAGCGCGCCGTCGGCTGCGGTTGCGGCAGCGGCGTCGGGCCAGACCCAGTCGGTAAAGGCCGGGTGATCGAAGCCCTCGTCGCACGCGAACTCAAAGGCCTCGGTGCGGAAGGCCTCCCACTCATCAATCTGCTCTGCAAACTTGTCGGCGTCGACCATGCGCAGCACGTCGGCGGCCAAAGCCCAACGGTCCATGTTGTTCAGGCGCAGCATGTCGAACGGCGTGGTCGTGGAGCCCTTCTCCTCGTAGCCGTGGACGCGGAACGCGTCGTGTCCGGGGCGGTTCCAGATCAGGCGGCGAATCGTGCCGGCATAGGCGTGGAACACGAAGAGCACGGGCTTCTCGCCGCAGCCAAACAGCTCAGCCCAGCGCTCGTCGCTTATAGCCTGGTCGTTCTCGCAGACGTTTTGAATCTTGAGCAGATCGACCACGTTGACGAACCATACCTTGATGCCCAGCTCGCGCAGCATATCGGTTGCAGCCAGAGCCTCGAGCGTCGGCACGTCGCCACAGGTGGCGACCACGACATCGGCCTCGGTGAGTGAGTCAGCGGTCGATGCCCACTCCCAATTTGCGACGCCCTCGGCGAGCTCGGCCTTTGCCTCGTCGACCGTCTGGAAGGTCGGGGCGGGCTGCTTGCCGCAGAAGATGGCGTTGACGCAGTCGGTGGACTGGTAGACGCGCTCGGCCACGGCGAGAGCCATGTTAGCGTCGGCCGGATAGTAAGCGTTCACGATATGCGTGTCGTTGGCCTTGTTGAGCAGCAGGTCGATAAAGCCGGGATCCTGGTGCGAGAAGCCGTTGTGGTCCTGACGCCAAACATGGCTCGACAGCAAAATGTTGAGGCCGCTGATGGGGGCACGCCACGGAATCTCGCGCTTGGTAGCCTCGAGCCACTTGCAGTGCTGGTTGACCATGGAGTCGACCACATGGACAAAGCTCTCGTAGGAGCTCCACACGCCGGAGCGGCCGGTGAGCACATAGGCCTCGAGGAAGCCCTCGCACTGGTGCTCGGACAGCTGCTCGACAACCTTGCCGGAGCCAGCGAGCAGCTCGTCGTTGGCCTCGTCCTCGTAGAAGCCGGCATCCCACTGCTTCTTGGTCACCTTATAAGCGGCCTGCAGGCGGTTGGACGCGGTCTCGTCGGGACCGAAGATGCGGAAGTCGTCCATGTTCTTGGCCAGAACGTCGGCAGTGTACTCACCAAAGACGCGGGCAGCCTCGGTGGAGCCCCAACCATGGCCCTTCTCGGCGACGGGAATCTCGTGGGCGTGGATATCGGGCAGCTCGAGCTCGCGACGCACCTTGCCGCCGTTCGCGTTGGGGTTGGCGCCAATACGCAGCTCGCCGGTCGGCATAAAGGCCGTTACCTCGGGGCGCACCTGGCCCTCGGGCGTAAAGAGCTCCTCGGGCTTGTAGGAGCGCAGCCACTCGCGCAGCACGCGGAAGTGCTCGTGAGTGTCCTTGGCGCTTGCCAGCGGCACCTGATGGGCGCGCCAGGAGTCCTCGGTCTTCTTGCCGTCGATCTGCTTGGGGCAGGTCCAGCCCTTGGGCGTACGGAACACAATCATGGGGTAGGCCGGGCGGACCACGGTCTCGCCCGCGGCAGCCTGGGCCTGCGCGGTGGCCTTGATGTCACAAATCTCGTCAAAGACCTGCTCAAACAGGGCGGCAAAGCGCTCATGGATGCTTGCGTGGCTCTCGTCGTCAAAGCCGGCGATAAAGAAGTGCGGCTTATAGCCCATACCCTCAAAGAACTTGGTGAGCTCCTCGTCGGACACGCGGGCGAGGATGGTGGGGTTGGCGATCTTGTAGCCGTTGAGGTGCAGGATCGGCAGGACGATACCGTCGGTTGCCGGGTTCACGAGCTTGTTGGACTGCCAAGAGGTCGCGAGCGGACCGGTCTCGGACTCGCCGTCGCCCACCACGGCCACGGCCAACAGGCTCGGGTTGTCCATGACGGCGCCGTAGGCGTGGCTGAGCGTGTAGCCGAGCTCGCCGCCCTCGTGGATGGAGCCGGGCGTCTCGGGCGCAAAGTGGCTCGGGATGCCGCCGGGATAAGAGAACTGGCGGAAGAACTTCTGCAGACCAGCCTCATCGTTGGTGATGTCGGGGCGGATCTCACGGTAGGTGCCATCGAGCAGCGACTGGGCGGTGCCGGCAGGGCCACCGTGGCCCGGGCCCATCAAGAAAATGGCGTTCTGGTTGTGATCGGCGATGAGGCGGTTGACGTGGCCGAACAGGAAGTTGATGCCAGGCGTGGTGCCCCAGTGACCGACCAGACGGTGCTTAACGTCCGGACGACCAAAATCGCGCATCTCACCGGTTTTCTCGTCGACAAAGTCAGTGCGCATCAACGGGTTAGAGCGAAGGTAGATCTGACCGACGGACAGATAGTTCGATGCGCGCCAATACAGGTCGACACCCTCGAGCTCGGAAGCGGGAACCTCATGTCCCAGTTTTTGCCACGGCGTTCCCAGTGTTTTAGCCATTGTTTATGTCCCTTCGCTGCGCGGTCACCTTCCGATACGGCAACCTTTCGTTGGGACCAGTATATTTGCTAAAACGTTTTATCATGGTGAAAAAACGTTTTATCACCCTTATCAATCCCATCGATTAGCAAAACGCGACATTCACCTGCGGCGTTGATTGTCACAGGTGCTCCACATTCGGTCTCTGCAAATTGGTAAACGTGTTTAGTTGTGTTTAGTAAGCTCGAGCACACTGTCCTTAACGATAAGCTCCGGCTCCAGGACGACCTCTTCGGCACGCCTGCCGCCCCTACCGGCAAGACGCTTGGACATGCAGCCAAAAGCATGCTCCGCAAGGACACCAGGGTCCTGCTCAATCGCGGTCAGCGCCGGCTCAAAGAGAACGTCGGCCGCCGAGTTGTCATAGCTCACCACCGAGATATCGCCCGGGATGCTCTTCCCCATCTCGTGCAAGCGCTTGAGCAAACCGAGGGCAATGTTATCCGAGCTTGCGAACACGGCAGTGGCGTCAGTTGCGAGCACTGCCTCCGAGGCCTCGTATGCGCTCGGAATGTAGTACTCGCTCTCAAACTCCAAACGCGCGTCGATCGGCAGGCCAACCTCGCGCAGCGCGCGCTCATAGCCGGCAAGTCGCTTGCGACCCGTATTGGAACGGCGGGCATTAACCAGGCAGGCAATACGGCGGTGGCCTTGCTCGATCAGATAGCGGGTGGCCATATAGCCGCCCATCTCGTGGTCGAACATCACCTTGTCGCACTCGAGCCCCTCAATGGCACGGTCGACCATTACGGCCGGGATGGGCAGGTGGCTGACTTCTTCGCGCAGGGCGCGGTCATCGGAGAACTCGTCACCCACCACCAGGAAGACGCCATCAACGCCGCGCGTCACCAGCTGGCGCAGCAGCTCCAGATCGTCGTCGGCACTTCCACCCGAGCTGGTAATGAAGAGCGCATAGCCGTCCTC